>NZ_JBIRPW010000003.1:0-585338 GCF_044332905.1 Streptomyces sp. NPDC021224 | reverse complement strand
CGCCGCCGTACCCGCACGGGTACGTACCACACCTCAGGCCCGTAGGGGTTGCTCGCGCAGTTCCCCGCGCCCCGGACCGCGCCGCCGTACCCGCACGGGTACGTACCACACCTCAGGCCCGTAGGGGTTGCTCGCGCAGTTCCCCGCGCCCCGGACCGCGCCGCCGTACCCGCACAGGTACGTACCTCACCTCAGGCCGGCGGGGGCTGCTCGCGCCCCTGGCGGGGCGAGGGCTAGGTCAGGGGTGGGGGGAAGGTCAGGGTGGAGGTGGGGGTGTCGAGGGTGACGGGGGTGTTGAGAGGGATGGTGAGAGTGGGGAGGGAGTGGCCGAAGGGGAGGCATTCGAGGATGGGGACGGACAGGGGGGCGAGGCGGTCGAGGAAGAGGCGGCGGAGGTCGGGGTAGGGGCCGCAGGCCTCCCAGGAGCCGAGGACGACGGCTGCGACGCCGTCGAGCCAGCCGCTGCGCAGGAGTTGGGTCAGGAAGCGGTCGAGGCGGTAGGGCTCCTCGCCGGTGTCCTCCAGGAAGAGGATGCCGCCCGCCGCGGAGGGGCGGCCGGTGGGGGTGCCGAGGTCGGAGGCGAGGAGGCTGAGGCAGCCGCCCATCGTGACGCCGGTGGCGCGGCCGGGCACCAGCGCGGTGGCGGCCGGGACGTGCAGCACCTGGGCCTCCTCGGGGGCGAAGAGGGTGCGGCGCAGGTGCTCGCGGCCCGCCGCGTCGGCGAGGAAGCCGGGGGTGCCGGGCATCGGGCCGTGCAGGGTGGCCACGTCCAGCCGGGTCGCGAAGGCCTCGTGCAGCACGGTGACGTCGCTGAAGCCCACGAAGACCTTGGGGTCGGCCGCCGCCATCGCGTCCCAGTCGACGAGGTCGGCCATGCGCTGGGTGCCGTAGCCGCCGCGGGCGCAGATCACGGCGGCCAGGTCCGGGTCGCACCACGCGTCGCGCAGGTCCTCGGCGCGGGCCCGGTCGGCGCCCGCGAGGTAGCCGGAGGGGTGGGTGTCGAGGACGTGCGGGGCGAGGACGGGTTCCAGGCCCCACGCGCGCAGTTCGGCGAGCCCTTCCGCGAGCATGCCGGCCGGTACGGGCCCCGCGGGCGCGACGATGCCGACCCGGTCGCCCGGGACCAGCCTGCGGGGCCGCGCGGTCACGGGGTGAGGTCCAGTACCGGGACACCCGGCGGGCGGAAGCCGAAGACCTGGCCGTAGAGGGACAGTTCGGCCTCCAGGCAGGTCACCAGTGTGTCGAGGCGGCGGAAGCCGTGGCTCTCGCCGGGGAAGGCGAGGTAGGCGTGCGGCAGGTCGCGTCCGGCGAGCGCTTCGAGGAAGCGGTCGCACTGCACGGGCGGGCAGATCGGGTCGTCGAGCCCCTGCATGAGCAGGAAGGGCACGGTGACCTGGTCGCTGTGGTGGACGGGCGAGCGCTCGTGGTAGCGCTCGGGCACCTCCAGGTGCGGACCGACGAGGGATTCGAGGTACCAGGACTCGAAGTCGTGGGTCTCGCCGCCCGCGGGTGACCAGCCGGCCAGGTCGAGAATCGGGTAGCTGATCGCGCCGCACGCGAAGGTGGACACGGTGGTGAGGGCGGCCGCGCTGGTCCAGCCGCCCGCGCTGCCGCCCCGGATCGCCAGCCGCCGCGGGTCGGCGGCGCCCTCGGTGACCAGGCCCTCGGCGACGGCGACGCAGTCCTCGACCTCCACGACACCCCACTGCTCGCGCAGCCGGTTGCGGTAGGCGCGGCCGTAGCCGGTGGAGCCGCCGTAGTTGACCTCGGCGACGCCGATGCCGCGCGAGGTGAAGTAGGCGACCTCCAGGTCGTAGACCATCTGGGTGCGGCTGGTCGGGCCGCCGTGCACCCAGATCGCGTACGGGGCGGGGCCGTCGGCGGTGGCGTCGGGGTGGTCGGGGTGGCGCGGCGGGTAGACGTGGGCGTGCACCTCGCGCCCGCCGGGGCCGGTGAAGACGCGGGCCTCGGGCTCGGGCAGGTAGGCGGGGTCCACGGTGTCGTGGTGCGCGCCGGTGAGCATCTCGACCCGGGCGTGCGGGACGGCGGGGGCGTGGACGATCTCGTGGGCACTGCGGGCGCTCGCCGCGATGCCGACGACCTGACCGCCCGCGACGGCGAGGGTCGGGGTCCACTCCGTCCAGTGGCCGAGCGGCTGGGTGATCTCGCCGGTCGCCGGGTCGAGGATGCCCAGCCGCTGCGCGCCGACGCCGTGCAGGACGGCGATCGGACCGCCCTCGACCTGCGCGAACCAGCGCGCCCCGATCCGCCACAGGGGCCCGGCGAACTCCTCCTCGCGCGGGCACAGGTTGACCGCCTCGCCGGTGTCCGGGTCGACGCGGTGCAGGTTCCACCAGCCGGTGCGGTCGGTGGCGGCGAGCAGCGTGCCGTCCGGCGCCCATTCGACCTGGGCGACGGACTCCTCGGGCCCGCCGACGAGGGTGCGGGCGGGGCCGAGGGTGCCGTCGCCGCGCAGGTCGGCGACGCGCAGTTCGGTGCCGTCCCAGGGCATGCGCGGGTGGTCCCAGGCGATCCACGCCGCCCGGCCGCCGTCGGGTGACGGGCGCAGCCCGGTGACGAAGCGGTGCTCGACGGGGCCCATCTCGCGGACGGCGGCGCGGTCCTCGGCGGCGGAGCCGTCGAGCGGGACGGCGGCGTGCAGCCGCCGCAGGTCGGCGGGGCCCTCCCCGGTGAACTCCTCCAGCACCGCCCAGACCTCGCCGCGCTCGGCGTGCACGACGGGTTCTGTCCAGCGCAGCCCGCCGCCGACGGCGGAGACCGGGCTGAGCGGGTAGGGCTGTTCGCCGGGGCGGTCCGGGTGGAAGGCGTAGAGGCGCTGGTCGGCCTGGTGGGTGAAGACGACGAGCGGCTCACCGCCGACGACCGCGCCTCCCCACGGGGTGCCGCCGTACTCCATGACGCGGTTGCGGACGTTCCAGGGCGCGGGCAGCGGGCATTCCTCGGTGCCGTCCGGGCGGCGCCGTACGAGCGCGCGGCGGCCGCCCTCGGCGGGGCGCGGGGCCGTCCACCACAGGTCGGCGCCGATCAGCCCGAGGTCGTCGGGCCGTCCGTCGTGGGAGGCGGCGGTCGCCGCGTCGATCGGCGATTCCCACTCCCCGTAGGTGCCGCTGCTCATACGGTCCTCTCCTCGGTCGTGCCGGTCCCGCGCAGGAACCGGTCCAGGACGCGCACCCCGAAGTGCAGCGCGTCGACGGGCACCCGCTCGTCCACCCCGTGGAAGAGCGCCTGGTAGTCGAAGCCGGGCGGCAGCCGCAGCGGCGAGAAGCCGTAGCCGGTGATGCCCAGCCGGGAGAACTGCTTGGCGTCGGTGCCGCCGGACATGCAGTACGGCACCACGTGCGCCCCGGGGTCGAAGTGCAGCAGTGCCTCGCGCATGGCGGCGAAGACGGGCGTGTCGACGGGTGCGGTGAGCGGCACCTCGTGGTGGTGGTAGGACCACTCCACGTCGGGCCCGGTCAGCTCGTCCAGGGTGGCGCGGAACTCCTCCTCGCCGCCGGGCACCACACGGCCGTCGACGTGGGCGGTGGCGCTGCCGGGGATCACGTTGACCTTGTAACCGGCTTCCAGCATCGTCGGGTTGGCGCTGTTGCGGACGGTCGCCCGCACGAACTGGGCGGACGCGCCGAGCCGGTCGAGCAGCGCGTCGGGGTCGGCGAGGTCGGCCGGGCCCGCGGTGACGCCGTGGACGGCGGCCAGTCCGGTGAGCGCGGCCTCGACGGTGGGGGTGAGCCGGACCGGCCAGCGGTGCTCGCCGATGCGGGCGACGGCGGCGGCGAGCCGGGCCACCGCGTTGGCGTGGTTGATCTTGGAGCCGTGGCCCGCGGTGCCCCGCGCGGTGAGCTTCAGCCAGGAGGTGCCGCGCTCCCCGGCCGCGACGGGGTAGATGCGCAGCGGCGTGCCGTCCGGGCCGTCCCCGGCGTGGAAGGTGTAGCCGCCGGACTCGCTGACGCCCTCGGTGCAGCCCTCGAAGAGGGCGGCGTGCTCGGTGGCGAGGAAGTCGGAGCCGTAGGCGGCGCTGTCCTCCTCGTCGGCGGTGAAGGCGAGGACGACGTCGCGGGCGGGGCGGTGCCCGGTCCTGGCCCAGGAGCGGACGACGGCCAGCGTCATCGCGACCGCGTTCTTCATGTCGATGGCGCCACGGCCCCAGACGACCCCGTCGCGGATCTCGCCGGAGAAGGGGTGCACGGTCCAGTCGGCGGGTTCTGCGGGCACCACGTCGAGGTGGCCGTGCAGCAGCAGCGCGTCCGCGCCGGGGTCGGCCCCGGGCAGGCGGGCGACGACGTTGCTGCGGCCGGGCGCGCGCTCCAGGATCCGCGGTGCGAGTCCCGCCCCGGCGAGCTGCTCGGCGACGTACTCGGCGGCGGGGCGCTCGTTGCCGTCGCCGCCGCCGCGGTTGGTGGTGTCCAGCCGGATCAGGTCGCTGGTGAAACGCTCGACCTCGGCGAGCGCGGTGTCGTCCACGCCGCCGGACCGCTCCCGGACCGCCCCCCGTGCCTGCTCAGCCATGCCGCTCCCGCTTCTGTCGTCGTACGCCCCGGGTCCGCCCCGCGGCGGTCAGCCGTACTGCTCCTCCACCGCCTGCGAGACCAGCGTCGTGACGGCCTTGAAGGCCCGCAGCGCCGCGTACATCGTCGGCAGGGTGTACGTGACGCGCCGCTCGCCGGTGCGCTCGACACCGGGGACCGCGGTCGCCGCTCCGACCAGGTGCCACGCGTCGAACTCCAGCTCCACCGTGAACGGGCCCGCCTGCACGGGCTCGTGGCGTACGGCGAGGGCCGCGGCCCGCGCGGCCCCGGCGCGGATGTCGGCGGCGGTCCTGGCGGGCGGGCGGCAGACGGCGGCGTACCGCGAGACGTAGTCCTTGACGGCGACGGTCACGGCCTGCGGGGCGTACGAGCGGGCGTCGAGGCCGGTGCGGTCGTCGCCGGTCACGAGGACGACGGGGACCCCGTACTCGGCGACGACCAGGGCGTTGAGCCGCCCCTCGCTCGCGGGCTCGCCGTTGACCCACACGCCGGTGATCGAGTTGGCGAGGTAGGTGTGGGCGAGGACGCCCTCGGTTCCGGCGCCCGTGTGGTAGCCGACGAAGGCGATGCCGTCGATGTCGCCGTGCTGGACGCCCTCGACCATGGACAGCTCCTTGTGCCGTCCGGTGAGCATCTCCGCGCGCTCGTCCAGCTGCTCCAGCAGCAGGTTGCGCATCGTCCAGTGGGCTTCGTTGACGAGCACCTGGTCGACGCCCGCGTCGAGGAAGCCCGCGACGGCGGCGTTGACGTCCGAGGTGAACATGTGCCGGCAGCGCTGCCACTGCTCGGTGCCGGGGAGCACGTCGGCCGGCCACGTGACGCCGGTGGCGCCCTCCATGTCGGCCGAGACGAGGATCTTCCGCATGCGAGGTCACATTACGCGGCCATCCCCGCCACCAGCCACTGTGACGGCAGCTCGATCCTGGCGCCGTCGCTACGGAACTCCGCGGTCACCAGCGGCTCCTCGCCCGCGGCGAGCACGGTCAGGCCCGCGGCGGCGAAGTAGCCGGGCAGCGCGGCGTCCGCGACCTCGCCGGGCGCGATGCCGTGCGCGAGGACCGCGCCCAGCTTGGGCGGCGGACCCGCGGGGTCCTGCGCGATGGTGAGCAGCACCCCCTTGGCAGCCTCGGCCGGCTCCACGGCGAAGACCCGGCCGCGGTGTCCGGTGAGGGTGGCGATGCCGTCGACCAGCCGGGCGCGGTCGGCGGGCTCGCTCTGGTGCAGGACGCCGCGCAGGTAGACGTTGGCGTCGCCCAGCTCGTCGTGCAGGGCGCGCACCGCGTCGGTGTCGACGGCGTCGAGCTGCTGGTAGGCGGCCAGCCCGTGCGGGTCGTCGCGGGCGGCGCGGGCGACGGCGGCGTGCGCGAGGTCCGCACCGACGACTCGGTCGTAGCGTCCGGCCAGCCAGCGGGTCAGGGTGCCGTTGCCGCAGCCGAGGTCGACCAGCGGCAGGCCGGGGTCGAAGTGTGCGGCGAAGTGGGCCAGGTGCCGGCCCACCGTCAGCTCCGGCTCCGCGTCCCACAGGACGCCGCCGCGCCCGCCGGGGGCGGCTTCCCAGAAGCTCTCCCACACCTTCGCGTACTTGCCGGAGACGTTCACGCGACCACACTCCCCACGCCGTGACCTACGAACTCGCCGGTGGGCGGGCGGGGCCCGCCGCGCCTACCGGAGGGCCTGCTCGAACCACACCGTCTTGCCCCGCGCGGAGCGGCTGGTGCCCCACTCGCGCGCGAGCCTGCTCACGATCCGCACCCCGCGCCCGCCCTCGTCCTGCGGACCCGCGCTGAGCAGCACCGGCACCCCGTGGTCGTCGTCGGACACCTCCACCAGCAGCGCGTCGTCCGCCCGCACCATCCGCAGCCGCACGGGCCCGTCGTGCGCGTGCCGTACCGCGTTGGTGACGACCTCGCCGACCAGCAGCTCCGCGGTCTCGGCCGTCTCGGGCAGCCGCCACTCGCGCAGCCGCCCGCGCACCAGGGCGCGGGCCCGGGCGACCTCGCGCGGCTCGGCGGCCAGCTCCCACTCGGCGACGTCGGAGCGGGAGATGCCGTTCAGCCGGGCCATCAGCAGGGCGACGTCGTCGCCCCGGCCGCCGCGCCGGTTCAGCGCGCGGATGACGGTGTCGCACGCGTCGTCCATGGACGCGGCCGGGTGCGCCGCGCTCTCGCACAGCGCGGCCAGGCCCGCTCCGATGTCCTGCCCGCGCACCTCGACCAGCCCGTCGGTGCACAGCACCAGCCGGTCGCCGGGCGCGACGGGGACGCGCACCGTCTCGAAGGGCACCCCGCCGACGCCGAGCGGCGCACCGGTCGGCAGCTCCAGCAGCTCGCTGCGGCCGTCCGCGGCGCGCACCAGCACCGGCGGGATGTGCCCGGCGTTGGCGATCAGCACCTCGGACTCCACCGGGTCGTACACGGCGTACAGGCACGTCGCCAGGTACTGCTCGCCGAGCCGCTGCGCGAGGTCGTCCAGGGTGCGCAGCAGTTGCGCGGGCGGCAGGCCGAGCTGCGCCATGGTCTGCACGGCGGTACGGAACTGGCCCATCATCGCCGCGGAGTTCAGCCCGTGGCCCATGACGTCGCCGACGACCAGCGCGAGCCGCGAGCCGGGCAGCTTGACGGCGTCGAACCAGTCGCCGCCGACCCGGCCGAGGCGGGTGCCGGGCAGGTAGCGGGTCGCCACGTCGCAGCCGGGCATCCGCGGCGGGATGTGCGGCAGCATGCTGTCCTGGAGGGTGTCGGCGACGTTCTCCTGGTGCGTGTACATGCGGGCGTTGTCCAGCACGAGCCCGGCGCGGGCGGCCAGCTCGGCGCCGGTCACCCGGTCCATGTCGTCGAACGGCGGCCGCTCGCGGTGCCGCAGCAGGATCATGAAGCCCAGCACCACGTCGCGCGCCTTGAGCGGCACGACCAGCATGGAGCGGTGGGTGATCAGCGGGCTGATGTCGCGCTTGGGGAACTGCTCGGCGATGGCGCGGCCCAGCTCCTCGCCGATGCGCGGCACGAGCACCGGCTCGCCGGTGGTCATGCACTGGAAGAAGGGGGTCTGCGCGGGGAAGGGCATCGACTCGCCGACCGGCACGACGTCGTCCCAGCGGCCCGGCTCGTCGGTGTGCTCGACCGCGACGCGGTACCACATGGTGGTGACGTCCGGCGGCCCGTCCGGGAAGCCCTCGCCCGCGAGCACCTGCTCCCGCAGATAGGTGCCCGCGACGTCCGTGAAGCGCGGCACGACCGCCTGGCTGACCTCCTCGACGGTACGGGCCAGGTCCAGCGAGGTGCCGATCCGGCGGCTGACCTCGTTGAGGAACTCCAGGCGCTCGCGCACCGCCGCGTGCTCCAGGTCCGGCGCCAGGTCCTCGACCGGTACGGAGCGGGGGTCGGCCGCGGCCGCCTGCCGCGCGGCCCGCCGCCGCGCCTGCCGCTCGACCCGGCGCGGCACACCCCAGTCCGGCGTGACCGGCACCCGTTCGTGCCGGCTGATCTCCAGCACCGGGTAGCCCAGCTCCAGCACCTGGGCGACGACTCGCGCGCTGTCCAGCGGGTTCATCCCGGGCAGGATCTCCGGCAGCTGCCCGGCCAGCTCGTCGGCCTCGGCAAATTCGGTGTGCAGGGCGAAGCCGGGCGCGACGCGCGGCGCCGCCCCCGCCCCCTCGCCCTCCTCCGCCGGGCCGGCCGCCTGCGCGGCGCCGGGCAGCGCGGCCAGCAGCGGGGCGGCGTCCGCGGCCAGCACCAGCAGCCGCTCGGGCCCCGGGCCGACCAGCGGATAGGCCCACCAGAGCACGTCGAGCGCCTCGCCCGGCGCGGGCTTCTCGCCGAAGAGCCGCGCCCGGCCCGCCGTGGGGTAGGGGCCCGCGCCGGTGAGCGGATCGTCGAGATCCCCCAGTCCTCCAAGTTCGCCCAGCCCGCCGAGGTCCGGTCCGCCGCCGGACGGGTACGCGGGTCCGCCCGCGGGCTCCTGGGGCGCCGCGCTCTCCAGCGCGCCGGCCACCGGCAGCAGGTCGGCGGCCGGGCGTCCCACGGCTTCCACCCGGGAGGGGCCGAAGAGCCGGCGCGCCCCCGTACTCCAGTGCGACACCGTGCCCGCCGCGTCCACGACGATCACCGCGAGCGGGATCCGGCCGGAGAAATCCGGCGGAATACGGGCGTCCATGCTGGGTCGGGCTCCTTCCCCCGGCAGCCGCGGACCCCTTCACCGGCAGGTGAGGCCACCCGTACGGCGCAAGATCTGCGATGCCGATACCACGGTACGACCGGTAGCGTGTGGCGCGGGCCGCAACCGCTGAATCCGGCGTACGCCCGCGCGCGAGCAACCGCACGCGGCGTGCTAGCGTCCGAAGTCTGTGTTCGAACTCCGATCCGGGCCGCTGGAGCGTCGGGGTCCGACCCCGCCGGAAGCGCCCGGCCGGGGCAACGCAACCGCCCCCTGACGGAAGAGGCCTTGTGACGACCTGGCAGCCTGCGCGGGTTTCCGCTTCACGGAAACCCAGGGACCTGCTGCGCCGCGTGAACGTACGCCATCCGGTCGTCGTGGCCACCGCGGTGGCCGCCGTACTTCACCTGCTCTGGGCCTTCTACCTCGCCAAGGACTCCGGCGACATGGCCGCGCAGTATGCGTGGACCGACTTCATACGGGCCCACCCGTCGGCGTCGTACAACTTCTCCTGGTACGGCGGGATGCACCCCGCCTCCTACAGCATCCTCTCGCCGTACATCATGGCGGCGCTGGGCGTGCGGACGACCGCGGTGATCGCCGGCACGCTGTCCGGCACGGTCGGCGCGGCGCTCCTGGTCCGCACCGGCATCCGCCGTCCGATGGTGCCCGTGCTGTGGACGACGTTCGCTCTTTGGTGTGACGTCGTCTCCGGCCGGGTCACCTTCGCACTCGGCATGCTCTTCGCGATGGTCGCCACGCTGGTGCTCTTCCCGGCCGCGCAGAATCTGCGGGGCCGCTCCCCGCAGCTGGCCACCGCCGCGACCATGACCGCGCTGGCCACCATGTGCAGCCCCGTGGCGGGCCTGTTCGTCCTGGTGCTGGCCGCCGCGCTGTTCCTGACCGGCCGCCGGGTCGACGCCTACGTGCTCACCGCGGTGCCGCCACTGGTCGTCGGCGCGACGTCGCTGCTGTTCCCCTTCTACGGGGTGCAGCCCTTCGCCTGGTACTTCGCGATCATCCCGTTCGCCATCGCCGTCGTCACCGCCCTGGTGGTGCCGCGCAGGTGGCGCGAGGTCCACGCAGGCTCCTGGCTCTACGCCGTCGGCGTCGCGCTGACCTGGATCATCCCCTCCCCCATCGGGAGCAACGTCGAGCGCCTCGCGCTGCTCTTCGGCGGCACGGTGATGCTTCTCGTGGCCCGCGACAGCAAGTGGACCGGCTACCGGCTGGTGGCCCTGTGGCTGGCCTTCGCCGGCATCGCGGCCTGGCAGGTCACCAAGCCGATCGTGGACCAGGTCAACACCACCGCCGTCACCTCCACGGTGCGGCACGCCCCGCCGCTCATCGCCGAACTCCAGAAGGTCGAGGCCGACCGGGGCCGCGTCGAGGTCGTCCCGCTGCGCTCGCACTGGGAGGCCTCGGGCCTGTCCCCCTACGTCAACCTGGCCCGCGGCTGGAACCGGCAGGCCGACGTCGAGCGCAACCCCCTCTTCTACGACGGCACGCTCAACGCCGACACGTACAAGGCGTGGCTGGAGCACTGGAGCGTCTACTACGTCGTGCTGCCCGCCGACGAGCCGGACGGCGCCGCCGTCGCCGAGGCGAAGATCGTCCGCTCCGCCCCGGACTGGCTCCACCCGGTGTGGAGCGACCAGAACTGGCAGGTCTTCAAGGTCGCGGGCGAGGTCCAGCCGCTCGCCGACCCGCCGGCCACGGTCGAGGAGGCCGGACCGGCCGAGCTGACCGTCTCCATGCCGAACGCCGGCAGCGTGCTGCTGAGGATCCCCTGGTCGCCGGTGCTCGGCATCGAGGGGGCGAAGGACAACCAGCACGGGTGTCTTGCCGCGGACGGGGAGTGGACGCGGCTGTACGTGCCGTCCGCCGGTACGTACCGTATCGGCGGCTCCTACACGGACATCCGGGGCACGCAGTGCCCCAAGCCCAGCAACTGACCTCCGCCCTCGCGCGGGCGGCGCGCTTCCGCTGCCGCGGGGGGGTGAGCGTTTGCAGGGGCGCGGGGAACTGCGCGAGCAACCACCCACCGGCCGGTGGTCCTGGGGGCACCTCCCAGGCGGAGCGCTGGGGGAGGACCGAACGCCCCTCGGGGCCGGTGACGACCCGCGCCACGGATGTGGCTTGTCGCGCGGTTCCCCGCGCCCCTGAAAACGCTCACCCCGCGCGGGTGGGGGCTCGGGTATGGGCGGGCTAGTCCGGGTGGCCGAGCTGGAGGTCGCGTTCGGTGCGGCCGCCGCCCGCGACCTGGAGGACCGTGGCCACCGGCGGGTACCCCGCCGCGATGACGGTGTACTCCCCCGCCGCCAGGTCGACGAAGCGGAAGGTGCCGTCGGGGCCGGTCGTGACGGAGTCGACGACGTTGCCCGCGGCGTCCAGCAGGGTCACGCGCGCGTCCTCGACCGTACGGCCGCCGGGGGCGCGGACGGTGCCGCGCAGGACCGCGCCGCCCGCGAGTTCGACGTCCTGCCGGGTCTCGCGGGAGGCCTGGACGGTGACGGGGAGGGCGGCGGGCCGGAACGCGGGGGCGCTCGCGGCCAGCGTGTACTCGCCGGCGACCAGTTCGGCCAGGACGTACTCGCCCTCGCGGCCGCTGCGGGCGGTGCCCACGACGTCTCCGCGGACGTCGGTGAGGGTCACGACGGCCTCCCGCACCGGTGTGCCGTCGGCGGTGCGCACCGCGCCGGCCAGCCGCCCGGCGCCGCCGAGGACGACGTCGAGGTCGACCGGGTGCTCGCCGACGGTGACGCTGACGGCCTGCGGCTGGTGCCCGCCGGCCGCGGCGATGAGCACGTAGCTGCCGCCGCCGGGCGCGCTGAGCGCGAAGCGGCCGTCGGTGGCGGTGGCGCCGCGGCCGACCTGGCGCCCGGTGCCGTCGATGAGGGTGAGCGCGGCCCGGCCGACCCCGCTGCCGTCGGAGTGCTGGACCGTACCGCACACGGCGACCCCGCTGTGCGGCGGCGCGGCGAAGGGGGCGGAGCGGGCGCCGGGCAGCGACGCGTCGCCCGCCGTACCGTCCGGATGCCCGCCGAGGGGGCCGTCGTACGCGGTGGCAGTGGCGGTCGCGGCCCCGGGGCCGTGCTGGGTGACCAAGGGTTTCTCCTTGAGCAGGAAGGCGAAGAGGAAGCCGAGGACGAGCACCGGCACCAGGTAGAGGAAGATCCGCGGCATGGCGTCGGCGTATGCCCGGATGTAGCCGTCGCGCACCGCGGCGGGCAGGGTGCGGACGAGTTGCGGGGTGACCGACTGCGGGTCGGGCAGCCGGGCGCCGTGCGGCAGTTCGACGGCGAGCCGCTTGCCGAGCCGGTCGGCGAAGAGCGTGCCGAAGATCGCGGCGCCGACGGAGCCGCCGATCTGCCGGAAGTAGTTGTTCGCGCTGGTGGCCGCCCCGATGTCGGAGGGCCGCACGGAGTTCTGGACGGCGAGCACCAGCACCGGCAGCACCATGCCGATGCCGAGGCCGAGCACGGCCATGTAGACGCTGTAGGTGACCTGCGGGGTGTCCGCGCCCATCAGCGACAGCAGCCACATGCCGACGGCGGACAGCGCGCCGCCCAGGACGGGGAAGATCTTGTACCGCCCGGTGCGGCTGATGAGCTGGCCGCCGACGATGGAGGCGACGACGACGCCGAGCATCATGGGCAGCATCAGCAGGCCCGAACTGGTGGCGCTCGCGCCGTCGACCATCTGCAGGAAGGTCGGCAGGTAGCTGGCGGCGCCGAAGAGGGCGACGCCGACGACGCAGCCGATGAGGGCCGTGACGTTGAAGACGCCGTCCCGGAAGAGCCGCAGCGGGATGACGGGCTCGGCCGCGTACCGCTCGACGATCAGGAAGAGCAGCGCGCAGCCCGCGGCGCCCGCGCCCAGGCCCAGGATCTCCTTGGAGCGCCAGCCGTACGTGGCGCCGCCCCAGGTGGTGAGCAGCACCAGGCAGGTGGAGCCCGCGGCGAGCAGCAGCGCGCCCAGCACGTCCAGCTTGGGACGGACAGCCGGTTTGGGCAGTTTGAGCACCAGCGCGATGACGGCCAGGGTGACCAGACCGAAGGGGATGTTGATCGCGAAGCACCAGCGCCAGGAGGCGTGGTCGGTGAAGAAGCCGCCGAGCAGCGGTCCGGCGACGGAGGCGAGCCCGAAGGCGGCGCCGATGGTGCCCATGTAGCGCCCGCGCTCGCGGGGCGGGACGATGTCGGCCATGATCGCCTGGACGCCGATCATGAGCCCGCCGCCGCCGATGCCCTGCACGGCGCGGAAGGCGATCAGCTCGTTCATGGAGCGGGACCAGGCCGCCAGCGCGGAGCCGGCGACGAAGGTCAGGATGGCGAACTGGAAGACGCCCTTGCGGCCGAAGAGGTCGCCGAGCTTGCCGTAGATCGGCAGGCCGATGGTGGACGCCAGCAGGTAGGCGGTGACGACCCACGACATCTTGTCCAGGCCGTGCAGTTCGCCGACGATCTTGGGCAGCGCGGTGGCCACGATCATCTGGTCGAGCGCGGCCAGCAGCAGGGCCAACATGAGGCCCACGAAGACCAGCCGGACCCGGCGCGGCGCCAGATCGACGGGCGCGGCCCCGCCCGGCTGCTCCGCCTCGTCACCGGTGTCCGGCGGGGGGCCGCCGTCCGCGGCCGGCAGGACGACCGTGGTGGTCGCTTCGGCGCCGTCCACGACGGTCTCGGCGATGCCCGCGGTCTGCCGCAGGGCGGGGCTGCGGGCCGCGCTCCGCTCCCCCTCGTCCTCCGTTCCGCCGCCCGCGCCGTCCTCGGCCGGTGCCGCCGTCCGCGCCGTGAGCGCACTGCCTGCCACCCGTCACTCCCCTCGTCACACCTGCTCCGCCACCGTCTCCGCCATGAGGCGACAACGAAGCAGGGGCGCGGCGATTCTCAGGAAGTAGGCAAAACCACCCGTATCAGTGAAAGATCGCGAAACCGGCCGGGTGACAGGCGGGGCAAGGATGCCGGACGGCGGCCCGGGCGCGTCAGCCGCGCGCTTCGACCTCGGCGGCGAACTTCGCCAGGATCTCGTCGTAGATCCGGTTGAGCCCCTTGGGCGCGAAGGTGCGCTCGAAGAAGCCGCCGACGCCTCCGGCACCCTGCCAGCGGGTCGTGGCGACGACCTTGCTGCGGCCGGCGCCCTCCTCGGTCACCGTCCAGGCGGTGGTCATGCTGGAGTTGCGGTCGCTCTCCAGCAACTGCCGCTCGGCGGGCGCGGTCACGTCCAGCAGGCAGTCGCGCACCCGCTTGCTCGTGGCCTGGAGCCGCCAGTGCACGAGGGTGCCGGCGCCCTCGCCGCCCTCGCGCACCTCGTACTCGCTGAACTGCTCAGGCAGCACCCGGCCGCGGGTGCCCGCGTAGTCGGCGAGAGCCGCGTAGACGCGCTCCGGCTCCGCGGCGACGATCCGCTCGGTGGTGGCCTCGACCAGCGCCATTGGTTCTCCTCGGTCCGTGTCCGTGCGCGCTCTTCGTGCGACGCGCCGCACAAGCCAACCACACCCGATCTTCGAATCTTTGTTCTATTGTGGAGAAGCACGGCACACCGGACGACCGCAGGGAGGGCGCGATGCGCTGGGAACAGCTGGGGCGGGAGGACGCGACGGCCGCGCTCTTCGGCACCGACGCGGTGACCCGCCGCTTCGACACGCCCGAATTCCGCGGCATCACCTTCCACGAGGTGCGCGCCCGCTCGATCCTGAACCGGGTGCCGGGCGCCTCGCGCATGCCCTTCGAGTGGACGGTCAATCCCTACCGCGGGTGCAGCCACGCGTGCGTCTACTGCTTCGCGCGCAAGACGCACAGCTATCTGGACCTGGACACCGGGCTCGACTTCGACACCCAGATCGTGGTGAAGACCAACGCCCCGGAGCTGCTGCGCCGCGAACTGGCCGCACCGCGCTGGCGCGGCGAGCACATAGCGATGGGCACCAACGTCGACTGCTACCAGAGGGCCGAGGGCCGCTACCGGCTGATGCCCGGCATCCTCGCGGCGCTGCGGGACCACGCCAACCCCTTCTCGATCCTCACCAAGGGCTCGCTCATCCTGCGCGACCTGGAGCTGGTGCGGCAGGCCGCCCGCGTCACCGAGGTGTCCATCGCGCTGTCCGTCGGCTTCCTGGACGGCGAGCTGTGGCGCAGCGTGGAGCCGGGCACGCCTTCCCCCCAGACGCGTCTGGCGGTCTGCCGCACCCTCGCGGAGAACGGGATACCGGCGTCGGTGCTGATGGCGCCGGTGCTGCCCTTCCTCAGCGACTCGCCGGAGCAGCTGCGGGCGACGGTACGGGCGATCGCCGCCGCCGGGGCGGGATCCGTGACCCCGCTTGTGCTGCACCTGCGGCCGGGCGCGCGGGAGTGGTACATGGCGTGGCTGGCCCGCGAGCACCCGCACCTGGTGCGGCGCTACGAGACGATGTACGCGGGCGGGGCCTACGCGCCGACGTGGTACCAGCGCCGCATCACCCGCCAGGTGCACGAGTTCGCCGCCGAGTTCGGCTGCGGCCCGGCCCGCGGCTTCCGCCGCCCCGAGGCGCAGCGCGGGGCCGTACCGGAGCGGGAAGCCGCAGCGGAGCGCGAGCCCGGCCGTGCGCGTGAGGGCGGGCAGGACGGGAGCGGACCGGGCGACACCCAGCTGACGCTGCTCTGACCCGCGGGGCGGGTGCGGGCCGGTCCGCGCGTACGCCACGGGGGCGTACGGGCGGCGGCCCGGACCCGCCTGCGCGCGCTCATCTGTCGGCGGTCCAGATCACATGCGCGCAGGGGTAGCGCTCAAGTTACTCGCCGGTTACTCTCGAAAGCACCGTGCACGGCGGCCTGGTGACGCAGCCGCCCGCACCGCACGACCACGTTCGGTCCGGCATCATCGCGGCCCGGCCCCGGGACAGGGCCGGCCGGGTATCCCGCGGGCGCGCCCCCACACATCGGCTGCCCCGCGACTCCACCCACCCTCATCCCGCCGTGCGCGCCGCGGCGCGCCCGCGCTTCCCAGCGTCTGGAGTCACGCGATGTCCCGTCCCTCCGCACCTCCTGCGTCCCCCTCGTCACCCGCGTCCCCCGCGCCCGCCGCGCAGCCCGGCGCCGGCTCGCCCGAGGCCGCTCCCCCGTCCGTCGTCGCCGTCGTGGGCCTGGGCACCATGGGGACCGGCATCGCCGAAGTCATGACCCGGGCCGGCCACGAGGTGATCGGCGTGGACATCGACCCGGGCGCCGCCCGCCGCGCGGTCGCCGCCCTGGAGCGCTCGACGGCCCGCTCGGTGGAGCGCGGGCGCTGCACCGCGGAGGAGCGGGCCGACGCGCTCGCCCGCTTCCGCACCTTCCCCGACCTGCGGGCGGCCGCCGCCGCGGACCTGGTCGTCGAGGTCGTCGACGAGCGCTACGACGTCAAGCGGGACGTCATCACGGCGCTGGACCGGCTGGCGAAGCCGGAGGCGATTCTCGCGACCGGCACCAACGCGCTGTCCGTGACCCGGCTCGCGGCCGAGACCGGCCGCCCCGACCGGGTGCTGGGCCTGCACTTCTTCGCGCCCGCACCGGCCATGAAGCTGGTCGAGGTGGTCTCCACCGTGCTGACCTCGCCGCAGACCACGGCGGCGGTCACCGCCCTCGTGCGCAGCCTCGGCAAGGAGCCCGTGCCGGTCGGCGACCGGCCCGGTTTCATCGCCGACGGCCTGCTGTTCGGCTACCTCAACCAGGCGGCCGCGATGTACGAGGCGCGCTACGCCACCCGCGAGGACATCGACGCGGCGATGCGGCTGGGCTGCGGCCTGCCGATGGGCCCGCTCGCGCTGCTGGACCTGATCGGCATCGACACCGCCACCACCGTGCTGGACGCGATGTACGAGGCCACCCGCGACCGGCTGCACTCCCCCGCGCCCGTGCTGCGCCAGCTCGCCGCGGCGGGGCTGCACGGCCGCAAGTCGGGCCGCGGCTTCTACGTCTACGAGGCGCCGGGCAGTTCCGCGGTCGTGCCCGAGCCGCGCACCCCGCGGGGCGGGGCGGCGCACGCGGCCCCCGCGCGCGAGGTGCGCACGGTGGGCGTGGCCGGGTCGGGGACGATGGCGACGGGCATCGCCGAGGTCTTCGCCAAGGCGGGCTTCCCGGTGCGGCTGGCGGCGCGCAGCCCGGAGAAGGCCGAGCAGGCGGTCGCCCGGGTCGCGGCGGCGCTGGACCGCGCGGTGGCCCGGGGGCGGCTGGACGCCGGGCAGCGGGACGCCGCGGCGGCGCTGGTCACGGCCGCCGGGGCGTACGACGAGCTGGCGGAGGCCGACCTCGTGGTGGAGGCGGTGGCCGAGGACCTGTTCGTCAAGCAGGAGCTCTTCCGGACGCTGGACAAGGTGTGCAGGCCGGGCGCGGTGCTGGCCACGACGACATCCTCGCTGCCGGTGGTGGCGATCGCCCGGGTGACCGGGCGCCCGCAGGACGTCGCCGGGATGCACTTCTTCAACCCGGCACCCGCGATGAAGCTGGTGGAGGTCGTCTCCACCGTCCTGACCGGCGACGACGTGCGGGCCACCCTGCACGCGGTGTGCGCGCGGATCCGCAAGCACCCGGTGGACTGCGGCGACCGGGCGGGCTTCGTCGTCAACGCGCTGCTCTTCCCGTACCTGAACAACGCGGTGAAGATGCTCCAGGACCACTACGCGAGCGTGGACGCGATCGACGCGGCGATGAAGCTCGGCGGCGGGTATCCGATGGGGCCCTTCGAGCTGCTGGACGTGGTGGGCCTGGACGTGTCGCTGGCGATCGAGCAGGTGCTGCACGACGAGTTCCGCGACCCGGGCCTGGCGCCCGCGCCGCTGCTGGAGCATCTGGTGTCCGCGGGGTGCCTGGGCCGCAAGACCGGCCGCGGCTTCCGCGAGTATGCCCGCCGCTGAGCGCCCCGGACGTGCCGGACGCCCGCGCCGGAGACCCGTGGGGGACGCGGCCCCTCCCGCCCGGAGCTGGGGCTCTTTTCCCCCGGGTGCCGGGCGGGGCGGTCCGCCGTGTTACGTTCCCCACATGCCCCAGTCCGCGAAGTCCGGCGTCCCCGAGGGCGCGAACGTCCCCCGCGCCGCAGCTCAGCGGCAGCGCGTACGGCAGGACCTGGCGGCGGCCGCGATGCACCTGTTCGCCACACAGGGGTACGAGGCAACGACCGTCGACGAGATCGCCGCCGCGGCGGGCGTGGCGCGGCGGACCTTCTTCCGGCACTTCCGCTCCAAGGAAGAGGCCATCTTCCCCGACCACGACGACACGCTGGTGCGCGTGCAGGCGGTGCTGGACTCCGCCGACCCGCACGAGCACCCGCTGGACACGGTGTGCCGCGGCATCACCGAAGTGCTGCGGATGTACGCGCAGTTGCCGGAGGTGTCGGTCGAGCGCTACCGGCTGACGCGCGAGGTGCCGACGCTGCGCGAGCGCGAGATCGCCTCGGTGGCCCGCTACGAGCGGCTCTTCACCCGCTATCTGCTGGGCCACTTCGACGAGAGCGCGCAAGGGTACGGCGACGACGACCCGCTGCTCGCCGAGGTCGCGGCCTCCGCGGTGGTCGCCGCCCACAACCACGTGCTGCGCCGCTGGCTGCGGGCGGACGGCAAGGGTGACGTGGAGGCGCAGCTGGAGCACGCCTTCGACGTCATCAAGGCGACCTTCGGCACCGGTGTCGGGGCGGGCCGGATACCGTCCCGCGGCGCGGCCGCCCGGCCCGCGACGGTGACCCGGCAGGACGAGGTCGTCGTCGCGGTGGCGCGTACGGACGCCTCGCCCGCGCAGATCCTGCGCAGCATCGAGGAAGCCCTCCGCAGGGCCTGAAGGTCCGCCCGCCCCGGGAAATCCCTGTTCAGCGGCCGTCCGGGTGCACCCGGGCGGCCGCTGTTGCCTGCCTGCGCGCACCAGGTGACACTGAAAAGAAAAATATGGCACGCAGTGTCTTTACGACTGGCACGCGGTGCCATACGGTATCCCCAGTCCGGGCGGACGGCCCTCGGTACCCTCCGCAGGCCGGCTGTCCCCCAGGCCCGGACGCCTGCGTCACAGGCATTCCCGCGCCACCGCGCGGTTCCTTCGCTCCACCCGTTCCGTCCTCGCCGGACCGACGACGGCACCCTCACCCCACCCGACCCCAGCGTTCCGCCGGCGTCCCACCCGGCCGGAACGCTTCGCCGGAGGCGAGTCACATGAAGGAAATCCTGGACGCCGTGATCGCGGCCGAAGGCCCCGGCAGCAGCGCCGACTTCGCGGCGCTGCCGCTGCCCGAGTCCTACCGCGCGGTCACCGTGCACAAGGACGAGGCGGAGATGTTCGCCGGTCTGGCCACCCGCGACAAGGACCCGCGCCGCTCGCTGCACCTGGACGAGGTGCCGGTGCCGAAGGTGGGTCCTGGCGAGGCCCTGGTCGCGGTGATGGCCAGCTCGGTGAACTACAACTCGGTCTGGACGTCGATCTTCGAGCCGGTCTCGACCTTCGCCTTCCTGGAGCGCTACGGCCGCACCTCACCGCTCGCCGCCCGGCACGACCTGCCCTACCACGTCATCGGCTCCGACCTCGCGGGCGTCGTCCTGCGCACCGGGCCGGGCGTGAACAAGTGGCGGCCCGGCGACCGGGTCGTGGCGCACTGCCTGAGCGTCGAACTGGAGTCGGCCGACGGGCACAACGACACGATGCTCGACCCCGAGCAGCGCATCTGGGGCTTCGAGACCAACTTCGGCGGCCTCGCCGAGATCGCCCTGGTCAAGTCCAACCAGCTGATGCCCAAGCCGGAACACCTGACGTGGGAGGAGGCGGCGGCCCCCGGCCTGGTCAACTCCACCGCGTACCGGCAGCTGGTCTCCCGCAACGGCGCCGGGATGAAGCAGGGCGACAACGTGCTCATCTGGGGCGCCAGCGGCGGACTCGGCTCCTACGCCACGCAGTTCGCGCTCGCCGGCGGTGCGACGCCGATCTGCGTGGTGTCCAGCCCCGAGAAGGCGGCGATCTGCCGGGCGATGGGCGCCGAGGCCGTCATCGACCGCAGCGCCGAGGGCTACCGCTTCTGGCGCGACGAGCACACCCAGGACCCGAAGGAGTGGAAGCGCTTCGGCGGCCGGATCCGCGAACTGACCGGCGGCGAGGACGTCGACATCGTCTTCGAGCACCCCGGCCGCGAGACCTTCGGCGCCAGCGTCTACGTCACCCGCAAGGGCGGCACCGTCGTCACCTGCGCCTCCACCTCCGGCTACACCCACGAGTACGACAACCGCTACTTGTGGATGTCCCTCAAGCGCATCGTCGGCTCGCACTTCGCCAACTACCGTGAGGCCTGGGAGGCCAACCGGCTGATCGCCAAGGGGAAGATCCATCCGACAGTGTCCCGCTCCTACCCGCTGGCGCAGACCGGCCAGGCCGCGTACGACGTGCACCGCAACCTGCACCACGGCAAGGTCGGCGTGCTGGCGCTGGCCCCTGAGGAAGGCATGGGAGTGACCGACCCCGAAATGCGTGAACGCCACCTGGCGTCCATCAACCTCTTCCGCGACGCGGCGCGCGCGGCCACCGCGGCAGGGGCCGCGGCGGCGCCCGCCCGGTCCGCCGCATCCGCGGGGGCCGCCGCGTGAGCGGGCCCGGGCAGCGCGACCGGCCGTGGCTGATGCGGACGTACGCGGGCCACTCGACCGCGGAGGAGTCCAACGCGCTCTACCGCCGCAACCTCGCCAAGGGGCAGACGGGCCTGTCCGTCGCCTTCGACCTGCCGACGCAGACCGGCTACGACGCCGACCACGTGCTGGCGCGCGGCGAGGTGGGCCGGGTCGGGGTGCCGGTCGGCCACCTCGGCGACATGCGGCGGCTGTTCACGGACATCCCGCTGGACCGCATGAACACCTCGATGACCATCAACGCCACCGCGATGTGGCTGCTGGCGCTCTACCAGGTGGTCGCGGAGGAGCAAGGGGCCGAACTGCCCGCCCTCCAGGGCACGACGCAGAACGACATCGTCAAGGAGTACCTGTCGCGCGGGACGCACGTCTTCCCGCCCGGCCCGTCACTGCGGCTGACCACGGACATGATCACGTACGCGGTCCACCAAATCCCGCGCTGGAACCCCATCAACATCTGCAGCTACCACCTCCAGGAGGCGGGGGCGACGCCGGTGCAGGAGATCGCGTACGCGATGTCCACCGCGGTCGCCGTGCTGGACGCGGTGTTCGCCTCCGGGCAGGTACCCGAGGAACGGCGCGGCGAGGTCGTGGGGCGGATCTCCTTCTTCGTCAACGCCGGGGTGCGCTTCGTCGAGGAGATGTGCAAGATGCGCGCCTTCGGCCGGATCTGGGACACCGTCACGCGTGAGCGCTACGGCGTCCAGGACCCGCGGCAGCGCCGCTTCCGCTACGGAGTGCAGGTCAACTCGCTCGGCCTGACCGAGGCGCAGCCGGAGAACAACGTGCAGCGCATCGTGCTGGAGATGCTGGCGGTGACGCTGTCGAAGGACGCCCGCGCCCGCGCCGTCCAGCTCCCGGCATGGAACGAGGCACTGGGCCTGCCCCGGCCGTGGGACCAGCAGTGGAGCCTGCGCATCCAGCAGGTCCTCGCCTACGAGAGCGACCTGCTGGAATACCCCGACCTCTTCGACGGCAGCCATGTCGTCGAGGCGAAGGTCGCCGAACTGGTCGGGCAGGCGACCGCCGAGATGGCCCGTATCGAGGAGATGGGCGGCGCGATGGCGGCCGTCGAGTCCGGCTACCTGAAGTCGGAGCTGGTGGCCTCGCACGCGGCGCGCCGGGCGCGTATCGAGTCGGGCGAGGAGAAGATCGTCGGCGTCAACGTCCACGAGGCCACCGAGCCGAGCCCGCTGACCGCCGACCTGGACACCGCGATCATGACCGTCGACCCGGCCGCCGAGGCCCGTGTGGTGGCCGCGCTGCAGGAGTGGCGGCGCGAGCGCGACCAGCCCCGCGCCAAGGCCGCGCTGGCGGCGCTGCGGGAGGCCGCCGAGGGCACGGACAACCTGATGCCGGCCACCCTGGAGTGCGCCCGGGCGGGCGTGACGACCGGCGAGTGGGCGGGCGTGCTGCGCGAGGTCTTCGGGGAGTTCCGCGCCCCGACCGGGGTGGGCGGCGCGCCGGTGGCGGTCACGGCGGACGACGGCGGGCCGCTCGCGGAGGTACGCCGCCGGGTCGCGGCGACCGCGGAGGAACTGGGCGGCGGGCGGCTGCGGCTGCTGGTCGGCAAGCCCGGTCTGGACGGGCACTCCAACGGCGCCGAGCAGATCGCCGTACGCGCCCGCGACGCCGGCTTCGAGGTCGTCTACCAGGGCATACGGCTGACCCCCGAGCAGATCGTGGCGGCCGCCGTGGCCGAGGACGTGCACTGCGTGGGCCTGTCGATCCTCTCCGGGTCGCACGGCGCGCTGGTGCCGGACGTGCTGGAGCGGCTGAGCGCCGCGGGCGCGGACGACGTGCCCGTGGTGGTCGGCGGGATCATCCCGGCCGCGGACGCGGACGCCCTGCTCGCCGCCGGTGTGGCGGCGGTCTTCACACCCAAGGATTTCGGTATCACCGGGATCATCGGCCGGATCGTGGACGAGATCCGGCGCGCGCACGGCCTCGCCGGGTCCGCCGGACCCGCCGGGCAGAACGAGCTGGAGGTATGACCGTGCAGTTCGGCCGCACATACGAGGAGTTCGAGGTCGGCGCCGTGTACCGGCACTGGCCGGGAAAGACGGTCACCGAGTACGACGACCACCTCTTCTGCCTCCTCACCATGAACCACCACCCGCTGCACATGGACGCCAACTACGCGGAGCGGACGACCGACTTCGGCCGCAACGTGGTCGTCGGCAACTACGTCTACTCGCTGCTGCTCGGCATGTCGGTGCCGGACGTGTCCGGCAAGGCCATCGCCAACCTGGAGGTCGAGTCGCTGCGGCACGTCGCGCCGACCTTCCACGGGGACACGATCTACGGCGAGACGACGGTGCTGGACAAGTGGCCGTCCAAGAGCCGGGACGACCGCGGCATCGTCCGCGTCGAGACCCGCGGCCACAACCAGGACGGCACCCTGGTGTGCGTCTTCCACCGCAAGGTGATGGTGCCGACCGCCCGCTACATCGAGCAGCGCGGCGGCGAGCAGCCCGGCCGCCCGCAGCCGCAGCCCCAGCCCCAGTCGCAGCCGGAAGGGAAGTGACATGGCCGACCGTCTCGCGCACACCGACGGCCTGACCGAGATCCAGCGGGAGATCCTGAGCACCGTCCGGGAATTCGTCGACAAGGAGATCCTGCCGGTCGCCACCGAGCTGGAGCACCGCGACGAATACCCCCTCGCCATCGTCGAGGGCCTCAAGGAGCTGGGCGTCTTCGGGCTGATGATCCCCGAGGAGTACGGCGGGCTCGGCGAGTCGCTGCTGACCTACGCACTGGCCGTGGAGGAGATCTCGCGCGGCTGGATGAGTGTGTCGGGCATCATCAACACGCATTTCATCGTCGCGTACATGATCCGCCAGCACGGCACCCAGGAGCAGAAGGACCACTTCCTGCCGCGGATGGCGGCCGGTGACGTGCGCGGCGCGTTCTCGATGTCGGAGCCGGGACTGGGCTCGGACGTTTCCGCGATCCGGACGAAGGCCGTCCGCGACGGGGACGCGTACGTGATCAACGGCCAGAAGATGTGGCTGACCAACGGCGGCTCGTCGAACCTGGTCGCGGTGCTGTGCCGGACCGACGAGGGGCAGCCGGCGGACGCACCGCCGCACCGCTCGATGACCACCTTCCTGATCGAGAAGGAGCCCGGCTTCGGCGCCAACGCCACGGTGCCGGGCCTGACCGTGCCGGGCAAGATCGAGAAGATGGGCTACAAGGGCGTCGACACCACCGAGCTGGTGCTCCAGGACGTGCGGATCCCCGCCGACCGGGTGCTCGGCGGCACCAGCGGCCGCGGTTTTTACCAGATGATGGACGGCGTCGAGGTGGGCCGGGTGAACGTCGCCGCGCGTGGCTGCGGCGTCGCCAAGCGTGCGTTCGAGCTGGGTATCGGCTACGCGCAGCAGCGGCACACCTTCGGCAAGCAGATCGCCCAGCACCAGGCCGTGCAGTTCAAGCTCGCCGAAATGGCCACCAAAGTGGAGGCCGCCCACCAGATGATGGTCAATGCCGCACGCAAGAAGGATTCCGGCGAGCGGAACGATCTGGAGGCGGGCATGGCGAAATATCTCGCATCAGAGTTCTGCAAAGAAGTCGTCGAGGACGCCTTCCGCATCCACGGCGGCTACGGCTTCTCCAAGGAGTACGAGATCGAGCGGCTGTACCGGGAGGCCCCGATGCTGCTGATCGGCGAGGGGACCGCTGAGATCCAGAAAATGATCATCGGGCGGCGACTTCTGGAGGAGTATCGAATCCAGGGGTAAATGTCCAATTTTGGATGGATTTACCCGAGGCAAACATCACACTGCGCCGTGGTTTCGGCCGTTGTAGAGCCACCAGAACCGGCCATCGACTCGCCCTCGCGCTTGCCCAGTTGCCGGTGTCAGCCGATACCATCGACCAAAGCCGCCGTCCCCAGAAGCAATTCGCGGCATCCTCCGCTACGAAGGTCTTCCATGCCCCACAGCCATTCCCCTGCACCGCGCGGCCGGGTCCGCCTCGCCCGTGGAGCATCACCGTGGCTCTTCCCGACCGTCGCCACCGCGGCGGTCTCCCTCGTCAAGGCGCGCCACTCCGGCCGCTGGGCGACCGTGGCAGTCCCCGCCACCGCCCTGGCGGCCGGGATGCTGTGGTTCTTCCGCGACCCTGAGCGGGAGATCGCCGAAGGCCGGGTGATCAGCCCGGCCGACGGCGTGGTCCAGAGCATCATGCCGTGGAAGGACGGGCGCACCCGCGTCGCGATCTTCATGAGCCCGCTCAACGTGCACGTCAACCGCGCTCCGCTGGCCGGCACGATCTCCTCCGTCGAGCACATCCCGGGCGGGTTCGTCCCGGCGTTCAACAAGGAGAGCGAGAACAACGAGCGGGTCGTGTGGCACTTCGACACCGACCTCGGCGACATCGAGATGGTGCAGATCGCCGGTGCCGTCGCGCGCCGGATCGTGCCGTACGTGCCGCGCGGCTGCAAGGTCGAGCAGGGCGACCGCATCGGGCTCATCCGCTTCGGCTCACGCGTCGACGTGTACCTCCCCGAAGGCATCGAGGCGGGCGTCGAGGTCGGGCAGACCACCACGGCTGGGGTGACACGCCTTGACCGTGACTGACGGTGATACGGCGCAGTCCGACTGGGTGACCGAACTCCAGGACGAGGTCGACGACCTCCCCCTGTCCACCCGGCTGTCCATCGCGGACGCGCTCACACTCGGTAACGCGATCTGCGGCTTCCTGGCGGTCTACTTCACCACCACCGGGGTGCTGGTCCCGCACCTGAACGGCACGAGCGACGGCGGCATGTCCAAGCACAGCGCCGCCACCGCCGTCTCGCTCATGCTGCTGGCCTCCGTCTTCGACCTCTGCGACGGCCTGGTCGCGCGCAAGCTGCGCAGCTCGGCGATGGGCGCGGAGCTGGACAACCTCTCCGACCTGATCAGCTTCGGACTCGCCCCGGCGTACTTCGTGGTCGTCTGGGGCCTGGTCGCCGACGACGCCTACGGCAAGGTGTCCGCGGCAGCGGCCGTCCTCGTGGTGCTCGCGGTCGTCCTGCGCCTCGCCCGCTTCTCCTGCACGACCCTGCGGGACGGCGTCTTCCAGGGCATGCCCAGCCCCTTCGGGGCGATGACCGTGGTCTCCCTGGTCCTGCTGGAGCTGCCCTTCGCGCCGACCATCGGGGCGATCGTGGGTGTGGCGTGGCTCATGGTCAGCCGCGTCGAATACCCCAAGCCGCGCGGTCGGCTCGCCGCGCTGACGTTCGCCTGGACGATCGTGAGCATGGGCTGCCTCACGGCCTGGACGCTGGACGTGCCCGGCGGGCACCAGCTGCTCCAGACCGGGGCCGCGCTCCAGTGCGTGGCCGCGGCGGTGATTCCGTGCTTTGCGACGACGCGGCGAGTGAACACGATGCGGGCGAATCGCCGCGAGGCGCGCGCCACCGCGCTTCGGTAATACCGCGGCCCCTTCCGGGCCGCACCCCGTAGTCCCTGCCCGGCTGCGCAGAGTGAGCTTTCACCCTGCGCGGCCGGGTTTCCGCACTCCGCGCTCCCGCGCGGGGGTGCGCCTGCCGCGCGGGCCGAGCGCTCAGCGCTGCCGCGCCGGGCACGCGTTTCTAGGCCGCGCCTCCGCCGCCGGGCACCTCGTTTTTAGGGGCGCGGGGAACTGCGCGACCAGCCCACCACCGGCCGGTGGTCCGGAGCGGATCGAACTGCCCCTTCGGGCCGGTTGACTACCCGCGCCCCGGTGGGGGCTTGTCGCGCAGTTCCCCGCGCCCCTGAAAAACGGGTGCCCGGCGCGGCAGGCGGATCCTCCCCGCGGCCGTAAAACGGGTGCCCGGCGCGGCAGGCGCATCCTCCCCGCGGCCCTGGTGGTTGCCCGGCGCGGCAGGCGCATACTCTCCGCGGCCTGAAAAACGGGGTGCCCGGCGCGGGATGTGCAAGGGTCAGAGGAGAAGCTCCTTCGCCAGGGTCGTGGCGACGCGTTCGAGGAGGGGGCCGGCCGCGGCGATGGAGCGGGCCGGGTCGGGTTCGAGGGCGGAGAGGGGGTAGGCCGCGCAGATGCCGGCCGCGGCGAGCGCGGAGGGCTGGACGGCGAGCCGTCCGCACACCGCGGCGACGCGGACACCGCGAGCCGCGGCCGCGCGGGCGACGCCGACGGGCGCCTTCCCGTGCAGGGTCTGCTCGTCGAGCGAGCCCTCACCGGTGATGACGAGGGTCGCGCCCTCGACCGCGTCGGCGAAGCCCAGGACGTCGAGCAGGACGTCGATGCCGGGCCGGAAGGCCGCCCGCAGGGCGACGAGCGCTCCGAAGCCGATGCCGCCCGCGGCCCCCGCGCCGGGCGCGGCGGCGAGGTCGGCCGCGCCGAGGACCTCCGCGTAGTGCGCGAGCGCCGCGTCCAGGGCGCGTACGTCGTCGGCGTCGGCGCCCTTCTGCGGCCCGTAGACCGCGGCGGCGCCCGTCGGGCCGAGCAGCGGGTTGTCGACGTCGCTGGCGAGGACGACCTCGGTGGCAGCCAGCCGCGGGTCGAGTCCGTCGAGGTCGGCGGTGGCGAGGGAGGCGAGCGCGGCGCCGCCGGGTGCGACGGGTGCGCCGTGCGCGTCCAGCAGCCGGGCGCCGAGCGCGGCGAGCATGCCGGCGCCGCCGTCCGTGGTGGCGCTGCCGCCGACGCCGAGCACGATGGTGCGGGCGCCCGCGTCCAGCGCGGCCAGCAGCAGTTCGCCGGTGCCGTACGTGGTGGCGGTGCGGGGTGCGAAGACGCCGGGCGGCAGGTGGCGCAGCCCGGAGGCCTCGGCCATCTCCACCACGGCGGTTCCGTCGCGCAGCGCGTACGCGGCCTGGACGCTCTCGCCGAGCGGCCCGGTGACGCGGACGGTGTGCCGGGTGAAGCCCGCGGCGACGGCCGCGTCCACCGTGCCGTCCCCGCCGTCGGCGACCGGCAGCGCGGCGACGTCGAGGCCGGGTACGGCGGCCCGCAGGCCCGCGGCCACGTGCGCGGCGACCTGTACGGCGGTGAGCGAGCCCTTGAACTTGTCGGCGGCGATCAGCACCCGCCCCGGCGACTTCTGTGCGGTGTCGGCCACCTTCGTCAGCTCCCGTCCGATCATGGTTCAACGGCAGCTCGGACCTTATCCCGCTGCCCGGAGTGGCCCGCGCGGCGGGGCGGCGGACCGTAGATTCGAGGGATGACGACCGATTTCGCGACGTACATCGCCGGGCTGCCGAGGATCCTCGCCGGGGCCAACATGCTCTTCCGCTCCACGGACGGCCGGGTCCTGCTCGTGGAGCCCAACTACCGGGAGACGTGGACGCTTCCGGGCGGCACGATCGAGACGGACGAGAACGAGACGCCGCGGCAGGCGGCCCGGCGCGAGTCGGTGGAGGAGGTCGGGCTGGACGTGGAGCCCGGCGCGCTGCTGGTGATGGGGTGGACGACCGCGGGACCGGTGCGGCCGCCGTCGGTGACCTTCCTGTACGACGGCGGGGTGCTGACCGACGACCAGATCGCGTCGATCCGCCTCCAGGAGAGCGAGCTGGACTCGTGGAAGCTGGTCGAGCCCGACGAGGTGGACCGCTACCTCACCCCCAACAGCGCGGGCGCGGTGCGGGCCGCGGTCGAGGCGCTGGCCACCGGCCGCGCGCCCGTGGAGCTGGTGGACGGCCGCCCGGGGGCCGACGCTAGGTGAGCAGGTCGCCGACCGCGGCGATGCCCTCGGCGACGGCGCGGCGCGGGACGTTGCCGTAGCCGAGCACGATCTGTGCGGGTCCGGTCCGTGCCGCGCGGCAGGCGCCGATGCCGTACAGGCCGACGCGGCGGGCCGAAGCCGCCGTCACGACGTCCTGCTCGGCGGCGCCCTCGGGCAGGTGGGCGACGGCGTGGAAGCCCGCCGCCAGGCCCGTCACCGGGAGCCCGGGGGCGTGTGCGGCGAGCGCGTCGAGCAGCGCCGTGCGGCGGGCGGCGTAGCGGACGCGCATCCGGCGCAGGTGACGGTCGAAGCGGCCGGACGCCATGAGCCGGGCCAGGGCGAGCTGGTCGAGGGTGGGGGTGCCGCGGTCGCTGAGGTACTTGTGTTCGGTGACCGGCCCGGTGAGGCCGGGCGGGCACAGCATCCAGCCGATGCGCAGCGCGGGGACGAGCGTCTTGCTGACCGTCCCGATCGCGATGACGCGGTCGGGCGCCAGGCCCTGGAGCGCGCCGACCGGCTCGCGGTCGTAGCGGAACTCCGCGTCGTAGTCGTCCTCGACGACGACCGCGTCGCGGCGGCGGGCCCAGTCGGCGAGGGCGAGGCGCCGCTCGGGGGCCAGGACGACGCCGGTGGGCCACTGGTGGGCGGGGGTGACCACGACGGCGCGGGCGCCGGTGGCGTCCAGGGCCGCCACGTCGAGGCCGTGGTCGTCGACGGGTACGGGGACGGCGTGCAGGCCCGCCGCCGCGGCGGCGGCGCGGACGGTGCCGGGCGAACCGGGGTCCTCGAAGGCCACGCTGCGCACGCCGGTGTCCGCGAGGACGCGCAGGGCCAGGCCGAGGCCCTGGGCGTAGCCGTTGCAGACGACCAGGTGCTCCGGTTCCGCGGCGGCGGCGCGTACCCGGCGCAGGTACCCGGCCAGGACCTCGCGCAGTTCGGCACTGCCGCGCGGGTCGCCGTAGTCGAGGGCGCTCACCGGGAGGGCGCGGGCGGCCTCCCGGACGGCCCAGAGCCAGTCCTGGACGGGGAAGGCGCCGAGGTCGGGCACGCTTGCGCGGAAGTCGGCCAGCAGCGGCGGAGGCGCGGCGGGCGGCGCTGCGGCCGCGGGCGGGTCGCAGGTTCCGGCGGCCACCCGGGTCGCGGAGCCGGGGCGGGTCACCAGGTAGCCCTCGGCCTGGAGCTGGGCGTAGCACTCCTGGACCAGGCCGCGGGAGAGGCGGAGCGTGCGGGCCAGCTCCCGGGAGGACGGCAGGCGTTCGCCGACCCGCAGCCGTCCGGTCCTGATCGCGTCCCGCAGCCCGTGTTCGAGCTGGGCGCGCAGCGGCACCGTGCCGGTCCGGTCGACGGCCAGCAGTAGTTCGGGGGACGAACCGGCCCACTCCAGCGACATGCAACCGGAGCTTACCGGCGGTCCACCGGGCCGCTTACCGTCCTTGCGTGACCGACATCCTCGACTCCGCGTCCCGCGCCCCGGTGTCCCGCCCGCCGCTGGTGACACGGCCGTTGCTGCTGCGCTTCGTCTCCATCCTGGGCGCCTCGACCAGCTTCTACCTGCTGCTGTCCGTCGTCCCCGGCTACGCCGCCGCGCACGGCGGGGGCGGCGGTGCGGCCGGGCTCGTCACCGGCACGCTGATGCTCGCGACGGTCGCGGGCGAGCTGGTCACGCCGGCGCTGGCGGACCGCTTCGGATACCGGGTCGTGCTGGCCGCGGGGCTGTTCCTGCTGGGCGCCCCGGCGCTGGTGCCGCTCGCGGCCGGGGGGCCGTTCTGGATCCTGCTGGTCTGCCTGCTGCGCGGTCTGGGGTTCGCCTTCACGGTGGTCGCGGGCGGCGCCCTGACCGCGTCGCTCGTCCCGGCCGAGCGCCGGGGCGAGGGGCTGGCGCTGGTCGGGCTGGTCTCGGGGGTGCCGGGGCTGGTGGCGCTGCCGCTGGGCGTGTGGCTGGCGGCACACGCCGGGTATCCGGTGGTCTTCACCGCCGCGGCCGTCTCGGCGCTCGCCGCGGTCCTGTCGGTGCCGGC
Organism: Streptomyces sp. NPDC021224; assembly: GCF_044332905.1. NCBI lineage: Bacteria > Bacillati > Actinomycetota > Actinomycetes > Kitasatosporales > Streptomycetaceae > Streptomyces > Streptomyces sp. NPDC021224. The sequence goes on along the minus strand of NZ_JBIRPW010000003.1, from coordinate 555,362 downwards.
CCTGCCCGACCGGATCCGGACCGCCGGGCGGCCGGTCGGCCTGGCGGAGGGGCTGCGCGCGCCCGGGCTGCGGCGGCCCGCGGTGGTCTTCGCGGCGACCACCGCGACCGCGGGCGTGGTCGTCACCTTCCTGCCGCTGGCGGTGCCGGCGCACCCGGGGCTGGTCGCGCTCGCCCTCTTCGCGCAGCCCGCGGCGGCCACCGCGGCCCGCTGGCTGGCGGGCCGGTACGGCGACCGCCACGGGTCCGCCGTGCTGGTCCTCCCCGGTCTGCTGCTGTCGGCGGGCGGGACGCTGCTCATGGCGGTGACGGGCAGCGCCGCCGCCGTGGCCGCCGGGGCGACGCTGTTCGGCGCGGGGTTCGGGGTGGCGCAGAACGCGACGCTGACGCTGATGTACGCGCGTGTCCCGGCCTCCGGCTACGCGACGGTCAGCGCGGTGTGGAACGTCGCCTACGACGCCGGTATGGGCGCGGGCGCGGCGGTCTTCGGCTGGCTCGCGGCGGGCACCGGCTACTCCTGGGCGTTCGCGCTGACCGGCGCCGCCATGCTGGCCGCCGTCGTCCCGGCGTGCCGCGACCGCCGGGAGGGGTCTCAGGCCTTGGGGATGTCGAAGAAGTAGGTGAGCGAGCCCGCCAGCCGGATGTCGCCCTTGAGTTTGAGCTTGCGGGTGAAGAAGAGGGTGGGGCCGGAGGCGTTGCCGGAGACGAGCTTGAGGAATTCCGGTGCGGCCATGACCAGGCTGAGCTGCGGCTCGCGGTCGGTGCGTTCGGGGGTGACGGTGCAGGTGCCGCCGCCGATGTGTGTCTCGTAGACGTCGTCGGGGCCGCCGTCGGCGGCGGTGATGCGCCAGCGGACGAGGGCGTCGCGGCCCGCGGCGGCGTCCGGCTTGAAGAGGGTGTGCATGCGCCCGAAGACCTCGTCGAGGACGCGGCGGCGCTGCCGTCCGGCCATCAGCTCGGCGATCCGCGCGGCGGGCAGGCCCTTGACGATCCGGGCGAAGTCGCGGGGCTCGACCGTGCCGAAGTCCAGGGTTTCCAGGTCGAGGTCGTCCAGTGCCGCCATGGGTCCACCGTCCTTACTCCAAAGTAAACTTACCGACGGGTAAGGATAGTTTCCGTGCCCGCCGCCGACAACCCGCACCCTCGCACCCGCACCGCCGCCCACCGGAGGCGGGGCACGGCGCCGTCCGCCCACCGTCCGAAGATCGGGTGATAGCCGGTAAAGCCGCGACAGAGGGCAACCTTTACCCCTAAGCTTCCGAGTCGGCGCGGGTGAACTGCGGCGTCCCGGGGGCGTCTTGCGACCGCGCCGCACTGTCCCCAGCGCGCGCTCGCGCACCGCGAAAGGCTCCACCATGTCCCAGCCCCAGACCCAGCAGCTCGGCAGCGGCCAGACCACGTCCGCCGAGAGCTTCTGGTACGTCCTGCACTGCATCGCCTTCGGTGCGGGCTACTTCGCCAAGGTCCCGGTCAAGAAGGCCCTCAGCGACTACGGCCTGGTCCAGATGACCGGTGCGGAGAAGTTCTGGTACGTGGTGCAGAACATCTTCTTCGGGTCGGGCTACTTCGCCAAGGTCATCTACAAGAAGGCGCTGTCCGAGGTGCGGTTCGGCGTGCAGCCCGGCTACGGCGCGCAGCCCGGCTACCAGGCGCAGCCGGTGCCCGGCCAGTCGCCGTACGTGGGCTGACGGCCCTTCGGAATCCGGAGCCGCGGCGGGAGGACCCGCCGCGGCTTCCGCGTGTCCGGAAGCCCGGCGGCTTCAGCGGCGGGCCGTGCGGCGCAGGTGCCGCAGCACCGCGCGGGCGGCGTTGTGGCCGCTCATGCCGTGCACACCGGGCCCCGGCGGGGTCGCGGACGAGCACAGGAAGACCCCGGGGCGCGAGGTCGCGTACGGGATCGCGGCGAGCCGCGGGCGCAGCACCGTCTGGAGTCCGGAGAAGGCGCCGCACCCGATGTCGCCGCCCACGTAGTTGGCGTTGCGCGCGGCGAGCCCGGCGGGGCCGGTGACGGCGCGGGCCAGCACCAGGTCGCGGAAGCCCGGGGCGAAGCGCTCGATCTGCCGCTCGACGGCGTCGGTCGCGTCGCCGTGCCAGCCGTTCGGCACGTGCCCGTAGGCCCAGAAGACATGCTTGCCCGCGGGCGCGCGCGAGGCGTCGGCGACGCCCGGCTGGGCGGTGATCAGGAACGGGGTGTGCGGCGGGCGCCCGGTGACCGCGCGGTTCAGGGCGTCGCCGATCTCGGTGTACGTCGGGCCGACGTGCACCGTTCCGGCCCGCCGCGCCTCGGGGGCGGTCCACGGGACGGGGCCGTCCAGGGCGTAGTCGATCTTGAAGACGGAGGGGCCGTAGCGGTAGCGCCGGTAGGCGTCGCCGAGCGCGGCGATCCGGGCCAGCGCGGTCGGCGAGGTGTCGAAGACGTAGGCGCGGGCGGGCGGCAGCTCGTCGAGCTTGCGGACCGTCACCCCGGTGCGGATCACCCCGCCCAGCTCGGTCAGGTACCCGGCGAGCGCGTCGGCGATCGACTGCGAGCCGCCGCGCGCGACAGGCCAGCCGCGCTCGTGCCCGGCGAGCGCGAACATCATCGCCATCGCCCCGGTGAGGGGCTGGCTCAGCCTGGTGATGGCGTGCCCGGCGAGGCCGGCGAGCATCCCGCGTGCCTTGGGGCCGTGGAAGCGCAGCGCGAGCAGCGACAGCGGCGGGGCGCCGGTGAGCCCGAAGCGCGCGAAGCGGTAGGGGTCGCGCGGTATCCCGGACCACTGCGGGCGGAAGAAGTCCGCGGCGATCGACTCCCAGTGGCCGATGTAGGGCGCCATCAGCCTGCGGTACGTGCCCGCGTCGCGCGGCCCGAGCGACGCGGCGGTCTCCCCGACGCCGCGGGCGAGGACGGCGGCGGTGCCGTCCGGGAACGGGTGGGCCAGCGGCAGTTCCGGGTGCAGCCACTCCAGGCCGTGCCGGGCCAGCGGCAGCGCCTGGAAGGCGGGCGAGCCGACACCGAAGGGGTGGACGGCCGAGCAGGGGTCGTGCCGGAAGCCGGGCAGCGTCAGCTCCTCGGTCCTGGCGCCGCCGCCGACGGTGTCCGCGGCCTCGTAGATCTGCACGCTCAGGCCCGCGCGGGCCAGTTCGACGGCGGCGGTCAGCCCGTTGGGGCCCGCCCCGACGACGACCGCGTCCGCGACCACGGCCCGCCTCACGGCGCGACCGCCGTCCGGCCGCGGGCGCCCGTCCCGGCGTCGTCGCGGGGTGCGCGCGGGCCGCCCGCCGCCTCCGCCCCACCGGTCACCGCACCGACTCCGTTGCCCATGCGGCCCATCCAACCAGACCGCGGGGCCCTGTGGTCCGGTACCCCGGTACGGATGGCAGGGTCACGCCATCGCGGGGATGACATGCTCGCCGTACGCGTCCACGGTGGCCTGTTTGGCGTCGTGCATCGCGTAGAGGGCGAAGTGGTCGACACCCAGGCCGCGCAGCGCGCGCATCCGGGCCACATGCGCCTGCGGGGGGCCGACGACGCAGAAGCGGTCCACGATCGCGTCCGGTACGAAGGCGGTGTCGGGGTTGCCGCTGCGGCCGTGGTGGGCGTAGTCGTAGCCCTGCCGCTGCCGGATGTACGCGGTCAGCTCCTCCGGCACCTCGGCGGAGTGCGCGCCGTAGCGGGCGACCAGGTCGGCGACGTGGTTGCCGACCATGCCGCCGAACCAGCGGCACTGCTCGCGGGCGTGCGCGAGGTCGGCGGGCGCGGCTCCCTCGGTGACGTACGCGGGCGCGGCCACGCACACCGTGACCGACGCCGGATCGCGCCCGGCGCGTTCGGCCGCGGTGCGCACCGCCTTGACCATCCAGGCCGTCAGGTGGACGTCGGCCAGTTGCAGGATGAAGCCGTCGGCCAGCTCGCCCGCCATGGCCAGCGCCTTCGGCCCGTACGCGGCCATCCACACCGGCAGCCGCCCCTCCCGTACCCACGGCAGCCGCAGCGCGGTGCCGTCGACGACCGCCTCACGGCCCTCGGCCAGGTCGCGGATCGCGGTGATCGCGCGGCCCAGCCGGGCCAGCGTGGCGGGCGGCCGGCCCGCGACGCGCATCGCCGAGTCGCCACGGCCGATGCCGCACACGGTGCGGTTGCCGTACATGGAGTTGAGGGTCGCGAAGGTGGAGGCGGTCACCTCCCAGGCGCGCGTCGAGGGGTTGGTGACCATGGTGCCGACGGTCAGCCGTTCGGTGTGCTCCAGGATGCGGCTGTGGATGACGAAGGGCTCCTGCCACAGCACGGCGGAGTCGAAGGTCCATCCGTGCCGGAAGCCCCGGCTCTCGGCGCGCCGCATGAGCGCGACGACGTCGGACGCGGGCGGGTCGGTCTGCAGCACGAGGCCGAAGTGCATGGGGCCGCGCTCCTCGCTGGTGCGTGACGGTCACGGACACGGGGTCACAGGTACTGGCACAGGCCCCGCGGGACGAACTGGCCGTGCCCCGCGCGGCCCACGTACGTACCGCGGTCGACGACCGGGACACCGCGCGACAGCACGGTCTCGACCCGGCCGGTGAGGGTGCGGCCCTCGTAGGCGGAGTAGTCGACGTTCATGTGGTGGGTGCGCGCGGAGAGGGTCTGCTCGGCGTGCGGGTCGTAGACGACGACATCGGCGTCCGCGCCGGGCGCGATCGTGCCCTTGCGCGGGTAGAGGCCGAACATCCGGGCGGGCGCGGCGCACGCCACGTCGATCCAGCGGCGGCGGCTCAGCCTGCCCTCCACGACGGCCTGGTGCAGCAGGTCCATCCGGTGCTCCACGCCCGGCAGGCCGTTGGGGATGCGGGAGAAGTCGCCGCGGCCCAGCTCCTTCTGCCCGGCGAAGCAGAACGGGCAGTGGTCGGTGGAGACCACCTGGAGGTCGTCGGTGCGCAGGCCGCGCCACAGCGCCGCCTGGTGCTCGCGCGGCCGCAGCGGGGTGCTGCACACGTACTTGGCGCCCTCGAAGTCCGGTGCGGCGAGATCGGCGGTGGACAGGAACAGATACTGCGGGCAGGTCTCGCCGAAGACCGGGAGCCCCAGGTCGCGGGCGGCGGTCAGTTCGGCGAGCGCCTGCTCGGCGGAGACGTGCACGACGTAGAGCGGGGAGCCCGCGACGCGGGCGAGCTGGATCGCCCGGTGCGTCGCCTCGGCCTCCAGCAGCACGTGCCGCACCTCGCCGTGCACGCGCGGGTCCGTCCGGCCCGCCTCCAGGGCCTGCCGGACCAGCACGTCGATGGCGATGCCGTTCTCGGCGTGCACCATCGGCAGGGCGCCGTTGGCCGCGGCCCGCTGGAAGGCGCGCAGGATCCGCCCGTCGTCGCTGTAGAAGACGCCGGGGTAGGCCATGAAGAGCTTGAAACTGGTGACGCCCTCCTCGACCAGGGCGTCCATCTCGCGCAGCGTCCGGTCGTGGACGTCGGCGACGATCATGTGGAAGCCGTAGTCGACCGCGCAGCGCCCGTCGGCCTTCTCGTACCAGGCGTCCAGGCCCGCGCGCAGCGAGCCGCCGACCTGCTGGACCGCGAAGTCCACGATCGTCGTGGTCCCGCCCCACGCGGCGGCCCGGGTGCCGGTCTCGAAGGTGTCGGACGCGGTGGTGCCGCCGAACGGCATCTCCATGTGGGTGTGCGCGTCCACACCGCCGGGGACGACGTAGCGGCCCGTCGCGTCGATCACGGTGTCGGCGGTGAAGGACGCGGCGGAGGCGCTGTCGTGCGCCGCCAGCGCGGCGATCCGGCCCGCCTCGATCAGCACGTCGGCGTGCGTCTCCTCGGCGGCGGTGACGACGAGGCCGCCGCGGATCAGGGTCCGCGGCGTCACAGGGCCACCCGCGCCGCGTAGTCCTGGTGGGCCGCGGCGAGCGCCGTCTCCAGGATGTCCGCGCCCTCCTCGGCCTCGGCGACGGTCAGCGACAGCGGCGGCGCGATCCGCAGCACGTTGCCCGCCCTGCCGCCCTTGCCGACGAGCAGGCCGTTCTCCCGCGCGGCCTCCAGGACCGCGCTCGCGGCCTGCGCCGAGGGGCGGTCGGTGCCGGGCACGACCATCTCCACCCCGAGCATCAGACCGCGCCCGCGCACCTCGCGCACCAGGTCCAGCCGCGCGGCGGCGGCCTCGATCCGGGCCCGCAGCAGGCCGCCGACCCGGCGGGCGTTGCCCTGGAGGTCGTGGCCGACGAGGTAGTCGAGGTTGGCGAGCGCCGCGGCGGCCGTGACCGGGCTGCCGCCGAAGGTCGAGATGGAGTTGGCGGTCAGGCAGTTCATCACCTCGGCGCGGGCCACGACACCGCCCATCGACATGCCGTTGCCGATGCCCTTGGCGAAGGTGAGGACGTCCGGCGGCCCGGCCGCCGCATGCGCCTGCCAGCCCCAGAAGTGGTCGCCGGTACGGCCCCAGCCGGTCTGCACCTCGTCGGTGATCCACAGGATGCCGTGCTTGTCGAGCACCTGCCTGAAGGCCGCGAGCAGCCCGTCGGGCGGCATCGTGAACCCCCCGACGCCCTGCACCGGTTCGGCCACCAGCGCGGCGACCCGGCCGCCCGCCTGCCCGAGCACGTCCTCCAAGTCGGCCACGCACGCCGTCACGAAGTCCGGGTCCGCCAGGTGCGCGTACGGGCCGCGGCCGCGTACCCCGCCGTGCACGTACAGCGTCTGGAGCGGGGACAGACTCGTCGGCGACCAGGCCGCGTTGCCGGTCACGCCGACCGCGCTGAAGGAACGGCCGTGGTAGCTGTTGCGCAGCGCCAGCACCTGGTTGGAGCCGCGGTAGGCGGTGGCCAGCAGCAGCGCGGTGTCGTTGGCCTCGGTGCCGGAGGTCGTGAAGAACACCCGGGCGTCCGGGATGCCCGACAGCCGCGCGATCCGCTCCGCCAGCTCCACGGCCTGGCTGCTCAGGTAGAGCGTCGAGGAGTGCAGCAGCCGCCCCGCCTGAGCCGCGACCGCCGCGGTGACCTCGGGCAGCGCGTGCGCGGTCATGGTCGTGAGGATGCCGCCGAAGAAGTCCAGGTAGCGGTTGCCCTCGGCGTCCCACACATGGCGGCCCTCGCCCCGCGTCAGCTCGATCGGCCGCTCGTAGTACGTCGCCAGCCAGTCCGGCAGCACCGCGCGGTGCCGGGCGTACAGGGCCTCGTGCGGTCCCTCGGTCACGGTGGCCACGCCCTCACGCCCCCGTCAGGATGCCGTACGCGTCCGGGCGCCGGTCGCGGTAGAAGGCCCACTGGGTGCGGACCTCGTCCAGCAGGCCGAAGTCCAGGTCGCGGACGAGGAGTTCCTCCTCCGTGGCGGACGCGGCATCGCCGACGAGCTGCCCGCGCGGGTCGGCGAAGTAGCTGGTGCCGTAGAAGTCGTCGTCGCCGTACTCCTCGCGGCCCACCCGGTTGATCGCCGCCACGAAGTACTCGTTGGCCACCGCCGCCGCGGGCTGCTCCAGCTGCCACAGGTACGACGAGAGGCCGCGGCTGGTCGCGCTCGGGTTGAACACCAGCCGCGCCCCCGCCAGCCCCAGCGCCCGCCAGCCCTCCGGGAAGTGCCGGTCGTAGCAGATGTAGACACCGACCCGGCCCACCGCCGTGTCGAAGACCGGCCAGCCGAGATTGCCCGGCCGGAAGTAGAACTTCTCCCAGAAGCCCGGCAGTTGCGGAAGATGGTGCTTGCGGTACTTGCCGAGGTAGCTGCCGTCCGCGTCGATCACCGCGGCGGTGTTGTAGTACACGCCGGGCTGCTCGATCTCGAAGACCGGTACGACGATCACCATGCCCGTCTCCCGGGCGAGGTCCCGCATCCGCCGGACGGTCGGCCCGTCCGGCACGGCCTCCGCCCAGCGGTGGTGCGCGGTGTCCTGCACCTGGCAGAAGTACGGGGCGTTGAACAGCTCCTGGAAGCCGATGACTTGCGCGCCCTGCGCGGCGGCGGAACGGGCGTGCGCTTCGTGCTTGGCGACCATCGAGTCGGTGTCGCCGGTCCAGGCCGCCTGGACCAGTGCGGCGCGTACGACGTTGCTCATGCGGCTGTTGCCCCTCTGACGTGGCGTCACGTCGCCCCACTGTCCCCCGCGGGGTGCGCTCGCGCGCGGCCGTCGCCCCTGTGTCGCCGCGGGCTGACCCGTACGGCCCACTCGCCGTGGGGGCGTTGGCCTTCCCGGCACCGGGGTTCGCTTCGCCCTGCGGGCTGCCGGGTGCGGTGGTCCCGGGACCTTGCGACCAGCCACGACGGCGGGAAGATCACGCGGACCACCGCACGAGGCATCCCCGGCGAGAAGTGCGCGTGGCCGGAAGGCGACGGTCGTGTTCGAGGGCGCGGCCGTCAAGAGCCGCGCCGAGGGGGCGGGGTGTTCGAACCCCGGGGGACACGCGGTCGGTTCACGCCATACTCCCCCATTCCGCTGACCTGATGGAATATCGGCTTTTACCGTAATGTTCGTGAAAGCCGTACGCCCTCCGCGGTGGCCCCTCCCCGTGGCCGCCGCGTCCGGACTCCTGCTGGCCGCAGGCCCCTCCGCAGCGTCCACGCCCACGCCCGGTCCCCCGCACGGGCCGCGCGGGGTGACCGTCGTCGTGTGCGGGCGGGACGGTCGGGTCGAGGTGCTGGTGCGGGTGGACGGGGTGGTCCTGCTGCCGATCGGGCGGGTCACCGTCCGGGTGGGCGGCGCGTGCGGCCCGCATCCGAGTGCCCCGCCGAGTGCTCCGCCGAGCACCCCGCCGGGCACGCCCCCGACGACGCCGACCGGACCGCCGCCCGTCACCTTGCCGCCCACGACCCGGCCGACGCCACCGGTGACGTCCGCCCCTCCACCGCCGCCCCCGGCGGCCTCGCCGCCCGCGGCCCCTCCCGTCGCCGGGTCCGCACCCGGGCCCGCGCGCGGGCGGCCGGACCCGCCCGTACGCAGCGCTCCGGGCAGGGCGCCCGCCGCCCGCGTGTCCGCCTCGCCGTCCGGTGCGCAGGCCTACGCCCCTCCGCCGGGCGGTGAACCGTACCCGCACGGGGCCGGGGGCGGCGCCGCGCGCTGGTGGCTGCTCACGATGGCGGTCGTGCTGCTGCCCGCCGTGCTCGCGGCTGTCCCCTACCGCACGTTCCGGCGCCGGCGCTGACGCCCGCGCCGCCCCTCCCCCCTCCCGTCGCACCCCTGGGAGCGCCATGCCGCACTACCTGCTCTTCGTCCTCTCCGCGCTCGGCGGCGCGGCCTTCGCCCTCACCACCGGGTGGTTCCTCGGACGGCGCCGCGTGCCCGCGCCCGACGGCGACTCCGGCAACGGACTGTCCCTGATCGGGGCAGTGCTGCTCAGCTCCTTCATCCTGCTGACGGGCTTCCAGGTCGCGGGCAGCTGGTCCGCGCTGGGCAACGCGCGCACCGGCACGTACGACGAGGCGCGGGCGCTCACCGACACGTACTGGGCGGCGGGCGGGCTCGCCCCCGCCGACCGCACGTCGGTGCGCGGGCTGCTGCGCGCGTACACGGAAGACGTCCGCGACGTCGAATACCCGCAGCTCGCCCGTGGGCGGACCAGTCCGCAGACGTGGCAGGCGCTCGACCGGGTACGGGCGGCCGTGCGCGGCGCCTCGGCGGCGCGGCCGGAGGAGCAGGCGGCGAAGGCGGCGGCGCAGTCGGCGCTGGCGACCGTGTACGAGACCAGGTCCGACCGCGCCGCCGCGGTCACCGCGGGGATCCCGCGGGTCGTGTGGGTGGCGATGGTCGTCTCCGGGGCCTTCCTGCTCACCTTCCCGGCGGTACTCGGGCTCACGGCCGCGCCGCGCCACCTCGTCGCGGTGGGGTTCGCCGGGGCGGCGGTGGCCTTCGCGATCGTGCTCGCGGCTCAGCTCAACCAGCCCTTCCGCCAGCCTTTCGGGGTGGGGGGCGGCGCGTTCCGCTCCGCGGAGGCCCGCTTCACGCAACTGGACGCGCCCCGTTCTTGAGGTCGCCCCCAAGAACGGAGGCCTCTCCCCCCGGCGCGGGGGGGCGCGCTTCGCCCTGCGGGCTGCCGGGTGCGGTGATCCCGGGACCTTGCGGCCGGTGGGTGGCTTGTCGCGCAGTTCTCCCCCAGGCTCCGCCTGGGAGGTGCCCCCACGCGCCCCGAAAAACGCTCACCCTTCACCGCAGGGCAAGCCCCTCCAGGGACGCGAGCACCTGCGCGACCAGCCACCGCGGCGGGAAGGTCACGCAAACCACCCCAAGAGGCACCCCGGGGTGAAAGAAGCCAAGCCCCGCAAGGGTCATCCGCGGAGGAGGGCCGCGGCGACGTCGCGGCGGCAGGGTGGGGCGACGCGGGCGGCGGCGGCGAGGAGGGCCGCCGTGAGGGCGGGGCGGGCGCGGGCGATGTCCGCCGCGGCGTCCGCGGGCCGCGCACGGGCCACCGTTTCGAGGAGTTCCGCCGCCTCCCCGGTGTGCCCGGCGGAGTACAGGAGGTCGGCGACGGCCGCGACCTCGGCCGCGGGGCGGGCGGCGATCTGGTGCAGCAGCGTGCGGGCGTGCGCGTCGCGCCGGTCGACGGCGAGCGCGGCGACCGCCGCGGCGACCGCGGCGGCCGGCAGCGCGGCGATCTCCCACAGGAGGGTCCCGGCGTCGGCGGTGAGCCCCGTGCGTTCCAGGGCCCGCACGATGTACGGGATGCGCTCGGCGGGCCCCTGCGCGGCAGCGCTGAGCGCGAGGTAGGCGGCCCCGGTGTCCCCGGCGGCCCGCAGTCGCAGCAGCCGGGCGGCTTCCGCGCGGGCCTCCGCCGTCCAGCGCGGGTCGGGCGCGGGCGGCTCGGAACGTGCGGCTTCTTTCGGCGCCCCGGCGAACCGGGCCCCGCGCGGTGCGGGGGCGGGTTCGGCCGCAGCCCGCGGCGCGGGCCCGGGCTCCCCCGCGGCCGCCCCGGCGAATCGCGCACCCCGCGGCGCGCGGGCGGGCTCGCCTACGGACCGCACCGGACCGCGCGGCACGGACACCGGCCGCTCCCCCGCGTCCCCTTGCGCGGGCGCCCCGGCGAACCGGGCGCCCCGCGGCCGCGGTGCGGGTGCCGCGTCCGCGTCCGTACCGCCCGGCGGCTCGGTGGCCGGAAGCACCGCGCCCAGCCGGGCGTGCAGGGCGGTCCGGCGGGCGACGGCCCGCTCCAGGTCGTCCCGGGTCCAGGCGAGGAAGCCCGCGCGGGAGGCGCTCGGCTGCCGGGCGTGCGCGCGGGCGGCGTCGCGGGCGCGGGCGGCAGCGGCTTCGTGCGCGCGTTCGGCGGCGGCGAGCCGCGCGTACAGGCGGGCCCCGGCACCGGGGCGGGCGTCCTCCGCCGCGACGGCGGCGGCGTGCAGGGTGTGGACGCGCCCGACGTCGGCGGGACCGGCGTCGGAGGCCCCGGCGTTGCGTGCGAGGTCGCGCAGGATAGTGCGGACGACGTCCCAGGGCGGCACCTCGTGCCCCGTCTCGTGCGCGCGGGCCGCGTCGGGGTCGCGCCGCGCGTACTCCGCGTACCAACCGGGCCGCTCGCCGAGCGCGGCGAGCAGGGAGCGGAAGCAGTGCAGGAATTCCGGTGTCAACAGCTCCTCCGTCGGCCGCCGCGGGGCAATCGGACGCGGCGCGCGTGCCACGGGCCGCGTTCGGACGCGGCACCCGGCGCGCGCGTCGGACACGGCATTGGACACCCGCCGCGTTACGGCACTGCTACGTAGCGTTTTCGTGCGGCGACCGATCGCTCCGGCCGCCCGGACACGGGCCTTCCGCCCTCACCCGACCAGCGGCGGCCACCGCCGAAAGAGCCCTCACTCGACAGGCAAACTTGCAAGTTTTCCTGTCCTCCTCCTACCGTGGCCCCGTGAGCAGCCAAGGTGCCGAGACGGCGGACGAGCTGGCCACCGTCGTCGCACGGCTGGGGCGGCGGATGCGGGCGGCCTCCGCGGAGGCCGAGCTGACGCCGTCGCAGCAGTCGGTGATGGGGCGGCTGGCCGCCGAGGGGCCGACGACGACCGCCGCGCTGGCGCGCGGCGAGCTGGTGCGGCCGCAGTCGATGCGGATGACGCTCGCCGCGCTGGAGGAGCGCGGGCTCGTGGCCCGCGCCCCGCACCCCACCGACGGCCGGCAGGTCGTCTTCTCGCTGACCGCGGGCGGCAGCGCCCTGCTCGGATCGGGCCGCGCGGCCCGGCGCGGGTGGCTGGCGGAGGCGATCGACGGCCGGCTCACTCCCGGGGAGCACCGCGCGCTCGCGGCGGCGCTCCCGCTGCTCCGCCGCCTGGCGGAGACCCCGCACGACAGCAACCCCTCAGGAGATGTCCCGCAATGACCGCGACCACTCTCGACCCGCGTACCGCCCTGGTCGTCATCGACCTGCAGAGCGGCATCGTCGGGCTGCCGACCGCGCATCCCGCGGACGGTGTCGTCGCCCGCAGTGCCCGGCTGGCGGCCGGTTTCCGGAAGGCCGGGCTGCCGGTCGTCCTGGTGAACGTCACGGGCGTGGCGCCCGGCCGTACCGACGGCGGTCCGGCGACCGTCACGTCCTTCCCGGCGGAGTGGACGGAACTGGTGCCCGAGCTGGACCGGCAGCCGGAGGACATCACCGTCTCCAAGCGCCAGTGGGGCGCCTTCTACGGCACCGGCCTGGACATGGAGCTGCGCCGCCGCGGGGTGACGCAGATCGTGCTGTGCGGCATCTCCACCAGCATCGGTGTGGAGTCCACCGCGCGGGACGCGTACGAGCACGGCTACCACGTCACGGTCGCGACCGACTCGGTCACCGACACCGACCTCGCCGCGCACGAGCGCTCGGTCGCGACGATCTTCCCGCGGCTGGGCGAGACGGGTACCGCCGACGAGATCCTGGCGCTGCTCCCCGCCTGACCCGCGCGGCGACGGCCGGCTACGGCCCCGTCCGGGCCGTAGTCGGCACCAGTCGAACAACGCTACGATGCCGCGCCATGAGCGACGACCTCCGGAACCTGGTCCTGGGCCTGCTCGCCGCCGCCGTGTGTGTCGCGGCCGGCTGGTACGCCCGTACCTATCTGTGGAAGCGCAGGCTGCGGCGCAAGCAGCGTTTCTTCGGGCTGCCGACGGACTCCGAGTGCCTGCTGGTGGTGCCGCGCGACCCGGGCTCGCGGAGCTGGAGCCTGGCCCGGCACGACGCGTTCGCGCTGCTGGAGCTGGCCGCCGTGATCCAGGAGTGCGGGGCGCACACGGAGGTGCTGGCGCACGACACGTCCTGGCAGGGCTTCGGCGCGCGCACCGAGTTCTGCGTCGGCGGGCCGGTGGAGAACTCCCGCCTGGCCGCACACCTGCGCTCGATGCTGCCCGGTGTGGAGGTCAACACCGACCCCGCGCCCGGCCCCCTGCAAGGGGCGATCACCATCGGAGGCAGCGCGTACGAGATGGAGAAGGGCGCGGTCGAGTACGTGCTCCTGGCGCGGCTCGCGGCGGCCGGTGACACCGGCAACGACCGGCCGGTCTTCCTCTTCTCGGGCCAGCGCGGCATCGCCACCCAGGCGGCGGCGCGCTACCTGGCCCGGCACCATGTCCGGCTGGCGCGCAAGCACGGGGTGGACGGCACCTTCTGCCTGCTGCTCAAGGTGGTGAACTCCCAGTCCTACGGCTCGGACGTCGTGGAGCTGGTGGCGGACGTGTCCAAGCAGGCGACGTCGTCCTCCCGGTCGGCCGCCCGCGCGGCGGCCAAGAAGCTCAGTCAGCGAGACCAATCACCAGCCACATGATGCCGGCCCCGGCGACGGTGCACAGCAGCGTGGAGCTGGAGGGGTGCGGGCTGTGCGCCTCGGGGAGGATGTCCGAGGTCGCCAGGTAGAGCAGGAAGCCCGCGAAGAAGCCCAGGTAGAGGCCGAGCACGCCGGACGGGATGGTGAAGGCCAGCGTCACCGCGGCGCCGACGACGGGGGCGAGGGCGTCCGCGCCGAGCAGCAGCTGGGCACGGCGCTGCCCGTTGCCGTACATCCGGGTGATCGTGTACGTGTTGAAGCCGTCCGCGAAGTCGTGCGCGACGACGGCGATGGCCACGACGATGCCGACGGTGCTGCCCGCCTGGAAGGCGGCGCCGATCGCGAAGCCGTCCATGACGCTGTGGCCGACCAGGGCCGCGGCGGCGGTGACGCCTATGCCCTTGACGGGGTCGTGGGCGTGCCCGTGGCCGTGCGCGTGCGGGGCGTACTCGCCCTCGTGGGCGCGGTGGATGGCGACCGAACGCTCGACGACGTGGAGCGCGAGGAAGCCCGCGACGAACATCAGCAGCGCCGCGGGCACCCCGTGGACGACCCGGCGCTGGGTCTCCAGCGCCTCGGGCAGCAGATCGAAACCGACGACACCGAGCATCAGTCCGGCGGCGAGTCCGAGGACGAGGTGGCGGCGGTCTCCGATGCGGTGGGCGACGACTCCGCCGACGAGTGTCATGGCGAAGGCGCACGCGGCTATCAGGACCGGCATGGGTCGATGATCCATGACGCCGCGCGCGCCCGCGACTCAGGGTCGCCTTACCTGCGGTCCAGGTCAGCGGCGGTGCCCGCGGCCGTCCAGGGTGTCCGACAGCGCGGCGGCCATCGCCTGCTCGCCGGCCGCGTTCGGATGCGCGGGAGCGGCGGGCGGGGCGGGGGTCAGCGGCTCGATCCAGCGGTCCGCTGGCGCCTGGCACATGTCGTGGCCGACGGTCGGGCCGTAGGTGTCGGTGTACGAGGCGCCGCCGAGCAGCGCCTCGACCCGCAGCATGGCGTTGAGCTTCTTCTCGGTGGAACGCAGGTAGGGCACGTCGCCGGCGGCGAAGGGCACCGCGGGGAAGCAGCCGGGGCCCTGGTCGGGCAGCAGGTCGGGGTAGCCGACCACGACGACCTCGGCGTGCGGGGCCTGCCGGTGGATCGCGCGCAGCACCTTGGCGACCTCGGGGGCGGTCCGCAGCACGTTGACGGTGAGCTGGTCGGTGCCGCCCGCGCCGTAGTGGTCCTTGCAGGGGCTGCCGGCCGGGGCGGTGACGCTCAGGCCCGCACAGGTGGCGATGATCGAGCCGAAGCCGACGTCGTTGCCGCCGATCTGCAGCGTGACCAGGTCGGTGTCGCGGGTGACTGCGGTGAGCTGGGCCGGGTTGGTGCCCTGGGCCTGCCACATCTGGGCGGTGGTGGCGCCGCCGCAGCTGACGTCGGTGAAGCCGCGGTAGTGCCGGGCGGCGGCGACGAGCGAGGGGTAGTTGTGGTCGGAGCGCACGCAGTTCGCGTCGATCTGGGCGGGCACGCCGGGGGCCGAGGTGTAGGAGTCGCCGAGGGCGACGTAGTCGACGGCGGGCGCGCTGTGGGCGGGCGGCCTGCCGTGGTGGCCGTGGTGCGGGTCGCCGTGCGCGGCGGCGGGGCTGACGGCGGCGGCGGTGAGCGCGAGGGCCCCGCCGATCGCGGCGGCACCGAGGGCCGCGGCCCGCAGCCCGGAGCGTCCGGAGCGTCCGGAGCGTCCGGAGCGTCCGGGGGACTCCTCCCCCGCCGTGTCCGCGCTGCCCCTGCCCGTACCGGATATCGCCGCCATGCGGCCCCTCCCCTGCGTCGACGCTGACGTCGAGCAAGGTTTCAGCCGCGCGCGGTGCGCTGTCAATGGGCACGACGCACTTACTCCATGCGGGCGTCACCCGGCGTTCGCGCGGCCGGGCCCGTACGGGGCGCGTACGGGCCCGGCCCTTCGGTCATGCGCTCAGGTCGTGACGAGCTTGCGGGCCGCGGCGGCGATGGAGGAGGCGTGGATGCCCGCGGCGTCGAGCTGCTCGGCGGGGGTCGCCGAGCCCGGCATGGTGAAGACGGCGAGCCGGGTGTGCCGGGGGGCGGGGAATCCGTTGCCGAAGGACTCCATCACGGCGTCGGCGAGGCCGCCCTCGGGGTGGTGGTCCTCGGCGATGACGAACCGCCCGGTGGCCTCGGCGGCGGTGCGCAGCGCCTGGGTGTCGACGGGCTTGACCGAGTAGAGGTCCAGCACGCGGGCCCGGATGCCGTCGGCGACGAGCTGGTCGGCGGCGGCCAGCGCCTCGTGCACGGTGACGCCCGCGCCGATCAGGGTGACCTGGTCGTCGGGGTGGGAGCGCAGCACCTTGCTGCCGCCGACCGGGAAGGCGTCGTCGGGGCCGTAGATGACGGGGGTGTCGCCGCGGGTGGCGCGCAGGTAGCTGATGCCGGGGCGGTCGGCCATGGCGGTCATGAGCTGCACGGTCTGGTTGGCGTCGCAGGGGTAGAGCACGGTGCTGCCGTGCAGCGAGCGCATCATGGCCAGGTCCTCCAGCGCCATCTGGGAGGGGCCGTCCTCGCCGATCGCGACGCCCGCGTGGGTGCCGACGACGTTGATCCGCGAGCGGCTGACCGCGGCCATCCGCAGGAAGTCGTGGGCGCGGGTGAGGAAGGCGGCGAAGGTGGCGGCGAAGGGCGTCCAGCCGCACACCCCGAAGCCGACGGCGGCGCCGATGAGCTGCTGCTCGGCGATGTAGCACTCGAAGTAGCGCTCGGGGTGGTCGGCGGCGAAGAGCTGGGCCTTGGTGGAGTCGCCGACCTCGCCGTCCAGCACCACGACGTCGTCGTGCAGCGAGCCGAGGGCGGCCAGCGTCTCGCCGAAGGCGGTGCGGGTGGCGACGGGCGAGCCGCCGGTGGGGTAGCGGGGCAGCGCGGTGTGCGGGTCGCCGCCGCCGCGCTCGGGCGGTGCGGTGTCCGGCGGGGGCTGGACCTCGACCCGCAGGTCGCGGCGGCCGCCCAGCTCGCGGATCGCCTCGTCGGCGTCGGGCACCGGCTTGCCGTGCTTGCCCTCCTGGTTCTCGACGGCGGCCACCCCGCGGCCCTTGCGGGTCCGGGCGATGATCGCGGTGGGGGCGCCGCGGGTGTCGCGGGCCTTGGTCATGGCCTGGTCGATGGCGGCGATGTCGTGGCCGTCGATCTCGACGGTGTGCCAGCCGAAGGCGCGGATCCGCCGGGCGTACGCGTCGAGGTCCCAGCCGTGCCGGGTGGGCCCGCGCTGGCCGAGCCGGTTGACGTCGACGATCAGCGTGAGGTTGTCCAGGCCCTCCATGCCGGCGGCCTCCATGGCCTCCCACACCGAGCCCTCGGCCATCTCGCTGTCCCCGCACAGCACCCAGGTGCGGTAGGGCGCCTTGTCGAGGCGGGCGCCCGCGAGGGCGATGCCGACGCCGACGGGCAGGCCCTGGCCGAGCGAGCCGGTGGCCACGTCGACCCAGGGCAGCCGGGGGGTGGGGTGGCCCTCCATGCGGCTGCCGCGCTTGCGGAAGGTCAGCAGCTCGTCGTCGCTGATGGCCCCGGCGGCCTTGTAGGCGGAGTACAGCAGCGGGGAGGCGTGGCCCTTGGAGAGGATCAGATGGTCGTTCCCCGGCCGGTCCGGGTGGGCGAAGTCGTAGTGCAGGTGCCGGGCGAGCAGGACGGCCATCAGGTCGGCGGCCGACATCGACGAGGTGGGGTGCCCGGACCCGGCGGCCGCGGCGGCCCTGACCGAGTCGACACGCAGCTGCTGGCCCAGCTCTGCGAGGTCGGTGTCACTCGTGACGGGGGTGTGGGTGATGGTGTCGTTCATGGCGCCGTCGTCCTCCTCGCGGGGTCGGTCCGTCCCTGCGGTGCGGCTGCCCGGGACAGCCCGGGGCAAACCGGGAACGCGTACCGTGCGGCGGCGGCGACCGTGCGTGAGGACCGTCGGCGGCCTCAGATCTCCCGCGGCCTCAGATCTCCTGCGGCAGCTCGGTCCGTACGGGGACGGCCTCGGCCCTGGGGCTGCGCCGCTCGTGCCGGGCGAGCCGGTTGGCGCACCACGACAGCAGCATGCACATGCCGATGTAGATGGGCGCGATCACCATCACGACGGGGATGAAGGGCAGGTCGTAGTCGAGGTTGGTGGCGATGAGCTTCCCGGAGTAGAGGAACTCCTGGTAGGTGATCAGATAGCCGAGCGAGGTGTCCTTGAGGGCCACCACCAGCTGGCTGACGATCGCCGGCAGCATCGCGCGGGCCGCCTGCGGCACGAGCACGTAGGTCATGACCTGCGTCTTGCGCATGCCGAGCGCGTAGGCCGCCTCGCGCTGGCCGCGCGGGACGGCGTTGACGCCGGAGCGGAAGACCTCGGCCAGCACCGAGCCGTTGTACAGGGTCAGGCCGATGACCAGCGCGATCATCGGGTCGAACTTCAGGGCGATGAAGATGAAGAAGATCATCACCAGCAGCGGCATGGCCCGGAAGAACTCCACCACCAGCGCGCTCACCCAGCGCACCGCCCGGTGGTCGGACAGCCGCCCGGCGGCGAAGACGACCCCGAAGACGAGCGAGGCCAGCGCCGCCCAGCCGAAGGCCTTGAGGGTGTTCTTCAGCCCCGTGAGCAGCAGCCGCTGGATGCCCTTGTACGTGAACGGCCGCCACTTCACCGCGGAGAACTGCCCGGTCTCGACCAGCTTGTACACGACGAAGCCGACGACCGCGGCCAGCAGCGCGGTGGTGATCCAGGCGTAGAGCCGGTGCCGGGCGAGCGCGCGCGGGCCCGGGATGTCGTAGAGGGCGCTGCTCCCGGACTCGGCGGTCATCGCGGCACCCCGAACTTCCGCTCCAGCACGGCGAAGACGCCCGCCAGCGCGAGGGTGACGACGAGGTAGCCGACCGCGATCCACACGAAGGTCCACACGATCCCGTAGCCCTGTTCGTTGAGCGGTTTGTACGTGCCGAGCAGCTCGGTGACGGAGAAGGACCCGGCGATCGCGGAGTTCTTGGCCAGCGCGATCAGGGTGGAGCCGATCGGCGAGATCACCGAGCGGGCCGCCTGCGGCAGCACCACCAGCGCGAGGGTCTGGGTGAAGTTCATGCCGAGGCTGCGGGCCGCCTCGCCCTGGCCGAGCGGCACGGTGTTGATCCCGGACCGCACCGCCTCGCAGATGAAGGCCGAGGTGTAGGCGCCGAGCGCCAGGATCGCGAAGAGCTGGAAGGGCAGCACCACCCCGAACCGCGGCAGCCCCAGCAGCACGGCGAAGAACAGCAGCGTCAGCGGCGTGTTGCGCAGCACCGTCACCCACGCCGTGCCGAACGCCCGCAGCGCCTTGACCGGCGAGACCCGGCAGCCCGCGACGAGCACCCCCACCACGAGCGACAGCGCCCCGGCGAGCAGTGTGAGCTGCACGGTGCCCCACAGGCCCTTGCCGTACAGGGAGAAGTTCTGGGTCAGGACGTCCATCAGCCGCCCCCCGGGTAGCGGTCCACCGGCGGCGGCTTCGGCGCGGGCACGCCGGACAGGCCGAGCGTGGCGTCGTAGGCCCGCTTCCAGTCGCCGTTGCGCTCGTGCGCCACGATCGCGTCGTCCAGCGCGAGGCGCAGCGCGGTGTCGGAGCGGCTCACCCCGATCCCGTAGGGCTCCTGCGAGAAGGGCTTGCCGACGACCTTCATCTCCTTGGGCGCCTTGGCCGCGTAGCCCACCAGGATCGCGTCGTCGGTGGTCACCGCGTCGACCTGGAAGGTGAGCAGGTTGTCCACGCACACCGAGTAGGTGTCGTACGTGACCGGGGTGGCGTCCGGGTAGTCGGACTGGATGCGCTGGATGGAGCTGGAACCGGCCGCGGAGCAGACCTTCTTGCCCTTCAGGTCCTGCGGCCCGTGGATGTCGTTCTCGTCCGACCGCACCAGCAGGCTCTGCCCGGCCATGTAGTAGGGCCCGGCGAAGCCGACCTGGCGTTTGCGCAGCGGGTTGATGGTGTAGGTGCCGACGTACATGTCGATCTGGCCGTTGCTCAGTGAGGTCTCCCGGTTCGCGGACGCGATGGCCTTGAAGGTGATGCGGTTCGCCGGGAAGCCCAGGGAGGCGGCCGTCATCCTGGCGATCTCGATGTCGAAGCCCGAGTAGACGCCCGTGGCGGGGTCCTTCTCGCCGAGGTAGGGCTGGTCGTCCTTGACCCCGACGACGAGCCGGCCGCGGCTGTGGGCCCGCTTCCAGGTGGGCGAGGCGGGCAGCGAGAAGGAGCTGTCGACGCGGTAGGAGGGCAGGTCGCCGGGTTCGGGGCCCTTGACGGGCGGGCTGCCGGACCGGCCGCAGCCGGACAGCGGCGCGAGGAGGGCGAGCGCGATCAGGACCAGCAGCAGCGGGGCGGCGGTCCGCGGGGGGCGGCGCGGAGTGGCTCTCACGTGACAGGGGTCCCGGCGGGTCGGCGGCGGATCGTGGGGGCGCAAGGGCGGTGCGGGTCGGCGGGGTCGGTGGGGTCGGTGGCGTCAGTGGTGGAGGATCTTGGACAGGAAGTCGCGGGCCCGGTCGGTGCGGGGGTCGGTGAAGAACTCCTCCGGCACCCGGTCCTCGACGATCCGCCCGTCGGCCATGAAGACCACGCGGTCCGCGGCCGACCGCGCGAAGCCCATCTCGTGGGTGACCACGACCATCGTCATGCCCTCCTCGGCGAGCTGCTGCATGACCGCCAGCACCTCGTTGATCATCTCCGGGTCGAGGGCGGAGGTCGGCTCGTCGAAGAGCATCACCTTGGGGTCCATCGCGAGCGCGCGGGCGATCGCGACGCGCTGCTGCTGCCCGCCGGAGAGCTGGGCGGGCAGCTTGTCGGCGTGGTCCAGCAGGCCGACGCGGTCGAGGAGTTCACGGCCCCGGCGCACCGCGTCGGCCTTGGCGCGGCGGCGCACCTTGAGCGGTGCCAGCGTCACGTTGTCCAGCACGGTGCGGTGCGCGAAGAGGTTGAAGGACTGGAAGACCATGCCGACGTCGGCCCGCAGCCGGGCGAGCGCGCGGCCCTCGGCGGGCAGCGGGCTGCCGTCGACGGTGATGGTGCCGGACTGCACCGGCTCCAGCCGGTTGATCGCCCGGCACAGCGTGGACTTGCCCGAGCCGGAGGGACCGATGACCACCACGACCTCGCCGCGCGCCACGGTCAGGTCGATGTCCTTGAGCACATGGAGCTGCCCGAAGTGCTTGTTGACGCCGTCGAGGACGATCAGCGGCTCTGCCGGCATACCGCGGGATCAGCCGAGCACGCGGTGGACGAGCGTGTCGCGCTCGGTCTGCGGGATCGCGGTCCACCGCATCCCGCGCAATGCGCCTTCGAGGGCCAGCAGGGTGTGGGTGCAGGCGTCTTCGGGCAGTTCCGGGCGGATCTTCTCGAAGGCCCGCCCGGAGCCCAGCCGGCGCAGTTCGCCCGCGTCGTCGACGCCCGCGCGGCGCAGGCGTTCGGCGAGCACCGCCCCGATGTTCGGCAGCTGCTGTAGGGAGTCCACGTGGTGCCTCCGGTTGCACGGCTGTGAGGTGGGTGTGGAGGAGGGTCGGATCAGGGAACGTGTGCCGCCATCATGCACATATGCCGTGCCGCAGCCGGTCGATCACGCCCTTGACACGCCCTGCCCGTCCCCCGCCACGCCGTGCACGCCACCGTTTCGAGTGACACCGCGGTCACCAGGTGGACGCCGGACGGCGGCCGGCCGTCAGCCGTCCGCCACGGGTGCGTCCGCCGAGCGCAGCGCGGCGCAGCCGCCGTCCAGGAGGGCGTCGCCGTGCCCGAAGCAGACCACGGCAGCGTCGAGCGCGGCCAGCCGCCGGTAGGAGTCCAGGGCGCGGTCGGGGTCGGTGTGGAAGACGCCGGGCATGACGCGGCCGACGTTGGCGGCGGTGTCGCCGGTGAACAGCACGCCGGGGCCGGGCAGGTGGACGGCGATGCTGCCGTCGGTGTGGCCCGGGGTCCACAGCACCTCGGCGCCGCCGCCGAAGTCCAGGATGTCGCCGTCCTCCAGTTCGCGGTCGACGGTGACGGGCGGAGCGGGCGGCAGCGCGGGAACGCTCGCGCGGATCGGCACCTCCCAGTCACGCAGGACCGGGGGCGGGCCGGGGACGGCGCCGCTGACCACCGGTGCCTCCAGGCGGTGCGCGAGGACGGCGGCGCCGGTCGCCGCGCGCAGCTCGGCGGCGCCGCCGGTGTGGTCCTCGTGGAAGTGGGTGAGCACGATGCGCCGGATGTCGGCGGGGTCGCGGCCCAGTTCGCGGACGGCCGCGGTGATCTCGGCGGCGGCGCCCACCGCGCCGCTGTCGACGAGCGTCAACGCGTCGTCGTCGGACCACAGATAGGCGGATCCCACCGGAAACCGCAGCATGTGCAGGGAGGGGAGCAGTTCGATGACGTCCATGGCGGCGAACGTAACCGCGTCACCGGGCCGCCCGGCGCCCCTTTCGCCCAGAGCGCACGGCCGGTCCGGCGCGGGCCGCCGGGCTCAGACGTCGAGATCGACCACGACGGGCGCGTGGTCGGAGGCGCCCTTGCCCTTGCGCTCCTCGCGGTCGACGTACGCGTCCGAGACGGCCTTGGCGAAGGGGGCGTTGCCGTAGACCAGGTCGATGCGCATGCCGCGGTTCTTCGGGAAGGCCAGCTGGCGGTAGTCCCAGTACGTGTACGGGTGGTCGTACTTGAGCGGGCGGGGCATCACGTCGGTCAGGCCCGTGCCGCGCAGGGCGGCCAGCGCCTCGCGCTCGGGGGCGGTGACATGCGTCTGGCCCTCGAAGGGGGCGGTGTCCCAGACGTCCTCGTCGGTGGGCGCCACGTTGTAGTCGCCGAGCACCGCGAAGGGCAGGTCGGCCGCGGCGCCGTCGGCCACGGCCGCGCGCAGCGCCTCGAACCACTCCAGCTTGTACGCGTAGTGCGCGTGGCCGATCTCGCGGCCGTTGGGCACGTAGACCGACCACACACGGACCGCGCCGCCGCAGGTCGCCGACACCGCGCGGGGCTCCTGCGCCCCGTCGTAGCCGGGCCCGCCGGGCAGGCCCTTGACCACGTCGGCCAGGCCCACCCGGGAGATGACCGCCACTCCGTTCCACCGCCCGTCGGCGTTGACGGCCGCCTCGTACCCCAGCTCGCGCAGCTCGTCGTACGGGAACTGCGCGTCCGAGCACTTGGTCTCCTGGACGCACAGGACGTCCGTGCCGCTGCTCTCCAGCCAGCCGAGCAGGCGCGGCAGGCGGGCGGTGATCGAGTTGATGTTCCAGGTCGCGATGCGCATGTCCCCAACCTAGCGGCTGGGTACGACAGCCGGTCTCAGGCGCCGGTGTCCTCGCCGGACGCCAGCCGCAGGTGGTCGGCGCCGCTCAGGTTGCCGAGCTGCATGTCGTACATCGGCCGGGCCAGGTCGGCGAGCAGCGCGTCGTGCACGTCGACCGTGCGGCGCGGCTTGACCTCGCGGACGTAGTCGACGACCTCGGAGAGCTTGTTCCAGGGCGCCATGACCGGCAGCAGCAGCGTGTCCACCGGGTGGCCGGGCACGGTGAGGGCGTCGCCGGGGTGGAAGACGGCGCCGTCCACGAGGTAGCCGACGTTGGTGATGCGCGGGATGTCCGGGTGGATCACGGCGTGCAGCTCGCCGTGCACCTGGACGTCGAACCCGGCGGCGGTGAAGGTGTCGCCGTGGCCGACGGTGTGCACGCGCCCGGGGAAGGCCGCCGAGAGCTGGTCCGCGACGCTCGCGAGCGTCCACAGCTCGGCCGCCGGGTCGGCCTCCAGGGCGGCGTGCAGCTTGGCCGGGTCGAAGTGGTCGGGGTGCTCGTGGGTGACGAGGATGACGTCGGCGCCCGCCGCGGCGTCGTCCTCGCTGAAGACGCCGGGGTCGACGACGAGCGTGTGCCCGTCCTTGACCAGCCGGACGCAGGCGTGCCGTTTCTTGGTCAGCTTCACGGAATTCCCATCCTTGCCAGGACATGACGGCGGGACCTTCCGGTCCCTCGGACTCCCCGCCCGGTACGGGCCGGGTCGAACCGGCGGGGCCGCTCGCCGCGGCGCCCGCCTCTGTGCGGACTACGGATGCCCGCCGGTCTCCTCCTCGACGACCGTGCGGGCGGCGCTGATCGCGGCGCGCGCGGCGGGCAGCCCGCAGTAGACCGAGGCGTGCACGAGCACCTCCTCGATCTCGGCGGGGCTCAGCCCGATCCGCAGCGCGCCGCGGACGTGGTCGGCCAGCTCGCCGAGCTGGCCGGTCGCGGTCAGCGCGGTGAGCGTGACGCACGCCCGGGTGCGGCGGTCCAGCCCCGGCCGCGCCCATATCTCGCCCCACGCGTAACGGGTGGCGAAGGCGTCGAAGCCGCTGCCGAAGGCGCCGGGGGCGGCGGGCGGCCGGTCGGTGGCCGCGCTGTCGCCGATGACCTCGCCGCGCATCCGCATGCCCGCCGCGAGCTGGTCGGGGGCGGGGGCCGCCGCCCGGGGCGCGGGCACCGGCGGGACGGGCGGCGGGGGCTGCGGCACCGCCGCGCCGGGTTCCTGCCAGGCGGTGGCAAAGTGCGTCGCGAGCAGCTCGCCGACCGCGGCGGGCTCCTCGACGGGCGCCAGGTGGCCGGTGGCGGGCACGACGGCGAGCCGCGCGTCGGGGATGCCGGCGATGAGCGCGCGGGCGTCCGCGGGCGGCGTCTCGGTGTCGTCGGCGCCCGCCACGACCAGGGTCGGCACGCTGATGCTGCCGAGCGCGTCGCGGATGTCGAAGGCGGCGAGCGCCTCGCACGCGGCGACGTAGCAGGCCTGGTCGGTGGTGGCGACCATCCGCACGGCCCATTCGGTGATCGCCGGCTGGGTGGCGACGAAGGCCTCGGTGAACCAGCGCTGGAGGTTGGCCTGCGCGGTGCGCTCCAGTCCGTTGGCGCGCACCACGACACCGCGCTGCCGCCACATGTCGGCGGTGTTGAAGCGCGGCGAGGCCGACACCAGGGCGAGGGCCGCGACCCGGTCGGGGCGCAGCAGCGCCAGCCGGGCGCCGATGGCGGCGCCGAGCGCGCAGCCCGCGTAGCCGAAGGTGTCGATGCCCTCGTCGTCCAGGACCGCGAGCAGCCGCCGGGCCAGGTCGTCCACGGAGGACGCGGGCTCGGCGGGCGCGCCGCCGTGGCCGGGCAGCTCGTAGCGCAGCACCCGCCAGGTCTCGCTGAGCGCCGGCAGTTGCCGGTCCCACATGTGCCAGGTGGCGCCCAGGGCCGGCCCGAGGACGATCACGGGTCCGCTCTCGGGGCCGTCGAAGCGGTACTGCAACGGCGGGGCGTCCTCGTAGAGGTCGTCCATCTCGTCGTCCGCGGGCACGGACTCGGCCGGGAGGCCGCCCGCGTAGTCGGCTGCCGCGCCCACGGGCGCCTCGGTCGTCAGCTCGCTCATCGCTTCACGCTACCTACTCCGCCGCGCGCCGGAATCACCCGCCCCCGAAGCCGTGCTGGAAGTTGACGGTGGACACCACGTAGACCTTCGGGACGTCGGCGTTCGTGAGGTCCACGGTGATGTCGTGGTCGGGCTTGTCGCCGACCTGGTGGGTGGACATACCGGCCCAGTAGTGGTCCGGCACGTGGAAGTTCCAGCCGACCCGGGCGGCGTCCTTGTCGGACACCGACACCTTGCCGTCGTGCAGGGCCGCCCGGCTGGTGCCCAGCTGGGCGAGGAAGGTGTCCAGGCCGCCAGCGGTGGTCGTGAACTGGCAGAAGAACTGGCTGGTGTCCCAGGAGTTGGTCTCCAGGTAGCCGTCGTGCACGGTGCCGTCGGGGATCGGCACCTGGTAGATGCGGCGCTGCAGCTCGCTGGGGACGACCCAGGTCAGATGGCGGGCGGCGGCCTGCTTCTGGGAGTCGACGCCCGCGCCGCGGCTCTGCGCCGCGGAGATCAGCACATAGCCGAGCGGCAGCACGATGAGCAGCGGCACGACGGTCCAGCGCATCCAGCGCGGGATCTCGCGCAGCGGCAGCGCGGTGCTGCCGGAACCTCCGGGGCCGCCCGCCCCTCCGGAGCCGCCGGAGCCGCCGTCGCCGCTCTCGCCGCGGCCCGCTCCGGAGCCGTCGCCGGGAAGGGCGTCCGGGGCGCCGCCGGGACCCGCGGCGGGGCCCGCCTCGCGTTCGGGGGTGGTGGTCACTGCTCGGCCTCCTGCCGGCCGTAGATCCGCCCGTAGCGCTCGTAGCGCTCGACGCGGCGGCGGTTGGTGCGGCGGAAGCGGCGGGCGACCAGCCGGGCGAGGTCGGCGGCGCCGACCATGCCGGCCTCCGGGCCCAGCTCGGCCTTGGCGATCCGCGCCTCGGGGCGGTAGCCGCGGCCGGTCAGGGTGCGCCGGAAGGCGTCCCTCGCGGGGGTGATGAGCAGGTCGTCGGCGGCGCTGACGCCACCGCCGATGACGAAGCAGGACGGGTCGAGCGCGGCGGCGAGGTTGGCGATGCCGACGCCCAGCCACTGGCCGATGTCCTGGAACAGCTCGACGCACATCGGGTCGCCGGACCGGGCCAGCTCGGTGATCAGCGGGCCGGTGATGTCGCCGATCGCGCCGCCGACCCGGTCGATGATCCCGTAGGCGACGGGCGAGTCCGCGGCGGCCAGCTCGCGGGCCTCGCGGACCAGGGCGTTGCCGGAGCTGTACTGCTCCCAGCAGCCGCGGTTGCCGCACGGGCAGCGGTGCCCGCCGGGCACCACCTGCATGTGGCCGAACTCCCCCGCGACACCGAAGCGGCCCCGCTTGACCTGGCCGTTCTCCAGGATCGCGCCGCCGATACCGGTGCCCAGCGTGATCATGACGAGGTCGGCCTCGCCGCGCCCGGCGCCGAAGCGCCACTCGGCCCAGGCGGCGGTGTTGGCGTCGTTGTCGACCATGACCGGGACCAGCAGCCGGTCGGCGAGCCGTTCGCGCAGCGGCTCGTCGCGCCACGACAGGTGCGGCGCGAAGAGGATGCGCGAGCGGTCGGCGTCGACCCATCCGGCGGCGCCGATGCCGACGGCGTGCACGTCGTGCCGCTCGGACAGGTCGAGCACCAGCTCGACGATGGTGTCCTCGACGACCTTGGGGCTCTTGGACTTGTCGGGCGTCTCGGTGCGCACCTGCTCCAGGATGGTGCCGTCGGCGTCGACGACTCCGGCCATCACCTTGGTGCCGCCGATGTCGATGCCGACGGTCGGCACCCGCGGCGCGCTCAGGTGGCTGCGCCGCTCGCGGCGCTCGGCGCCGCTGACATTGCGCCACACGGTCGCTCTGGCGGCGCTGCCGCGGTACACACGTTCACGGTTGGCACTCAAGCGTCGGTCTCCGGGTCGGTGGCGTGCACCGGCTCCGGGGCCGCCGGGGCACGGCTCAGCTCATGCGTCAGCTCGTCCAGCTCGCTGCCCCCTGCCATCTCACGGGTCAGCGCGTCCAGGGTAATCGCCTGCTTGAGGTGGCTGCCGGACATCGCGCCGCGCTTGAGCAGGACGAAACGGTCTCCGACCAGGTAGGCGTGGTGCGGATTGTGCGTGATGAGCACCACACCGAGGCCCGCGTCGCGCGCGGCGGCGACGTAGCGCAGCACCATCCCGGACTGTTTGACGCCGAGCGCGGCGGTCGGTTCGTCCAGGACGAGCACCTTCGCCCCGAAATGCACCGCCCGGGCGATGGCCACGCACTGCCGTTCGCCACCCGACAGGGTGCCGATGGGCTGGTTGACGTCGCGCAGGTCGATGCCGAAGCGCAGCAGGGCCGCCCGGGTGGTGGCGCGCATCGCGGCGGCGTCCAGGCGGCGCAGCGGGCCGCGGCCCTTGGTGGGTTCGGAGCCGAGGAAGAAGTTCCGCCACACGGGCATCAGCGGCACCACGGCGAGGTCCTGGTAGACGGTCGCGATGCCGCGGTCCAGCGCCTGCCGCGGGGAGGTGTGCCGGACCGGCTCGCCCTCGATCTCGTAGCTGCCCGAGTCGTGCGGGTGCAGCCCGGCGATGATCTTGATGAGGGTGGACTTGCCGGCGCCGTTGTCGCCCAGGACGCAGGTGATCTCCCCGGCGTGCACCTCCAGCGAGACCTCGCGCAGCGCGCGCACGTTCCCGTAGGACTTGGAGACGCCGCCGAGGGACACCATCGGGGCGCCGCCGCCCTCCTTGGTCATGGTGGTCATGCGGTGGCCTCCGCCCGCCTGCGGACCCAGGCGTTGAGCAGGGTGGCGAGCAGCAGCATCGCCCCGAGGAAGAACTTGAACCAGTCCGGGTTCCACTGCGCGTAGACGATGCCCTTGCTCGTCATGCCGAAGATGAACGCGCCGACCGCGGAGCCCACGGCGCTGCCGTAGCCGCCGGTCATCAGGCAGCCGCCGATGACGGCCGCGATGATGTAGAGGAACTCGTTGCCGACGCCCTCGCCGGACTGCACCACGTCGAACGAGAAGAGCAGGTGCTGGCCGGAGATCCAGGCGCAGAAGGCGACGGCCATGTACAGGCCGACCTTGGTGCGCGCCACCGGCACGCCGACCGCGCGGGCCGCGTCGGCGTTGCCGCCCGCCGCGAAGATCCAGTTCCCGGCGCGGGTGCGCAGCAGCACCCAGGTGGCCACGGCGACCAGGCCGAGCCACCACAGGATCGTCACCTGGAGATCGACGCCGCCGACCGTCCAGTGCGAGGCGAAGACGTCCCGTGCGGCCGGGAAGCCCTCCATGTCGCCGATCGACTTGGTGGCCACGGTGCCGCTGACGAGCTTGGTCAGGCCCAGGTTCAGGCCCGTGAGCATCAGGAAGGTGCCCAGCGTGATGATGAAGCTGGGCAGCTTGGTGCGTACCAGCATGATCCCGTTGAAGGCCCCGAGGGCGAGCGTGACCAGCAGCGAGACGCCGATGCCGACCCAGGTGTTGGCGGTCATCTGGTAGCTGACCATCGACGACACCAGCGCGGAGCTGGTGACCATCACACCGGCCGACAGGTCGAACTCGCCGCCGATCATCAGCAGCGCGACCGGCACCGCCATGATGCCGATCGTCGAGGAGGCGTACAGCACGGTGCCCAGGCTCGACCAGTGCAGGAAGGGGTCGGCCGCGACCGCGAAGAACACGAAGACGGCCACCGCCCCCACGACCGCGCCCAGCTCCGGCCGCCCCAGCAGCCGTCCGGCCGGCGACCGCGGCGCGAGCCGCTCGTCGCCGGCGAGCGCGAGGTCACTCATCGCGTCCCCCGCTTGGCATAGGTCAGCAGCGCGTCCGCGTCGTCCTTGGTGACGATCTGCGGGCCGGTCAGGACCGGCCGGCCGCCGCCGAGGGTGTCGTTGTTGTAGCGGTACAGCCACAGCAGGTCGATCGCCTCGTAGCCCTGGAGGTAGGGCTGCTGGTCGACGGCGAAGCCGATCGTGCCGTTCTTGAGCGAGGTCGCGACCTGCGCGTTGAGGTCGAAGGTGTCGATCTCGGCCTTCGAGCCCGCCTGCTGTCTGGCCTTGGCGGCGGTGTCGGCGAAGGGGGCGCCGAGCGTCACGACGGAGTCGATGGACGAGTCGGACTGCAGCTTGGCCTGGATCGCGGACAGCACGTCGGGCATGTTGGTGCCGTTGACGTAGAGGTTGTCCATCGTGCCGTGGAAGGTGGACTTCGCGCCCGCGCAGCGCTGCTCCAGCCCGACGTTGCCCTGCTCGTGCAGGACACACAGCGCGTGCTTCCTGCCGCGGGTGTTCAGCTCCTGGCCGACCGCGTTGCCGGCGATCTCCTCGTCCTGGCCGATGTGGGTGAGCGCGCCGAACTGCTGGGACTCGGCCGCCCCGGAGTTGATGGTGATCACCGGGATGCCGGCCTTGACCGCCTTGGCGACGGCCGCCTTCATCGCGTCGGGCTTGGCCAGGGTGACGACGAGGCCGTCCACGTGGCTGTCGATCGCGGCCTGCACCAGCTGAGCCTGCTGGTCGCCCTGGTCGCTGTTGGAGTAGACGAACTTGATGTTGTCCTTGGCGGCGGCCTGCTTCGCCCCGCTCTGCACGATGTCCCAGAACGTGTCGCCCGCCCCGGAGTGGGTGACCATGGCGAAGGTCCAGTGCGGGGTGTTCACGGCCGACCCGTTCGCCGCCAGCCTCTTGGCCCGGTCCTCCGCGCGCTTGCCGCCGGTGCTGCTGCACCCGGCCAGGCCCGCCGCGCCGAGCGCCACCGCGAGGAGCGCGCCCAGCGCTTTCGTTCCCGCCCTTGCCATCGCCACGAGGCCCTGCCTTTCCCTGCTGTCCGTGGTGCAGCCGTGATGGATGTGCTGCCCATCGTCTTGAGCGACGACCATCCCGGCGGCCCCAGTATCCGTCAAGAGGTGCGGCGACCCCGCCTCCGGGAGGCGGCAGCGGCCTCCCGGCCTGCGGGATGGGGCTCAGCCGCGGACCAGCAGACGGAATTCGAAGGCGTAGCGCGAGGCCCGGTAGACGTGGGTGCCGTACTCGACGGGACGCCCGCGGTCGTCGTAGCTGATCCGCCGGACGGTGAGCAGCGCCGCGCCCGCCGGTTCGCCGAGCACCGAGCACTCCTCTTCCGTGCCGGTGCGGGCGCCGACCCGCTGCTGGGCGCTGTGCAGGGTGATGCGGCGGGCCCGCAGCAGGGCGTACAGGCCGCCGCGCTCCAGGTCGCCGGTGGACGGCTCCAGCAGATCGGCGGGCAGGTAGTTGCACAGGTAGGCGACCGGTTCGCCGCAGCTGAGCCGCAGCCGGTGCAAAACGGCGACCCGCGCGGACTCCGGCAGCCCGAGCGCGGCGGCGACCTCGGGGGGCGGCGGGCCCGCGGTGTTGCGCAGCACCCGGGTCGCGGGCTCCAGACCGGCGGCGGCCAGGTCGTCGTGCAGGCTGCTCAGCTCCAGCGGGCGGGTCACCCCGGTGTGCACGACCTGGGTGCCGACCCCGCGGCGGCGCACCAGCAGGCCCTTGTCGACGAGCGAGCCGATCGCCTGCCGCACGGTGGGGCGGGACAGGCCGAGCCGGGCGGCCAGCTCCACCTCGTTGCCGAGCAGGGTGCCCGGGGTGAGCGCGCCGTCCTCGATGGCCGTCTCCAGCTGGCGGGCCAGCTGGAAGTACAGCGGTACGTGGCTCGCCCGGTCCACGGCGAGCCGCAGCTGTGCGGGCTCGTGCTTGGGCACGCTGGGAGCGTAGCGGGACGGCATGGTCACGGGAAGTCCGTATGTCCGGACATAGCGTTGACACAGGCCGCGGTGGCGCGGGAGGTTGGGACGGCGCGCACAGCCGTCACGTCTCCTCTTCGGAAGGGGCAGGAGCAGGTATGCGGATCGGACTCATCGGCGCGGGGCGGATCGGGGCCTTCCACGCCGCGACGCTCGCGGCGCACCCCGGCGTCGGCGAACTGCTGGTCGCCGACGCGGAAGCGGCCCGTGCCCGGCAGGTCGCGCTCCGCGCGGGCGCCCGTGCCCTGCCGGTGGACGCGCTCTTCGCCGCCCGGCCCGACGCGCTGGTGATCACCTCCGCGACGGCAGCGCACGCGGGCCTGATCACCCGGGCCGCGCACGCGGGCATCCCGGCCTTCTGCGAGAAGCCGGTCGCGCTGGACCTCACGGGCACGGTGGCCGCCCTCGCGGAGGTGACGGCGGCCGGGGCGGTGCTCCAGGTGGGCTTCCAGCGCCGCTTCGACGCCGGGTACGCCGCGGCGCGGGCCGCGGTGGCCGCCGGGCGGCTCGGCAGGCTGCACACCGTCCGCACGGTCAGCTCCGACGCGGCGCCGCCGCCCGCCGGTTACGTCCCGCTGTCCGGCGGGCTCTACCGGGACTGCCTGATCCACGACTTCGACATACTGCGCTGGGTCACCGGCCGGGAGGTCACCGAGGTCTACGCGGCGGGCGAGAACGTCGGCGCGGACTTCTTCCGGGCCGCGGGCGACGCCGACACCGCCGCGGTGCTGCTCACCCTGGAGGGCGGGCTGCTCGCCACCGCGACCGCGACCCGCTACCACGCCGCCGGGTACGACGTGCGGATGGAGCTGGCCGGCACCGACGACCAGATCGCCGTCGGTGTCACCGCCCGCGCCCCGCTGACCTCGGTGGAGCCCGGCGCGGCGGGCGGCCCGCGGGATCCGTGGACCGGGTTCCTGGAACGCTTCGGCTCGGCCTACCGGGCCGAGATGGACGCCTTCCTGCGCGTCGCGCGGGGCGCCGCCGCCAATCCCTGCGAGGGTCGGGAGGCGCTGCGGGCGCTGCTGGTCGCCGAGGCCTGCGAGATCTCCCGGCGCGAGCGGCGCCCGGTACGGATCGCGGAGGTGGCCGCGGCGGCGCGGGCCGTGGAAGCGGTGGAGGCGGGCGGGGCGGCAGGCACCGCGGGAGCCGAGGGAGCAGTGGCGTGAGGCGGGAGCAGATCGCGGCGGCGCCGATCTCCTGGGGGGTGTGCGAGGTCCCCGGCTGGGGGCACCAGCTCACCCCCGGGCGGGTGCTCGCCGAGATGACCGGGCTCGGGATCGGCGCGAGCGAGTTCGGGCCCGACGGCTTCCTGCCGGGGCCGCTGCTGGCCGCGCACGGCGTCACGGCGGTGGGCGGCTTCGTCCCCGTGGTGCTGCACGACCCGGACCACGACCCGCTGCCCGGCGTACGGGCCGCGCTCGACCGCTTCACCACCGCCGGAGCCCGCACGCTGGTGCTCGCCGCGGCGACCGGGCGGGACGGCTACGACGAGCGCCCGCCGCTGGACGCCGCGGGCTGGCGGACCCTGCTGGCCCGGCTCGACGCCGTCGCGGCGCTCGCGGACTCGCTGGGCGTGACGGCGGCGCTGCACCCGCACGTGGGCACGCTCGTGGAGGGGCCGGACGAGATCGGCCGGGTGCTGGACGGCAGCGGCGTCGGGCTGTGCCTCGACACCGGCCATGTCCTGGTCGGCGGCGGCGATCCGGTCGAGCTGGCCCGCCGGGCCGCCTCGCGCGTCGCGCACGTCCACCTCAAGGACGCCGACGCGGACGCCGCCGACGCGGTCCGCGCCGGGCGCACACCGTACGGGGCCGCGGTCGCGGCGGGCCTCTACCGCCCGCTGGGCACGGGCGACCTGGACCTGCCGGTGCTGCTCGCCGCGCTGGACGCGGCCGGGTACGCGGGCTGGTACGTGATGGAGCAGGACACCGTGCTGACCGCCGAACCCCCGCCGGGCGAGGGCCCGCTGGCGGACGTGGCGGCGTCCCTGGACTGGCTGCTGGAGTGGGCGTCGGCGTCATGACGGCTCCCGCGCGGGGCCCGGTCCCGTACGACGTCGTCACCCTCGGGCGGGTCGGGGTGGACCTGTACCCCGAGCAGAGCGGGGTGGGCCTCGCCGAGGTGCGCAGCTTCGCGAAGTACCTCGGCGGAACAGCCGCGAACGTCGCGGTGGCCGGGGCCCGGCTGGGACTGCGGACGGCGCTGCTCAGCGGCGTCGGCCCGGACCCCTTCGGGGGGTACGTGCGCGCCGCGCTCGACGCCTTCGGGGTCGGCACCGGGCTGCTGGCGACCGTACCGGACACCCAGACACCCGTCGTCTTCTGCGAACTCTTCCCGCCCGACGACTTCCCGCTGCACTTCTACCGTCGCCCGGTCGCGCCCGACCAGTGCCTGACCCCCGGCATGCTCGCCGAGCCCGCCGCCGAGGCGGCCGTACGGGACGCGCGGGCCCTGTGGATCACCGGCTCCGCGCTGGCCGTCGAACCGACCCGCTCGGCCGTCTTCGCCGCGCTGGACCTGCGGGCGGGCCGCGAGGTGTGGTTCGACCTGGACTGGCGGCCCGGCTTCTGGTCCGACCCCGGGACGGCCCCGGCGCTCTACGCCCGCGCGCTGTCGTACGCCACCCTCGCGGTCGGCAACCGCGAGGAGGTGGAGGTCGCGGTGGGCAGCGCCGACCCGGAGACGGCGGCGGGGCTGCTGCTGGAGCGCGGAGTACGCACCGCCGTCGTCAAGCAGGGCCCGGCGGGCGCCCTGGCCCGCACCGCGGGCGAGCTGTGCGTGGCCCCGCCGGTGCCGGTCAAGGTCGTCAACGGCCTCGGCGCGGGCGACGCGTTCGGCGGCGCCCTGTGCGCGGGCCTGCTCGCGGGCGACCCGCTGCCGGACGTCCTGCGCGCGGCCAACACGGCGGGCGCCCTCGTCGCCTCCCGCCTGGCGTGCGCGGACGCGATGCCGACGCGCGAGGAGATCACGGCGGCGCTGCGCGAACAGGCCGACGCGGGAGGTGCCGTATGACGCACGTGGCAGCCGGGCGGGCGGCCCGGGACGGATGGGACGTCCGCCTCGACCCCGAGGACGCCGGATGGACCTACTCCGGGCTGCGTGTGCTGACCCTGGAGCCGGGCGGGCGGCGGGAGTTCGCGACGGGCGGCAGCGAGTGGGTGCTGCTGCCGCTGGCCGGGGCGTGCGGCGTACGGGTGGACGGGCGGGAGTTCGCCCTGCACGGCCGGACGAGCGTCTTCACGGGCGTCAGCGACTTCGCCTACCTGCCGCGGGACGCCGACGCGGTGGTCACCTCCGCCGCGGGCGGCCGCTTCGCCCTCGCCGGGGCACGCTGCGAACGGCGGCTCCCCGCGCGCTACGGCCCGGCCTCCGCCGTCCCCGTGGAGCTGCGCGGCGCGGCCGGCGCGAGCCGCCAGGTCAACAACTTCGCCGCCGCGGACGTCTTCACGTGCGACCGGCTCATCGCGGTGGAGGTGCTGACACCCGGCGGCAACTGGTCGTCCTACCCGCCGCACAAGCACGACGAGGCGGGCCCGCACGAGTCGCGGCTGGAGGAGATCTACTACTACGAACTGGCCGGCGGCCCCGCCGCGATCGGCTACCAGCGCGTCTACCCCTCGCCGCACGGCGGCACCGACCTGCTGGCCGAGGTCCGCTCCGGCGACGCGGTGCTCATCCCCGACGGCTGGCACGGCCCGAGCATGGCGGTGCCCGGCTACGACATGTACTACCTCAACGTCATGGCCGGCCCGGACCCCGAACGCGCCTGGCGCATCAGCGACGACCCGGCGCACGCGTGGGTGCGCGGCACCTGGTCCGGCCAACGGCCCGACCCGCGGCTGCCGTTGTACGACGCCCCGAAGGAGAACGGATGAGGCTCACGGTCGCCCAGGCGCTGATCCGCTTCCTGGCCGCGCAGTACACCGAACGCGACGGTGTACGGCACCGCACCGTCGCCGGCATGTGGGGCATCTTCGGGCACGGCAACGTCGCCGGGATCGGGCAGGCGCTGCGCGAGGCCGGACCCGCCGTCATGCCCTTCCACCAGGGCCGCAACGAACAGGCGATGGTGCACGCGGCGGTCGGCCACGCCCGTACCACGCACCGCCTCTCGGCCATGGCCTGCACCACCTCCATCGGCCCCGGCGCCACCAACCTCGTCACCGGGGCGGCCCTCGCCACCGTCAACCGGCTGCCCGTCCTGCTGCTGCCCGGCGACGTCTTCGCCACCCGGCCCGCCGACCCGGTGCTCCAGCAGCTCGAAGTGCCCTGGGCGCAGGACGTGTCCGTCAACGACACGCTGCGGCCCGTCTCCCGGCACTTCGACCGCGTCTGGCGGCCCGAGATGCTGCCCGCCGCGCTCCTCCAGGCCATGCGCGTCCTCACCGACCCGGCCGAGACCGGCGCGGTGACCCTCGCCCTGCCGCAGGACGTCCAGGCCGAGGCGTACGACTGGCCCGACGAGCTGTTCCGCACCCGCGTCTGGCACGTACGGCGCCCCGCGCCCGACGCCGACGCGCTCACCGAGGCCGCGACCCTGCTGCGGACCGCGCAGCAGCCGCTCGTCGTCGCGGGCGGCGGCGTCCGGCACGCCGAAGCGACCTCGCAGCTCGCCGACTTCGCCGCCGCCACCGGCATCCCCGTCGCCGAGACCCAGGCCGGCAAGGGATCGCTGCGGTGGGACCACCCGCAGTCCCTCGGCGCCATCGGCCACACGGGCACGGCCCCCGCCAACACCGCCGCCCGCGCCGCCGACGTCGTGCTCGGCGTCGGCACCCGCTGGACGGACTTCACCACCGCCTCCGGCTCGCTCTTCGCACCCGGAGCGCGCTTCGTGAACCTCAACGTCGCCCCGTTCGACGGCCACAAGATGGCGGGCCTCGCCCTCACCGGCGACGCCCGCGCCGGACTCGCCGCCCTCACCGCCGCACTGGCCGGCCACCGCGCCCCCGCCCACGACCACGGCGTCGCCGACTGGCGGGAGCGCACCGACGCGGTGCTCGGCGCCGACAGCACCCGATGGCCGCCCTCACAGGGCGAACTCATCGGCGCGCTCGCCGCCGCCCTCGGCGAACGGGACGTCCTGGTCAACGCGGCGGGCTCGCTGCCCGGCGACCTCCACAAGCTGTGGCGGCCCACGGACCCCGACCAGTACCACGTCGAATACGGCTACTCCTGCATGGGCTACGAGATCCCCGCCGCGATCGGCGTCCGGCTCGCCGCCCCCGACCGCGAGGTCTTCGCCCTCGTCGGCGACGGCACGTACCTCATGCTCCCCACGGAGATCGTCACCGCCGTGCAGGAGGGCGTCCCGGTCAACCTCGTCATCGTCCAGAACCACGGATACGCCTCCATCGGCGGGCTGTCCGCGCAGGTCGGCGCGGAAGGCTTCGGCACCGCCTACCGCTACCCCGGCGCCGACGGCGACCTCACGGGAGCCCCCCTCCCCGTCGACCTCGCGGCGAACGCGGCGAGCCTCGGCCTGGAGGTCTTCACCCCCGGCTCCCCCGGCGAACTGCGCGAAGCGCTCACCGCCGCCCGCGCCTCCCGCCGCGCGACCGCGGTCTACGTCGAGACCGACCCCACCCGCCCCACCCTCCCCCCCGACGCCTGGTGGGACGTCCCCGTCGCCCAGACCTCCACCCTCCCCGCCACCCGCGCGGCCCACGCCGCCTACACCACCCAAGCCCGCGAAGCGGGCCCCCGCCCCCGCCTCTGACCTCCCGCCGTTCCGCCACCCCGGGGCTGCCTGTTGCGGCAGGCGCCGCGACCGTCCGCCGGTGGTGGGCTGAGCGCGCAGTTCTCCCCCCGAGCTTCGCCTGGGAGGTACCCCCACGCGCCCCTAAAACGGGTGCTCTCCCACGCAGCTGTGCCCCGGGCCCCCTAAAAACGGGTGCTGTCGCGCGCAGCCGCGCCCCTAGAAACGGGAACTCTCTCCCGGCGGGCAGCCGCTGAACCGGCCTGGAGGGGACGGTGCGGGGTGCCCCCGCAGGAATGCGCTGGGAGGGGCTCAGCGGCTACGGGTGAGGGGGAAGGCGCATTCCGAGGAGGTGCCCCGTGGCGGCCCCCGACCCACCCCGTGGCGCGCCGCGTAAGGGGCGCGTGGGGGTACCTCCCAGGCGAAGCTCTGGGGGAGAACGGCGCGAGCAACCCCCGCAAAGAGAAGGTCGCACACCGCACCGCGACAAGCCCCCCGAAGCGCCCCCCTCAGCGCGGCGCCAGCCGCAGAAGCGCGGCCGCGCCCGGCTCAAGGGAAAGAGCCACCGCATCCCCCTCCACCGCGGCGTACGCCGCAACCGCCGGGTCGAACCGCGCCACCGCGTACCCCGACCGCACGGTCAACCGCAGCGCAGCGCCCCGCGCGAAGGAGCGGTTCGCGACCAGCACCCAGCGGACCTCCGCGTCCCCCGGCGAGGGCGCGGAGAAGACGCCGAGCACGACGGCGTCCCCCTCGGCCCCGGCGATCCGCGCGTCCGGCGCGAACGCCGTCGCCCCCGCCGGCAGCGGCGTGTCGTTCGCGTGGACGACGGACTCCGAGACGAGCGGCAAGAGTTCGCGCCCGACCGGCCGCAGCCACCCCACGTTGAGCTGTTTCGCGGCGGCGTGCAGCGGGGTGCGCTCGCCGCCCACGGTGACCAGGCCCTGCGCGGGCACGAAGCCGTCCCCGCGGCTGGGGTCGGGGGTCCAGTACGTGAAGTACTGGACCCCCTTCGCCCCGTACGCGAGGCTCGTGTTGACCTGCCAGGCCAGCTCCGCGGGGGTGGGCAGCCGGTGCCCGGCGTATTCCAGGGACTGGATGAAGACCCATGTGGGGACGCCCGCGCGCAGCCCGGCCGCGCGCACGAGCGCCCAGTTCTGGTGGTAGCCGGGATCTTCCGCGCCGCCGGCGAGCATGGGGTAGCGGTCGAAGGACAGCAGCGAGGGGGCGATCGTGTCGAGCGCCTCCTGGAGGTAGCGCGTGTAGGTGGGGACGTCCATGCCGGGCGTGCCCCACGGGCCGTACGGCTGGCCGAGGCGGCGGAGGTTGAGGTAGGGCAGGCTGGCGGGAGCGAGGTCGCGGGCGGTGGCGACGAGCGAGCCGAGGGTGCCGAAGCGGTTGGCGGCGGGTTCGTCGGCGAAGGTGAACCCGGCGAAGGCGGGCTGGTCCTGGTAGGCGGCGAAGAGCGCGCGCAGCGAGACCTCCGCGTCGCCCGCGGTGATCTTGGGGTGGTAGCCGGTGGGATCGCCGTCGGCCCAGAAGTTGGCGGTGAGGGCGGACAGCAGCGGGTCGCCCGCGACGAGCACTTTCAGCCCGGCCTGCCGGGCGATGTCGAGGCCGTAGCGGATGCCGGTCTGGTCCCACAGGTAGTTGCCGTTGTGGACGAAGGTGAAGCCCGCGTCGGCGATCTCCTGGTAGCGCTCGGCGGTGACGTACGGGGGCGGCGGCGGCCAGAACGCGCCGACGGGGAAGTCGGGCCCGCCGACGAGCGGGAGGCCCGCGGTGGGCGGGACGTCCCGTCTCCGGCGGGGCGTCTGCGCGCGGGCCTCGTCGCTCGCGGCGCCCACCGCGAGCATGCTCGCGCCCGGCAGGGCGGCGGCTCCCCCGGCAGCCAGCAGCATCCGGCGGCGGCTGAACGCCGCGCGCGGCGACGCGTTCCGCTGCTCTGCCACGGCACCCTCCACCTGGACGTTCGGCGTCTTCGGTGTGAAGTGTGCCGTATGTCCGGGGGGCTTCCGGGCGGAAAGCGGGGTACGCCACGCCGTGAAGTCGCGGTGCGGCGTGGCGCGGCCACGGTCCGTTCCGCCCGGCCGCCGCGGTTACGCGGGCTTGCCCGCGAAGTCGACCTCGGCGGCGGCGAGCGCGAGGGCCTCGCGGCCGGGCGCCCGGTGGAATTTCCAGTACAGGTTGGTGTGGGCGATGACCTGCGCGGGCGGCGGGGCGCCGAACGACGTGAGGTCCTCGGTGGTGTGCGCGTCCGTGACCAACGTCACGTCATAGCCGCGGACGAGGGCGCCGTGCAGGGTGGAGCGGACGCACACGTCGGTCTGCGCGCCGCTCACCACGACATGGCCCACGCCCCGGGCGGCGAGCACGGATTCCAGCTCGGTGTCCTCGAAGGAGTCGCCGTACTCCTTCTGCACCAGCGGCTCGGACTCGTGCCGCACCAGTTCCGGTACGTAGTTCCAGGCCTCGGTGCCCGCGACGAGTTCGGCGTCGTTGTGCTGCACCCACACCACGTCCGTCCCGGCGGCGCGGGCCTTTTCGACGAGCGAGGCGATGGTGGCGACCACGGCGTCGCGGTCGTGGGCGGCGCTCACCGTCCCGTTCTGCACGTCGATCACGAGCAGGGCGGTGTTCGGACGATTCTCCAGCGTGGTCATGCTGCCTCCCGGGCGTGCGGACGTCGTCGTCGGTTCCTTCCGACCCTAGGGGCACCCTCTGACAACGCCCGGCCCGGGAAGCGGGGCGGCCCCCCTCCGGCCGCCCCGCTCCCCGGGCCGGGCCCGTCCGTCCGGGGGCACGCGGCGCCGGAGCCCTCAGAAGCCGACGGCCTCCCGCAGCAGCAGGACCGTGCCGCGCCCGGGCAGGTACTCGGCGTTGAGCACGAGCAGCCGGGTGACGGCGCTCGGCCAGCCGTGCGCGGCCATCGTGCGGGCGGTCTCCAGCGGCAGGCAGTGCTCGTGGACGCGGCGCAGCGCGGTGTCCAGGTCGGGCACCACCTTCTGGGCGCCGACGACCCAGATCGCGCGGGCCGCGCCCCCCGCGTAGCCGGGCAGTTGGCTGCCGCTGCCGGAGGCGATGACCAGCGAGCCGGTCTCGGTGACGGCGTGGACGCTGCCCACGGCGACGTCGGGGGTGGCGCCGAGGCGCCGGATCTCGTCGCCGCCGGTGGCGCGGTCCAGCGCGAGGATGCGCGGCCGGACGGCGTCGTAGCGCCCGCCGGCGTTGACGTCCTCCTCGATACCGGACAGCCGCAGTGTCTCGCTCGCGCCGGTGAAGACACTCGCGCCCTCCGGCAGCAGTTCGGCGACGCGGGCGCGGGCGGCGGCGGCGCCGTCGAGGATCTCCACGGTGAAACCGTGCGCGGTCAGCGCGGCGGCCGCCCGTTCCAGGCGTTCGGCGGACGCCGGGGCGGTGAAGTGGGCCGCCGGGGTGGGGGTGGTGGTCATGGTGCCTCCGTGCTCGCGTTCGCTGTCGGGCGCGGGACGGCGCGCGGCAGCGGCCGGTGTGCGCGTCCCAGCGGTTCGACAGCGCAGCGGCGGGGAATGTGAGTGCCGCGCGGCGGCCTGACGTTCCGGGGCGCTGTCTTGTCGTAGGGGTGAGGAGTTCCGCGAGCGAGGGGGCCGTCCGCAGCATGACCACCACCACCCGGTCCGGGTCGGGGCGCGGCAGGCCCGATCCGGGCCTCGACGCGCTGATGGGCGAGCGGCCCCGGCTCGTCGGCGTCGCCTACCGGCTGCTGGGGTCGGCCGCCGAGGCGGAGGACGCCGTGCAGGAGGCGTACGCCCGCTGGTACGCCCTGTCCCCGGGCGAGCGGGCGTCGATCGTCTCGCCGGGCGCCTGGCTCACGACGGTCGCCAGCCGGATCTGCCTCAACGTGCTGGGCTCCGCCCGGGTCCGGCGCGAGACGTATGTGGGCGCGTGGCTGCCCGAGCCGCTGCCGGACGTCACGGAGTGGGTCGCGGGGCGGCCGGGTGCGGCGAGCGCCGATCCGGCCGAACGGGTGGCCCTCGACGAGTCGGTGGACCTGGCGTTCCTGGTCGTGCTGGAGTCGACGTCCCCGGCCGAGCGGGTCGCGTTCGTGCTGCACGACGTCTTCTGCCACTCCTTTGCCGAGATCGCCGAGGTCCTCGGGCGCACCCCGGCGGCCTGCC
Organism: Streptomyces sp. NPDC021224; assembly: GCF_044332905.1. Classification (NCBI taxonomy): domain Bacteria; kingdom Bacillati; phylum Actinomycetota; class Actinomycetes; order Kitasatosporales; family Streptomycetaceae; genus Streptomyces; species Streptomyces sp. NPDC021224. Next base: position 514,735 of record NZ_JBIRPW010000003.1, on the reverse strand, counting down.
GCCAGCTGGCGTCCTCCGCGCGCCGCCGGATCCGCGCGACCGGGCCCCCGGACCCGGCGGACGCCGGACGGGCCCGTGTGGTGCGGGACTTCAAGCGGGCGTGGGAGGCCAAGGACATCGAGGCCCTGATCGGTCTGCTCGACCCGCACGCCGTCGCGACCGCCGACGGCGGGGGCCTGGCCACGACGTTCCCGAAGCCCATCCGCGGCGGCGGGCAGGTCGCGCGCGCCTGGGCGGAGCTGGCCCGCCGCAGGCCCGCGGCGGTGGCCTTCGCCGAGCACCCGGTCAACGGGCGGCCGGGGCTGGTGGCCCGGGAGGACGGCGCCGTCGTCACGGTGTTCGCGTTCGACGTCACGGGCGGCCGGATCACCCGGATCTGGGTGGTCCGCAACCCCGAGAAGCTGGGCCGCTGGGCCGGTCGCTGAGCCCCGCGCGGCACGGCCCGCGGAGGCACCCTCCTGCTAATGTGACAGCGCTGTCATATTTTCCCCGGCGAGGAAGGCGCGTCCCCCATGCCCGAGCTGTACCCGCCCGCCGAGCCGTACGCACAGGGCATGCTCGACGTCGGCGACGGCAACCGCGTGCACTGGCGGACGTACGGCAACCCGGCGGGCAGGCCCGCGCTCGTGCTGCACGGCGGGCCGGGCTCCGGCGCGGGCCCCTACTGGGCGCGGCTGTTCGACCCGGCGGCCTACCGGATCGTCCTGCTCGACCAGCGCGGCTGCGGGCTCAGCACACCCGACGCGGCCGACCCGGAGACCTCACTCGCCGCCAACACCACACAGCACCTGATCGCCGACATCGAGCTGCTGCGCTGCCACCTGGGCATCGGCGCCTGGCTCGTGCTCGGCGGCTCGTGGGGCGTGACCCTCGCCCTGGCGTACGCCGAGGCGCACCCCGGCAGCGTCACCGGGCTGGTGCTCTTCAGCGTCACCAGCACCACGCGGCGCGAAGTGGAGTGGGTGACACGGGACATGGGCCGGGTCTTCCCCGAGGAGTGGGCCGCCTTCCGCGACACCGTGCCGGAGGGCGAGCGCGACGGGAACCTCGCCGACGCCTACGCCCGGATGCTCGCCGACCCCGATCCCGCCGTACGGGACCGGGCCGCCCGCGCCTGGTGCCGGTGGGAGGACGTGCACGTCTCGACGTACCCGGGTCACCGGCCCGACCCGCGCTACGACGACCCGCGCTTCCGGATGCGTTTCGCCCGCCTCGTCACGCACTACTGGCGGCACGCCGGCTTCCTGCCGGACGGCGCCCTGCTGCGCGACGCGGGGCGGCTCGCGGGCATCCCCGGCGTCCTCGTCCACGGCCGCCTCGACATCAGCGGCCCCCCGGACATCGCGTGGCACCTGGCCCGGGCGTGGCCGGACGCCGAACTCCGGCTCATCGGCGGCGAGGGCCACGGGCTGTCCGGCACCTCCACGACCGAGGCGGTGGTCGCCGCGACCGACCGCTTCCGCGACGCGCCCGCCCCACCGGCCTGACGCCGGGGCGGTCCCTGCCCTCCTCCGCACCGCCACACCCCGGGATTGTCCCGTGATGGTCACGGGTGGGTACAGGGGCCCGGACGGGCGGGGCCGCCGTGCGTACGCTGCTCGCGGAGCCGTGAAGGGGGACGCAGGTGACGGACGCAGCGCAGCGGCACGTGCTCGGCGGCAGATACCGCCTGGGCGGCAGGCTGGGGTCGGGGCCGGAGGGCAACGCGTGGCGGGCCCACGACGAGTGGCTGCGCGTCGAGGTGGCCGTCAAGCGCGTGCTGCCGCCGCCCGCGCCGGACGGCGGCACCGCGGACGCAGCCGAGCTGCGGGCACGGGCGGCGCGCCGGGCGGGGGCGGCGGCGCGGCTGCGCGGGCACCCGCACGTGGTTCCCCTCCTCGACGTCGTCGTCGACGGCGGCGGCACCCCGTGGGCGGTGACGCACCTGGTGGAGGGCCGCTCGCTGGCCGATCACCTGGACGCGCACGGCCCGCTGTCCACACCCCGCGCCGTGGACGTCGCCCGCGCGCTGCTCGCGGCGCTGGACGCGGCCTACGCCGCCGACCTCGTCCGGCTCGACGTCAAGGCGTCGAACGTGCTGCTCGCAGCGGACGGCGCGATCCTGCTCACGGACCTGTGCGCGTCCGGCCGCGCGCCGGACCCGGTGCTCGCGGGGCTCGGCTTGCCCGCCGGAACGCCGGGCCATGTCGCGCCCGAACTCCTCACGGCCGCGGACGCGGGCGGCGACGGCACGGCGGACGGTCCCGCCGCCGACCTCTTCGCGCTGGGCGTGACGCTCTACCGCGCGGTCGAGGGCCGCTTCCCCTTCGACCCGGCGGACCCCTGGGCGACGGCGTCCGGCGAACTCACCGCGCCGGTCCGTGCGGGCCGGCTGGCCCCGCTGCTCACCGCGCTGCTGGCCCGCGACCCCGCGCGCCGCCCGAGCGCCCGCGAGGCGCTGGCCCTGGTGACGGCGGAGGCGCCGTACGACGCGCCGCCGCCCTCGCCCGAGCCCGCACCCGCGGCGGTGCCGGGGCGGGCGCCCGCGCCGGGGGCGGGGGCGGGCGCGTGGTACCGGGCGGGGGCGACGGCGCTGCTCCCCGGCCCCTTCGCGCTGGACGCGCCGGCCGATGTGCACGCCCTCGCGTTCAACCCGGCGGGCACCGTCCTGGTGAGCGTGGGCGACGAGAAGCCCGTCCGGATGTGGAACATCACCGCCGCGCAGGGCGTCTCCGCCGAGCTGTCCGGTCACAGCAACTGGTGCCGGGCGGTGGCGTTCAGCCCGGACGGCACGCTGGTCGCGACCGGCGGGTACGACCGGACGGTGCGGCTGTGGGACACGGTGACGGGGCAGAACACCGCGACGCTGACCGGCCACACCGACTGGGTCCGCTCGATCGCCTTCAGCCCGGACGGCCGCACGCTCGCCAGCGCGGGCGACGACAAGGCCGTACGGCTGTGGGACCCGCTCACGGGCGCGTCCCTGGCCACGCTGCCCGGCCATCCGGGCTGGATCCACGCGATCGCCTTCGCCCCGGACGGCCGGACCCTGGTGGCGGGCGGCGGCAAGGAGGTCCGGACGTGGGACCTGGCGACCGCGCGGCGGACGGGTGACCCGCTGCGCCCGGGGCGCAAGGTCCGCGCGGTGGCGTTCAGCCCCGACGGCGCCCTGCTCGCGGTGGGCGGCCGGACCTTCGGCCTCCAGGTCCTCGACGCCGGACGGCGCACCGCGCTGCCCGCGTGGCCCGGCGGTGAGGGCCGCTCCGACGCCGTCGCGTTCAGCCCCGACGGCACGCTGGTCGCCTCGTCCGGGCCGTCCCGCACGATCACCGTGCAGGAGGCGCGGACGGCGAAGGCGGTGACGTCCTGGACCGGCGACGCGATGGCGGCGATCCGCACGATGGCCTTCAGCCCGGACGGCACGGTCCTCGCGGTCGCGGGCGGCCACCGGATCCGGCTGTGGCGGGTGCCGCCCGCGCGGTACACCGACGCCCCGGCCTGAACGGCGGCCTCACGCGGGGGCGTCGAAGGAGATCCAGGCGTCAGGTGGCGCGTCCGGCCGACCCGGCACGTCCCGGTGCTCGCACGTCCAGGCGCCGGGGGCGACGTCCTCGGCGACGCGCCGCCAGAAGGCGCCCGCACCCGGGTTGGCGTCCTGGAACGGGATCTGCCACGCGCCCGGGTGCCGCCGCACGACCTCCCGCACCGCCCGCAGCCCGACCCCGCCCCGGCGCGCGCCGCGCACCACGAAGAAGCTGTTGACGACCCGCGCCGCGCCGCCCACCCCGCGGACGAAGGCGAAGCCGACAGGCCGGTCCGCGCACCTGAAGAGGTACGGCACCCAGCCCTGCGCGCGGAAGGCGGCCGCGAGCCGCTCGGCGCGGAACGCCCCGTCGGGCCCGGGCAGTTCCCCGGTGAACTCCGACATGTCGTGCCCGAACATCACCCACAGCCTGCCGACAACCTCCCGCTCGGCCTGCCCCGCGACCGTGACGGCCACCTCGGTGTGCGCATCCCGTGATCCCATGGAAGCAGCCTGCCACCCGGCCCGAATCCCGGATGCGCCGCCGCCGGGCGTACTGAGAGGATCCGGGCATGCCGATCGCCGATGTGTCCCCCGACGTACGCCTCGCCTACGAGACCTTCGGGGATCCGGGGGATCCGCCCGTACTGCTCGTCATGGGCTTCGGGGCGCAACTGCTCGCGTGGGACGAGGGATTCTGCCGCGCGCTCGCCGACCGGGGGCGGTACGTCGTCCGGTACGACAACCGCGACTGCGGGCTGTCCACCCGTCTCGACGACCACCCCGTCGACCTGGCGCGCTTCATCGCCACCGTCAGTTCCGGTGACGTCGCCGGGGCGCTCGCCATGGTGCCGTACACGCTGGCGGACATGGCCGACGACGGACTGGGACTGCTCACCGCGCTGGGCATCGAGCGGGCGCACGTCGTCGGGGCCTCGATGGGCGGCATGATCGCGCAAGCCCTGGCCATCGCCCACCCGGAGCGGGTACTGACGCTGACCTCGATGATGTCCTCGACCGGCGAACCGGAGTACGGACAGGCGACGCGCGAGGCGCAGGCGGTGCTCTTCCGGGGCCGGCCCGCCGACCGGGAGGGCTACATCGCGGCCGCGGAGCGGGACATGGTGTGGGCGTCGCGGCGGTACGGCGACCCGGCCGCGCTGCGCGACCTCGCCGCGGCCTCCTACGACCGGGCGTACTACCCGGCGGGCATCGGGCGGCAGCTCGGCGCGATGGTGCTCGGCGGCTCGCGAGCCGACGCGCTGCGGAAACTGGACGTGCCGACGCTGGTGATCCACGGCCTCGACGACACGCTCATCGCCCCCAGCGGCGGCGAGCGCACGGCGGAGCTGGTGCCGGGCGCGAAGCTGCTGCTCGTCCCGGACATGGGCCACGACCGGCCGCCCGCGCTGTGGCCCGAGCTGATCGAGGCGCTGGCGGCGCACACCGCCTGAGCCGGGCGCCGCCGCGGCGGTTCAGTCCGGCGGCGCGAGCGTGCGGCGGACCGCGTCGCGCGGACGCCGGAGACGGCGTCGCCCACGACCTTCGCCCGGTGGTGCGCCGGCGTCCTGCGACCCGCCGTGCTCGGCTGACGGCCGCCGCCGCGCCCCCGGCACCGCCCCGCCGGGGTCGCGGTGCGCGCGCGGTGAAAACCCTGTGGAGGACGTGTCGGTGCAACCCCCTATCCTGCACCCGTAATCACGCGGACCAGGGGAGGGCGCGGCATGTTCGGCAAGCTGTTCACCAGGGGTGCGGGGGGCCGGGCGGGCGACACGCCCGTCCGGCAGGCCGGCCGCAGGCCGAAGCGGGGGGTGCACGAGGTCCAGGGGCTGGACGACGAGCGGGTGCTCGCGCTCACCGCGGCCGCCCGCGCAGGCGACTGGGCGGCGGTGCGGCAGGCCGCGGAGCCCTTCGACCTGGACCGCGACCACCGCGTGCTGAACGAGATCGCGGACACCGAGGGCGTCGAGGAGTGGATCGGACGGGCCGTCGAGCAGAGCGCGGACGACCCGGCGGGGAAGGCGGCGGCGCTGCTCGTCTCCGGCGCCCGGCACGTCAGCTGGGGCTGGGAGGCCCGCACCAGGGCGTCGGCCTCGCAGGTGTCGAAGGAGCAGTGGCAGACCTTCCGCGCCCGGCTGACCGTCGCCGAGGAGCATCTGCTGCAGGCCGCCGAGCTGCGGCCGCAGTGGATCGCCCCGTGGCGGCGGCTGCTGACGTCCGGGCGCGGCATGTCGCTGGGCCCGGCGGTCGTCGAGGCGCGGCGCGACGCCGCGCTGCGCCGCGACCCGCTGGATCTGGAGACCCACCTGGAGTGGGTGACGCAGCTCCAGCCGCGCTGGGGCGGCGAGCCCGGCGAGGCGCTGGCCTTCGCGCGGGAGGCCTTCGCGCGCGCCCCGCTCGGGCAGCGGCTGGGCTGCGTCATCGCCTTCGCGCACATCGAGAACTGGGTGGAGTCCGACGCGCAGGACTTCCTGGAGCGCCCGGCCGTCCGCGACGAGCTGCGCGAGGCCGCCGAGCACAGCGTCCTGCACCCCGGCTACGAGCGCCGTCCGGGCTGGGCCTACGAGTTCAACCTGTTCGCGATGGCGCTGTCGCTGGCCGGCGAGGGCCCCACCGCCCGCCGTGTCTTCCAGGAGCTGGGCGGCGCGTACACCCGGCGGCCCTGGGACTACCTCCCCGATCCGGCCAAGCAGTTCGCCCGCTACCAGAGCCGCGCCTGAGGGCCCGCCGCCGCGTGCGCACCGCAACCGTCCGCGCGGCCGGCCGCCCGGCCCGTCCGCGTCCCGTGCCCGGCACGGCCCCCACGCCCCGCCCGCCCTTCCCGCTCCCTGACTTCCGGACTGCCCGATGACCCAGCACGACACCGCGACCGCCGGCGCCGCCGACCGCACCTTCCAGGTGGATCTGCGCGGCCTGGTCGACCTCCTGTCCCACCACCTCTACTCCAGCCCCCGGGTCTACCTGCGCGAACTGCTGCAGAACGCGGTGGACGCGCTGACCGCCCGGCGGGCGCTCGAACCCGGCGCGCCCGCGGACGCGTTCGGCATCCGGCTGTACGCCGACGGCGCGGTGGTCCGCGTCGAGGACGACGGTGTCGGCCTCACCGAGGCGGACGTGCACAGCTTCCTCGCCACGATCGGCCGCAGCAGCAAGCGGGCCGAGCGGATCGCCGAGCAGCGGGCCGACTTCATCGGCCAGTTCGGCATCGGCCTGCTGTCCTGCTTCCTGGTCGCGGACGAGATCCTCGTCGTCAGCCGTTCCGCCCGCACGCCCGAAGCGCCCGCCGTGGAGTGGCGCGGCCGCGGCGACGGCAGCTACTCGGTGCGCACCCTGCCCGCCTCCGCCCGCCCGCAGCCGGGCACGACGGTGTCGCTCACCCCGCGCGCGGACGCCGCCGAGTGGACGAAGCCGGCCCAGGTCCGGGCGCTGGCCCGGCACTTCGGCTCGCTGCTGCGGCACCCGGTCACCTTCTCGGACGGCGCCGCGCCCGCGCCCGTCAACCCCGAGCCCGCGCCCTGGGCGCAGTCCTACCCGACGCCGGGGGCCCGGCAGCGCGCGCTGGCCGCGTACGGGGCGGACGTCTTCGGCTTCACGCCGCTGGACACGATCGAGCTGGATCTGCCCGCGGTGGGCCTGCGGGGCATCGCGTGCGTGCTGCCCGAGGCGGTGCCCGCCGGGCGGCGGCACGGCCACCGGGTGCACGTCAAGGGCATGCTGCTGTCGGAGCAGGCCGAGGAGATCCTCCCGGAGTGGGCGTTCTTCGTCCGCTGCGTGGTGGACGCCGAGAGCCTGCGCCCGACGGCGTCGCGCGAGTCGCTGTACGAGGACGACACGCTCGCGGCGGTGCGGGACGCGCTCGCCGAGCGGCTGCGCGCCTGGATGGCGCGGGCGGCGGCGAGCGACCCGGAGCTGCTGGGCCGCTTCCTCCAGGCCCACCACCTGGCCGTCAAGTCGCTCGCGGTGCACGACGACGAGATCCTGCGGATGCTGCTGCCGTGGCTGCCGTTCGAGACGACCGACGGCAACACCACGCTGGACGAGTTCGCCCGCAGCCACGCCACCGTGCTCGTGACGTCCAGCGTCGAGGAGTTCCGGCAGGTCGCGGCCATCGCCTCGGCGGCCGGTCTCGGCGTCGTCAACGGCGGCTACACCTACGACCGGGCGCTGGTGCACCGGCTGCCGGAGATCCGGCCGGAGGCGAGCGTCGCCGACCTCGACCCGGCGACGCTCACCGCGCATCTGGACCCGGTGGACCGCGAGACGGAGCTGTCCGCCGCCTCCTACCTGGCGCTGGCCCGCGAGGCGCTCGCCGTCTTCGACTGCGACGTGGCGCTGCGCACCTTCCAGCCGGCCTCCGCGCCCGCGCTGCTGCTCGACAGCCGCGAGGCGCGGCACGAGCGCACCCGCTCGCAGCTGGCCCGCGAGCAGGAGGGCGGCCTGTGGGGCGACATCCTCGGCGCGCTGCGCCAGGAGGCGCCCAAGGCGCAGCTGATCCTCAACCAGCTCAACCCGCTGGTGCGCGCCGCGGTCGCGATCGCCGAGCCGGAACTGGCCCGCACCAGCGCCGAGGCGCTCTACGGGCAGGCCGCGCTGCTGTCCCGGCGCCCGCTCAGGCCCGCCGAGTCGAGCCTGATCAACCGCTCCTTCCTCGACCTCCTCGCCCACGCCCTCCGCAAGGACAGCTGACGATGCCGACCGCACCCCAGACCACCGACGAGCTGTACGAGGCGCTGCGGGAGAACGACGAGCGCCCCTACGGCCGTGCCCGCACCGTGATCGCCGAGGAACTGGTCGACGCCGCCGAGCAGTTCGCCGAGACCGCCGCGCTCGTGGACGCGCTGCTGGAGCTCCAGGAGGCGTACACGTACGGCTCCGAGCCGCGCAAGTCGCCCGTCGTCTTCGCCCGGCTGCTCCAGCTCTTCGACGAGCGGCCCGACGTCTTCGACGAGCGGCTGCGGCACCACATGTACTGGCGTTTCAAGTGGGTGGCGAGCGCCCTGCTCTCGGTGCCCGAGATGCCGCTGACCAGCCTGCGCCAGTGGCTGGCGGAGATGCGCGACCGCTACGAGAAGGCCGGGCTCGGCCTCCAGCCGTACTACGGGCAGGCCTACCACCTGGCCGCGCACGTCGGTGAGAGCCCGGAGGCCACCGCGCTGGCCTACGAGCTGTGGGCGGGCCGGACGCGCACCCAGTACAGCGACTGCGAGGCGTGCGAGATCCGCGGCCGGGCGTTGTACCACCTGACCGCGGGCGACGACGAGCGCGCGCTGGACGTCTGGGAGCCGGTGCTGGCCGGCAAGGAGTCCTGCCAGGAGGAGCCCGCCACCTCGATCTCGCACGCGCTGCTGCCGCTGGTCCGCACCGGCCGCACCGACGACGCCCGGCACGCGCACCTGTTCGGCTACCGGGGCTGCCGCCGGAACCCCTCGATGGCCCCGGACGTCGGGCGGCACCTGGAGTTCTGCGCGCTCACCGGCAACGAGGCGCGCGGCCTGGAACTGCTCGCCGAGAACCGCACCCTCTTCGCCGAGGTCGACTCGCCGAGCGACATGCTGACCTTCCTCACCGGTGTGGAGGTGCTGCTCCGCCGGGTCGAGGCGCTCGGCCACGGCGAGCTGCCCGCCGCCGGGTTCTCCGGCCGGACGTGGACGGTCGCCTCGCTGCGCGCCGAGGTGGCTGCCCGCGCCGACGACCTCGCCGCGCGCTTCGACGCCCGCAACGGCACGAGCGCGCACACCGACCGGCGCCGGGTCCGGCTGGAGCGCGCCCCGCTGCTGGAGGCCCTGGAGCTGACGCTCCGTCCGCGCACCCTCGACGACGTGGCCCCGGCCGCCGCCCCCGCCGCCCCGGCCCGCCCGGCGGCCGCCGCCCTGCCCGAGTCGGTCGCCGAACTCGTGGCGCGCGCAAGGGAGCTGGACGAGGTGGGCCATCCGGACGCGGAGGCGTGCTGGAAGCGGCTGGCCGCGCTCGTCGCCGAGCCCGGCTACGTCCACCCCGACGACCCGGCCGTGGGCCCGCTCGACCAGTTGCGCGCGGACCTGCTGGACGAGCAGGGCGCCGAGGCGCGCGAGCGCAGCGACCTGGCCGGGGCCGCCGCGCGGTACGCGGAGTCCGCCGACCTCTACACGCGGGCCGGGCTGCCCGGACACGCCGCCGTGGCCCGTGCCTGCGCGCTGCTCGCCGCGGCGGAAGTACCGGAGTCGGAACCGGCGGAGGCGCTGTCCGACGAGGCCCGCGCCGAGGCGAAGGCCGCCGCGATGACCGCGGCCCACACCGCGCTGACCCGCCTCCAGGCGGAGGCCGAAGACCTCGCGCCCTACCAGGAGGCCCGGCTGCTGCGGCTGCGCTCGACCGCGCTGGGCATGCGGCTGGAGGCGCAGCCGACGCAGGAGCACACCGAGGCGGCCTTCGGCGAGGTCGAGCTGCTGCACGACTTCGCCGTCGCGCACGAGCTGGACGGCCAGGTGTGCCGGGCGGTGCTGCTGCGCGCCAGCACGTACGCGATCAGCGGCGACCTGGCCGCCGCGAGCCGCGAGCTGGACGGGCTGCTGACCCGGCTGCGCGCGCAGGGGCCCGCCTGGCACCTGCCGCACGCGCTGGGCCTGCGCGGCCGTGTCCACCTGGGCCTGCGGGACGCGGACGGGGCCCACGCCGATCTGTCCGAGGGGCTGCGCGAGGCCCGCAGGTGGCCCGCCTACACCGCGTACTGCGGGACGCTGCACGGCGAACTGGCGCGGGCCTGCCTGGGCCGGGGCCACCACGACGAGGCGCTGCGCCACCTGACGCGCTCGGCGGAGGTGGAGATGCGGCACGGCAGCCGGGTGGACGCGTTCTGCACGTACAGCAACGCGGCGCGGCTCGGCCTCGACATGGGCCGTGTCGAGGACTGCATCGCGCTGCTGGACTCGCTGCTGGCCGAACCCGACGTCACCTCCGGGGAGCTGGACGACCGGCTGGTCGCCCAGCTGCGGCTGACCCGCGCGCGGGCGCTGCGCGCCGGGGAGGACGGCAAGGCCGCGCTGGCCGAATTCCTGGAGCTGGCCGCGGAGTCGGCGACCTGGGCGGACGACCCGGGCTCGCACGTGATGATCGCGGCGGAGACGGCCGTACTGCTGGCCGGGAGCGGCGAGTTCGCCCGCGCCCGGGAAGCCGTCGACCAGGCGCTCGCCGCGCACGAGAGGGCGCCGCGCTTCGAGCAGCTGAGCAGCTGCCTGCGGGAGGTCGCCCGGCTCCAGGCCCAGCAGCAGGGCCCGGAGGGGCTCGACGGCGCCCGCGCCTTCCTCGCCGACGCGGCCCGGATCGCCGACGACGCCCGCTCGGAGGGCTACCGGGCCGAGGGCCGCCCGCTGGACGCCGCGCTGGCGTACGAGCACGGGCGCGTCAACGCCTACGCCGGGGAGTACGAGGAGGCGCTCGCCGCCCTGGAGGATGCCCTGACGTACCTCGGCCCGCCCGGGGAGGACGCGGCCGTGGCCGGCGAGTGGGCCGAGGCGGTGCGGCTCATGGGCGTCGTGGAGGGGGCGTACCTCAAGCGCCCGGAGCAGGCCCTGCGGTCACTGGACTCGTCGGTCTCCCGCCTGACGGACCTGGGCCACGAGGAGGCCGCGGCGCCGCTGAGGTCGCTGGCGTCCAGCCTGCGCGACGAGACCTGAGACGGCGGGTGCCGGGCGGTCCGCCGCCCGGCACCCGCGCGGCTCAGGCGTTCGCCACGACGACGCCCACGAAGAGGCCCGCGCTGACGACCAGGGCCAGGATCACGCCCCACCACTGCGGGGAGATCCGCTGCCGCAGCGTGGGCGGCGGCGGGAAGCGCTCGGCCGGGTCGGTGCTCGCCTCCCACCACCGCACGACCCGGTGGAAGTCGCCGTCGAAGTCGGCGTCGGGGTAGACGCTGCTCGTGGCGAGGGCCGGCAGGGAGCGGTGCCGCCCGTCCGCGAGGATCATCCGGGCCGTGCGCCCGCCCGCCTGCGCGCCGGTGCCCTGCCAGACGTAGAGCCGGCGGATGTCGTGCCAGGCGTACGTCCGCCCGGCGCCGAAGCCCCAGCCGACGGTGATCCCGGCGGCCCCGACGTCGGTCGTGCAGCGTCTGGCCATGAAGAGGCAGACGGCGACGACCGCGACCGTCCCGCCGCACAGCAAGTACAGTCCCGTCAGCCCGAGCTGGAACCAGGCCAGCAGCGCCTCGATCACCAGCCCGGCGACCGCGCCCGCGGCGTGCGGCCACGCCAAGCGATACCGATCTTTCCCCCGGAAGCTCAGTTCGTCCATCCCACGCACACTACCGGCCGGGTCCGACAGCCCTGGAGCCGGTCAGAAGGAGTCGCCGTACCAGTGGACGGCCCCGGGCGCGGTGACCGTCGCCGTCACTTCCGCCGGGGAGGCGAGCAGCGGGCGGGCCATGCCGTACGCGGTGGTGCCCGCCGTGACGTCGGCGAGCAGCCCCGGCAGCGCGGCCGGCACGTCCGGATCCGCGGGCAGGTGGACGCTCGCGGTGGTCGCGCCCGTGGCGCGGGCGTGGCCGGCGGCGGCCCGCAGCAGGGCCGCCGTTGCTTCCGGCCCCCGGCCCGGGGCGGGAGCGATCTCCGCGACCGCGGCCTCGGCGGGGCCCGCCGGGCGCACCACGACGAAGCCCAGCGGGGTGCGGTCCCCGCCGCTGCCCGCCTCCTCGGCCAGCAGGATCGCGGCCGGGGGGCCGTACCAGACCGGGATCCGCCGCCGCCAGTCCTCCGGGCTGCGGACCGTGGTGAGCGGCCGGCCGGCGTCGTAGGCGTCGCGCAGCGCGCGCAGCAATGGGACGTCGGCCTGGGTGGCGCGCCGCACGGTCACCTCGGGGGCGGCGGCGCCGGGGGCGGCGAGCGGGCCGGACAGCACGGGGGCGGTGAAGGTCTGCCAGCCCGCGCCGCGGTAGACGTCCGGGGTGCCGGTGAACAGCAGCGACCAGGCGCACGCGTCCGCCGTCATCGCCTCGGCCGCCGCGGCGAGCAGGCGGCGGACGTGCCCGCGGCCGCGCGCGTCGGGATGGGTGGCGACGCTGCCGAGGCAGCCGACGCGCTGCGGTCCGCCGTCGGCCGAGCGGATCGGGCGCGGCTGGTAGTGGAGGACGGACACCGGCCGCCCGCCGTCCTCGGCGAGGAACGTGCGGGCGTGCCGGCCGGGGTCACGGCCCCACAGCAGCGCGACGGTTCCGGCGCTGTCGGGGAAGGCCGCCGCCCACAGGGCGTGCAGGGCCGGTTCGTCCGCCGGGGTGGCGGTGCGGTAGCGCGGCATGCGGCGGCCTTCCCCCTTCTTCCTCGTGGTCGTGCGCGGCCGGCGGGTGCCGGACGCGGTGCGGGACGCGGCGCTCAGAGCACCAGGTTGCCGGTGGTGGCGCTGACCCGCGCGCCGTCCGGCGGCAGCCCGTCGCGGGTGACGTCCTCCTCGGTGCACGAGGTGTGCAGCAGGGAGGAGGCGCCGGTGAAGGCCGCGGCGGCGAGGTCCAGCCGGCCGCCGGTGAGCCGGGCGCCGACCGCGGTGTAGCGGTTGGTGCCGTCGGGGACGCGGACGTGCGCGGTGCCGTCGCCCACGGCGGTGCTGCGCAGCGCGCCGAGGTCCCAGGTGACGGTGGCGGTGCTGCCCGCGGCCCGGGAGAGCAGCGCGCCCGCGGAGTTGGTGCCGGTCAGCGTCACGTCGCCGCCGACGGCGAGCCGCTGGTCGCGGACCGCGCTGAGCGCGACGCCGGTGTTCGTCAGGCTGCCGCCGTCGATCACCACCTCCGCGGCGCCGACCGAGACCGGGGCGGCCTTCGGATCGCCGACCAGCGTGCAGTCGGTGAAGCGGACCGGTCCGCTGCCGCGCAGCACCGTGCCGTCCAGGCCCTTGAACGTGGTGCGCACGAAGTGCACGGGCGTGCTGACCGGGGTCTGGACGAGGACCTGTCCGGCGGGCAGGTCGAAGGCGCAGTCGGTGACGGTCGTCGGCCGGGACGAGCGCGCGGAGCGCTGTGCGACGGCGAACAGCGCGGCGGTGCAGCCGTGCAGCTGGGCGCCGTCCGCGTTGATCACCAGCGTCCCGGACGGGTCGAAGGTGGGCCGCGGGACGACGTGGACGTTCTCCAGCGTCAGGTCGGTGATGAGGGTGTTGGCCGTGAACCACGAGCAGACGTGGTTGCGCACGGTGATGCGCTTGGCCGCGTTGCCCCACTGGGCACCGGAGTTGGCGATGTCCATGAGCCCGGAGTTGCCGTCGAAGAGCAGGTCGTGCTCGTACTGGCCGTGCGTGGTGAAGGGGTTGCCGCCCTCGTCGTCGCCGTCGCCGTGGCAGTTGACGACCTGGCAGTAGGCGGACGCCGTCAGGTCGTTGAGGTGCCGGACGTTGCTGGTGGTGCAGTCGGCGACATGGCCGTAGAGGCAGTAGATCTGCTGGGTGAGGTAGCCCGCGCCGCCGTACATGACGGTGGGCGGGTTCTTCAGGCCGCAGCCGATCGTGCGGTAGCGGGTGCACCAACGGCGCATGATCACCGGCCAGAAGGTGCCGGTGGCCTGGATGCCGGAGACATGGCAGTCGACGGCGTACTCGTACGCCACCGGGTGCGAGCCGGTGTACTCGTCGTCGACCGCGCCGGTGTCCTGCCCCGCGCCGAGGAAGACCAGGTTGTGCACCTCGGCGCCGACGACGGGCTCGACCCGGCGCCAGGTGACGGTGCGGCCCGCGGCGAGCGGCCAGCCGTTGAGGTAGCCGACGCGTATGTGCGTGCCGTCGACGATCTCGGTGACCTCGACCATCTTCTGCAGCTCGCGCTCGTCGCTGCCGCCGCCCGCGACCTCGTCGCTCTGCACCGCCCACCACTGGCCGACCCGGAAGGCGCCGGAGTCGGGCACCGGGAAGGCGTCGGTGCGCTCGATGACCTCGGCGGGGAGCGGGTGGCTGACGGTGTCCGAGGTGACGGTGCCCTGGAAGAACAGCACCGCGCCGAACGGGTTGTCGTGGGTGTTGCGCTCGATCCCGCCGGTGTGGACGGTGTGCCCGCCGAAGTCCAGCACCAGGTGCGAGCGGTGGTAGGTGTGGCGGCGGCGGAAGAGCAGGTCGGTGTGGGCCTCGACGCGGTGCACGGCGGGGTCGCCGACCATCGCGTCGAGCGCGTCGTCGGCGGGGTGGGAGGCGTCGAAGTGGCCGAAGCCGCGGAAGTCCAGGACCCCGTCGTGCACCCGCAGCCAGCGGCCGCGCGCGGGCTTGTCGGCGGGTCGCAGCACGGTGCCGCCGTTGGCCGCGGCAGTGGCACGCGCGTCCCAGCGGGTGAGCATCCCGCCGCCGTCCCCGGAGGCGCGGTAACCGGCGACGACGGCCAGCGTGCCGTCGCGCAGCGTCTTCGCGGGCAGGGCCAGCAGCGCGGCGACGGTGGGCAGCGCGAGGGGCGCCGACGTGCCCTTGCCCGTCGGGTCGTCGTGGCCCTGGTCGTTGCCGTCGGCGGCGGACGCCGGGGCCGCCGCGAGGGTGCCGCCCGCGAGGACGGCGGCGCCGAGGCCGCCGGCCCGCAGCAGGTGTCTACGGCTGGTGGGGCCCGCGGCGGCGGGCGGGTCGGTGAAGCCGGCAGATGACGTCATGGTGTGGTGCCGTCCTTCGTCGGAGGCCGCAGCGTGCTGCGGTAGGCAGGCATGAAGGCGGTGCGGGGCATCTGGTCGGCGAGCACTCCGCCGTCCACCACGATCCGGCTCCCCGTCAGGTAGGCGCCCTCGTCGCTGGCGAGCAGCAGCAGCGCGCCCGTGCACTCCTCGGGGCTCGCGTAGCGGCCGAGCGGGATACGGGCCCGGTAGGCGGTTTCGAACGCCTCGCGGTCGAAGGGGAATTCGCCGTCGATGGGGGTCTCGACCATGCCGGGGGCGAGGCTGTTGACGGTGATGCCGTGCGGTGCGAGTTCGATCGCCAGGGTCTGGGTGAGCAGGTCCACGGCGGCCTTGGAGGCGTTGTAGTGGGCCAGGCCCGCCTCGGCGACCAGGGCGTTCTTGGAGGTGACGGACACGATCCGGCCGGGCACCGCGTCCGCGATCATGTGCTCGGCGATCCGCTGGGTGAGGAAGAAGACCGCGTCGAGGTTGACCCGCATGACGCGGTACCAGCTCTCGGGCGTGATCTCGTTGAAGCGCTCCAGGGCCGCGGTGCCCGCGTTGTTGACGAGGACGTGCAGCGGCCCGGCCGCGGCCCGCACCCGGTCGGCGAAGGCGTGCAGCGCGCCGGTGTCGGCGAGGTCCTGCTCCTCGACGCGCGCGGTGCGGCCGTGGCCGCGGACCAGGTCCGCGGTCTCGGTGAGGCCCGCCGCCCCCGGCAGGTCGGTGAGCACCAGGTCGGCGCCCGCCTGGGCGAGGGCGACGGCGAAGGCCCGGCCGAGCCCGCCCGCGGCGCCGGTGACCAGCGCGGTGCGGCCGGTGAGGTCGAACCGGCCGCGTACGCCGGGGGGTTGCGGGCTCACGGCTGTTCCAGCCCGAGCAGTTCCAGCGAGGGGCGGTGGATCAGCGCCTCGACGGCGTCCTGGTCGAGCGGGTCCAGGCCGGGGATGCCGGGGATGCGGGCGATCCGGCGCAGGCCCTCGACCGATTCATCGACGGTCGTGAAGGGGTAGTCGCTGCCGAACAGCAGCTTGTCCCACACCCCGTAGTCCTGCACCAGGCGCAGGCTGTGCCACAGCTGGAAGGGCCGGTAGTGCAGGGCGCTGATGTCGGCGTAGACGTGCCGGTGCTTGCGGATCACCGCGATGCACTCGCCCTCGAAGGGGTGGCTGAGGTGCGCGAGCACCATCCGCAGCTCGGGGTGGCGCATGGCCACCCAGTCCAGGTGCCGCGGCATCGCGTACTCCAGCGGCGCCTGCGAGACGAAGGTGGTTCCGGTGTGCACCAGCAGCGGCAGGCCGTGGCGTTCGGCGTAGGAGTACAGCTCGTCGTAGGCCTCGTCGGCGGGCGCGAACCCGGCGTACATCGGCATGAGTTTGATGCCGCGCAGGCCCAGTTCCTGGTGCCCGTAGCGCATCTCGTCCTGCCAGCCGGGCTGCGTCGGGTCGAGTGCGAGGTAGCCGATGAGCCGGTCGGGGTGCTGCGCCACGTAGGCGGCCACGGCCGCGTCGTCGACCCACAGGCCGCTGCGGCGGGCCTTGCCGCCGACGACGATCGTGCGGGTGCCGTCGGGGGCGGTGGCCGCGTAGTCCTCGTACCGCACGGTGAGGTCGACCTCGCCGGCGTGGGCGCGGGCGGACTCGGCACGGAAGGTGGCGTCGAAGTCGTGGCTGTGCCGGAAGAGATGGGAGTGCACATCGGTGATCATGTGCGGTTCCTCTTCTCCCAGCCGTCCGCGAACATGTTCCAGAAGCGGTGGCTCGGCGGGTGCTCCTCGAAGACCTCGTCCGCCAGCTCGACGCCGAGTCCGGGCGCGGTCGGCAGCGGCACGTACCCGTCTTCGACGGGCAGCACACCGCGCAGCGCGTCGAAGACGTACGGCTCCAGCAGCGCGTCGAAGGTCTCCAGGATCTTCAGGTTGGTCAGGCCGAACGCCGCGTGCGCCGACGCCGTGGTGCACAGCGGCGAGTTGGAGTTGTGCGGGGCGACGAGCATGCCGTGCGCGTCGGCCTGCGCGGCGATCTTGCGCAGCTCGGTGAAGCCGCCGGCCATGGACAGGTCCGGCTGCACGATGTCCACCGCCTCGGTGGCGAAGAGCTGCTTGTACTCGTAGCGGTTGTGGAAGTGCTCGCCGCCGGAGATCGGGAACGTCGCGATGCGGCGCAGCTCGGCGTAGCGCTCGATGTGCGTCCAGGGCATCGGCTCCTCGAACCAGCCGATGTCGTACGGCGCCAGCTCGTGCACCAGCCGCCGCGCGGTCGCGGTGCCGAAGCGGGCGTGCCCCTCGACGAAGAGGTCGACGTCCGGTCCGACGGCCTCGCGCACCGCCTCGACCAGCGCGAGGGAGCGCTTCAGCTCGGGGCGTTCCAGCTCGTGCAGGCCCGCGCCGAACGGGTCGAACTTCAGCGCGGAAAAGCCCCTGCCCACGGCCTCCTTGGCCTTCGCGGCGAACTCCTCCGGGACGCGTTCGCCGGTGTACCAGCCGTTGGCGTAGACCCGGACGCGGTCGCGGACGGCGCCGCCGGTCAGCCGGTAGACGGGCACGCCCAGCGCCTTGCCCATGATGTCGTGCAGGGCCTGGTCCACGCCGGAGACGACGACACCGCCGACGTCGCCGCCGCGCAGGAAGTCGCCCTGGTACATCCGCAGCCAGATCTCCTCGACGTCGAACGGGTCGGCGCCGATCAGATGGCGGTGGGCCATGGCCTCGGTGAGCCGGCACGTCTCGTCCACCCGGTAGGGGTGGGTGATCTCGCCGATGCCGCTCAGGCCCTCGTCGGTGTGGATCCGGACGTAGCCGAAGTCGCGCCAGGCGGTGCCCAGTTGCAGCGTCTCGACGCGGCTGATGCGGCCGGCCGGACCGGCCGGGCGGGTGGTGTTGACGGTCAGCATCAGCGTGCTGTCCCTTCCGCGGCGGCGCCGCCCATGGTGCTGGCGTGCGCGAGGTCGTCCGGGCCGCCCTCGCTCAGGGTGCGGGTGACGGCCGCCTCGGTCGCGGCGAGCAGCCGGTCCACGTCGTCGTCGGTGTGGGCGTAGGAGATGTGGCTGCGCTTGAGGTTGAGCGGCAGCTCGAAGATGCCGTGGTCGACGAGGTTGCGGCGGTAGCCGACGAACAGCGCGGTGTCGTTGGCGAGCAGGTCGTCGTAGGTGAGCGGCGCGGGTCCCGGCATGAAGTAGGTGACGAAGACCGAGCCGTAGCCGGTGACGACCGCGGGCACGCCGAGCCGCCGGTAGAGCGCGTCCAGTCCGCCGCGGACCCGCTCGCCGAGCCGGAAGACGTGCTCGTGCACGGGCTCCTCGCGCAGCTTGCGCAGCGTCGCGAGCGCGGCGGCGACGGTGGCCGGGTGGCCGTTGTAGGTGCCGGCGAAGAAGACGGGGCCGCCGGGGCGGCTGCTGAAGTGCTGCATGAGGTCGGCCCGGCCGCCCAGCGCACCGAGCGGGGCGCCGTTGGCGATGGCCTTGCCGAGGGTGGTGAGGTCGGGGGTGACCCCGGCGATCGACTGGTAGCCGCCGAGGGCGTGCCGGAAACCGGTGATGACCTCGTCGAAGACCAGGACGCTGCCGGCCCTGGTGCACTCCTCGCGCAGGGTGCGCAGGAATTCGTCGGTGGGCAGCAGCGCCCCGACGTTGTGCGGGACGGGCTCGACGATGACCGCGGCGATGTCGGCGCCGTGCTCGGCGAACGCCTGCCGGACGGCCGCCGGGTCGTTGAAGCGCAGCACCAGCGTGGCGTCCAGCACCTCGGGCAGGATCCCGGTGGACGTCGGGTCGTGGCGGCCGACGCGGTCCGGCGCGGAGATCACGTTGAGGCTCACCGCGTCGTGCCAGCCGTGGTAGCAGCCCTGGAACTTGACGACCAGCCGCCGCCCGGTGACCGCGCGGGCCAGCCGCAGCGCGTGGAAGGTGGCCTCGCTGCCGGTGCTGGTGAGCAGCACCTGCTCCACGGAGGGGATCAGCTCCACGAGCTGCTCGGCGAGCAGCACCTCGCCCTCGGTGACGGCCACGCCGGTCAGGCCGAGGCGCTGTCCGGCCGCGGCGGTCGCCGCGGCGACGTCCGGGTCGTTGTGGCCGAGCAGCGGCGGCCCGAAGGCGGCGTGGTAGTCGGTGAACTCCCGGCCTTCCGCGTCCCAGAACCGGGAGCCCTCGGTGCGCGTGACGACCAGACCGGTGAGGCCGGGAATGCTGCGCTGGCCGCTGTTGACCCCGCCCGGTATCACCCGGCGGGCCCGCTCGGCGAGCGTCATGTGGTGCTCCTCGCGTCGATGCTGTGGGTGACGGTCTGGACCCTGCCCGGCCCGGACCGCGGGGCCATCCGCCCGGCAAGTCGTCGCAGGAATCGTTCGCTGCGGTGCTGAGACGATGCAGAAACGATTTTCAAGAACACTGTTCCGAATAGCAGAACAGTACGGATCCTAGGTCGGCGAAACCGCGCCGGTCAAGGGGTCCCCAGTGGTAAAGTGTTTCGATATGCAGAACAGTGGTGCGAACGCACCCGTCAGCGGGGGCGGCGGCGGGTTCGGCGACGGCCCCGCACGGGGCCCGGAACCCGATCCGAAGTACCTGGTCAAGACGGTCGCCAGAGCCGCCGAAGTGCTGGAGGTGCTCGCCGCCGGCGGCCCCGGAGCGGGACTGAGCGTGACCGAGGTCGCCCAGCGGGCGGGAGTCTCCAAGAGCGCCGCCTTCGGCCTGCTCCAGACCCTGCGCCACTACGGCCTGGTCGCCGACGAGGGCGAGGGCATGAACCGCCGCTACCGCCTCGGCATGGGCCTGGCCCGGCTCGGCGACCGCGCCCAGGCCCAGGTCTCGCTGCGCGACGTCGCCCGTCCGCTGCTGGTCGAACTCACCGCGGCCACCGGCATGGCCTCCCGCGTCGCCGTACCGCAGGACGGCCAGGCGGTCATCATCGACCAGGTCGACACCAACGGCGGCCTGCGGCTGGACCTGCGGATGGGCGCCCGCGAGCTGCCGCACTGCACCGGCATCGGCAAGGCGCTGCTGGCCGCGATGCCCGAGAGCCAGGCCCGCGAGCTGGTCGCCCGCACCGGGCTGCCGCGCCGCACCTCGCGCACCATCACCGACGAGGCCACGCTCTTCCAGCACCTCGCCGACGTCCGCGCCACCGGCTACGCGCTGGACGACGAGGAGGACGCGGACGGGATCTTCTGCATCGGCAGCGTCGTCCGCGACCACCGCGGCGACTGCGCCGGGGCGATCAGCATCACCGGCCTCAAGCTCGATCTGCCCGGCTGGCGCTTCCGCGAACTGGGCCTGCAGGTACGGGACGTGGCCGACCGGATCAGTCTCAGCCTCGGCTTCGGCGCCCCCGCCGGGGCGTGATCCGGCGCGGCAGGGGCTTGACCGGAGCGCGGGAGCAGGCTTAACGTCTCCGCTCATCGACCGGTGCCGCGCTCGCACCCTGCCTCTGGTCAGCGCTTTTTCCGCACCCGGCCGATACGGCCATCCGTCCGACGACAAGCGTCACGGGATTCGTCCTCGCCCTTAGGCCCACCGAAGGCGGAGGCACCCCCGTGAACCACACCCCTGGCTCCGTGCCGGACACCGACAGATCCACCCGCACCACCCCCGACCCGCGCCCCGACTCCTCCCGCCGCAGCCTGCTGCGGGCCGGCGGCATCGGCGGCCTGCTGGTCGCCGCGACCGGCACCGCGGTCGCCGCCGGATCCGGCACCGCGCACGCCGACAGCGTCCCGAAGAGCGCCCCGCTCACCGCGGGCACCGTCGCCGCGCTGCTCGCCCTCGACCCGAAGAAGCTCGCCGACGGCGTGCTCGCCCTGGTCGCCGGCTACCGCGCGCCCGGCGACGGCGGCGGCATGCTCGTCCGCTGGGACGCCGCCTCGACGGCCGCCGCCGACGGCGGCACGGTCCTGGCCCCGGGGAATCCGAAGCCCGCGGCAAAGGGCCGCTGGCGCATGGTCCACGACGGTGTCCTGGACTTCCGGCAGTTCGGCCTGTTCGACGGCTCGGCCCCGGCCGACGCGGCGCTGGACGCCATGATGGGCGACCCCTCGGTGCACCGGATCGAGGCGCACACCGACCTGAACTTCACCAAGCGCCACACCTTCTCCCGCTCCCGGGTCGAGCTGGACTTCGGCGGCAACCGGGTCACGACGGTGGGGATCGAGAAGAACGCCTACAACAACCCCTTCGGCGCCGTCCTGTACTTCCTGGGCAAGGTCACCGACACCACCGTGAAGTCGAAGCTGTCGGCCGCGATGCCCGACCTCGCGGACATCTTCGAGGTGCCGGACTCCAAGGCCTTCGCGCTGGGCCAGTGGTGGAGCGTGGAGATCGACGCCGCCGCGGGCACGGGTCTGTACGAGAAGGAGGTGCAAAAGCTCGTCCAGGTCACCGAGATCGTGGACGGCACGCACATCCGGGTCAACTACAAGATCGGCTGGGACCTGGCGGCCGGGCGCACCTTCACCTGGACCCGGGTGGAGCCCGTCGAGCGCGTCCACGTGCGCAACATGGTCTTCGAGGGCGTGCCCGGCGTCGCCGACAACGACACCGAGACCGGCTCGCACCCGATCGCGTACGAGTACGCGGTCTCCTGCGACGTGTCCGGCATCGACGCCACCGGCACCTTCTGGCCGGTCGTGATGCGCCGCTGGTGCACGTACTTCCGCACCTCCGAGTGCCAGCTGAAGAACCCGGCCTCGGTCACGTACGGCGGCGCGGGCTACCTCACCCAGCAGATCTACTGCCTGTACGGGCACGTCGAGGACTGCCACGTCGCCAACGCCCGGCACCTCAACGACTGGACGGCCTCGGCGTACGGCTACGTCACCAACTGCCACGGCGACGGCGACGACCAGGGCCCCTTCGTCACCCACGGCCAGTTCGAGCACGACCTGACCTTCACCGGCAACTCCGGCCTGATGACCTTCGCCAACTCCGGCGCGGCCTGGGGCGGCGCGGCCAAGCGCGTCACCGTACGGCGGCACGCCTGCTCGTGGTTCGTGGCCAGGACGAACATCACCGACCTGACGCTGGAGGACATGCTCGTCATCGGCAACGCCCAGCCCGGCTCCGGGATGATCTGGATCAACGCCGACGGCGCCCAGCTGCGCGGCTGCGTCGCGTCCGGCCCGCTGGTGATATCGCAGTCCTCGCACCGCGCCCAGCGCCCCACCGTGATCGCCGACTCGGCCTTCACCCAGGGCAAGGCGTCCGAGATCACCGCGGCCAACGTCAGTGCGGACGTGCACCTGCTGCGCGTCCGGCTGGAGGGCCTGGACGGCGCGCAGTTCAACGGCACCGGCGGTCTCGTGCTGGACCACTGCACCTTCGACGGCGCGGGGGACGGCGCGGCGCCCAGCACGGTCGCGCACGCCGACACCGCGGTCCACGGCGGCACGTTCACCGGCACCGGCCTGCGGCTGAACTCCGCCAAGGACCAGCGGCTGTGGATCGACGGCGGCGCCCGCTTCACCGGCGGCAACAGCGCGGCGGCCTATCTCGCCCGCGACACCGCCGGGCGCACCGTCACCTGGCAGCTGGACGGCGCCGACTTCCGGGCCCCCGACGCGAAGACCGCGCACATCCTGCTGACCGACGGCGTCAACCGCTACCGGGCCACCGGCACCGCCTTCACCGGCGGCAGCCTGCGGCTCGCGCCCGCCGCCTTCGCGGGCGACAGCCATCTGCTGCACACCGGCTGCACCGAGGACGGCGTGGCGCGCACCGCCATGCCGGACGAGGGCGCCCGCGTGCAGCACACCGCGGGCAACCTGCTGCTGCCCGCCTGACGCACCGCCCCACCCCCCTTTCCCGTTACCGCACGGGCCGGCCCCCGGCCTGCCCGTCCACCCACCACCGTGAGGGAGACATGGCCACCGACTTCGCCACCAGCGCCGTCACCGGCGGCCCGGCAGGGGACCGGCCCGTGCGGATCGCCCTGGTGGGCGCCGGCAACCGCGGGCTGACCTACGCCTCGTGGATCCGCGACCACCCCGAACGCGCCCGTCTCACCGCCGTCGCCGATCCGCGGCCCGAGGCGCGTGCCCTCGTCCCCGGGGCCACCGGGTACGACGGCTGGCGCGAGCTGCTCGCCGCCACCGCGGCGAACGGCGGACCGCTGGCCGACGGCGTGATCGTGGCCACCCAGGACCGTGATCACGCCGAACCGGTGCTCGCCCTCGCCGAGGCCGGGTACGCGATCATGACCGAGAAGCCGCTCGCCCCCACCGAGGACGAGTGCCGGGCGATCGTGGAGGGCGTCGAGGCGACCGGCGTGCCCTTCGCCGTCTGCCATGTGATGCGTTACACGCCCTACACCGACCTGGTCAAGAGCGTCGTGGACAGCGGCGTGCTCGGCACTGTCACCGGCCTGGACCACCTGGAGCCGGTCGGCTGGTGGCACTACGCGCACTCCTACGTCCGCGGGCCGTGGCGCCGCGAGGACCTGTCGTCGCCGATGATCCTCGCCAAGTCCTGCCACGACCTGGACTGGATCGCGTACGTCACCGGCCGCCGCATCGAGACGGTCGCGAGCTTTGGCTCGCTCCAGCACTTCCGCCCCGAGAACGCCCCCGCGGACGCCGGCGAGAACTGCCTGTCCTGCGCGGCGGAACCGGGCTGCCCCTACTCCGCGCCCAAGCTCTACTACCCGGCGCTGCGCCGCACCGGCGGCGCCTGGCCCATCGACCACGTCACCTCCGCCGCCACCGGCCCGGACGACGAGGACGTGCTCACCGAGGCGCTGCGCACCGGCCGCTACGGGCGGTGCGTCTACCGGTCCGACAACGACGTGGTCGACAACCAGGTCGTCGCGATGAAGCTGTCCGGCGGGCCCACCGCCGTCTTCACGATGACCGCCTTCACCGAGCAGACCCACCGGCAGACCCGGATCTTCGGCAGCCACGGCTGGCTGCGCGGCGACGGCGAGCGTGTCGTCGTCCACGACTTCCGGGACGACTCCACGGTGGTCCGCGACATCGGCGACCTCGGCTCCAACGCCGCGGACGGCCACGGCGGCGGCGACACCGCCCTCGTCGAGGCCTTCGTCACCGCGCTCGCCACCGGCGACCGCTCCCACATCCGTTCCGGCCCCGCCGACTCGCTCGGCAGCCACCTCGCGGCCTTCGCCGCCGAGCGCTCCCGGCACCACGGCACCGTCGAGACCGTGCCGTCCCGGTGAGCGCGCCCCTCCAGGACTCGAACCCGCAGTATCCGCACCCGAAAGCGAGACACCCCGTGAGACGCCGCACCACCGCCGCCATCGCCACCGCCGCCGCCCTGTGCGCCACCGCCGCCCTCGCCGGCTGCGGCTCCGGCAGCGGCTCCGGCTCGTCCTCGAAGAAGACCGTCAGCACCTGGGTCTACCCGGTGATCAACGACCCGAAGGCCAACGACGCCTACTGGAACGGCCTGGTCAAGGGCTTCGAGAAGGCCAACCCCGGGATCACCGTGAAGGTCTCCACCTACCCCTGGGCCAACCGCGACACCGCGCTGACCACCGCGCTCGCGGCGGGCAAGGGCCCGGACGTGGCGTACCTGATCCCCGACCAGCTGCCCGCCTACCAGCGCAACCTGATATCCGCCGACCAGTGGATGACGGCGAAGGACAAGGCGGCGCTGCGCCCCTCCGCGCTCAAGGCCGTGACCGTGGACGGCAAGCCGTACGCGGCTCCCGTGCTGATGTCGACCTACCCCCTGCTGTGCGACAAGAAGGTCTTCGACGCGATCGGCGAGACCACCTACCCCACCACCTGGGACCAGCTGGCCGCGCTCGCCCCCAAGCTCAAGGCCAAGGGCTTCTACGCCACCAGCTACAGCGGCGACACCACCGCGACGCTCAACATGACCTTCTACCCGCTGCTGTGGCAGGCCGGCGGTGACGTGTTCTCCTCCGACGGCACCAAGGCGGCCTTCAACAGCGACGCCGGGGTCAAGGCGCTGACCTGGCTCAAGACGTTCGTCGACAACGGCTGGACGCCCAAGGACCTGATCACCACCACCCCGCAGATCGAGCAGACCGACCTGGCGAAGAACAAGGTCGCCTGCACCTGGCAGAACACCGCCGCCGAGGTCGAGCCGTTCTGGGGCAAGGACAACATCGTGGTCGGCCCGGCGCTGACCGGCGACAGCCCGGCCGCGTACGGCACCGTCGGCACGCTGGCGATGTTCAAGAGCGCCAACAAGGACGCGGCGGGCAAGTGGATCTCGTACGTCACCCAGCCGGCCAACGACGCCGGTCTCCAGAAGCCCGGCGGCTACTTCCCGCCGCGCACCGACGCCACCGCGCTCTACCCGGGTGACCAGCACCAGGAGGCCACCGAGAAGGTGCTGGAGAGCACCGACGTCGGCCCGCTCAACAAGGCCTCGCGCGACGTGATGGGCGTGCTCGCCCCGCAGTTGCAGGCCGCGCTGCTCGGCAAGACCGACCCGAAGAAGGCGCTGGACGACGCGGCGCAGGCCGCCGACCAGATCATCGCCCGCAAGCGCTGAGCCCCGGCGCACCCCGGCATCCCGCACTCCCGTCTTCCCGAAGGAGGTCCCGTGGCCGCAGTCGCGGAGTCCCGTTCCCGCCCCCGCAGCACGCCGGAGCCCGTCCGGCGCGGGCCGCACGCCCGCCGGGAGGCCCGTGTCGGGCTGCTGTTCGTGCTGCCGTGCTTCCTGCTCTTCCTGGCCTTCCGGTTCGGGCCCGGCCTGGCCGGGCTCGTGCTGGGCTTCACCGACTACACGATCGGCGACAGCACCCACTTCACCGGCCTGGACAACTTCCAGCGGATGATGCACGACCCGCTGTTCTGGTCGTCGATGAAGGTGACGGTCGTCTACAGCGTCATCGCCGTGCCCTTCACGATCGCCGCGTCGCTGGGACTCGCGCTGCTCACCCGGCGCGCGTTCCGCGGCTCCAAGCTCTTCCGGTCCATCTTCTTCCTGCCGGTGGTCACCAGCCTGATCCTGGCGTCCACCGTCTTCATCTGGATCTTCTCCACCAAGGGCCCCTGG
The DNA here is from genome assembly GCF_044332905.1 of Streptomyces sp. NPDC021224. Lineage (NCBI taxonomy): Bacteria > Bacillati > Actinomycetota > Actinomycetes > Kitasatosporales > Streptomycetaceae > Streptomyces > Streptomyces sp. NPDC021224. Next base: position 488,677 of record NZ_JBIRPW010000003.1, on the reverse strand, counting down.
TCGGGGCTGATGGGACTGCTCGGGCTGCCCGAGCAGTCCTGGCTCACCGACTCCGCGCTCGTCCTGCCGGCCCTGGCCCTGGTCGGCATCTGGTCGCGCTGCGGCTACGGCATGCTCATCCTGCTCGCGCGGCTCCAGGACGTGCCGCGCGAGCTGGAGGAGGCCGCCCTCATGGACGGCGCCGGGCCCTTCCAGCGCTTCCGCTACATCGTGGCCCCGCAGCTGAAGCCGGCGTTCTTCTTCCTCGCGGTGATCGAGACGACCAACAGCTTCCAGATCTTCGACGCCGTCTACGTGATGACCGGCGGCGGGCCCGCCAACGCCAGCTACAGCCTCGTCTACCAGCTCTACGACGCGGGCTTCAAGTACTCCGACCTCGGCTACGCGAGCGCGCTCGGCTGCGTGCTGTTCGTCATGACCGTGGTCGTGGCGCTCGTGCAGCGCATGGTGCTCGGAAAGGAGAAGTGACCATGGCCCGGGACAAGTTCCAGGACATCGTGCCCCGGGCGCTGCGGCCCGGCAGGACCGGGCTCGCGGTGCGCGCGGTGCTGCTGACCGTGGCCTCGCTCGCGACGGTCTTCCCGTTCTACGCGATGATCGTGCTGTCGCTGAAGCCCGGCGCCGCGGTGGAGCTGCCCGGCAGCCTGCTGCCGTGGCATCTGAGCGGCTCCTCCTACAGCGCGGTGCTGGACGCCCAGGACGTGCCGCGCTGGCTGCTCAACACCCTTGTCTACTCGGTGGTGTCGGTGGTCGGCGTGCTGGCCCTGGCGTCGCTGGCCGGGTACGCGTTCGCCAAGAAGCGCTTCCGCGGGCGGGAGACGATGTTCTGGTCGTTCCTGTCGATGGTCATGGTGCCGTACCACGTCACGATGATCCCGACCTTCATCATGATGGCGAAGCTCGGCGGCGTGGACACCTACTGGGGCCTGATCGTCCCCACCCTCGCCAACGCCCAGGCGGTCTTCCTCATGCGGCAGTTCATCCGCGACCTGCCCGACGAGATGTTCGAGGCGGCCCGGCTGGACGGCTGCGGCGAGCTGCGGATCTTCGTCAGCCTGGTGCTGCCGCTGCTCAAGCCGATCCTCGCCACGCTCGGCACGTTCGTCTTCCTGTGGCACTGGAACGACTTCCTGTGGCCGCTGATCATGGGCCAGAGCAGCGACATGCGCACCCTCACCGTCGGCATCGCCTCGCTCCAGCAGCAGCAGGTGCCGCTCAGCCAGGTGCTCGCCGGATCGGTGATCGCCTTCGTCCCCATCTTCGCCGCCTACCTCGCGGGCCAGCGCTACTTCACCGAGGGCGTCACCGGCTCGGCCGTCAAAGGATGACCCCGCACATGACCCACACCCACACCCCGCCGCCGCTGACCGGCCCCGCCGTCGACTTCCCGTCGAGCGAGCGGGAGCTGGAGGAGCTGCTCGCGAAGCCCTCGCCCGCCCTGGTCTCCGACGCCGCCCGGCTGGACGGCGACCTGGTGATCCTCGGCGCGGGCGGCAAGATGGGCCCGAGCCTGGCCCGGCTCGCCCGCCGCGCGCTGGACGCCGCGGGCCGCACCGACCTCGCCGTGCACGCGGTGTCGCGCTGGTCGGACCGCGCGGCCGCCGACGCGCTCGCCGCCGACGGGGTCGTCCCGGTCACCGCCGACCTGCTCGACGGGGACCCGGCCGCGCTGCCCGAGGCCGGCAACGTCGTCTTCATGGTCGGCGCCAAGTTCGGCTCCGCGGGCAACCCGGCGCACGCCTGGGCCGTCAACGCCGCGCTGCCGGACCGGATCGCCCGCCGCTACCGGGACGCCCGGATCGCCGCCTTCTCCACCGGCAACGTCTACCCGCTGGTCGACACCGCCTCGGCCGGTTCCGCCGAGACCGACCCGGTGGGCCCGGTCGGCGAGTACGCCATGTCGTGCCTGGGCCGCGAGCGCGTCTTCGGCTACCACGCCGCCGTCCACGACACCCGCGTCGCGCTGCTGCGGCTGAACTACGCCGTCGACCTGCGCTACGGCGTGCTCGCCGACATCGCCGCGACCGTCCGGGCGGGCGAGCCGGTCGACGTGACGACCGGCCACGTCAACGTCGTGTGGCAGGGCTACGCCAACGAGGTCGCGCTGCGCGCGCTGCTGCACGCCCACGAGGACGTCTTCACCGTCAACCTCACCGGACCCGAGACGGCGTCGGTGCGGCGGCTGGCCGGGCTGTTCGCCGCCGAGTTCGGCGCGCAGCCGCAGGGCGCGGTGACGACCGGCGCCGAGTCCGGCACCGCGCTGCTGTCCGACGCGAGCTACTGCCACGCGCTGTTCGGCTACCCGCCGGTGTCCTTGCGCACCCTCGTCGGCTGGCAGGCGGAGTGGCTGCGCCGCGGGCTGCCGCTGTCCGGCCGACCGACCAAGTTCCAGACCCGCGACGGAAGGTTCTGACCCACCGTGTCCCTCCCCACACCCGCCGCCCCCACCGCCGCCGCGGCGGCCGCCGACCCGCTGGCGCTGCTCGCCGCCGGTACGGTCATCCCCGCCCACCCCCTCGCGCTCGACGCCGAGCGCCGCCTCGACGAGCGGCGGCAGCGCGCCCTGACCCGCTACTACCTGGCCTCCGGCGCCGGCGGCATCGCGGTCGGCGTGCACACCACGCAGTTCGCGATCCGGGACGCCGGGGTGGACCTGCTGCGCCCGGTCCTCGCGCTGGCCGCCGAGACCGCCGACAAGGAGGCCGGCCGCCCGGTCGTGAAGGTCGCGGGCGCCTGCGGCTACACCGCGCAGGCCGTCGCCGAGGCCTCGCTCGCCGCCGAACTCGGCTACGACGCCGTGCTGCTGAGCCCCGCCGTGCCCGGCGCCGACGAGGCCGGGCTGCTGGAACGGGCCCGGGCGGTCGGCGAGGTGCTGCCCGTCATCGGCTTCTACCTCCAGGACGCGGTGGGCGGCCGCTACCTCTCCCCCGCCTTCTGGCGGGCCTTCGCCGAACTGCCCGCGGTGGTGGCGATCAAGACCGCGCCCTTCGACCGCTACCGCACCGCCGAGGTCATCGCCGCGGTCGGCGCGAGCGACCGGGCCGACGAGGTCGCGCTCTACACCGGCAACGACGACGCGATCCTCAACGACCTGCTCACCCCGTACCGCACCCCGGACGGCACCCTGAAGTGGTTCGCCGGCGGGCTGCTCGGCCAGTGGGCGGTGTGGACCAGGGGCGCGGTCGCGCTGCTGGAGGAGGTGCGGGCGGCCCGCGCGGGCGACCACGCCCTCATGACCGACCTGCTGCGCCGCGCGCCCCAGCTCAGCCAGGCCAACGCCGCGGTCTTCGACGTCCGCAACGCCTTCCGCGGCTGCATCCCCGGCGTCCACGAGGTGCTGCGCCGCCAGGGCCTGCTGGAGGGCACCTGGTGCCTGGACCCGAACGAGCGGCTCTCCCCGCGGCAGGCGGAGGAGATCGCGTCGATCGCGGCCGCGTACCCGTGGCTGACCGACGACGCCTTCGTGGCGGAGCACCGCGATGACTGGCTCCGCTGAGGCCCCCCGCGCGGTCGTCGCCGTGCCCGCCCGGCTGCGCGAGCAGTTCTTCGCGCCCGCCGCGTGGCGGCGGCTGGAGCTGCTCACCGACGTCACCGTGGTCGAGGCGCACGGCGACCCGGCGGCGCTGGCCGCCGCGCTCGGCGACGCCGAGGTCCTGGTGACCGCGTGGGGCACCGCCCGGCTGGACGCCGCTCTGCTCGAACGGGCGCCCCGGCTGCGGCTGGTGGCCCACACCGGAGGGGCCGTCAGCCCGTACGTGACCGCCGCCGTCCTCGACCGCGGGGTGCGCGTCACCCAGGCGGGGGCGGCGATGGCGGGCCCGGTCGCGGAGGTCGCGCTCACCTTCACCCTGGCGCTGCTGCACCGCGTCCACCGCTTCGACCACGCCCTGCGCGCGGGACTGCCCTGGGAGGAGGCCTCGGCCGCGCCCGCCCGGCACGAGATCCGCGGCTGCCCGGTCGGCGTCGTCGGCGCCTCCCGCACGGGCCGCGCCTACATCGCGCTCGCCCGCGCGCTCGGCGCCGAGGTGAGCGTGTACGACCCGTATCTGACGGCGGAGGACGCCCACGCCCTCGGGGTGCGCGCCACCGGCCTGGACGACCTGCTCGCGGGCAGCCGTGTCGTCGCCGTGCACGCCCCCGCGCTCCCCGCGACCCGGCACATGCTCGGGGCCCGCGAACTCGCCCTGATGCCCGACGGATCGGGCCTGGTCAACACCGCCCGCTCGTGGCTGGTCGACGAGTCCGCGCTGCTGGCGGAGCTGCGCACCGGCCGCCTCGACGCGGCCCTCGACGTCTTCGACGCCGAGCCGCTCCCGCCGGACCACCCCTTCCGGTCCCTGCCCAACGTGCTGCTGACCCCGCACCAGGCGGCGGCCACGGTGGAGGGCCGCCGGGCGCTGGGCGACAGCACGGTGGCCGAGATCGCCCGCTTCCTCGGCGGCGAGCCGCTGCTGCACGCGGTGGGGCCGGAGGCGCTGGAGCGGGTGGAGTAGGGCCCGCTCCGGGCGCTGCGGTCAGTCCGTGCGCGGGATCCAGTCGCTGCCGCCCAGCGGGTAGTCGTAGCCGGGGCGGCCGGCGTCGGCGCTGGTACGGAAGGGGGTGCCGTCGTCGTCGATCCGTACGGTGCCGTGCCGGCCGCCGCTCGACCAGTCGAGGGTGAGGTCCCAGCGGACGTCGTGCGACCCGGTGTGGGCGGTGACGTAGAAGACCTCGGGGTCGGACTCGCTGACGCTGTAGGGGAAGGCGCGCTGCCCGTTCCTGGGCTTGGCGGTGGGGCTGCCGCCGTCCAGGTCGACGTCGAAGGACTTGGTCTCGACGCCGCCGCCGCAGCCGACGCCCATCGCGTAGTCGTTCCAGGCGAGCGGCGCGTCCCGGGACTCGACGCGCACGTGCAGCGCCTCCAGCACGACGGTCTGCGCATCGGCGCCCTGGACGGTGAGGGCGACCCGCTGCTCGCCGGAGGACACCGCTCCGTAGGAGGCGGCCCAGCGCGGCGCGTTCTCCTCGTTCGCGGGCGGGCCCATCTGCGCGGGCTCGCTGTCGACCAGGAAGTGCTGGCTGCACGGGTTGTCGTAGACGTACGGGCGGGTGCGGACGGTGATCGGCACGGCGCTGCCGCCCGCGTCCGGAGCGCCGGACGTCGTCGGAGCGGGGCCGCTCGGCGTGGCGGCCCCGGTGGTGTGCGAGGGGCCGGACGCGCTCGCGCTGTCGGTCGGCACGGCCGGGGTGTCCGGGGTGGTGAACCCCTGCGACGCGGAGGCGGCGACCGCCTTGCCCTTGCCCGCGTCGGCCGCCTTCCGCCCCGCGTCCCCGCCGTCGCCCCCGGCCCACGGCGGGTGCACCGCGAGCACGACGCCCACGAGCACGGCCGCGGCGGCGGAGGCGGCCAGCACCGAACGCCGCCGCCGCGGGGCGGGGGCGCCCGGTGTGCTGACGACGACCTGCTCGTCGGGGGCGTCGCGGTCGTCCGGGGCGTCGGGCGGGTTGGGCGCGTTGGGCGCGTCCGGCGCGTCCGGCGCGTCCGGCGCGTCCGGCGCGGCAGTGTCGTCCGGTGCGTCGGCCGCGTCCGGCGTGTCGGCCACCTCGGACGCACCGGCCGCCTGGGCCACGCCCGCCGCCGTCTCGGATCCGCCGGACGCGAGGCCTCTGCGCCGTTCCAGGGCCGCCGCCGCGCGGGCCGCGTCCGCCAGGACCCAGCGGCGGTGCAGTTCCACCAGTTCCTGGGGCGACGCCTTGCACACCCGCGCGAGCCGCTCCACCGGCGCGTAGTCGTTCGGGAAGGCGGTGCCGTTGCAGTAGCGGTGCAGGGTCGAGGTGCTCATGTGCAGCCGCCCCGCGAGCGTCCCGTAACTCAGCCCCGCGCGGTCCTTGAGCTCCCTCAGCAGCGTCGCGAACCGCTCGGCCGGTGCGGCTTCCGCCGCCCCCGCCCCGTGCTCGTCCATCCGGCAGCGTCCCCCTGCGTCCCGTTCCGGCGTTCCAGGGTCACCGGATGTGCCCTGGTCAGAGCCTGTTTCACCGTTCCAGTATCCCCAACCGCCCGGCTGGCATGGCAGGTGGGACGGATCACCGAACAAGCTCCTGCCATCCAAGCACCCCACCGGTGTCCCCAGCGAAAGAGGTACGCAGCATGTCCGGCATCCGCCCCTCCTCCGTCCGACTCGCCGCCGCGGCCGCGGGTGTCGCGCTCGCCGCGCTCTGCCTGACCGCGTGCGGCGACGACGGCACGGGCCCCCGCGCCGAGAAGTCCGGGACGAGCACCGCGAGTACCGCGGGCGCCACGGCGCCCGGCGCGACCGCCTCCGCCCCCGACCCGTCCGCATCGCCCTCCACGGCGGCCCCCGCGCCGTCCTCCAGCTCCGGGCACCAGGGCTCGGGCAGCCCGAAGGCGACGCCGCGGCACACCGCCACCAAGGCGCCGGCGTCCTCCCGCAAGCCGGTCACGTGCGAGGGCTCCAACACCAAGACCGTCGCGGCACCGCTGAACCGCCCGGTGAACCACATGCTGCTCACCGTCACCAACACGGGCAGCGCGACCTGTTACCTCTACGGCTACCCGGCGCTCCAGTTCACCGGCGCCCAGTCGGTGCCCCCGCCCGTCGAGGCCTCCCACCCGCAGGCCGTGGTGACCCTCTTCCCCGGCGAGTCCGGCTTCGCCTCGGTGACGCTGTCCGCCGCGGACGGCAGCGGCGAGTACGGCTACACCGCGAAGACCCTGGCGGTCCACTTCTCCGGCCGCTCCGGCAACGAGAGCGTCGGCACCGCCGCCCACCCGCCGCTGCCCGCCAAGGGCCTCTACATCGACAGCACGCTGAAGACCACGTACTGGCAGCAGTCGATGGACGACGCCCTGAACTGGTGACGCGCGGGCCCTCCCGCGTCACTGCCGCGCGGTCTCCTCCTGGGCCTCCCGGAGGAGGGCCAGCGTGGTGCGGGCCTGCTCCGCCCGCCGCGCGTCGCGCGTCTCCCGGTAGATCTCGACGGCCTGCGTGCAGGCGGCGGCCGCCTCGTCGAGGCGTCCCAGCTCCTGGAGGGCGAAGCACAGGTTGTTCAGCGCCACGCCCTCACCGTGCCGGTCGCCGACCTCCTGGCAGATCTCCAGGTCCGTCGTGTGGGCCTGGACCGCCTCCTCCACACGCCCCATCTCCCGCAGCGTGATGCCCAGGTTGTTCATGACGGACCCCTCGATGGCCCGGTCACGGGTCTCCCGGCAGATCTCCACCGCCGTGGTGAACATGGCGAGGGCGTCGTCGCTGCGCCCGAGCTCCTGGAGGGCGAGGCCCAGGTTGTTCAGCGCCTTGCTCTCACCGCGCCGGTCCCCGGTCTCCCGGCAGATCTCCAGGTCCGCCGTGTGCGCCTCCACCGCCTCCTCCACACGCCCCATCTCCCGCAGCACCAGCCCCAGGTTGTTCAGGGCGACGCCCTCGCCGCGCCGGTCCTCGCGCTCCCGGCAGATCGCGAGATGCTCCGTGTGCGCCTCGATCGCCTCGCCGAAACGCCCCACGTCCCACAGGGATCCCCCGAGGTTGCCCAGGCTGATGCCTTCCCGGTGGCGGTCCCCGGTGTCCCGGAAGAAGGCGACCGCCCGGGTGTGCACCTCCACCGCCTCGTCGAAGCGCCGCCGCAGGTCGAGGTAGTCCCCCAGGTAGGCGCTGAGGATCGCGGTGGCGAACGTGCGGTGGGTGCGGCCGGCGGCCAGCAGGTTGTCCTGCTCGGCGTCGAACCAGGCGACGGCGTCGGGACGGCCGGTGAAGGTGTCCGGGACGCTCTCGCCGGGCAGGGCCCGCAGGTGGGTGTCCGCGTCCTGGGCGCAGCCGCGGTAGTGGTCGAGCAGCCGCGTGACCGCCTCGTCGTCGGCCCCGTCCTCGCCCGGAGCGGCAGGGGTGTTGTGATCGCGCGTCAGGTCGTGCATCGACCAGCGGCTGCCCGCCGGGCCGGACCGGTGGGTCAGCAGGTGGGCGCGGGTCAGCTCGCGCAGGGCCGCGCGGACCTCGGGTGCCGGACGGCCGGCCAGCGCGGTGGCGGCGGGCAGGCCGATGTCGGAGCCGGGGGCGATCGCCAGCAGGTGGAGCAGTTGCCGGTGCCCGGCGGGAAGGTGCTGGTGGGAGAGGTCGAACGTCGCGCGCAGGGCGCGCTGTGTGCCGGTCAGTCCGGTGTACGCGTCGACCGCGTCGATACGGGAGCTGTGGGCCCGCAGCTCGTCCAGCAGTTCGGGGAGGGTCTGCTCCGGGTCCAGTACGAGGGCGGCGGCGTTGATCCGCAGCGCCAGCGGGAGCCCGCCGCACCACGTGGCCAGCTCCAGGGCGGCCTCGGGGGTGTCGTGGGTGCGGGTGTCGCCGGGGCGGGCGGCCTCCAGCGTGGCCCGGAGGAGGTCGACGCCCGCCCCGGGGGCGAGGGTGTCCAGGTCGATGAGCCGGGCGCCGAGGTCGGGGTGGGTGTGACGGGAGGTCACCAGCAGCCGGTGCCGGTCCCCGGCGGGGAGCAGCGGGCGGATCTGGTCGGAGGAGGACGCGTTGTCGGCCACGACCAGCACTCGCCGCCCCTCCCGCCCCAGCGAGCTGAGCACGGAGCCGTACCGCGCGGCGCGCTCGTCCGGCGCGGAGGGGATGTCGTCGGCGGCGACGCGCAGGGTGCGCAGGACGAGGTCGAGCGCCTGGTGGGCGGTGAGCGGGTCGGGGTCGTAGCCGCGCAGGTCGACGAGGACGACGTCGGTGAACCACTCCCGTCGCACCGCGTGGTGGGCGGCGTGCAGGGCGAGCGCGGTCTTGCCGATGCCGCCGAGCCCGGCGACCGCGCTGACGACGACGGAGGCCGTCCCGCCGTCGTCCGGCCGCAGGATGGAGAGGACGTGGTCGGCCTCGGCCTCACGGCCGACGAAGACGGGCGGGGCCGGCGGCAGGGCCACGACCGGCCCCGGTGCCTGCCCGGCCGGGGTCGGGTGGATGTACACGTCGCCCTTGACACTGCCCACGGCCATGCCGCCCGGGGCGTTCATGCGTGCGTCGCCGCCGACGGCCACGCCGCCGTCCACCGCGCTCACCTCGTCCACCGCACCCCCTCCGGCGTCGCCGCCCCAGCACGGCGACACTAGCGCGGACGCCTCCCGTACCGGTGCCGGTTGCGGCATTTGTGCCGGTGGCCCGCGGGCGCGCGGCGGGTCTCAGGCGACGAGCAGCCGCAGGCCCAGTTCGGCCGCCTCCAGGGTCGCGAGGTCCCGGTTGCGCTCGGCCCAGCGGCCCGACGCGAGGTCGTCGCGCAGGGCGTCGACCGCGCGCCGCTCCGCCTCGGGGCCGACCCTGGCCCAGACCGAGACGGCACGGCGCACGGGCTCCTCCAGGTAGGCCTCGGGGCGGCGCCAGTAGGCCTCGAAGAAGCCGTCGGCGCAGTCCCAGGGGACGAGGACGGGTTCGGCACGGCCGCCGGTCGCCGCGGTCAGCTCGGAGAAGGACGGCCAGTGGACCAGGATGTCGGCGAATTCCGGCAGGTAGTCGCGGGAGAGCCAGAAGCGGTCGTGCCAGCCGGGGCTGCTCGCGTCGTACGTGAGGACCACCACGCGGCGGGCGACGCGCCGCATCTCGCGCAGCCCGGCCAGCGCGTCCCGCCAGTGGTGGACGGTGCTGACCGCCATCGCCGCGTCGAAGGACCCGTCCTCGAACGGCAGGCTCTCCGCCGAAGCCGCCACGCAGGGCGCCGCGTCCGCGGGCCGCTGCGCCCGCATCACCGCGGACGGCTCCACGGCGGTGACGTCGCGGTCGGCCGGTTCGTACGAGCCGCTGCCCGCGCCGACGTTCAGCACGGTGCGGGCGTCCCCGAGCGCCGCCCAGATCTGCTCGGCGATACGCGGCTCGGTGCGCCGCGTCGCCGGGTAGTCGGAGCCGATCCGCTCGTACAACTGCGCGCCGAACGCTTTGAGCTGTTGCTCCGGTGTGGTCGTGATCCCCATGGCACGTGCCTCCAGTTCCCGGTCGATGGCCCTGACCGTGGCGGCGGCGCGGTCGCGCTGCTCCAGCAGCAGCCCGCGCAGCCGGTGCAGGTGCGCGACGGCGTCGGTGCCCGGATCGTCGACGAGGTCGGCGATCTCCCGCAGCCCGAACCCGAGCCGCCGGTAGCCGAGGACCTCGCGCAGCCGCTCCACGTCCCGGGCGGCGTAGGCCCGGTAGCCCGCGGCGGTCCGCGCGGACGGCCGGACGAGCCCGATCTCGTCGTAGTGGTGCAGCGTGCGCACACTGACTCCGGCCAGCTCCGCGACGCGCCCCACGGTCAGGTGTTCTTCCACGCCCCCGACGATGCGGCATGACGCCACGTGAGGGTCAAGCGCGGCGTCCCGTCCCGGTGCTCCGGGCCCTCCGTTCCCCACCGGGCTGGGCGAGGGCTTCTCGGTGCGGCCGGGCGCGGCGGGGGGTGGTGCGGCGGGCGGGTCAGGGCGCCGGGTGGCCGTAGACCGCGGAGTCGCCCAGCTCCTCCTCGATCCGGATGAGCTGGTTGTACTTGGCCGTGCGGTCGGAGCGGGACAGGGAGCCGGTCTTGATCTGGCCGCAGCCCGTGGCGACGGCCAGGTCCGCGATCGTCGTGTCCTCCGTCTCGCCGGAGCGGTGGGACATCACCACGTTCCACCCGGCGCGGCGGGCGGCCGCCACCGTGCCGAGCGCCTCGGTCAGCGTGCCGATCTGGTTGACCTTGACCAGGACGGCGTTGCCCACCCCGGTGCGGATGCCCTCGCGCACCAGCGCCTCGTCGGTGCAGAAGACGTCGTCCCCGGTGAGCTGGCAGCGGGCGCCGACCCGCGCGGTCAGCTCGCGCCAGCCCTCGTGGTCGTCCTCGGCCATCGGGTCCTCGACGGAGACGACCGGGTACGCGTCGATGAGCCCGGCGAGGTAGTCGACCTGCTCGGCGGACGTCCGCCGCACGCCCTCCCCCGTGTACGCGTACACGCCGTCCCGGTAGAACTCCGAGGACGCCGGGTCCATGACGAGGCCGATGTCCGTGCCCGGCCGGTAGCCGGTCCGCTCGATCGCGGCCATGACGAAGTCGAGCGCCTCCTCGGCCGTACGCAGCGCGGGCGCGAAGCCGCCCTCGTCGCCGACTCCCGTGGAGTGGCCCGCGGCCAGCAGGTCGCGGCGCAGGGTGTGGAAGACCTCGGAGCCCATCCGCACGGCCTCGGCGAAGGTGCGGGCGCCGACCGGGGCGATCATGAACTCCTGGAAGTCCAGCGGGTTGTCGGCGTGGGCGCCGCCGTTGACGATGTTCATCATCGGCACCGGGAGGACACGGGCGTCGGCCCCTCCCAGGTAGCGGTAGAGCGGCTGCCGGTGCGAGGCCGCGGCGGCCTTGGCCGCCGCGAGCGAGACGCCGAGCAGGGCGTTCGCGCCGAGCCGCGCCTTCGCGGGTGTGCCGTCGAGCGCGACGAGCGCGGCGTCCAGACCCGCCTGGTCGCGGGCGTCGCGCCCGGTCACGGCGGCGGCGATCTCGCCCTTCACATGGGCCACGGCCCGGTCCACGCCCTTGCCGTGCCAGCGCTCCGGGTCGCCGTCGCGCAGTTCCACCGCCTCACGGGCGCCGGTGGAAGCACCGGAGGGGACGGCGGCGCGGCCGAGCGACCCGTCGGCGAGGACGAGGTCGACCTCGACGGTCGGGTTGCCGCGGCTGTCGAGGACGGCGCGGGCGGTGAGGCTGCTGATGCTGGTGAGTGCGGGCATGGGAGGTCCTTCCCTTCGTCGCCTGCCGGGCCCGGCTGCGACGGCGCTGGCGCTCGGCCCGACATCTGGAACTCTACAGCATTGCTGTGCAGTAATGCTGTTCAGTTCCGCTGTTCAGTTACACTGTTCAGCGTAGCTGCGCAGCTCAGCTGCATAGTTGCGTTACGGGTTAAAGTGCCCTATGCCGACCCCGGAAGCCGCCACCGTCGCGGCCGAACTGCGTACCGCGATGGGCAAACTCACCCGGCGGGTGAAGGGCGAGGACGTCATTCCGCTCGGCCAGATCGCCGTGCTCGGCGCCCTCGACCGCGACGGTGCGATGACCACGAGCGACCTCGCGGCCGATCAGCGGGTACGGCCGCAGTCGATGGCCCGCGCGGTGGGCCTCCTCCTCGACCAGGGCCTCGTCACGCGCCGCGCCCACCCCACGGACGGGCGCAAGTCGCTCGTGGAGCTGTCGGAGGCGGGGCGCTCCGCGCTGGAGGCCGAGCGCGGCCGCCGGGCCGGGTGGCTGGCCCTCGCGATCGAGTCCGAGCTGTCGGAGGAGGAGCGGGCGGTGCTTGCGCGGAGCGCGGAGCTGATGGAGCGGTTGGCTGCGCGGCGGGGCGGGATGGGGGGCTCCTGACGCGGGGCCCGCGGGGCGGGCGGCAAGATGGCCGCACCCGGCCTACAGCCGGGCCGCAACCGGGCCGCATTCGGGCCCCACCCGGGCCCTGTCCGCCGGCACGACATGCTCAGGAGGCATCATGGCCGCAGGCACGCATCCCGTCGACTTCGTCGACTTCACCGATCCGGTACCCCGGTCCGGCGCGTTGGACGTCCGCTGGATCCACGGCTCGCCGTCGGCCAAGCACAACACCGACCCGGACATCCAGGTCCACGCGTACGACGAGCACACGGTCGTCCTGCGGCAGAACAAGGCGATCCACTACGAGGCGCCGTTCCTGTTCCTGCTGTTCGGGAACGCGCGGGCGGTGCTGATCGACACCGGGGCGACGGCGTCCGCCGAGTTCTTCCCGCTGCGCGAGGTCGTCGACCGGCTCGTCGACGAGTGGCTCGCCCGGCACCCGCGGAACGGCTACGAGCTGCTGGTGCTGCACACACACGCGCACGGCGACCACGTCGCGGGGGACGGCCAGTTCGCCGGGCGCCCCGGCACGCGGGTGGTCGGGGCCGACCTCGCCACGGCGTGGGGCTACTTCGGGTTCGACCAGGACCCGGCGGCGGTGGCGCGGGTCGATCTGGGGGGCCGCGTACTGGAGTGCCTGGCCACTCCCGGGCACCACGAGGCGGCGGTCACGTACTACGACCCGTGGACGGGGTTCCTGCTGACCGGCGACACGGTGTATCCGGGGCGGCTGTACGTCCAGGACTGGCCCGCGTTCGTCCGGACGATCGACCGGCTGATCGAGTTCGCCGGGCAGCGGCCGGTCACGCACGTGCTGGGGTGCCACATCGAGATGACCCGCGAGCCGGGCGTGGACTACCCGATCCGTACGACGTACCAGCCGGAGGAGCCTCCGCTGGAGATGACGGTCGAGCATCTGCGGGAGATCCGGGCGGTGCTGGCGGAGGCCGGGGAGGAGCCCCGGCAGGTGGCTGGGGGGCGCTTCATCGTCTGGCCGTGAGGCGGGCGCTGCGGGGGCCTCTTGCGGTGTTCCGCGCGACCTTCTGCCGGTGGGGGCTGGTCGCGCAGTTCCTCGCGCCCCTTTGCGCGGCGCGCCGCAGGGTGGGTCGGGGGCCGCCACGGGGCACCTCCTCGGAATGCGCCTTCGCCCTCCTCCCGAGTTGGTGAGGGACTGGGAAGCGCATTCCTGCGGGGGCACCCCGCACCGTCCCCCTCCGGGCCGGCTGGGCGGCTGCCTGCCGGTGGGGGTGATGGGGGGAAGGGTGGGGCTCAGACGACGTCGAATTCGTTGCCCTCGGGGTCCTGCATCGCGGTGGCGTAGAAGCCGGTGTCCGGCTCGTCCTTGATCCTCAGCACGGTGGCACCGGCGGCGACGAGCCGGTCCACCGTGGCCTTGACGCGCTCCGTGCGGAGGTCGAGCGGGACGCCACGGCCGCCGCCGACCTTGAGGTCGAAGTGCCACCGGTTCTTGCCGGTCTTCTGCTCCGGAACGTGCTGGAACCACACGCGCGGCCCGTGCCCGGCGGGGTCGACGATCGACTCCGGCGTGTCCCCGGCGCCGGACGGCAGTTCTTCGGCGGGCAGCCCCAGGGACTCCCAGTAGGCGTGCCAGGTGGCATGGCCGTCCGGCGGCGGCTCGGGGACGTAGCCGAGAGCCTCGGTCCAGAACGCCACCATCCGCCGCGGGTCGGAACAGTCGATCGTGAGCTGCACTGTCATCTCCATGCCCGGAGCATCCCAGGCGGGTCTGACAATCGATCACCGTCGGACGTTCAGCGGCCGTCCGGATCCGGGAGATACGCGGAGACGACCGCGACCCCGGCGCGCAACTGCTCGGCCTGGGCGGCCTGACCCGCTCGGTCGTAGGCCTCGGCCGCGGCCTCGCGCTCGGCCAGTTCCGCCCGGACGATGCCCTCGACGTCGGCCTCCGTCAGCTCCCGCCGCGCGGCCTCCGCCGCGCCTGCGCCCACGGGTGTCTGCTCGATCGCCAGGCTGCCGCCCGGCGCGTCGGGCAGGGCGACGGCCTCGGCGTTCTCGATCGCCGCGAGCGTGGAACGGAGCAGGGCCAGCGTCGCCTTGTCCCGGGCCCGCATGGCGGCGGGCAGCGCGGCTCGCAGCCGCTGCTGAAGCGTGTCGGGGGCGGCTGAAGGGTTCTCGTGCGTCATGCCCGTACGCTACGGCCCTCCGGCCCGGACCTCGACCGACTTCAGGCGGGCCCCGCCTTCACATACGCCACGAAGCAGGCCCATTCTTCGGAGGAGAAGAGCAGCGCCGGCCCCTGCGGGTCCTTGCTGTCCCGGACGGGGACCACGCCGAGCACACCGTCCGCGACCTCGACGCAGTTGCCGCCTTCGGCGTCGCTGTAGCTGGACTTACGCCAGCCCGGCAGGGCGGACGCGTCAACGAGGTGCGTTGAGATCATCACGGTCGCGCTCTCCTTCGTGGGAGGGACGGTTCAGGCCCCGAAGCGGCCCGCCTTGACGTCGGCGACGAAGCTCGCCCAGGCTTCCGCCGGGAAAACCAGCGCCGGACCCTGCGGGTCCTTGCTGTCCCTAACGGGGACGACGCCGAGCACACCGTCCGCGACCTCGACGCAGTCGCCGTTGTCCCCGCCGCTGTAGCTGGACTTCCGCCACGTCGTCAGCGCTGACACGTCAGGGATGTACCTGGGAGGCATGGCGTTCGTACTCCTTAGCCACCGACTCGATCATGCTCAGGGACGCCTCGGGCGAGAGCCCCGCGGCCTTGGCAAGATCGTAGGCGTCCCGGTAGCGCTGAACCATAGCCGGGTCGTCGATGAGGGAACCGGTGTAGAGACCCTCGACGTAAGCCGCGTCTGGCTCGTCCTCGAAGCGCATCAAGGACATCATGCTCGCCATCGTCGCGTGAGCGCCTGCGCTGTACGGAATCACCTGCACGAGCACACGGCCCGACCGGCCGAGTTGGGCGATGTGCCGGAGCTGCTCGGCCATCACCTCGGGGCCGCCGACCACCGCGCGCAGCACATTCTCGTTGAGGATCGTCCAGACCTCGGGACCGTCCTGCGCACGCAGGATCTCGGCACGCGCGAGCCTGTTGACAACTAGCTTGTCAACCTTCTCGGGAACGTAGTTGGCGTGCTGAGCGCGGAAGACCGCTCGGGCATAGCGCTCGGTCTGGAAGATGCCGGGCACCAGCGACACCGCGTACGAGTAGATCGCCACAGCCCGCTGTTCCGCGTCCGCCGCGTCGTTGAAGTGCTCGGCGAAGCGCTTGCCGTTCAGCGTCGGCAGGAAGCGGACGAAGAAGCCCTCGGTGCACAGCACCTGGTCCAGGCGGCGGGCGTCGTCCAGGCTCGGTTTGCGGCGGCCCGCTTCGATGTGGGCGATCATCGACGGCGAGAGGATCACCAGCTCGCCGAGCTGCACTTGTGTGAGCCCCCCGGCCTCGCGGCGCAGTCTCAGTTCCTCCCCGTACTTGACCCTCGGGTCGGAGCTGGAGCTTCGCGCCTGCCTGCCCATCATGGCTGCTCCCCTCGTTGACAGGCCCGTTGGAGACCTGCGCCTCTTGTCAAGGCTATCCCCGGCCAAGCCACTCTGTAAGCGGAAAGGCACAGAACGTGCCCGCAGACTTCGCGGAGGACTACGCATATGGAACCGTCGTACGAGGACGACAGCCAGAGCCCCGACCAGCCCGAGCGGCAGCTCGTCGTCATCCGGTGGCCGATGAGCGCCCGCGCGGTCGGGCGGGCGCGGGGGGAGTTGCGGGAGGCGTTGTGCGGGTGGGAGTTGGAGGGGCTGGCGGACACCGCGGAGTTGGTGCTCAGTGAGTTGATGACGAACGCGGTGCGGCATGCGCGGACGCCGCGGGGGCGGCTCATCGAGACGCGGTACGAGCGGCGGGAGGAGGGCGTGCGGATCGAGGTGCACGACGCGTCGCACCGGATTCCGTTGACGCGGCGGGCGGCGGAGGAGGACGAGGCGGGGCGCGGGCTGGCGCTCGTGGGGGTGCTCACCGGGCAGCGGTGGGGGGTGAGTTCGCGGGACGGGGTCGGCAAGCTCGTGTGGGCGCACGTGGGGTGACGTCAGAGGGGGAGGACGAGCAGGGGCGGGCCGGTGGGGGCGGGCGAGCCGCCGGGGGGTTCCGCGGTGATGCCGACGGCGTCCGCGCCCGCGGGGGTGCCGTCGAGGAGGGCGGTGCCCGCCGGGCGGGCGGGGAGGAGGCCCGCGGGGGCCATCGTTCCGGCGCGGCGGTACCAGAGTTCGTAGACGCGGGAGTCGGGGAGGTCGGGGAGGTCGTGGAAGAGGACGGCGGAGCGGCCGAGCGTGGGGGACGAGACGACCGTGGCCGTGCCGCCGCCGGTGAGGGGGCCGGTGTGGAAGGTCGCGTCGGGGGCGGTGGTCACGGCGTTGAGTTCGGCGGCGCGCTGTTCGGCCCGTACGGCGACGTCGGCGCGGTGGCGGGCGTCGAGCGCGAGGCCGGTGGCGACCGCGGTGACGGCCAGGCAGGCGGCGAGGGCGAGGTGGGACAGGCGCCAGCGGCGTCGGGGGGGACGTGGTGCGGGGGCGTCCGGCGGGAGCTGGCGGACGGCGGGGAGCGCGGCGAGGACGCGCTCGCGCATGGCCGCGGGCGGCACCTCGGCGACGGCCATGGCCAGCCGCGCGGCGGTCTCGGTGAATTCGCGGACCTCCTGGCGGCAGGCGCCGCACTCGGCGAGGTGGTGGCGGAAGGCCCGTTCTTCCGGTCCGGACACCGCGCCGAGCGCGTACGCCCCGGTGAGGGTGTGCAGGTCGGCGGTCATGAGCCCACCCCCAGGCAGTCGCGGAGGCGAACGAGGCCGTCGCGCAGGCGGGTCTTGACCGTGCCGAGGGCCACGCCGAGGACTTCCGCGGTCTGCTGGTAGGTGTAGCCGCGGTAGTAGGCGAGGGTCACGGACTCCTGTTGGAGGGGGGTCAGTTGCCGCAGGCAGCGGCGTACCTGCTCGTGTTCCAGGCGGCGTTCGACGTGTTCGCTGACCTCGTCGAAGGCGGGTGTGTAGTCCCGGACGCCCACGCGTGCCTCGCGGTGGGCGCCGGCCTCCGCGGACTGGACCCGGTCCACGGCGCGGCGGTGGGCGAGCGTCATGATCCAGGCCATGGCGCTGCCCTTCCGCGCGTCGAACCGTGCCGCGCACCGCCACACCTCGACGAGCACTTCCTGGGCGACCTCCTCGGACTGCGCGGGGTCCCTGACGACGCGCCGCACCAGGCCGAGGACGGACCCGGCGACGGCGTTGTAGAGGCGTTCGAACGCCTCGCCGTCGCCGCGTGCGACACGGTCGAGCAGCGACTCCAGCCGTCCCGGCGGGGACGGCTCGGGGGCGGGTTCGCTTGCACTGCGTGTCACGGCACGCACGGGCACCTCCTGGCAGGCACGGCGGTCAGCCGTGGGTCGCGGTCCGGTCGTCGAGGGAAGCCTCCCGGAGGCTTACTGGGGCGGCATCAGGACGGTGTCGATGATCTGCACGGTCGCGTTGGCCGTCTCGACGTTGCCGCACACCACGTTGGCCGTGTTGTTGACCTTGTACGACTCGCCGGAGCCGGACGTCGTCAGCGTGCCCTTCTCCAGTGTGGTGTAGGTGCCGTGGGCCAGTCCGTCCGGCGCCTTCACCGGCTGGCCGACCACGTGGTAGGTGAGGATCTTCGTGAGCATGGCCTTGTCGGCGAGCACCTTGTCGAGGGTGGCCTTGGGGAGCTTGGCGAAGGCGGCGTCGGTGGGCGCGAAGACGGTGATGCCCTGCGCGTTGTTCAGGGTGTCCACGAGCCCGGCCTTCTGCACCGCCGTGACGAGCGTGGAGAGCGCCGGGTTGTGCGAGGCGGCGGTGGCCACCGGGTCCTGCGCCATGCCGTCGAAGCTTCCGGCGCCGTTCTTCGGCACGGCCGCGCAGCCGGGGCCGAACGGCTGGTCCATGGCAGCGACGGACGGGGCGGCCGCGCTCGTCGCGGGAGCGGCGGACGACGCGGAGTCGTCCGCGGACTTCTTGTCGCTGCTGGAGCACGCGGTCAGCGCGAGGGGCAGGACGGCCGCGGCCGTGAGGGCGACGGTGACGCGGCGGGCGAGGTGGCTCATGGTCTCTCCAGGGGGTGTTGTAAAGGGGGTTGTGGATCGCGTGTCCGCAGGGACGGCATCGGGGGTCAGGTCACGGTGACCACCACCGAGTGCCGGCCGGTCGCCCCGTCGGGGACGGTTCCGGTGCGCCGGGAGGTCTGGGTCGCTCCCGTGCGGTCCGTGGCGCGGACTTCGAGGGTGTGGGTGCCGGGAGGCGCGTCCCACTCCCACTGCCACTGGCGCCAGGTGTCGACGGTGTCCTCGGCGGCGAGGGTGGCGGTCCGCCACGGGCCGCCGTCCACCCGCACCTCGACGCGCTCGATGCCCCGGTGCTGGGCCCAGGCGACGCCGGCCACGGGGACGCGGCCGGCGGCGGGCGTGGCGAACGGCCTGGGGGTGTCGATGCGGGACTGCGTCTTGACCGGCGCCCGCCGGGCCCAGCCGCGCCGCACCCAGTAGGCGTCGTAGGCGTCGAAGGTGGTCAGCTCCAGCTCGCGCAGCCACTTGCAGGCGGACGCGTAGCCGTACAGGCCGGGGATCACAACCCGTACCGGGAAGCCGTGGGCGAAGGGCAGCGGGCTGCCGTTCATGCCGAGGGCGAGCATCGCGTCGCGGCCGTCGAGGACGGTCTCGACGGGGGTGCCGATGGTCATGCCGTCCACGGAGCGGGCCACGAGCTGGTCGGCGGGGCCGCCCTGCGAGGGGGCCCGTACGCCCGCCTCGCGCAGCAGGTCGGCCAGCCGCACGCCGGTCCACCGGGCGTTGCCCGTGTAGGGACCGCCGACCTGGTTGGAGACGCAGGTCAGCGTGATGTCCCGCTCGATCAGCTCGCGGCCCAGCAGGTCGGCGTAGGTGTACTCGACCTCGCGCGGCACGCCCAGGCCGTGCAGGCGCAGCCGCCAGGTTCCGGCGTCGATCCTGGGGACGACGAGGGCGGTGTCGA
Organism: Streptomyces sp. NPDC021224; assembly: GCF_044332905.1. Taxonomy (NCBI): domain Bacteria; kingdom Bacillati; phylum Actinomycetota; class Actinomycetes; order Kitasatosporales; family Streptomycetaceae; genus Streptomyces; species Streptomyces sp. NPDC021224. The sequence continues at coordinate 469,347 of NZ_JBIRPW010000003.1, read as the reverse complement.
CGCGGTAGAAGCGGTCGGCGGGGGTCATGAACGGGCTGAGGCCGTCCACGGGCAGTGCGGCGCCGCGCGGCACCGGATCCGCCGGGGACGCGGGGCGGGGCAGCACGACCGCGGCGCGTGAGCGCGCCGCGGCCGCTCCCCGGCGGCCGTTCAGCGCCCGGCCGAGCGTCCCGGCGCCGGTGGAGGCGGCCGCCGTGGCCGCCGCGGCGACGACGAAGCCGCGCCGGTCGAAGGCCGGCGGCCCGGCTTCCTCCCGGACGGTGGGGCCGCTTGCGGGAGGACGGGGGGTGAGGCGCGCGGACAGCAGCATCAACACTGCGGCCGCGACGAACGCGGCCGCCAGGGAGGGCAGGACGTCCGCTGCGCGGTGGTCCGGACGGCTGGTGGCGGCGAGCACGCCGACGAGGCCGAAGACGGCCGCGCCCGCGGCGGCGGTCCGGCGCAGGCGCAGCGCGGCAAGGCCGAGGGCCACCGCGAACAGGCCCAGCAGGACGACGATGCCGAGCTGGAGCACGAGCTTGTCGTGGGTGCCGAAGTGCCGTACGGCGTAGTCCTTTACGGATGCCGGGGTGCGGTCGACGACCGCGCCGCCCACCACGACGACCGGGCTCGACTGCGGCCGCACCGCCGCCGACACCAGTTCGGCCGAGCCCAGCGCGGCCGCTGCCGCCAGCAGCCCGCTCAGGCCGCCCAGCACCCACCGCCCGCGCCGGGGGGCCGGTCGGCCGCCGCTGTCCGTCTTTTCGCTCACACCAGGTATTCGGAGCCGCGGCCCGTGTGGATGGGTCCATCACCCGAACGAGTTACCGGAGGGGCCGGATTGTCAGTGGTCGCCCCTAGCGTGGTGTCCGTCGGGGTGGAGCGGATCAGGGGAGGTCACGGGCCATGGGTGCCAGTTCGTGGGAGTACGTCACGCCGTATGCGGGGAGCGTGGAGAAGTCGCTGGCGGCCTTGCAGGACCGGCTCTTCGCGGAGGGGTGGAGCGAGGACTTCGGGAGCATCGCCGAGATGTGGGCGGACGAGGAGTTCATGGGCACGGCCGGGACGCACTCGGTCCTGGACATTCCGCGGATCGTGCCCCCGACGGGCGAGCCGGCGGACATGGACGCGGAGGGCTACGGGACGCTGCGCCCGCTCGCGCCGGAGCGGATACGCCTGCACTTCGGCACGGACCGGCCGACGACCGCCGCGTTCGAGCGGGCGCTCGCCGAGGCCGGTGCCGGGCTGGAGCAGCCGGTCGCGGAGCGCGGCCCCACGCTGCTGGACGAGCAGACACCGCGCTGGACGGGGCGGTACGTCCTGCTCTACGACGGGGCGGGCGCCGACGAGCCGAGCCATGTCGGCATCTTCGGCTCGTCCGGGGACTGAGGGCGCTCAGGGCAGGGGCAGCGGCTTGCCGAGGTCGGCGGCGCGGGCGGCACGGCGGGCGGTGACCTCGTCCTGGGTGCGGGCCATCTCGCGCAGGACGGAGCGGCGGTCGCGGGCGGAGAGGCGGTCGAGGTAGAGGTTGCCGGACAGGTGGTCGGTCTCGTGCTGGAGGCAGCGGGCGAAGTAGCCGCGGCCCTCGATGACGAGCGGGTTGCCGTGCAGGTCCCGGCCGCGGACGACGGCGGTGTCGGGGCGGGCGAGGGGGCGGTAGGGGCCGGGCACGGACAGGCAGCCCTCCGACTCCTCGACCAGGCGGCGCCGTTCGGCGGGGAGTTCGTCGAGGACGGGGTTGGCGATGTGGCCGACGTGGCGCACGCCCCACTCGTCGGCCATGTCCCAGACGAAGAGCCGCAGCGGCACGCCGACCTGGTTGGCTGCGATGGCCGCGCCTTCGGCCATCGCGTTGGTGGCGAACATGTCGTCGACGAGCCGGGCCAGTTCGGGCGTGCCGAAGTCCGTGACGTCGGCGCACGGGCGGTGCAGCACGTCCTCGCCGACGACGGTGATCCGGCGCAGCGCGCCGCGTCCCACCTCGGGCGGGACGTCGGGGTAGGACGCCACCCGCTCCCCCAGCACCCGCACCTCGCGCACGCCGTCCCCGCTCATCCGCAGCCCCTTCGCAAACGGTGGGCCGGGCAACTCCCCGGCTTGCCAAGTCATTTGCAAAGTAGCACTCTTTGCAAATGACCGAGGACGAACTGCGCGGCACCACCCGCCCGAGCCGTGCCCGCCGTGAGCTGCCGGACCATCCGGTGCGGCTCGCGCTGCTCGACCTGCTCGCCGAGGAGGGCACCGTCACCGCGACGGGGGCCGCCGCGCGGCTGGGGCACAGTTCCGGGCTGTGCTCCTTCCACCTGCGGCAGCTGGCCCGGCACGGGCTGGTCGAGGAGGCCCCGCACGCCGGGGGGCGGGGCGGGCCGCGCCCGTGGCGGCTGCGCTGGGAGGATCCGCGTGTCGCCGAGGCCGACGCGTCCGGCCCCGGGGGCGGACCGTACGGTACGGGCATGGACCCCGCCCGTACCGACGCCTACCTCCGCCGGATCGGCGCCGCACGCCCGGCCGCGGCCGACGCCGACGCGCTGCGGGAGCTGCACCGCAGGCACCTGGTGAGCGTGCCGTTCGAGAATCTGTCGATCCACCTCGGCGAGGACATCGTGCTCACCGAGGACGCCCTCACCGACAAGATCGTCACACGGCGCCGGGGCGGCTTCTGCTACGAACTCAACGGCGCCTTCGCCGCGCTGCTGCGCTCGCTCGGCTTCGGCGTGGAACTGCTGGCGGCCCGCGGTGTCGGGGACGACGGGCGGCTCGGGCCGCCGTACGACCACATGGCGCTGCGGGTCACGGGCGCGGACGGCGGCGGTCCGTGGCTGGCGGACGTCGGCTTCGGGCGGCACAGCACCTATCCGCTCGACTACGCCAGCCGCGCGGAGCAGCAGGACCCATGCGGCCGCTTCCGTCTCGCCGAGGCCCCGCACGGCGACCTGGACGTCCTGCACGACGGCTCCCCCGCCTACCGGCTGGAGCAGCGGCCCCGCGAGGCGGCCGACTTCGGGGCGACGTGCTGGTACCAGCGCACGGCGCCGGGCTCGTACTTCCGGACGTCGCTGGTGTGCTCGCGGCTGACGGACGACGGCGGCCGCGTCACCCTCAGCGGGCGGACGCTCGTCCGGACGGACGCCGAAGGGCACCGCGAGGAGCGGGAGTTGGACGAGGCCGAGGTGCTGCCCGCCTACCGTGCGGAGTTCGGCATCGCCCTGGACCGGGAACCGGCCGTCGCCCCGCGGTGAGGGGCGTTCAGCTGGCCGCGTCCTCGGTGACGGCCCGCCGCACCGTGCGCAGCGTCGCCCGGAGCCGGTCCAGGTCCGTCGAGCCCAGTGCGAGGCGGAGCGCCTGCGGCGGGTGCGCCGAGGCGGCGAAGGGCTCCGCGGTGCTGACCGAGATGTTCCGGCGGGCGAGGGCGGCGGTCAGCCGGTCGGCGCGCGCGTCCTCGGGCAGCGGCAGCCAGGTGAAGTACGACGAGGGGTGGCCGACGAGCGGCAGACCCGCCAGTTCCTCGGCGGCGACGGCCTGCCGGGCCCTGGCGTCGTCGCGTTTGCGGGCCTCCAGACGGTCCACCGTCCCGTCGTCGAGCCAGCGGCAGGCGAGGGCGGTGGCGAGCGCCGGGGTGTTCCAGACGGTGGCCCGGATCGCCCGCTCCAGCGCCGGGACCAGGGGCGGCGGCGCGACGACGAAGCCCACGCGCAGGCCCGTGGCGACGCTCTTGGACAGCCCCGAGACATGGACGGTGACGTCCGGCGCGAGCGCGGCCAGCGGCGCGGGCGGGTCCTCGGCGAGGTAGGCGTAGGCGGCGTCCTCGACGAGGAGCGGACCGTACCGCCGGGCGATCGCCACCAGCCGTGTACGGTCGGCGGCGGACATGACCCAGCCGAGCGGGTTGTGCAGGGTGGGCATCGTGTAGACCGCGCGCACCGGGCGGGTCGCGCACAGCCGCTCCAGGGCGTCGAGATCGGGTCCGGCGGCCGTGGTGGGGACGGGCTCCAGGTCGAGCTGGAAGGCCTGCGCGAGCACCTTGAAGCCCGGGTAGGTGAGCGCGTCGACCGCGACGACGTCACCGGCGCCGAGGGCGGCCATGACCGTGACGGCGAGGCCGTGCTGGGCTCCGGTGACGACGAGGATCCGGTCCGGGTCGGCGGGGAGGCCGCGGCGCCGCAGGTGGCGGGCGATCGAGGCGCGGTCCTGGGGGCGGCCCCGGTGCGGCTGGTAGCGCAGCAGCGCGTCGAGTTCGCCGGAGGTGGCGGTCTCCCGCAGGGCCCGGCGCAGGAGGCCGGACTGCTCGGGCAGCAGCGGGTAGTTGAAGGTGAGGTCCACCGCGTCGTTGGCGACGGCCTGCTGGTCGATGCCGTGCCCGGCGGGCACCGCGAGGTCGCGGACGAACGTGCCGCGGCCCTGCTCCCGGCTCACCAGGCCCATGGCCGCCAGCTCGGCGTAGACCCGGGTCGCGGTCACCACGGCGACGCCCTCGCGGGCGGCGAGCGCGCGGTGGGTCGGCAGCCGCGTGCCCGCGGCGAGCCGTCCCGCGCGGATGTCCGACGCGAAGGCGTCGACCAGGGTCTTGTAGCGCGAGGCCGCCATGAACCGGATTGTATCCATGACAATTCTTTGACCGTCCCGTCCGCGGATCCCTACCGTCGGGGCCCACTCCAGCGGAAGGACAGCCGCCGTGCACATCGCCATCCTCACCTTCGAGGGCTACAACGAACTCGACTCCCTGATCGCCCTCGGCGTGCTGGGCCGCGTCCGGGCGGACGGCTGGCGGGTCACCCTGGCCTGCCCCACCCCCACGGTGACGTCGATGAACGGCGTGACGGTGGCGCGGATGTCCACCCTGGAGGAGGCGTGCGAGGCCGACGCCGTCGTCGTCGGCAGCGGCGTCGCCACCCGCGAGGTCGTCGAGGACCCGGCGGTCATGGGCGTCCTGCGCGGCCTGGACCCGGCGCGCCAGCTCATCGCCGCGCAGTGCTCGGGCGCGCTGGTGCTGGCCCGGCTCGGGCTGCTCGACGGTGTTCCCGCCTGCACGGACCTGACCACCAGGCCCTGGGTGGTGGCCGCCGGGATCGAGGTCCTCGACCAGCCGTTCTTCGCACGGGACGGTGTCGCGACGGCGGGCGGCTGCCTCGCCTCGCAGTATCTGGCCGGGTGGCTGATCGCCCGCCTCGCGGGCACCGAGGCCGCGACGGAGGCGCTGCACTACGTCGCGCCGGTCGGTGAGAAGGAGGAGTACGTCGCGCGTGCCTGGCGCGCGGTGGGTCCGTATCTGCCCGCGCGCGTGTGAGGCACCGCCGCGGGGTGCCGGGCCGTGCGGTCCGGCACCCCGCCGGACGTCAGAAGGAGAAGACGACCGAGCGGAAGCCGTCCTTCAGGGCCGCGCCCGCGTACGGCGGCAGCGAGAAGTGCGGTCCGTCGCAGTCGGGTCCGGCGAAGACGGTGGCCGAGGCGTCGGTGTCGTTGACGGCGTGGGTGGCCGGCGGCAGGTCCCAGTCCGCGACCTCGGGCAGCGTGACGCACTCCCGGCCGGGCGGGTTCACCAGCGACTTCTCGCCCTGGTAGGTGCGGTAGGCGAACGCGCCGTCGGCGGCGTGCGCCGGGACCGGGAAGGACAGGGCGACGCCGACCGCGCAGGTCACGGCGGCGAGAGTCGTACGGATACGCACGGGGATCCCTTTCGTGGGGTGGGCAAAACAGAGGTCACCCTAGATCGGGACAACTGCGGCGAAACGGTTCTGCGCCACGGGACACCGGCGCGCCCCACCCGCCCGGCCCACCGCCGAAGCGCTACCGGGCCTTGCGCTTGCCGAACTCCGCCGCCACCGCGTGGATCGCGCCCCGGCCCTCCAGCGCGACACTCTTGCCGTCCGCCATGGTGATCGTGACGGGCTGCCAGTTCTTGCCGCTCTCGACCGTGACGGACGCGATGCGCTCCAGCGCGATCGCGCCGAGGTGGTCACCGACCCGGTTGAGCATCGGGTCGGCCGTCCACACGTGCAGGGAGCTGTCGCTGACGCCGAAGACGACCGCCGCGTCCAGCGGTATGTCCGTCTCCTCGGTCATCTTCTTCGCGGCCGCGCGCGCGGCAGGCCTGGCGATCAGGTAGTTGCCGAGCGGCGAGAGCATGCGCGCCGGGCCCAGCACGGTGTCGACCCTCGCGTAGGCGGCCGCCACGATCTTCTCGTCGCCCAGCGACTCGGTCAGGACGTCGGCCAGTTCGGCGTCTTTTGCGTGCATGGGTGCTCCCGTTCGGTCAGGGGGGTGCGAAAACCGGCCACCCCGCTCGTCCGGACCATGATGGCCGGGGCCCGCGCGGCCGTGCAGCCGTTCACACGGATTCCCCTGCCGTCACACGGGAGTTGCCGCTCCTCACACGTCCCAGCGGGCCCGCAGGTCCGCGAAGAACTCGTGGAAGCCCGGGAAGGTCTTCTTCACGCACGAGGGGTCGTCGAAGGTCGTACCGGGGTTGCGCAGGCCCGCGACGGCGAAGCTCATCGCCATCCGGTGGTCCCCGTGGCAGGCGATCTCCACCGGCCGGGGCGCGCCCGGGTGGATCTCGATCCAGTCCCGGCCGGTCTCCACCTCGACGCCCTGCGCCCGCAGGTTCTCCGCGCACGCGTCCAGCCGGTCGCACTCCTTGACGCGGGTGTTGTAGACGTCCTCGATCCGCACCGGACCGTCCGCGTACGGGGCGACGGCCGCGAGCGTCGGCATGGTGTCGGAGATGTCGCGCATGGCGACCGTCACCCCGGACAGCCGCCCGGTGCCGGTCACCGTCGTCGCGTCCGGCCCGATCTCGACGTCGGCGCCCATCTGCCGCAGCACCTCGACGAACTGCAGGTCGCCCTGCAACGCGCCCTGCCCGAGCCCCGGTACGGTCGCGGTCCGCCCGGCGAGCGCGGCGGCGGCGAAGACGTAGCTGGCGGCGGAGGCGTCGGGCTCCACCGCGTAGTCGGCGGGCCGATAGCCGCCCGGCGGGACGACGAAGGTGTCGCCCTCGCGCGTCACGTCCACGCCGAAGCTGCGCATCATCGCCAGCGTGATCTCGACGTAGGGCACCGACACGATGCCGGTCACCCGGATCCGCAGGCCCTCCGCGGTGAGCGGCCCGGTCATCAGCAGCGCGGTCAGGAACTGCGAGGACAGGCTCGCGTCCAGCTCCACCTCGCCGCCCCTGACACCCGCCGCCCGCACGGTCAGCGGCAGGTGGCCCTCGGCCTCGTCGTGCGTGAGGTCCACGCCGAGCGCGCGCAGCGCCCCGGTCAGCGGGGCGACGGGACGGCGGCGCATCTGCGCGGAGGCGTCGAAGCGGTAGACACCGCGGTGCCCGGCGGCGGCGAGCGCGGGCAGGAAGCGCGCGGCGGTGCCCGCGTCCCGGCAGTCGACGTCCGCGGCCGCCGCGGGCGGCCCGTCCGGGCTGCCGGTCACGTGCCACGCGTCGTCCGTGCGCCGCACCCCGTAGCCGAGCGCCACCAGGCCCTGCGCGAAGCCGTCGGTGTCGTCCGACAGCAGCGGCCTGCGCAGCACGCTCTCCCCGCCGGCCACGGCCGCCAGGAACAACGCCCGGGCCGTCACGGACTTCGACCCCGGTACGGCGACGATCACCACTGCCTCCCGCCTCGCCGGCGGGCCACTCCCTCCGGCGGGCCCGATCTTACGGGGCGGGCGCACCACCCGCGGCGCCCTGTCCAGCGGGTGGGCACCGCCCGGCGTCATCCCACGGTCAGCCGCGTACGCCGCACGACCAGCCACACCGCCTCCACCGCGTACGCGCTCATGCGACACCCCCCTCCTTCCCCGCCGTACGGGCCTCTTCCGCCAGCACCGACCCGATCAGCGCCCGTACGTCCTCCGCCTCCAGCCCCGCCTCCCGGGCCTGCCCCACCCACCGTGCGAAGCTCGCCCGCAGCCGCGCCATCGCATGCGGGTCGGCGGCGCCGAGCTCCCCGCTCACGAACGTCCCCGCCCCCTGCCGCGCCTCCACCAGCCCCGACAGCTCCAGCTCCCGGTACGCCTTCAGCACGGTGGGCAACTGATCCCCCGGCCTCAGCACCCCCCTCCGGAGTGCCTCCCTGACCTGCGTCATGAGCTGGGCGTACACCGTGTCGACATGGAGGTCGATCACGTCTCCTCCTCGCGGCGGGTTTCCCCGCCGCGGGGGTGCCCGCGCCTGGCGGCGCGGGGTGTTTGCCACCCGCACCACCCGTGCGGCATGGACGTCGGCTTTCCGCCCCCTCGCGGGGCGCATTCACCGTCGGCGGCGAACCGCAGTCCGCGAAACATCCGCCCCCACTGGCAGGCAGCCGCCGAACCGGCCTGGAGGGGGACGGTGCGGGGTGCCCCCGCAGGAATGCGCTGGAAGTGCCTCACCCACACGACAAGAGGCCGAACGCGCATTCCGAGGAGGTGCCCCGTGGCGGCCCCCGCCCCAGCAACGGCGCCGCCGCGACAGGGGCGCGTGGGGGCACCTCCCAGGCGAAGCTCTGGGGGAGAACGGCGCGACAAGCCACCCACCCACCGCAAGGTCGCGCAAAGCACCCCCGGTGGCACCCCGGAGCGCCAAACCCCAGCCCCCCCGGAGGGCCTACGCCGCGAGACGATCCAAGAGCTCCGACAACCGCTTGCTCACCGTCAACCGATCACCGCTCGTCAGGGCCGACCCCAGCCCCACCGCCACCGCCCCCGCGGCGATCCACTCGGGCGCCGCCGCAAGCGTGATCCCCCCGATCGGCACGAGCGGCGCCTGCGGCAGCACCGCGCGGACCTCGGCCACCCACGCCGGGGTGACGGAGACCGCGGGGTAGACGGTCAGCGCGTCCGCGCCCAGCTCCAGTGCGCGAACCGCCTCACCCGGGGTGGCGACCCCGGGAAAAACGGGCACCCCGTACCGGTGCCCGGCGCGCAGCACGCCCTCGTCGAGGCTGGGCGAGAGCAGGAACCTGGCCCCCGCCTCGATGGCGAGCCGCGCGGACACCTCGTCCAGCACCGTCCCGGCGCCGACGATCGCGTCGTCGCCCACCTCCCGCACGAGCGTGGTCACCGCTTCGAGCGCGAAAGGCGTGGTGAGGGAGATCTCCAGGGTCGTGAGCCCGGCGGACAGCAGGGTGTCGGCGGTGGCGGCGGCCTGGTCGTACGTGTCGGTGCGGATCGTGGCGAAGACGCGTTGTGCGAGCGCGGCCCGGGTGGTCTCCCAGCGGTACACGGAGGATCTCGGTCCTTCCCTAGCGGTGCTGCACGGTCGTGCGGGTGCGCGGGATGCGGAGAGCGCGATCAGAACGCTACCCGCCCGGCGGGGCGCGTCCGCCGGGCGTTCCGGCAGCTGTCACCGCACCGTGATATGAGCGGGGCAAGCGTCCGCCCCCTCGCCGGGGGATCCGCACCCCGCGAAAGGCTCCCCCGCGAAAGGATCCCCGCGAAGGGCTCCCCCGCCAAGGGACCCTCACCCCGCGTGCGTGGAGAAGAGCCCGCCCGTGGGGCCCTGCTTGTCGCCGCCCTGGGCCTTCTTGAGGGCGTTGGCGAGGCCTTCGATCGTCATGGACTGGAGGATGACCCGGCCGTTGCCCTCCAGGGTGGCCAGCGACAGGCCCTCCCCGCCGAAGACCGCGTTCATGATGCCCTGCCGGTTGAGGCCGCCGATGCGCTGGATGCCGTACTGGATGCCTTCCTCGAAGGCGACGATGCAGCCGGTGTCGACCTCGATGCGGCCGCCGAAGTCCGCGGGGTTGAGGTCGATGAAGTTGCCGGCGCCGGCGATGATCACGGTGCCGTGGCCGGTGAACTTCTCCAGGACGAAGCCCTCGCCGCCGCTCATGCCCTGCCGTCCGCCGACGAAGGCGATGCCGAACTGGACGGTGTCCTCGGCGGCGACGAAGGCGTCCTTCTCGGCGAACCAGGCGCGCGAACCGGACAGCTCCAGGGCGCGCATCTCACCGGGCAGCACCCCGGCGAAGCCGACCGTGCCCTCACCGCCGGAGGCGGTGAAGTACTGGAAGGCGAGCGACTCGCCGGCCAGCGCGCGCTGGCCGACCTGCATCGCGGTGCCCATGGCCTGCCGCAGCAGGCCGCCCATGCCGCCGCCCCCACCGGCACCTCCGGCGCCCGCGGCGCCCCCGGCGCCCCCGGCGCCACCCGCGCCACCGCGGGGCTGCCCGCCGAGCCTGGTCTCCATGGAGACGTTGGCGGTCTTGAAGAGGAACTTCCCGGCCTCGCAGTAGACCGTCTGCCCGGGGCTGAGGGTGCAGACGGCCATCTGCATGGCGTTGCCGACGATCTGCTGCTGGAGCGTCACCGCAGGACTCCTTGAAACGAACGATGCCGAAAGGGCCGAAACCGGTACGGTTCGCGCCCTCCCGTCAACGTACCGCCCGGGCGATCCGGTTCCGTGCCGGGAGGGCCGCGTCGCCGGTCCGCTCGGCGTCGCCCTGGGCCGGCAGGCGTACCGCACGCTCCCCGCCGGTGTCCAGGAAGCGGGCGAGCGGCAGCGTGGCGGCGCCGACGGTGACGGCGTCGGTGCCGAGCCTGCCCAGTTCGATGGAGGTCTGCGCGCAGGGGTGGCGCAGCGCGTACGCGGCGGCGACGTCCCGGACGGTGGGCAGGATGCGCGGGCCGAGCATGAGCCCGGCCCAGCCGCCGAGCACGATGCGGTGCGGGTTGAAGAGGTTGATCAGGTCGGCGATGCCCGCGCCCAGGTACTCGGCGGCCTCGGCGAGCAGCGCGTCGGCCTCGGGGTCGGTGTCGGCGGCGGCGAGCAGCGCGGCGAGCGCGGTCTCCTCGCTGACGTCGCGGGGCGCGGCGGGCCAGCGGCCGAGCAGCGCCTCGGCGCCGACGTAGGCCTCCAGGCAGCCGCGCGAGCCGCAGCGGCAGGTGCGCCCGCCGACCCGCAGGGTGGTGTGGCCCCACTCCCCCGCGCTGCTGCTGGCGCCGTGGTAGGGCTTGCCGTTGGTGACGACGCAGGCGCCGACGCCGGAGCCGATGAGGGCGATCACGACGTTGTCCGAGCCGCGTCCGGCGCCGAACCACATCTCGGCCTGGCCGAGGGTCTTGGCGCCGTTGTCGATGAAGAGCGGCAGTGTGGTGCCGGCCCGCAGCAGCCGGCCGAGCGGGACCGCGTCCCAGCCGATGGTCTGGCCGTGCACGACGATGCCCTCCCCGTCACCGGGGAGGGCATCGGGGGTGGCGTTGTGGGCCACGATGCCGGGGACCCCGATGCCGACGCCGAGCACTTCGCTGTCATCGATCCCGGCTTCCCGGACGACCCCGGCGATGCCCCGGAGGGCGAGGCTGACGACGTGGTCGACGTCGTGGCCGCTGTCGGACAGCGGCAGGTCGGCGGAGGCCCGTTCGGTCAGCGCGAGGTCGAACAGCTCGACCCGGACCCGGGTCTCGCCGACGTCCACGCCGACGACGTAGCCGTAGCCGGGGGCGACCTGGAGCAGCATGCGCGGGCGGCCGCCGTCGGACTCGACGGCCCCGGCCTCCTCGACCATGCCGTCGGCGATCAACTCTCCAACGACGTTGCTGATCGACCCGGCGCTGAGCCCGGTGTCGCGTCCCAGCTCCTGACGGCTCAGGGGACCTTCGAAATACAAATGACGCAGAAGCGATGCACGGTTGCCGCGCCGCAGGTCACGCACGGTGCGCTTGCCTCGCTCAGCCATCGAGTCTCCCTCCCGGGGGGTCCGGCGTGAATCTATCGCTGCACAGGGTCTTGACGCCACCTTTTCTCACAAGTTAAATCACGGCCTGAAATAAGGCACACGCGCTGTTCACTTCCTGAAGCGATCCCACCCCTGAGAGGGAACCGTCATGCGCACCAGCACCTCCAGCAGACTCGTCGCGGCCACCGCCCTCGTGGCCGCGCTGGGTCTCACGCTCGCCGCCTGTGGTGGCGGCGACGACGACAGCAGCAGCGGCAGCAGCGGCGGCAGCAAGTCCTCGGGCGACAGCCTGAAGGGCCAGACGATCACGTACTGGGCCAGCAACCAGGGCACCAGCATCGACGCCGACAAGAAGACCCTGGCCACCGAGACGGCCAAGTTCACCCAGCAGACCGGCATCAAGGTCAACGTCGAGGTCATCGGCTGGGCGGACCTGCTCAACCGCATCCTGGCGGCCGCCACTTCCGGCCAGGGCCCGGACGTGCTGAACATCGGCAACACCTGGTCGGCCTCCCTCCAGGCCACCGGTGCCCTCATGCCGTGGGACGACGCCGCCTTCCAGACGATCGGCGGCAAGGACCGGTTCATGCCGGCCGCCATCGCCTCGGCGGGTGCCGCGGGCAAGGACCCGGCCGCCGTGCCGATCTACTCGATGGCGTACGGTCTGTACTACAACAAGAAGATGTTCGCCGCGGCGGGGATCCAGAACCCGCCCACCACGTGGGACGAGCTGGTCGCGGACGCCACCAAGCTCACCACGGGCGGCAAGTACGGCCTGGCGGTCGAGGGTTCGAACGGCGCCGAGAACATCCACCACATCTTCGTGCTGGCCAAGCAGCGCGGCGCGAGCTGGTTCGACGACAAGGGCAACCCGACCTTCACCGGTCCGCAGCAGGTCGCCGCGGTCAAGCAGTACGTCGACTTCATCGCGGCCAACAAGGTCGCGGCCAAGGGTGACGCCGAGTACGACCAGAACCAGACGATCACCGACTTCGCGACCGGCAAGGCCGCGATGATGATGTGGCAGACGGCCGCCGCGAGCATCGCCTCGCACGGCATGAAGCCCGACGAGTACGGCGTGGTGCCGGTGCCGACGCAGACCGCGGGCGCCACCGGTGACGCGGGCGTGACGTCGATGGTGGCCGGTATCAACATCGCCATCTTCAACGACACCAAGCACAAGGAGGCCTCGGAGGCCTTCGTGAAGTTCATGACCAGCACCGACGAGCAGAAGGTGCTCAACAGCAAGTACCAGTCGATCCCGCCGGTCGTCGAGGCGCAGAGCGACCCGGCCTTCCAGACCCCGGACCTGAAGGTCCTGGGCCAGGTGCTGCAGAAGTCGGCCGCCCCGCTGCCGCAGGTCGCCAACGAGAGCCAGTTCGAGAACCTCGTCGGCCCCGCCGTCAAGGGCCTGTTCGCCGACGCCGCCGCCGGCAAGCCGGTCACCGACGATTCCGTCAAGGCTGCGCTCCAGCACGCGCAGCAGCAGATGCCGACGTCGTAAGGACCGGCCCTCCTCCATGACTGCCACCGCCCCCCCGAGGCGCGTGCCCGAAGCCGGCCCCGACAGCGGGAAATCCGCTGCCGGCGGCCGGCTGCGGCCGCGTGTCATCGAACGCATCCGCCGCGGCGGACTGCCGTATCTGATCCTGCTCCCCGCCGTCCTGGTCGAGCTGCTGATCCATATCGTGCCGATGGTCTTCGGCATCCTGATCAGCTTCAAGAACCTCACCCTGTTCTACATCCACCACTGGGACAGGGCCCCCTGGTCCGGCTTCGACAACTACAAGGCCGCGGTCAAGATCCACCAGCCGATCGGCCAGGAGCTGCTGCACTCGTTCTGGGTGACGCTCTCCTACACCCTGCTGTCGGTCGCGCTGTCCTGGCTGCTCGGCGTCACCGCCGCGATCCTGCTCCAGGACAAGTTCCGCGGCCGCGGCCTGATCCGCACGATCTTCCTGGTGCCGTACGCGCTTCCGGCGTACGCGGCGCTGATCACCTGGGCCTTCATGTTCCAGCACGACACCGGTCTGGTGAACCACGTCCTGCACGACCAGCTGCACGTCACCTCCAGCAAGTCCTTCTGGCTGCTGGGCGACAACGCCTTCTGGTCGATGGTGATCGTATCGGTGTGGAAGTCCTGGCCGTTCGCCTTCCTGGCGCTGATGGCCGGTCTGCAGAACATCCCGCGTGAGCTGTACGAGGCCGCGTCCATGGACGGCGCCGGTGTCTGGCAGCAGATCCGCAAGATCACCATGCCGGCCCTGCGGCCGGTCAACCAGGTGATCGTGCTGGTGCTGTTCCTGTGGACGTTCAACGACTTCAACACGCCGTTCGTGATGTTCGGCCAGAACCCGCCGCACCAGGCCGACCTGATCTCCATCCACATCTACCAGTCGTCGTTCATCAACTGGAACTTCGGCTCGGGCTCGGCCATGTCCGTGCTCCTGCTGCTCTTCCTGCTCGTGGTGACGGCGATCTACCTGCTGGTCACGTCCAGGGGAAGGAGCGAGAACGATGTCTAAGTCCCGCTTCTCCGAACAGCCGTCGCCGATGGCCCAGCCGAAGTCCTTCCTGTGGACCCGGCGTGTCGTCCTGACGCTGCTGCTGGCCTTCGTGCTCATACCCGTGTACGTGATGGTCAGCTCGTCCCTGAAGAACCTCCAGGACGTGCAGGGCTCCTTCAAGTGGATACCCCACAGCCTGACCGTCAAGCCGTACGTGGACATCTGGAAGACCATCCCGCTCGCGCACTACTTCGTGAACTCGCTGATCGTGTGCCTGAGCGCGACCGTCTTCTCGGTGCTGCTGGCGATCTTCGCGGCGTACGCGGTGAGCCGCTACCGCTTCGCGGGCCGCAAGGTCTTCACGGTGTCCGTGCTGGCCACCCAGATGTTCCCGGGCATCCTCTTCCTGCTGCCGCTGTACCTGATCTTCGTCAACATCGGCAACACGACGGGGATCACGCTCAACGGCAGCCGGCTCGGGCTCATCATCACCTACCTCACCTTCTCGCTGCCCTTCTCCATCTGGATGCTGGCCGGCTACTTCGACTCGATCCCGCGCGACCTCGACGAGGCCGCGAAGGTCGACGGCTGCGGGCCGATCCGTGCGCTGTTCCAGGTCGTCGTGCCGGCCGCCGTGCCGGGCATCGTCGCCGTGAGCGTGTACGCGTTCATGACGGCCTGGGGTGAGGTGCTCTTCGCGTCGGTCATGACCAACCAGTCCACCAGGACACTGGCGGTCGGCCTGCGCGAGTACGCCACCCAGAACGACGTGTACTGGAACCAGGTCATGGCCGCCTCCATCGTGGTGAGCGTGCCGGTGGTCGCCGGATTCCTGCTCCTCCAGCGTTACTTGGTCGCCGGGCTCACCGCCGGCGCGGTCAAGTGACCCTTCCCGAAAGGCAGCTTGTGAACGACCTGAGCGCTCTTCCCGCCGATTTCGTCTGGGGTGCGGCCACCGCCGCCTACCAGATCGAAGGCGCCGCGGACGAGGACGGCCGGGCCCCGTCCATCTGGGACACCTTCTCCCACACCCCCGGCAAGGTCGACGGCGGCGACACCGGCGACGTCGCGTGCGACCACTACCACCGCACGGCCGAGGACATCGGTCTCATGAAGACCCTCGGCCTGGACGCCTACCGCTTCTCCGTCGCCTGGCCCCGCGTCATCCCGCAGGGCTCCGGCGAGGTCAACGCGGCCGGTCTGGCCTTCTACGACAAGCTGGTCGACGACCTGCTCGAAGCGGGCATCACCCCCAACGCGACCCTCTACCACTGGGACCTCCCGCAGGCCCAGCAGGACCGGGGCGGCTGGCCCGAGCGCGAGACGGCGGAACGTTACGGCGAGTACGCGGCCGTGGTCGCGCAGGCGCTGGGCGACCGCGTCAAGAACTGGGCGACGCTCAACGAGCCGCTGTGCTCGGCCTGGATCGGCCACCTGGAGGGCAACATGGCCCCCGGGTGGACGGACCTGACCGCGGCGGTCCGCGCCTCGTACCACCTGCACGTCGGCCACGGCCTGGCCGTGCAGGCGCTGCGGGCGGCGTACTCCGACGTCCAGGTCGGCATCGTCAACAACCTCAGCCCGTGCGAGCCGGCCACCGACCGGGAGGCCGACGTCGCGGCGGCGCGCCGGGCCGACGGCCACACCAACCGCTGGTGGCTCGACCCGATCCACGGCCGCGGCTACCCGCAGGACATGGTCGAGCACTACGGGGTCGACCTGCCGATCAAGGACGGCGACCTGGAGTCCATCGCGGCTCCGCTGGACTGGCTGGGCCTGAACTACTACTTCCGCAACGTCATCGCGGACGACCCGACCGGTCCCGCGCCGCACGCCAAGGCCGTGTACCTGCCGGGCGTGCGCCGCACCGCGATGGACTGGGAGGTCAACGCGGACGGCCTGGAGCAGCTGCTGGTCCGGCTGCACGAGGAGTACGGCGCGCGCAAGATCTTCGTCACCGAGAACGGCTCCGCCTACCGTGACACGGTCGGCGCCGACGGGCAGGTCGACGACCCGGAGCGCACGCAGTACCTGGAGGAGCACCTCGCGGCCTGTGCCCGCGCGGTCCGCCGCGGGGTGCCGCTGGCCGGCTACTACGCCTGGTCGCTGCTGGACAACTTCGAGTGGGCGTACGGCTACGACAAGCGCTTCGGCCTCGTCCACGTCGACTACGCCACCCAGAAGCGCACCATCAAGGGCAGCGGTCGCCGGTACGCCGAGATCATCGCGGCGCACCACCGCAAGGCGCGCCGCGCCGCCTGACCCGGCCCGGCTCGCGAGGGGTGACGTCACCGGTTCAGCCGGTGCGTCACCCCTTTTCGGTTTCCGCGACGAGCAGCCGCCCGGCCGGGGGGCCGACGGGGGCGCCGCCGGACGCGACCAGGCGGCCGCGCAGCCAGGTCTCGCGCACCACACCGCGCAGTGTGCGGCCGGCGTAGGCCGTCACGGGGTTGCGGTGGTGCAGCAGGGCGGGATCGACGGTGAAGGCCGCGTCAGGGTCGAGCACCGCGAAGTCGGCGTCCCGGCCCGGCGCGACGGCGCCCTTGGCCGCGAGCCCGGCGAGCGCCGCGGGGCCCGCCGCCATCCAGCGGGCGACGTCACCGAGGGTGTGGCCGCGCCGCCGTGCCTCGGTCCACACCGCGGACAGGCCCAGCTGGAGCGAGGAGATGCCGCCCCAGGCCTCGGCGAAGTCGCCGGTGTCGCGGCGCTTGAGCGCGAGCGTGCACGGCGAGTGGTCGGAGACGACGCTGCCGATCGTGCCGTCGGCGAGCGCGGCCCACAGCGCGTCCTGGTTGGCGGCCTCCCTGATGGGCGGGCAGCACTTGAACTCCGTGGCCCCGTCCGGGACCTCCTCCGCCGTCAGGGTCAGGAAGTGCGGGCAGGTCTCCGCGCTCACCGGCACGCCCGCCCGCCGCGCCGCGGCGATCAGCGGCAGCGCGGAGGCCGACGACAGGTGCAGCACGTGCACCCGGGCGCCGAGCCGCGCGGCCAGCTCCACCAGGCCCTCGACCGCGCGCTCCTCGGCGGCGGGCGGCCGCGACGCGAGGAAGTCGGCGTAGCGCGGACCCGGCCGCTGCGGGGCGCCGTCGATCACGGCCGGGTCCTCGGCGTGCACGATCAGCAGCCCGCCGAATCCGGCGATCTCGGTGAGCGCCGCCGACAGCTCCGCCGGGGACAGCGGCGGGAACTCGTCGACGCCGGAGGGCAGCAGGAAGCACTTGAAGCCGAAGACGCCCGCGTCGTGCAGCGGCCGCAGGTCGGCGGTGTTGCCGGGCACGGCCCCGCCCCAGAAGCCGACGTCCGCGTGCACCCGGCCGCGCGCGGCGGCGCGCTTGACCTCCAGGTGGGCCGCCGTCGTGGTGGGCGGGACGCTGTTGAGCGGCATGTCCACGAGCGTGGTGACCCCGCCCGCGACAGCCGCGGCGGTGGCCGTCGCGAAGCCCTCCCACTCGCTGCGGCCGGGGTCGTTGACGTGCACATGGGTGTCGACCAGGCCCGGCAGCAGCACGTCGGTGCCCAGCTCGCGGACGGGCACACCGGGCGGCAGCGGCGCGTCGTGCGCGAGCACCGCCGTGACGACCCCGCCGCGCACGGCGACGGCCGCGGGACGTTCACCCTCGGGGGTGACGACGCGGGTGGAGCGCAGCACCAGGTCGGGGGCGCAGCCGCCCGCGTCGGAGTTCTCTACCTGCTCGGCGTCCAACGGGCGGCCTCCCGGGGGGAGTTGGGGCGGGGTCTGGGACACGTCGCCAACGACCCTGTCGACGCTGCTGACGGACATGGTGGAGAGCCGCCGGGCCGGACGTCAAGGGCGGTAGGATTCCGCACAGCGAAAACCGCCTTCCGCGACGGGCCGCACCGCCGTCGTGAGCGCCGAGCAGAGGGGACCGCACGTGCCTGCGGAGCGCACCGGGGGCGTCCAGTCCCTCGAACGGGCCTTCGGCCTGCTGGAGTCGCTCGCCGACGCGGGCGGCGAACTCGGCCTGAGCGAGCTGTCCGCCGCGAGCGGGCTGCCGCTGCCCACCATCCACCGGCTGATGCGCACGCTGCTCGCCGGGGGTTACGTCCGCCAGCAGCCCAACCGCCGCTACGCGCTCGGCCCGCGGCTCATCCGGCTCGGCGAGACGTCCGCGCGGCTGCTCGGCAGCTGGGCCCGGCCGTATCTCGCGGAGCTGGTCGAGGCGACCGGCGAGACCGCGAACATGGCGCTGCTGGACGGCGACGAGGTCGTCTACGTCGCGCAGGTGCCCTCCCGGCACGCGATGCGGATGTTCACCGAGGTCGGCCGACGCGTACTGCCGCACTCCACGGGCGTCGGCAAGGCGCTGCTCGCCGGGCTGCCCGCGGCGGACGTACGGGCGCTGCTGGCCCGTACCGGCATGCCTGCTGCGACCGAGCGCACGCTCACCGACCCCGAGGCGTTCCTCGCCGAGCTGGAGCACGTCCGCGCCGCGGGCTACGCCGTGGACGACGGCGAGCAGGAGACCGGGGTGCGGTGCCTCGCGGTCGGCGTGCCGGGGTCTCCGGCGCCCGCCGCGATCTCCGTGTCCGGCCCGGCGGCCCGCGTCACGGACGCGGTGACGGAGAAGATCGTGCCCGTCCTGCACGCCGCGGCCCAGGGGCTCGCGGCCGCGTTCAGCGACGCGGCAGGCGCGCCCTAGGGTCTGTCGTGTGGATCTCCGTGGAGGAAGGAGCGGGGTCCGGCGCTCGCCCAGAGCTTCGCCTGGGAGGTACCCCCCAGCTGCAAGGCGGAGGAGGGAGGCAACGCGGTGGGGGTCCCCCCGTGGCGAAGCCTCCGGGGGAGTTGTCGACCGACGACAACGCCGGGGGCACCTCCCGCCGAAAGCAGGGGGAAGATGTGCGTGCCGGGGCACGCGACGCCGCGGAGAACCAAACGACAGACCCTAGCCGCGACGGGCTGCGGCGGGCCGGTTCAGCTCCTGCTCCACCGCCTCGCGCAGCGCGGCCACCGGGGCGGCGAGCCCGCTCACCGAACCGAGGGCCGCCGCGACGAGCAGCAGCGACTGGCGCAATTGCTCGGGCTCCGGAGCGCCCCCGCCCGCCTGTCGCTCCAGCTCGGCCAGCTCCTCCTCCGCGACCGTCCGGTCGGGTAAGAAGCGGCGGTAGTGCGCGAGTTCCCGTTCGAGCCGGGTCACCGCGGTACGTAACGACACGTCACCGCCGTCCGCCGGCCGTACGGGACCCTCGCTGCGGTCTCCTTTGACCACAGGCGTCTCCCCCACAAACATTCGCCCCTGCCTCGTGCGTACCTCGTCCCCCACCGGTTCCGCCTCTCGCGTACCGGGGGCGATCAGTAAACGCCCTGCGCCGCAATTGCGCCACACGGTCGGCGAAAGATGCGTCAAAGTCGCTGTGCGGGCCACACCGAGAGGTCGAGGGTCGCGTATCCGTCCGGACCGGCGCTCGCCGAAAGGCTCCTGACCGTCACCAGTGCGACGGTGCCGTCCGTGCCCACCACGCACAGCCGCGACTCCTGGACGAGCCCGGTACGCGGGACGACATGGAGCAGCGCGTCGCCCTGCGCGGCGCTGCACCGCTCGCGCGTGCCGGGATCCTGCGGCGAGAGCACCACGAGGGAACCCCGGGAGGGCGCGGCGACCAGGGCGTCGCCGGTGCCGTCGTAGCCGAACGTGCCGGTGGCCGCGCCCTCCAGGGGGCGCGGCGGATCGGCGGTGAGGTCCAGGGCCTGGCCTGCGCGCAGCGTGACCGCGAGGTAGTCGCGCTGCGGGTCGCCGCCCGGCGCGGGGGCGCCGTCGCCGGGACCGGGGCTCGGGCTGGGGCTCGGGCTCGGCGCCGCGCCACCGGGGGCGGGCGAACCGGTGGTGGGACGCGGCACCGCCGAGACGGACGCGTGGTCCCGGGAGCCGTCCCCGTCGAGGCGGCCGGCCACGACGACCCCGCCGACGACGGCCGCCGCGAGCGCGAGCCACACCACGGGGCCACCACGCCGCTTGCCGCCCCGGGTGGGCACGGGCGCCCCGGCGGGCGGCGGCACGAACACCGGCACCCCGTGCGCGGGCGTCGCCCCCGGCGGCAGCGGCGGCTGCGGCGGCACCCGGACCCCGGCGGGCGCCGCCCGCGGCGGCAGAACGGTGCCCCCCGCGGGCGTCGCCCCGGCCGGGGCAGGTACGGCGACGGGTACGGCCGGGGGCGCGACCGGCATCGGCGTCCCCCCCGCGGGGGTCCCCCCGCTCACCACGGACGGCTGCGGCGGCACGGCCACCCCGGCGGCCGGCGTCGCACCCGGCGGCACAGGCGCACCCCCGACGCCGGCGCCCGGCACGGACGGCTGCGGCGGTACGGCCACCCCGGCGGCCGGCGTCGCACCCGGCGGCACAGGCGCACCCCCGGCAGCAGCACCCGGCGCCGCAGAAGGCTGCGGCGCCACAGGCACCCCGGCGGCGGGCGTCGCACCCGGCGGAACAGGCGCACCCCCGACGCCGGCGCCCGGCACGGACGGCTGCGGCACCACGGCCACCCCGGCGGCCGGCGTCGCACCCGGCGGAACGGACGCGTCCCCGGCAGCAGCACCCGGCGCCGCAGAAGGCTGCGGCGCCACAGGCACCCCGGCGGCGGGCGTCGTACCCGGTGCTCCCCCGGTCACCGTGCCCGGCGCGGGCGGTGCGGGGGGTGCGTTCTCCGCGGTCTGCTGCGGGGGGGTCGGCCATGTGCCCGGCGGGGGCAGGGGCGGCAGCGGCGGGGGGAGGGTCAGGAGGGTCTGGAGGGGGACGGGGAGCCAGGGGTCGGGGCGGCGGCCGTGGCCGGCCTGCGCGCACATCGCGACGACCTGCGCGGGCGAGGGCCGCAGCGCCGGGTCCTTGATGAGGCAGCGGGTCACGATCTCGCGCAGCTCGCCGGGCAGTTCGTTGAGGTCGGGCTCCTCGTTGAGCTTGCGGCCGGTGTCCGGGTCGAAGGGCGCGGCGCCGATCGCGGCGTACGCGGCGAGCTGGCCGAGCGCGAAGACGTCGGTGGCGGGCACGGGCGCCTTGTCCGCGGCCTGTTCCGGCGAGGAGAAGGCGGGGATGCCGGGCGCGTCGGCGGCGGCGCGGGTCACCCCGTAGCCGGTGACGCGCGGCCCGTCCGCGGCGAGCAGCACCGTGCCGGGGCCGAGCCCGGCGTGCACGACGCCCGCGTGGTGGACGGCGCGCAGCGCCTCCGCGACCCCGGCGACCAGCCGCAGCACCGTCGGCACGGGCAGCGGCCGCCCGGTACCGGTGACGGCGGCGTGCAGCGTGAGCGCGGGCACGTACCCGGCGGCGAGCCAGTAGCGCGTGCCGTCGTGCCCGCTGCCGAGCACCGGCACGGTGTAGGGGCCGCTCACCCGGCGGACGGCCTGCACGTCGTGCTCGAAGGCGGCGGCGAAACCGGCGCGGGCGGCGAGTTCGGGCCGGACGGCGGTGAGGGCGACGGGGTGCCCCGCGGGCGCGTACGCGAGGTAGACGGGCCCGAGCGAGCCGACGCCGAGCCGCGCGGCGACGCGGTGCCCGCCGATCACGGCCGGGTCGTCCGGCGTGAGCGGCTGATACAGCGGCCCCGGGTGGCCGGGGTACCCGGGGGCGGCGTGACCCCCGGTGTGCTGAGCGCCCATCAGTCCCCGTTCCTCGGGCCTACGCGGACAAGCCCGCCGACGCGGGTGCGGGGGTGCCGCGGGCGCCGGCCGGGCCGCGCGGCACGGGCACCGGCGCAGGTGCCGCCCCTCCCGGCCCGTGGCCAGACGATACCGGAAGCGGCGGGGGCGTCCGGAACCCGTTCCGACGCACGCCGGGCGCGGTATGCAGAAGCCATGGACTCTCATGGCGAGGTGGCCGGCCTGCTGCTCGCGGCCGGTGGCGGCCGGCGGCTCGGCGGCCGCCCGAAGGCGCTGCTGGCCCACCGCGGGCGGCCGCTGGTGGAGCACGCGGCGGAGGCGCTGCTGGCGGGCGGCTGCGGGCCGGTGCACGTGGTGCTGGGCGCGGACGCGGAGCGGGTACGGGCCGAGGCGCGGCTCGGGGCGTACGTCCCGGTGGACAACCCGCACTGGGCGGACGGCATGTCCACGTCCCTGCGGGCGGGCCTGGCCTCGCTCGCCGCGCTGCGGCCCGCCCCCGCCGCGGCGGTGGTCGCGCTGGTCGACCAGCCGGGCGTGGGCGCGGCGGCGGTGGGCCGCGTGGTGGCGGCGGCCCGCGCGGGCGACGACCTGCTGTCGGCGCTGGTGTCGGCGGCGTACGGGCAGCGGCGCGGCCACCCGGTGCTGATCGGCGCGGCCCGCTGGCCCGCGGTCGCGGCCAGTGCGTCGGGCGACAGCGGCGCGCGGACGTACCTGCGCGAACACGCGGCGCAGACCTTGCTGGTCGACTGCGCGGACATCGCCGACCCCGCGGACATCGACACCCCGCCCGACCTGCGGCTGCTGGACGCGCCCGGCCCCCGCCCGAACCGCCCCTGAGCACGACCGGTCCCGTACCCGTCGCCCCTGCGCCTCGGCGGCAGCGCCGCACGCCACCGGCCCCGCCCGGCAGCGCGGGCGGCACCGCCCGGTCGCATTGAGATTCCGCAGTGCGAAAACTATGCTTCGCCATGCAGAAGATCCACCGACACCGGTCTCCCGGCGCGCACGCCGACCGCCGGACGGACCGGCCCAGTCCAGGAGGAACCGACCGCATGTCCGCACCGACACCGCCGTCCGCAGCCGCCGTCGTCACCGGGACCGCCGGGCACACCGTGCCGCGCGAGGAGGAGGTGCTGACGCCCGCGGCGCTGGAGTTCCTCGGCGGGCTGCACCGCCGTTTCGCGCCCAGGCGCGCCGAGTTGCTGGCGCTGCGCGCCGCCCGCCGGGCGGAGATCGCCCGTACCGCGACACTCGACTTCCTGCCGCAGACCGCGCACATCCGCGATGACGACAGCTGGCGGGTGGCGCCCGCGCCGCCCGCGCTGGAGGACCGGCGGGTCGAGATCACCGGGCCCACCGACCGCAAGATGACGGTCAACGCGCTCAACTCCGGCGC
Organism: Streptomyces sp. NPDC021224; assembly: GCF_044332905.1. NCBI lineage: Bacteria > Bacillati > Actinomycetota > Actinomycetes > Kitasatosporales > Streptomycetaceae > Streptomyces > Streptomyces sp. NPDC021224. The sequence goes on along the minus strand of NZ_JBIRPW010000003.1, from coordinate 446,202 downwards.
CCGTATCTGGCTCGCCGACTTCGAGGACGCCTCGGCGCCCACCTGGGCGAACGTCATCGGCGGGCAGCTCAACCTGACCGACGCCTACGAGCGGCGCATCGACTTCACCACCCCCGAGGGCAAGTCGTACGCGCTGCGCCCGGCGCAGGAACTGGCCACCGTCGTGGTGCGGCCGCGCGGCTGGCACCTGGACGAGCGGCACCTGACGGTGGACGGCGAGCCGGTGCCGGGCGCGCTCGTCGACTTCGGGCTGTACTTCTTCCACAACGCGCGGCGGCTCCTCGACCTCGGCAAGGGCCCGTACTTCTACCTGCCCAAGACCGAGTCGCACCTCGAAGCCCGGCTGTGGAACGACGTGTTCACCTCCGCGCAGGAGGCGCTCGGCATCCCGTACGGCACGATCCGCGCCACCGTCCTGATCGAGACGATCACCGCGGCGTACGAGATGGAGGAGATCCTCTACGAGCTGCGTGACCACGCCTCCGGGCTCAACGCGGGCCGCTGGGACTACCTCTTCTCGATCGTGAAGAACTTCCGGGACGGCGGCGAGCGCTTCGTGCTGCCGGACCGGGCCGCGGTCACCATGACCGCGCCCTTCATGCGCGCCTACACCGAACTGCTGGTGCGCACCTGCCACCGGCGCGGCGCGCACGCGATCGGCGGCATGGCGGCGTTCATCCCCTCGCGGCGCGACCCGGAGGTCAACGCGACGGCGTTCGAGAAGGTCCGGGCGGACAAGGACCGGGAGGCGGCCGACGGCTTCGACGGCTCCTGGGTCGCCCACCCCGACCTGGTGCCGATCGCCCGCGCGTCCTTCGACGCGGTGCTCGGCGACCGCCCGCACCAGAAGGACCGGCTGCGCGAGGACGTGCACGTCACCGCCGCCCAGCTCATCGACATCGCCTCGCTGGACGCCCGGCCGACCGCCGCGGGCCTGCGCAACGCGGTGCAGGTGGGTGTGCGCTACGTCGAGGCGTGGTTGCGCGGTACGGGCGCGGTCGCGATCTTCCACCTCATGGAGGACGCGGCCACCGCCGAGATCTCCCGCTCGCAGATCTGGCAGTGGGTCAACGCCGGTGTGGTGCTGGACGACGGGCAGAAGGTCACGCCGGAGCTGGTGCGCGAGGTGGCCGCCGACGACCTGGTGGCGATCCGCGCCGAGCTGGGCGAGGACGCCTTCGCGGCGGGCCGCTGGGAGGAGGCGCACGAGCTGCTGCTGCGGCTCGCGCTGGACCGCGACTACGTCGAGTTCCTGACGCTGCCCGCCTACCGGCAGCTCACCGGCTGAGGCGGCGCACTCCTGGACAGGGTCTAGGCCAGGCCCGCCCGTTCGGCGAGGCGGCGGGCCTGGGCGCGGGTGAGCCGGGCGACGTCGTCCTCGTCCACCCGCGTCAGCCTGCCGTGCTCGACGACGGCCTCGCCGCCGACGAGCGACAGCGTGACGGGGGCCGCGGCGCCCAGCACCAGCGCGGCGACCGGGTCGGCGATCGAGGCGTGGCCGAGCCCGTCCAGTTTCCACAGCACCAGGTCGGCGAGCTTGCCCGGCTCCAGCGAGCCGATCTCGGCGGACCGGCCCAGCACCTGGGCGCCGCCCATGGTGGCCAGCCGCAGCGCCTGGCGGGCGTCGAGCGCCTTCTCGCCCGCGCCGAGCCTGGCCACCAGCAGGGCGTTGCGCAGCTCGGTGTGCAGTTCGCCGGACTCGTTGGAGGCGGTGCCGTCCACGCCGAGGCCGACCGGCACCCCGGCGGCGAGCATCGCGGGCACCCGGGCGATCCCGGCGGCGAGCCGGGCGTTGGAGGACGGGCAGTGCGCCACCCCGGTGCCGGTGCGGGCGAAGGCGGCGATGTCGGCGTCGTTCATGTGCACGCAGTGCGCCATCCACACGTCCGCGCCGAGCCATCCGGTGGACTCGAAGTAGTCGGTGGGGCCCATGCCGAACAGCTCGTGGCAGAAGGCCTCCTCCTGCACCGTCTCACTGCCGTGCGTGTGCAGCCGTACGCCCTTGCGGCGGGCCAGTTCCGCGGCCTCGGTCATCAGCCGGGTCGACACGGAGAAGGGCGAGCAGGGGGCCACGGCGATGTGCAGCATCGAGCCGAACGACGGGTCGTGGTGGGCGTCGATCGCGGCCTCGGTCGCCTTCAGCGCGGCGTCCGTGGACTCCACGGCGAAATCCGGCGGGAGCCCGCCGTCGCTCGTCCCGCGGTCCATGGAGCCGCGCGCGGCGGTGAAGCGCACACCGGTCTCGGCGGCGGCGCGGATCTCCGCGCCGAGCAGGTCGCCGGTGCCGCGCGGGAAGACGTAGTGGTGGTCCATCGCGGTGGTCACCCCGCCGCGGGCCATCATCGCGAGCGACCCGGCGGCGCCCGCGTGCACGATGTCCTCGTCGATCCGCGCCCACACCGGGTAGAGCGTGACGAGCCAGTCGAAGAGGTTGCTGTCCTGGGCCATGCCGCGGGTGAGCCACTGGTAGAAGTGGTGGTGGGTGTTGACCAGGCCCGGGGTCACCAGGTGCCCGGTGCCGTCGATGCGGCGGTCCGCGCCCTCGGCCGCCGCGGCGGGCGCGGGGCCCGCGCCGACCGCCTCGATCACCCCGCCCGCGACGACGACATGGCCCGCGGCGTACTCGGTGCCGGCGGCGTCCACGGTGGCGACGGCGCAGTTCTCGATGACGATGCGCTCTGCTGCGGGCATGGGCTGTACCTCTTCCGTCGGGCGGACCCTCGTGCGTGACGTCGTATACGGGTGGGCCGGTCAGCCGGTGTCAGCCGGTGTCAGCCGGTGTCAGCCGGTCAGCCGGTGACCGGGATGCGGGCCTCGGCGCCCTCGCGCAGCACCGTGCCCTCGATGAGCCCGTAGGGGCGGTCGGCGGCGATGTACACCTCGTCCTCGTTGTCCAGGCCGAAGGGCGCGAGGTCGGCGAGGAAGTGGTGCTTGTTCGGCAGCGCGAGCCGCACCTCGTCGACCGCGGCGTCCGCCGCGCTGCCCTCGACGACCCGGGAGCCCATCGCGTACAGCGTCTGCTGGAGGGAGTACGAGTAGGTGTCCGCGAAAGCCGTGAGCAGGTCGCCGCGGGCGCGGGCCCAGGCGTCGTCCCACGCGGGCACCGGGGTCTCCGCGCCGCTCCAGGCGTAGCGCCAGCGGGCGTCCACCTCGGTGGCGAGGATACGGTCGCGGGTCTCCTGGAGGGTGGTGTACGGGTCGCGGGCGAAGCCCCAGAACTCCGAGTCGGTGGAGTTGAGCACGACGAGCCCGGTGAGCCCGGCCACGACCTCGCAGCGCTCCCCGTCGAAGGACACCTCGGCGGTGCGCACCTCGCCGCCGCGGCGCACGAAGGAGTGGCCGGAGCCGCCCGGGGCGCGCTCCCAGGCGTACTCCTCGATCCGTATCCGGGCGTGCCGGACAGAGGTCCGGGCGGTCACGAAGTGCCGGGCCAGCAGCAGGCCGAAGTCCTCGGCGGAGGCGATGCCGTACTTGCGGGCGAAGGCCAGCACGGTGTTCTTCATGGTGTCGGTGGGCAGCACGGCGGCGTTGGACCCGGACAGGTGGACGGCCTCCATCGCGCCGGTCAGCGCGACCGAGACGTTGAGGTCCTTCAGGTGGTGGGTGCGGCCGTCGCGGGTGACGCGCACGACGCGCGTCTCCGCCTTGCCGTACCGGTTGTGGCCGAGCGTCGTGGGCATCTCGCTAGCTCCCTCGGTATACGGAGTAGCCGAACGGGCTGAGCAGCAGCGGTACGTGGTAGTGCTCGCCCGGGGTGACGGCGAAGGCCACCGCGACCTCCGGGAAGAAGGCGGCACCGGCCGCGCGGGCGGCGGTGTCGAGGACGAGCCGGGCGTGGGTGGTGCCCGCGGGGAGGGCGGGGAGGGCGGTGCAGCGGCCGTCGGGGCCGGTCGTGGCGCGGCCGAGGTCCGTCCAGGGGGCGGCGGCGCCCGCGCGGACGGCGAGCGTGACGGGCACGCCGGTGGCCGGGCGGCCCGCCGCGGTGTCCAGGACGTGGGTGGAGACGGTGGCGGGGCCGTCCGCCGGAACGTCCGCTGCGGGCTCGTCGGTCACGGGGTCGTCGGTCATGGGGTCGTCGGTCATGGGGTGGCCTCCTGGGCGGTCGCCGCGAGCCTGCCGAGTCTGATGCGGTTGATCTTTCCCAGTTCGGTGCGGACGATCTCGCGTTCGGTGGCCTCGTCGTTGCCGGTCCGGGAGCGCAGCGCCTCCCGTATCAGGGCACCGGAGGCGCCGGTGGCGCAGATCAGGAAGACATGGCCGTGCGCCCGCCGGTAGGCCTCGCCCAGCTCCAGCAGCTCCGCGCGCTCCCGCGCCGCCACGCCGGACTGCTCGCGGGCCGAGGTGGGGTCGCCGGGCGCGGGCCGCCCGATCGGCGGGTGCGCGGCCATCGCCTCGCGCAGGTCGGCGGCGGTCAGCCGGGTCATCGCCGAGTCGCTCGCCGCGAGCAGCTCGTCGGCGTGCGCGTACGGCCGCCCGGCGGCCACGTCCGCGCACCACGCGGTGCTCGCGCACACCTCGCGCAGCAGCGCCACGGCGGCGGCCGCGTCGGCCTGGTTGAGCCGGGAGAGCCCCGGCGGGGTGCGGGAGGTCACACGGGCACGCTAGGAGCCGCCGCGAAAGGGCGTCAACAATTTGTTGAAAACTCGCCGTTACGGTTTCCTCTCAGGGCCCCTCGGCGCTCACGGCCCCTCGGCGCTCACGACCCCTCGGCGGGCGGCGCCGGGGCCGGGCCCTCCCGGTTGAGGTAGTTGTAGACGGTGAAGCGGCTGACCCCGAGGGCCGCCGCGACGGTCTCCACGCCGTGCCGGACCACGAACGCGCCGCGCTCCTCCAGCTGCCGCACGGCCTGCTGCTTCTCCTTGCGGCCCAGCTCGGCGAGCGGGCGCCCGTGACGGCGGCGCAGGTCGGCGAGCAGGTGGTCCAGGGAGTCCGCGAGGTGCGGCAGCCGTACGGCGACGACGGGCGCGCCCTCCCAGCTCAGCACGACGTCCTCGGGCCGCGCGGCCGCCGGGGCGAGCAGCTCGCCGCCGATGGCGTCCACCAGCGGCCCGAGGGCGCGCGCGAAGGGGTGCTCCGGGCCCTCCCCGCCCGCCGTCATGCCCCGCTCTCCGGCAGCGCGCTGACCTGGAGCGATATCCGGGTCGCCCCGGCGGCGAGGGTACGGTGCAGCAGCTCGGAGACGGCCGCGACGACCTCCTCCGCCGCGCCCTCCGCGGTGTTGCCGAACGGCCCGACCTCGACCCCCTCCAGCGTCCCGCCCTCGACCACCTCCCGTGCGACCACGGCGTGCCGCGGCGGCTCGTCCAGGTCGAACGGCTCGGTCGTGAACTCCAGCCTCAGTCGCACGCGTCCCCTCCTCCGTGGTCGGCCCAACCCCGCGCGGGGCGGCGGCCCGACCCTACGCGGCGCGGCTTCCCGCAGGTAGGGGCACTCCGGCCGGTGCGCGCGCCTGTGGCAGGATCGTTCGGATGAACGCCACCGACCCGCTCACCGTCACCCGGATAGCGGACCGCCCGCACCTGGCCGCCCGCGTCTACGAGATCGCCGACACCTGGCCCGCCTTCACCGGGGGTGACCTGCTCGCGGCCTCACTCCTGGGCCGCGTGGTGCACGACTTCCCCGACTACTGCGTCGTGGCGACCGTCGGCGACCGCGTGGTGGCCCGCGGCCTCAGCGTCCCCTTCAACGCCGAGCTGGACGGCCGCGAGGAACTGCCCGACCAGGGCTGGGACCGCGTGCTCGGCTGGGCGGTGCGCGACCGGGCCACCGGCACCCCGCCGACGGTCGCCAGCGCGCTGGAGATCACCCTCGACCAGGACTACCTGGGCCGCGGCCTGTCCTACCGGATGCTCGACGCGATGCGCCAGGCCGTCGCCCGGCAGGGCCACCACTCCCTGCTGGCACCCGTGCGCCCCAACGCCAAACACCTGCACCCGCACGAGCCCATGACCGAGTACGTCCGCCGCACCCGCGACGACGGCCTCCCCGCGGACCCCTGGCTGCGCGTCCACATCAAGGCGGGCGGCACCGTGGAGAAGGTCGCCCCGGCGTCCATGACCGTCAGCGGCTCGCTCGCCCAGTGGCGCGCCTGGACGGGCCTGCCCTTCGACCGCGACGGCGAGGTCGTCGTGCCGGGCGCGCTGTCCCCCGTCATCTGCGACACCGCGCACGGCCACGCCGTCTACGTCGAGCCCAACGTGTGGGTGCGGCACGCGCTCTAGGGAGCGGTGAAGGCCGCGTGCGCGGCCGTGGTCAGGGCCGTGATGCCGGTCTCCAGGGTGAGGCGCGGGTGCGGGGCGAAGTGCGGGGAGTGGTTGGGCGGGAGGGCCGCGAGCCGGGACGCGGGGTCCGGGCCCGGGGCCTCGGCCCAGGCGCGCGGGCCGGTCGCACCCAGCATCCAGTAGGCGGTGCGGATGCCGGTGACGCCGTGCAGGGCGCGGCCGGCCTCGCCGAAGAGGGCGAAGTCCTCGGTGGCGAGGGAGGGTTGCCAGCGGGTGACGCGGTGCGGGCCGAGCGCCGTGTGGTGGGCGGCGCGTACGGCGGCGGTCAGCGCGGTGTCCGGCACGGTGGGGGTGGAGCGGCTCAGGACGGTGAACTCCGGCTCCGGGGGCGCCGGTTCGGGGGCGGCGGCCGCCTCGGCCCGCACGATGCGCCGCACGGCGGCGACCGCGCGGTCCAGGGTCGCGTCGCCGAAGGCCCGTACCGTCACTTCCAGGGTGGCCCGGTCGGCGATGACGTTGCCCGCGCCGGGGGCGCCCGCGCGCAGCGAGCCGACGGTGACCACGAGCGGTTCGCCGGGCGCCGCCTCGCGGGACACCACCGTCTGGAGCCGCAGCACGACCGCCGCCGCGGTGACCACCGGGTCGGCGGCGAGCTGCGGCGCCCCGGCGTGCCCGCCGCGGCCGTGCAGCACCACCCGCAGCGTCACGCTGCCCGCGAGCAGCGGCCCTTCCGCGTGCGCGACCATGCCCGCGGGCAGCGGCACGAGGTGCTGGGCCAGCACCGCCGCGGGGGCCGGGAAGCGTGCGTAGAGCCCGTCGCCGAGCATGGCCGCCGCGCCGCTGAGCGTCTCCTCCGCGGGCTGCCCCACCGCCAGCAGCGTGCCGCGCCAGCCGTCCGCCCCGGCGGCGAGCAGGTCGGCGGCCCCGGCGAGCGCGGCCAGGTGCGCGTCGTGGCCGCACGCGTGCATGACGGGGACGGTGCCGCCGTCCGGGCCGGGCGCGGTGGCATCGCTCGCGTACGGCAGACCGGTGGCCTCGCGCACGGGAAGCGCGTCGAGTTCGGCCCGCAGCATGACGACGGGTCCGGGCCCGTTGCTCAGCACGCCGACCACGCCGTGTCCGCCGACGCCGCCGGTGACGTCGAGTCCCGCGGCGCGCAGCGCGGCCGCGAACCGCGCCGCCGTGCGCTCCTCGGCCCCCGACAGCTCGGGGTCGCGGTGCAGCGCGACGTACAGCTCGGCGGCGCGGGCCAGCACCGCGCGGGGCACGGCGCCCGCGGGGGCCCGCGGCGGCGCGGGGGTGGGGCCGTTCGGCATCAGGTGCTCCTCGGGGGACGGGCGTGACAGCGAAGTGACAGCGGATCGGTCAGTGGACGCGCGTAGAAAAGGGTCGGCCGGCCCGGACCGGGCCGCGTCCCCCGCCGAGAAGAGGGAGTCACCATGGCGATCACCAAGCAGGACACGCCGCTCGCGTCGCTGGCCCAGGAGATCCTGGAGCTGGAGTCCGAGACCTTCGAGATCACCGACTACTCGGACGCCAGCGAGGTCATGCTCGGTTCGTCGACCAGCTGCTCCAGCACCAGCACGTGCTCCAGCACCACCAGCACCACCTCCTGCACCGCCTGACGGCTTCCTCGTCGTCCGCCGCTCCGCCACCCGCTGCGTACGGGTGGCGGAGCGGTCGTGCGTTCCGGCCTCCGGCGCACTCACCGGAAGCGGACTCGCCGGAAGCGGACTCACGGGAAGGGGTGCGGCACCCGGCGGACCGCCGCCTCGGGCAGGTCGTCGGCGCGCAGCCCGGCCCGCCGCTGGGCGGTCAGCAGCCGCGGCATCGTCAGAGCGCGCTGCCGCGCCCAGCCGAAGTCGATCGGCAGCAGCCCGGGGGCGATGGTGCACACCGTGCGCAGCCCCATCGCGCGCTGCTCCGGCGCGGTCTGGTCCACCACGATCACGTCGCAGCCCGCGGCGGCGAGTTCGGCGGTGAGCAGGCGCACGTCGTCGCGCAGGTCCCGGCCGCGCGGCCGCCCCCGCTCCCAGTCCGCGTACAGCTCGCCGGGCGTCCGCACCGCCGGGGGGTCCAGGTAACCGCGGACGTACTCGCCCATGCGCGGCAGCCCGAACAGCGCCGCGTGGTCCGGCAGCCGCCGCACCAGGCCGAAGTCGTCGGCCATGGCGTCGAGTTCGGCGGGCCGCTCGGCCACCTGACGGGGCAGGTGCGGCAGGTAGGTGAGGATCTCCGACACCGCCGCCTCGATCGCGGTCTCCGGGTCGAAGGCGGCGCCGGCGGCGAAGGCGTACGTGCCGGGGCCGCCGTCCCGGCGCACGGCCAGGCCCGTGACGACAGGCACGGCGAGGTCGATGCGGTTGTCGAAGGCGTGCACGTCGTAGCCGCACAGCGCGGCCCGGTCGGTCATCGCGCGCAGCACGGGGTTGCCGCACGCGCCGAGGTCGATCTCGGTGAGCGGCGCGTCGCCGTACCAGCCGAGCAGGAAGGCGTCGCGCTCGACGAGTTCGAGCAGGCCGAAGAGCACCGCCTCCTCCAGGCAGCTGCCGGTGGCGCAGCCGTTGGAGCACTCGAAGACGAAGTGGTCGGCGGAGGTGCCCGCGCTGTAGTAGACGAGCCGCGCGGGCACGAGCACGGGCCGGTCGTCGCGCAGCGACCAGCCCTGGACCCACGGGATGGGGCGTTCGGGGTCGAAGGGCGCGATCATCGGGTCGTCGCGGTAGGTCTCGGGCGTGTAGAGCCCGCACGCGCGCGGGTCGAGCGCGGACTCGCCGAGGTTGGTGTACGTGTCGGTGACCACGCCGCCGACCGCCCGGCGGTGGGTGCCCGCGTAGCGCTCCAGACCCTCCAGGAAGGCCAGGTCGCGGCTCGCGGCGAAGGAGTGCGACTGGCCGCTCCACGTCACGTCGGTGAGACCCGCGTAACCGCGCATGAAGACGCTGCCCGCGACGGGCGCGGTGGTGGGCGAGGTGACGTCGCTCCAGGTGCCCGCGCCGAGCACACCGCACACCGGGTTGGCCAGCGCGGCGAAGGGCAGCCCGTAGGCGCCGGGCGCCTTCAGCCGGTAGCGGTCGGGCGCGGGCTTGGGGCGGGAGGCGGGGAAACCGTCGAAGTCGGCGGCGGGTGCGGCGGGTGCGGTGCCGTGGGCTTCGCCGTGCGCGGCGTGCGGGGCGTGCGGGCACAGCGGATCGGCCAGCAGCGGGACGGTGCTGAGCTGCCCGGTCTCCAGGTCCAGCCGGGTGACCCGCGGCAGCCGGTCGTCGGGCAGGGCGGGTGTGCGGGGCGCGGGGTCCGCCGCGCCCGCCGCGCCCGGTGCCGGGTGGGAACCCGCCGCCGTGCGCTCCCCCACCGCCGCGCACAGCGCCCACACCGCGTCCACGGTCCAGTCGGGGAGGACCGGCCAGGCGCCCGCCGCCGAGCGGGCCTGGCCGGTCTCCAGGGCCTCGCGTTCGGTGCGGGTGCGCAGCCGCTGCCAGCGGATGGCCAGGCAGCAGCCGCACGCCGCGGCCTGCGCCGTACCGCCCCACGGGCCGACGAGGACGGCGTCCGCGGTGAGGTGGACGGTCGCGGCGGCGCGGGCGGCGGCGGCCCGCGGGGGCTCGGGGCGCAGCAGGTCGTGGCCGCCGACGGCGGCGACCCGGGGCGCGGGCAGCCCCGCGGCAGCGGCGCGGGCGGCGAGGCGTGCCGCCAGGTCCGCGGCGGCGGCCTCCAGCGGCGGCACCACGGCGACGGCGGCGGGTCGCCCAACGGTCTCGGTCGTCATGTCCGGTTGCTCCAGCGGAAGATGCGGGCGGCGATGAGCCCGAAGACGGCGGTGAAGGCGATCAGGCCGCCGCAGTCGACCGCGAGCGAGCCCAGCGAGGCGCGCCCGGCGAGCACGTCGGTCAGACCGTCGTCGAGGTAGCGCAGCGGCAGGATCCAGGAGGCGGTGCGGATCCAGCCGGGCAGCAGGTCGGCCGGGTAGAACGCGCCCGACAGGAACGCCATCGGCACCATCACGCAGTTGGCGATGGCCGCGACCGCCTCGGGGGTGTCGGCGAGGCTGCCGACGACCAGGCCTAGCGCGAGGAAGGCCGTGACCCCGAACACGAGCAGCGGCAGCGCGAGCGGCCAGCTCCCGTCCAGGTGCAGGCCGAAGAACGGCAGCAGCGCCACCGCGGTGAAGAGCACCGCCTGCGTCAGGCCCACGCCGATGGCGACCAGCAGCCGCGAGCCCAGCACGGTGGGCAGCGGGGTCGGGGTGCGCCAGATGAGCCGCAGGATGTCGTCGCGGCGCCAGTGCATGAGCGCGAACGCCGGGCCGAAGAGCGCCGCGTTGCCGACACCCCAGGCGAGGACGCCGGGGGCGACGTAGTTGATGTATGGCAGGTCGCCGTTGACGGACTGGCCGCGGAAGAGCAGGCCGAAGACGACGAGGAAGACCAGCGGGAAGGCGAACGTGAAGAAGACGGTGGTGCGGTCGCGCACCGAGGCCAGGAACGCGGCCCGGGTGAGCGTCCGGTACGGGCCCGGCACCGCGGCGGGCGCGGCGCCGTCCTTGGTGTCGAGCGCGGGGGTGGCGGTCATCGGCGCTGCTCCGTTCCCGCCGCGGCGGTGTGCGCGGCCCGTTCGTCGTCGTGGTCGGGCGGTGCGGACGCCGTGCCCGGCGGCGGGCTCGCCGTCAGCCGCAGGTAGGCGTCCTCCAGGGTGGCCGTCCTGGTCTGGATCGCGTCCATGTCGACCAGCGCGGCGAGCGCGACCAGCGTGCGGTTGGCGTGGTGCGTCTCGATGACGACCTCACCGCCCTCCACGAGCACCCGCTCCGCGCCCTCGACCGTGCGCGCCTGCTCCACGGTGATGCGGCCGGCGGGCACCAGCAGCCGGGCGGGCGCGGCCATCGAGCGGACGAGCGCGCCGGGGCTGTCCAGCGCGACGATCCGGCCGCCCGCGACGATCGCGACCCGGTCGCACAGCGCCTCGGCCTCGTCGAGGTAGTGCGTGGTGTAGACGATGGTGCGGCCCTCCCCGCGCAGGTCGCGCAGCACCGCCCACAGCGACCGGCGGGCCTCGGGGTCGAGGGCGGCGGTCGGCTCGTCGAGGAAGATCAGATCCGGCTGGTGCACCAGCGCGGTGGCCAGGGCGAGGCGCTGGCGCTGGCCGCCCGACAGCTCGTCGACCCGGCTGCGCTGCTTGCCCGTCAGGCCCACCAGCTCCAGCGCGTGCCGGGCGGCGGCCCGGTCGGCGCCGTGCAGCGCGGCGACGGTCTCCAGGTGCTCCCACGCGGTGAGCCGGGTGAAGAACGCGGACGTCTGCGTCTGGACGCCGATCCGCCGCAGCAGCGCGGTGTTGCGCGGCCAGGGGCTCGTCCCGAACACGCTGACGGTGCCCGCGTCGGCCTTGCGCATGCCCTCGACGATCTCCACGAGGGTGGTCTTCCCGGCCCCGTTGGGCCCGAGGATCCCGAAGAACTCCCCCTGCGCGACGGTCAGCGACACGTCGTCGAGCGCGCGCACCTCCCCGTACACCTTGGTGACGCCGTCGAGCACGATGGCCGTCCCCTCCGGCCGCGGCTGTGCTGTCATGTGCCCCTTCTCCCGTTTCTCCTGCTGCGGTTCGCCGTCCGGCGGGGTGGTTGCGTACGGGCCCGCGCCCGTGGGACCGCCGCGCCCGGCGGCGGTGGCCGTGCTGTCGGCGGGCACGTGCGGGCCGGGCTCCGCGCCGGGGCGGCCCCGGGTGCCCGCGGGCGCGGTGGCGGACTCCCCCGCCGCGCCGCCGGGCTGCGGGCGGCGGGCCGCGAAGCGCAGGCCGACCAGCCGCAGCAGCCACGCGGCCGCGATCACGGCGGCGGGCAGGAAGCCCGACCAGTCCCGCCAGCCGTCCGGGAGCATCGCCCGGACGGCGAGCCCGAAGCCCGCGAGCACGGCGAGCGCGAGCAGCGCGCACAGGACGCCGTATCCGGCGTAGAGCGTGCGCAGCCGCGCGGGGTAGCGGCGCACCTGCGCGCGGGCGTCCGGCACGCGCGGGCGGCCCCCGCTCCCGGGGGCAGACGCACCCGCGCGGCTCCCGGCCGACGCGTGCACGTCGGCGGGCGCCGCTCCCGCGGAAGCGGTCCCGGCGGATGCCCCGCCCCCGCCCGCGGCCTCCGGCGAGGGGCCCGCGCCGCCCCCGGCCGACGCGTACGCGGCTCCCGACACGGACCCGGTGACCTCCGGGGCGGGCGTGACACGCACGCCCGCCGACGCGTCCGGGGAGGCGGATGCCCCGCTCCCGGCCGACGCGTACGCGGCGCGCGACACGGACCCCGTGGCCTCCGGGGCGGCCGTCGCGGCGGGTCGCTCTTCCGCGCGCGGGGAGCGGATCGCGCGGGCTGCCAGGGTCAGGAAGGTGCGGCTCTCGGTCGCCAGGCGGAGGGTGCCGAGGGCGTAGCCGAGGGCCTTGTAGCCGTCGAGGGGTGGGAGGGGGACGAGGTTGAGGAGGGCCATCGCGGTGCCGAGCAGGAGCAGGCCGCCGAGGAAGGGCAGGGCCTGGGCGTGGTCCGGGAGCAGGGCCCAGACCGGCCAGAAGGGCACCAGGAAGAGCAGGTTGGCGACCGCGCCCGCCGCCGCCACCGCGATCTGGCGGCCGCGCCGGGTGAGGAACTGCACGTCCTCGACCTCGCAGTACAGGTACGTCATGACGCCCCACACGCGCCGCAGGCCGATCTCGCCGACCCGCAGCCCGTACGCGCGGGCGACGAGTCCGTGGGCGATCTCGTGCAGCCCCAGGCTCACCCACAGCACGCAGCCGACGGCGGCGAGCGCGACCGGCTGGTGGTACAGCTCGCGCGTCTGGTCGGCCAGTTCGCCGAGCCGGGCGGCGACGGCGGCGACCACGGCGAGGGACAGCGCGAACAGCACCCCGACGACGACCCGGCGGCGGGCGAAGCCGGTGGCGGCGTGCAGCCGGTCCATGAGCGCGGGCGCGTCCGCGACCATCCGCGTCCGCCCGCTGAACAGGCTTCCGCGCCGCGGCCGTTGACCGGCGTCGTCCGCGGTGCGACCGGGCGCTGTGCGCGCGGCAGCGGCGGTGGGGGCGCCCGCTGCCGACGGCGGCACCGCCAGCAGCTGCCGCGTGCCGAGCAGCCGCATCATCCGGCCCCACTGCGCGTCGCCGAGCCGCGCTCCGAAGTGCGCGGCGTACTCCGTGCCGATCTCGCCCAGGGAGCGCGTGCCGTCGAGGCGGGCGATGATGAAGTGCTCCTTCGGGCCGACCTCCAGCCGTACTCCGGTCTCGGGGTCCTTGAGGAGGTGGACGACCGCGGGGCCGCGGGTCAGGGGCGGGCCGACGAGGATGCCGGGGCGCAGCGCGGGGCGCGCGGCGAGCAGCGCGCCGCTGGTGGCGGTCATGGCGCCGCCGTGGGCCGGGGCTCGCGCAGCGCGCGGGCCAGGACGTAGGAGAGGAAGGCCTCGTCGCGGACGGACACCGACAGCCGGTTGTTGGTCATGTGCATGTACGGCGACAGCAGCATCGGCAGGGCCTGGTCGGGGTCGTCGACGGGCAGGTCGCGCGTGCCGTCCCAGGAGCGGAAGACCAGGTCCCCGGCCTGGGCCAGGGCGACGACGCGCTCACGCAGGTCGAGGCAGTGCTCGGCCCATCCGGCGAGGAGGCTCGGCAGCCGCTCGGGCGCGGGTTCGGCGACCGCGGCGCGGATGTGCTGGAAGCGCTCGGGCAGCGCCTCCATCGTGCGGTAGGCGCGGTCGTAGCCGTCCTGCGCGGTGTAGTTGGTGGTGGCGAAGGCGGAGTTCCAGAAGTCGTGGTAACGGTCCAGGAAGGCGAGCAGCGCGTCCTCCTCGCGCAGCAGGCAGCCGGACATGGTCATCATCAACTGGGCGGCCACGCCCAGCAGTACGGTCCGCAGGTGCAGGTTCATCGAGCCCGCCGCGCCGGAGACCAGTTCGCTGGAGCGCTGGAAGTGCCATTCGGCCAGCTCCACCCCGGCGGGGCCGCCGTACTTGCCGTACTCGGGCTCGTAGGGCTCGGGGCTGAAGGAGTTGTTGGGCCGCAGCTTCATGTGGCCCTCGGCGTCGACCAGGCCCGCGGGCGCGCCGCCGGGGTATTCGAGGGCGAAGAGCGTCTGGTAGAGGTCGGCCATGAAGCCGCCCTTGACCTCGTAGAGGGCCGGGCGCTCGCGCAGGAACGTCTCGATCGCCGCGGTCGCCCGCTCGGCGACGGCGGCGGAGGCTTCCGCCGAGGAGGGGCGCAGGCGCAGCCGGATGTGCGGGCCCTCCAGCCAGTAGTTGATGAAGAACCAGCCGTCGAGCAGGCCCTCCGCGGTGAGTTCGGCGACCAGCGGGCGCGCGCAGCGCTGGAGGAAGGGCCGCGGGCTGGCGGCGTAGAAGACGTGGTAGGCCTGCCACGCGCCGCGCGTCCCGGCGGCGGCGCGGGTGGTGTCCTCGGTGGTGTCCTCGATGGCGCCCTGGCTGATGCCGTGGGTGATGCCGTGGGTGGTCATACGGCGGGGTCCTGCCTTCCTGGCCGGGCCGCGGCGGCGGGGTGGGCCGCGCGGGGGACGATTTCCACGGCCAGTTCGGCGACGTGGTGGCCGCGGGGGGAGCGCACGTGCAGCTCGTCCTCGCCCGGCAGCATCTCCTCGAAGACCGCCTTGTGGCGGCCGCCGTCGGTCAGGGCGTGCAGCGCGAGCAGCGACAGCGGGCTGTCGAAGTCGACGTAGTGCGGCTTGGATCCGCCGAAGACGGCGCCGACGCCGCCCGCGTCCGCCGCCCGTTCCTCGTGGACGGTGGCGAAGACCCGGTCGGGCAGGCCGTGTTCGTGCCGCCAGCGCTGCCATGCCAGGTAGGCCGCGGCCTCGTCCGTGCCTGCCGGGCGGGCCGGGAGCGCGCCGGGCGCGGCCGTCCAGGACCTGCGGTGCAGGACCAGGCCGCGGTAGCGGACCCGGGGCCGGGAGGTGACCCCGGCGCGGTCCGGGCCTTCGGGCACACCGCGCCAGGCGTCGACGGAGGCGCGGGAGGTGGGTGAGAGCAGCAGCAGGGTGCGCGGCACCTCGGGCAGCACCATCGGCACGAGGTAGCCGAGGTAGAGCGGCACGACCTCGGCGTCCAGCCGCCGCGAGCGCAGCACCAGCCGGTCGGCGTCGGCGTCGTGCTCGGCGTAGAGGTCGTCGAGGTCGATCCGGGCCTCGGGCGGGGCGGTGCTGGTCTCGCCGGGGCAGACGATCTCGTGGTCGGTGAGCCGGCCGTGCAGGTTGAGGTTGGTGGTGGCCGAGCCCGCGGTGATCTCGGCGAAGACCGCGCCGGGCGGCTGCCATTCCCGCAGCTGTGCGCGCAGCCGCTCGGTGAGCCCTTCGGCGGGGACGGCGTCGGGGACGCCGTGCGCGGCCGCGTCGTCGAAGCAGTGGGTGAAGCGGGTGAAGGGGAAGGCGAGGCCGCCGTAGGAGTTGTTGAGGACCACGAGCGGGTCGCCGTCGCGCCGGGCGAGCTGGAGGAAGTGGCTGTGCGGGGCGAACGGGCGGCCGAGGGGGGCGAGTTCGGTGCGGACGGCGGCCACCGTGTCCTCGTCCAGGCACAGTTCGGGCTCCCCGTCGGGGTGGGCGGCCCATGCCTCGCGCATCCGCCGGGTGAATTCCGCGCGGGCCCGGTCGAGCGCGGCGACCTCGGGCATGCCGAGCCAGTTCTCCTCGGGGGCGGGGCTGCCGTCGGCCGCCCAGGGCGACTTGGTCGAGGTGAACTGCAGGTACTGCGTGAAGATGTCCTCGTGGAAGTCGTGGACGAGCCGCAGCAGGTCGTCGCAGCGCCCGCCGCGCCCGTAGCGGGCGAGGAAGAAGCCCTTGAGGGTGAGCCGTTGCGGCAGTGCCACGTCGAACGCCGGGAGGATGCCGTGCAGTTCGTGCAGCGGCGCGGCAGCCAGTTCCTCCCACTGCGCGAGATCCGCGGTGACGCCGTCCTCCCGGACGTCCTCGTAGAGCAGGGTCTGCGGCAGCGCCGGGGACGGCGCGCCGAGGTCGGCCTGCACCGCCAGCAGGTCGCGGCGCAGGTCGCCGAGCAGCGCGCGGCGCCCCGCGGCGTCCGCGGCCGGGTAGCGGTCGACGAGCGCGGCGGCGCCGTCCAGCCGGGCGGCGAGCGGTTCGGCCCAGGGGCGTTCCAGGGCGCGCAGCGCGGCGGCGAAGGAGCGCAGGGGGTCGGTGGTGTGGACGTCGGTCTCCAGGCCGGTCATCTGGAGGATGCCGAGGTCCAGCAGGGTGCCCGCGTAGTGGGCGGCGTCCTCGGGCGCGGCGCCGGTCTGGGCGGTCAGCCAGCCGGTCAGCTCGGCGTGCCGCAGCCGGCCGCGTGCCCGGAAGAGCGCGGTCATTCGCTCCAGGGTGCCGCTGTTGCGCAGGAAGAACAGCCGGTCGTGGGCCGCGTCGAAGCTGACGGCGGCGCTGTCGTCGCCCGCGGTCACCGAGCGGCGGACGTAGCGGATGCGGTCCTCGTCGACCTCCCAGCCCGCCGAGAGGGTGACGGGCAGGTCGCCGCGCCGGCCCGGGTCGGCGGCGACCAGCTCGGCGAGCCGGGCCAGCACCACGACGTTGAGCCGCGGGTGGCTCGTCCAGCCGCCGCCGGTGCGCACCTCGGGTCCGGCGTCCGCGGCGAAGCCGCCCTCGGCCACGGCGGTGAAGGTGCTGAACGGGCTGGTCTTGCACGCCGTGCGGTAGAGGTACGCCAGCAGCGAGCGCTCCTTCTTGCGGGCGCGCTTGTCGGGGACGGGCGCGGTGTCGGCCATGAAGGCGTCGAGTTGTCCCTCCAGCGTCGGGGAGGCCAGCGCGAGCCCGAGCCGCAGCCGCTCCTCACCGACCAGCTCCCGCAACCGGCCCCGGGCCGCGGCGAGTTCGGCGTCCACCAGCGGGCCCCCGGCGCGGGCGAGCGCGTCGAGCCGCAGCCGGGCGTCCAGCCAGCGCAGCAGCAGCCCGCCCGTGCCGTCACCGCCACCGTCACCGCCACTGCCACCGTCACCGCCATCGCCGTCCGCTTCCGCGGCGAGGCTCCGTACCGCGTCCACGTCCTGCGGCAGGCGGCCGTTGAAGACCGCGCGGCGCAGCGCGAGCACCGTACGGCGCCGCGCACCGTCCTCGGTGGCCTTCACCAGCACGGTCAGCGGGTCGTTCAGCTCGTCCGCGAGCCGGGCGGCGTCGCGCTCGGCGGCGAGCGTCCCGGCGGCCCAGTCGCGGGCCGCGGGGCTGCGCAGGCTGTGCACGGCCTCCACCGGCAGCCCCGCCACGCGCAGCATGAAGCGGCGGTGCAGGTGCCAGTCCCGCGGGGTGTTCCCGCTCTCCGGCGCGGCGTCGTCGACGCTCATGCCGCTCCCTTCTGTGCCCGGGACCGCTGTCCGGCCCGGCCCGTGTCGTCGTCGGATACGTCGCCGTGCACGGCGTCAGGCGATCTCGTGGCGGAAACCGGCGGGGCGGGGGCGCTCGTGGCCGATCATCATGATCAGCAGCGGCACCTCGCCGGTCGCCTCCAGTTCGAGTTCCTCGGTGAAGGAGATCGCGTCGAAGCCGAGCGCCACCCCGCAGGACAGCCCGGCGGCGGCCGACGCGGTGTAGACGGCCTGCGAGATCCCGCCGATCACCGCGTTGACCAGCCGGTACCCGCGGTCGCCGACGGCGTCCAGCACCGCGTGGGTACGGGCGGCGGGCACGATGACGGCGGCGGCCTGCTCCAGGTTGTAGTTGGCCAGGAAGTAGTTCTCCTGGAGGAAGGCGCCGGACGGCCCGGCCTTCAGCAGCCGCAGCGTCCCGTCCGCCGTGTCGTGCAGGTAGATGCCGGGGGCGACGCCGTCCACGTGGTTGACGAAGACGTAGCTGCGGCTGAGCGAGCCGGTGTCCGGCGTCTCGGCGTCGCTGTCGAGGGTGCCCGCCGCGGCGATCGCGGCCAGCACCGTGGACAGGTCCCGCGCGGGCAGCGGCCGGGTCGCCTGGAAGCGGCCGAAGCTGCTGCGGCGGGCGCGCAGCGCACTGCTCACGGGGGTGTCCAGCGGGCGCGGCGCGGGCAGCGCGACGCGGTCGCCGCCGTCCGGCACCGGCGGCGCGAGGGCGGTGTCCAGCGCGCCGGGCGCGGGGCGCTCGGCGGCGCGGTCGAGCGTCGCGGCGTGCATGCGCCGCACCGTCTCGAAGGTCATGGTGACGTGCGAGCGCTCCTGGTCGGTGTGCCGCACCCGCGGGGCCGCGGCGCTCGCGGGAACGGGGACGGGGACGTCGGCGGGCGGCGCGGCGGGGCCGGGAGCCGGGGCCGGGGCGCCTTCCCAGGCGAGCGGGACGACTGCGAAGACGCCCTCCTCGTCCTGCCCCAGGCCCAGCAGGCGGCCGAGCCGCGCCTCGTCGAACCAGAACGCCGGGCCGACGCGCAGCCCGTGGGCGGCGGCCCAGATCCGCCAGGTCTGCAGCAGCGCGCCGGTGTCCATCGTGACGACGTGGTAGCAGAAGCTGTTGTACTTGAAGGCGTTCTGCCAAAAGCGCACGCCCAGGACCAGGAACTGGTCGTGGCCCGCCCAGCGCGCCCCGCCGCCGAGCGCCGCGCGCACCTCGCCGCTCACGTCACCGGCGAGCAGCCGCCGCAGCGCGTGGTGGGGGGTGTCGTAGTAGTAGACGCCGGGCGTGAGCGGGCCGGAGGGCCCGGCGACCCAGTGCACCCCGACGGGGTAGAGGCCGCCGCCCGAGGCGCTGCCGCGCGACCAGTTGGCCTGCGTGTACATCGGCAGGGTGCCGAGGTCGGAGTTGGCCTGCACCGCGAGCCGTCGCCCGACCAGGCCGTAGGACTCCTGGAGCATCCCGGCGAGCAGCGGCAGGGTGAACGCGCCCCCGGTGTCCGGGCCCTGGGGCCCGTCCGCTCCGAACAGGCCGCGCTGCACGGTCGCTTCGGGGTCGGCGACGGCCTGCGGCAGCGGGAGCGCGGCGGCGCCGGGGAAGTGCTTGCCCTTGCGCGGCCGGTCGGCCCAGTCGGGTACGAAGTCGGCGGGCTCCATGGGATAACGGCCCCGCCGGACGATGGCGGTCGCGTACTCATGGGCGAATCCCACGGGCGTTTCCTCTCTGCGCGTGCGGTGCGGGTCTTCGGGGCGGTGCGGCCTTGGGTGGCGCGGGCGTTCGCGGTGCGGGCGGTACGGATGGCGCGGGGCGGCGCGGGCGGCGCTCGGTCCCACGGCCCGGCCGGTCAGGGGAAGGGGTGCGGTGCGGGGTTGAGGTCGGCGGGGGTCAACTCCCGCTCGCGCAAGCCCGCTTCGTGCAGGGCCGTGCGCGTACGGGGCAGGTGGCGGGCGCGCTGGCGGCGCCAGCCGAAGTCGATGGGCAGCAGGCCGGGCACGAGGACGCTCGCGGTGTGCAGGCCGAGGTCGCGCTGCTCGGGCATCGTCTGGTCGACCACGACGACGTCGAAGCCCGCCTTCGCGACCGCCCCGACGCACGTCTCGACGTCGTCGCGCAGGTCGGTGCCCGGCGTGAGCGTGCCCGGACCCGTCGCGGCGAGGTCGGCGAGGGCGACGCGCGGGCGGTCGCCGCGCAGCAGGAAGGCGGCGTGCTCGGCCATCTCCGGCAGCCCGTACATCAGCGGGTGGTCGTGCAGCACCTGCACGCGGTCGAAGTCGGCGGCCAGCGCGCGCAGCCGCCGCTCGTCGCGCGCGGTCCGGCGGCGGAGGTTGACCGCGTCGGTGGCGATCTCGCACAGTCCGCCCGCGAGCGCGGACTCCGGGTCCAGGCCCGCGCCCGCGCCGAAGCACAGGCGGCCGAGGCCGCCGTCGACACGCTCGGCGACCGCCGTCACGACCGGGATCGGAAAGCTGATCCGGGTGTCGAAGAAGCGGGCCCGGTAGCCGTACATCGCCAGCCGGTCGATCGTCGCCCGGGTCTGCGGGTCGCGCGACGTGCTGGCGTCGATCTCGGGGAGCCGGGCCTGCCCGAACCACGCGAGCAGGAAGGCGTCGCGCTCCACGACCTCCATCAGCCCGTGGTAGACAGCCTCGGCCAGACTCCCGCCCGACGCGCAGCCGTTGGAGCTCTCCTGCACGAAGCGGCGCCGCAGGCCGCCGGGCGCGTGGTAGTAGACCAGGATCTCCGGGACGAGCACGGGCAGCCGGTCGCGCAGCGACCAGCCCCACACCCACGGGACGGGCCGCGCCGGGTCGAAGGGCCGCACGTCCGGCTCCGCGCGGTGGAAGGCCTCGTCGTACAGGCCGCACTGCCGCGGGTCCACGAGCGTGTGCTCGGCGGCGAGTTCGTCGTACGCGGCGACGACGGCGGTGCGCTTGCCGCGCGGGCGCATCCCGGCGAACCGCTCCAGTCCTTCGAGCAGGCCGACACGCTCGCTGGAGCGGTAGCGCGCGGTGTGCCCGCCCCAGAAGCACTCGCGCAGGTAGTCGCCCGAGCGCAGCAGGAACGAGCCCACGGTGGAGGACGTGGACGCCGAGATGAGGTCCGGCACCACGGACGGGCCCAGCATGCCCGCCGCCGGGTTGACGAACGCCTCGAACGGCACGTCGTAGTCGTCGGCCGGGCGCAGCCGGAAGACGTCGGGCGCGGGCTTCGGCGCGGGCGCGAGGTCGAGCCGGGCGCCCTGCGCGGTGTCCGCCGGGCGCATCCCGCAGTCCGGGCACTCGGCGTCCGGGACGAACGCGAAGCGCGTCACGCACAGCGTCTCGGCGTCCACGAGGAAGGCGTACGGGTGCCGGCCGCCGCGGCCGCCGTCCGGCCGTTCGCGGTGCGCGGCGACGAGCGCGGCCACCGCGTCGATCCCGAACGCCGTCTCCACCGGCCCGGCCCCGGCCGCCCGCGTCCCGGCCCCCGTCTCCAGCGCCTCCCGCAGCGCCCGCGCGCGTACCCCCTGCCACCGCCGCACCAGGCACCGCCCGCACCCCGCTCCCCCGCCGGGCACGAACGGCCCGACGAGCACGAGGTGCCCGTAGCGGAAGACCCCGACGGCGCCGCCCGGCGCCCGCGCGCGGCCGGAGTACGCCTCGGACCCGTCCGGTCCCGCGCCCTCGCCCCGTTCCTGCCCGGCGGCGAAGCGGTGGGCGGCGCCCTCCGACGCGCCGCCGCCTGCCCGTCCTTCGGCGTCCGCGCCGGACTCGCCGCCGACGGCGAGTTCGTCCCGCACCCCGAGGGCGCCGACCACCACCTCGGGCCCGCGCCCGCCGGTCAGGGCGCGCAGGCTCGCGACGAGGCGGTCGGCGAGGTCGGCGCAGAAGGCGTCGAGCGGCCCGCCGTGTCCGACCCGGGAGGCCGGACCCGGTCCGGCGGGGTCGTCCGTGGCCGCGGGCACGGCCGTCCCGCCGGACGGAGCGCCGGCGGCGATGCTGCCGTCGTGCGCCGGGGGTGCGGGCTCGGCCGCCGGGGGCAGGGGGCGGGTCATGCGCGGGGCTCGGCGAGGGTGAGGAGGACGCGGGCGGTGTGGATGCGGCCCGCGGTCAGGTCGGGGGTGTCGGCGGGGGCGGTCAGGATGTCGCGGCCCGCGGCGCGCAGGGCGGCGGCGGCCTCGGGCCAGGTGGTGTCGGCGGCCGGGGGCGCCTCGCCGCCCACCGCGAGGGCGGCCGGGTCGAGGTCGGCGAGCAGCGGGTCGCCCGGGTCGAGCGGGCGGCCGGTCTGCACGGCGCCGAGCAGGTCGCGCAGGGCGGCCAGCAGCGCGTCGCGGCGGCGCAGGGCCGCGGCGACGGTCCAGCGCGGCGCGCCGCCCGCCGGGTCGGCCGCGCGGGCCAGCACGACGGGCAGGGCGCCGCCGCCGAGGTCGAGGATCTCCAGGCCCGCGCCGAGCCCGGCGGCGGAGCGGAGCAGGAAGGTCAGTTCGGCGTCGTCGCCGTCCTCCTCCGGGGTCAGGCGGCGCACCTCGGCTGCGCCGCCCAGTGCCCGGCGCAGCGTGTCGTGGGCGAGGGCGGTGCGCAGGGCGCGGGCGACGGCGGCGGCCGGGGTCGTCCCGGCGCCGTTGCCCGCGGACGTGGCCTCGACCTGGCGCGCCTGGTTGTCCGGGCCGAAGGGCCGCAGTGCGGCCGCGGGCACGAGCACCGTCTCGCCGGTGAGCAGCGACGTCACCGGGCACCAGCGGGCGACCGGTTCGGCGGGTGCGCCGAGCCCGGAGGCGAGGGCGAGCCTGTCGGCCGCGACCGTGCGCCATTTGCCGCGGGCGGCCTCCAGTTCCGGCCCGGTGAGCGCGCCCCGCACGGGCACGACGTGCTCGCCGTACATCTCGGCGGCGCGCAGCAGCGCCCGCAGCCGGGCCCCGGCGACGTGGTGGACGTCGAAGGCGGTGATCTCGCGGCGCTCCCGGTGGCCGGTGCCGAGCACCACCGTGCTCACCTTGAGCGGGGTCTGCGTCCAGTCCTCGTCGGCGTAGGCGGCGAAGACCCCGGCGCGCGGCTGGACGAGCACCGAGCGGCCGGAGATCTCGGCGAGCGCGGCCTGTGCGGCGTCCTCCTCCTCGGCCCCGCTGCCGACGGGGCCGCCCAGCGGTGAGACGGCGGCGTCGCCGGTGGCGGCGGAGCCCGGCAGGTCGGTGAGCCGCACCGGGGTCTCGGCGGCGGGTGCGGCGGGGGCGCAGTGCGGGCAGCGGGGGTGCGGCAGCAGCGGTTCGGCGACGGTGTCGAGGGAGTCGGTGTGCTGGATCAGCAGCTGGTTCTCTGTCTCGGCGGGCAGGACGCCGGTGGTGCGGCGGAAGACCTCGTAGCCCAGCAGGTTGCCGACCATCGCGGCGAGCGGCCCGGCCAGGCCCTGGGCCGCCGGGTCGTAAGGGCCGCCGGGGGCGGCGGCGCTCCACAGGTCGGCGGCGGCGCCCGGTTCGCCGTTGGCGCCCAGCCGCAGGGCCGCGCAGGTCCAGCAGCCGCTGCCGTCCCGGGTCATGAGCGGGCCGATGACGACGGAGTCGCCGTAGGGCCAGGCGGGCAGCAGGGTGCGTCCGGCGGGTATCCCGGCGTCCAGCAGCGGGGCGAGCCGGCGTGGGCCGTGCGGGCCGGTGAGCAGTACGAGGTCGTGGCCGTCGAGGTCGTCCCAGGTGGGTCCGCCGGGCGGCGGGTCGAGCAGGGTGACCTCGGCGGGGCAGCCTGCCTCGCGCAGGGCGGCCGCTTCGGCGAGGACGTCGGCGAGGCCGCTGCCGGGGCGGTCGAGGGCTCGCGGTACGGCGACGGCGGCGCAGCCGTTGCGGATCAGGCTGAGCGCGGCCCAGCGGGCGACGGCGTCCTCGCCGAGCACGGCGACCCGGGTCTGCCGGAAGCGGCGGAAGCGGTCGGCGGCGCCGTCGGTGTAGTGGTCGATGTAGTCGATCTGCGCGGCGAAGCGTTCGGCGACCGTGTCGCCCACCGCGTCCGGTGCGTCCTGCGCGGGCTCGGCGGCGCGGGCGAAGCCACGCGCGTAGAGCGTGCCGACGAGCTGGACGACCATGTCGCGCTGCTTGTCGCCGAGGCCGTTGCACAGCTCGGCCACCGTGTGGTCGCCGGTCAGGTGCGGGACGATGACGGTCGCGAAGCGGTAGGCGGAGGGCATGACGACGCTGAAGCCGCCGCGCGCGTTGTGGAAGTGCACGCCGGTGGGCGTCTGGGTGTAGAGGACGTCGCGGCGGATCCGCGGCCTGGTGCCGGCGAGTTCGTCGTAGGTGGACGCCATGTCAGTCACGCCTCCGTGGGGTGCGGTCCTGCGGCCCGGGGCCGCTGCGGGTCGGTGGGGGTGGGGCGCCCGTCGCGGGCGGGCGCCGGGGGTGCGGGGCTCCGGCCGCCGGGTGCGCCGGCGGCGGCCGGGGGGCCGGGGGCCTGGGCGCACGGGGCCGGGCGCGGGGAGGCCGGGGCCTCCGTGTGCGAAGCCGGGGGCGGGGGCGCCGGGGAGCCGGCGGTCTCCGGGGGCGGGTCCGGGGGCGCCGGGCCGGGGGCGCTCGTGGCGGGCCGGGCCGCGCCGACACCGCCGGCCGCGGCGGCGCGGGTGAAGACCCGCAGCAGCTCGTGCACCCGGTAGCGCCCGCTCGGCTCCTCCTCCAGCAGCCCCGCGCCGACGAGGCTGTCCAGCACCCGGCCGCCGTCCACGGCCTCGTCGGGAGCCGGGTCCGCACCGGCCGCCGCGGGCGCGGGGCCCACCGGGGCGGGCGGCGGCTGCCACGGCGGCCGGGCCTCGGCGCTGCCGGACGACTCGCCGCGCAGGATGGCCAGTTCGAGCCGCTGGAGGGCGGGCCCGGGATCGACTCCGAGGGTGCTCGCCAGATGCGACTTGAGCCGCCGGTACTCGGCGAGTGCCTCGGCGCGGCGGCCGGTCCGGTCCAGCGCCTCCATCAACTGCTCGGTGAAGCGCTCGTGCAGCGGGTGCGCGTGTGCGGCGGAGCGGATCTCGGCGACCGCCTCCCGGCACCTGCCGCACTCCAGTTCGAGATCGAAGACGCGCTCGATGGCGCGCAGCCACTCCTCCTGGAGCCGGGGCAGTTCGTCGCGGTGCAGCAGGTCGGAGGGGACGTTGGTGAGCAGCGGCGGCTGCCACAGCGCCAGCGCGGCCCGCAGCAGCCGCAGTTCGGCCTCCGGTTCGGCCGCGTCGTAGGCGGAGCCGAGGAGTTCACGGAAGCGGACGAGGTCCAGCGTCCCGGCGTCCGCGGTGAGCCGGTAACCACCGGGCACCGCCTCGATCATATTGCCGGAGATGCCGTACTTACCGAACAGCCGGCGTAAGCGCAGAACGCAGCTGTGCAGCGCGGACTTGCCCTGGGCGGGTGTCTCCTCGCCCCAGATGACACGCTGCAGGAATTCGACGGAGACCACCGAATTCGCATTGAGCAACAATGCAGCCAGAAGTGCCGCGGGCCGCGAGGGCTGAAGCACCACGGATTCACTGCCGTCCGCCACCGCCAGCATTCCGAGAACCGTGAAACGGGTGTGACCTGCGGCTTGCGGCAGCCGCCCCGCATTCTCCGGAGCTATTCCCGTACCGTTTTTGAGACCGTTTTCGAGCGTGTTGTGCCAGACCACCACACCACCATCCCCGTAGCCCCGTACGACCACGGCCACCGCCTCCCCGGTGTGCTTGGAGGCGGAGCGGACAACCCCGGCCGATCAGGCCGTTCGCGGTCACGGAGGACAGTACGGCAATGCTCTTTACCTTGTCCAGCAATTGTGGCCGATTCCTTGCCGCCGATCGAGCAGTGCGCGCCACCTGCCCGTTCGCCGAATCCCGGTCACCAAACAGGACCAACCGGGCCGCATCGCTCGGGCACGGAAGCGAGCAATCGGACATAACTCGCAGTTATTACGGGCGTGTGTTTGCAGCGTTAACCAGCCGTTCTTCGCGCGGCGGCTTTACCTGCGGCATCGCCAAGTCGGCGGCAATTCAGAAGAAGTACCCTGCGCGGCCAATTCCTAATCATCGCCGCGGGTCGGGCGGCCGCCGGCCCGGGACGGGCCGGGCGCACCGGCGGTCGCGCACGGTGACGCAGCGTTCCGCCGGGACCGACACACAGTCGCGCCAACCACCCACCCGGAGGCGGCACTTCCTGCACTATGGGGGTGACGACGCCGATCGGAAGTGGTGACCGCCATGGCAGCGGAGAGCGTGCCGGTGCGCTGCCCGGCCTGCCGCCGTGACCATACGTACACGGCGCCGACCTACCCCTGCCCGTGCGGGGCGCCGCTGTGCCTGCCGGTGCTGCGCGGCGGTCCGCCGGTCGAGGTCGTGCACCGCTCCTGGGACGAGTCGTGGGTGCGGCTGCGCTGCCCCGGCTGCGGGCGCACCGACCAGTGGCCGCGGCCCGAACTGGGCTGCTCCTGCGGCGCGCTGATCCGCCTGCCGGTGGACGACGAGGCCGCCGAGGCGTCCGGTCCGCTGCACTCCCCCGGCGGCAGCGCGCCCGCCCCGGCCGGGACGGTACCGCCGCCGACCACCGCCCGGCCGCCGTTCCGTCCCGTCACCATCCGCACCGGGCGGGACGCGCTCACCGCGGCCGCCCAGTACCTGAAGTGGCTCGGCTTCGCCGACGTGCGGCTCGCGGGCGACCGCACCGCCAACGGCATCGACCTGCGCGGCCGGGGCCTGGTCGCCCAGGTCGATCCCAGCACCCAGCCGACGCCGGTGCGCGACGTCGAGTGCCTGTGGCTCAACTGCGCCAACGAGGACGCGGTCGGCGCGTTCTTCTCGCTCGCCGGTTACGCGTACGAGGCGCGGCTGCGGGCCGACCAGCTGGGCGTGCCGCTGTTCGTCATGGACCTCACGGGCACCCCGCAGCCGGTCAACCCGGCCGCCGACGCGCTCATCCAGTCCGGTCCGCCGGAGCCCGGCCGGTCCTGACCCGCGGCGGTCAGGGCGCGTCCGCGGCGGGACCGAAGTCGGCCCGCAGCTCGATCTTGCGGACCTTGCCGCTGACCGTCATCGGGAAGGCGTCCATGACGCGCAGCAGCCGCGGGACCTTGAAGTGGGCGAGCCGCCCCTCGCAGTAGGCGGCGATCTCCTCCAGCGTCGGCGGGTCGGCGGCGTCGCGCGGGATGACGCACACCGCGACCTCCTCCCCGTACGTGGCGTCGGGCACCCCCACCACCTGCACGTCGGAGACCTTGGGGTGGCCGTACAGGAATTCCTCGACCTCGCGCGGATACACGTTCTCGCCGCCGCGGATGATCATGTCCTTGATACGGCCGACGACCGCGAGGTAGCCGTCGTCGCGCATCACCGCGAGGTCGCCGGTGTGCATCCAGCGGGCGGCGTCCACCGCCTCGGCGGTGCGCTGCGGCTCGTCCCAGTAGCCGAGCATCACCGAGTAGCCGCGCGTGCACAGCTCGCCCGCGGTGCCGCGGGGCAGGGTGACGCCGGAGACCGGGTCGACGACCTTGACCTCGATGTGCGGCAGCGCCCGCCCGACGGTCGCGGTGCGGTGCCCGACCGGGTCGTCCCGCCGGGTCTGGGTGGCCACCGGGGAGGTCTCCGTCATGCCGTAGCAGATCGACACCTCCGCCATGTGCATCTCGCTCATCACGCGCTTCATGACCTCGACCGGGCACGGCGACCCGGCCATGATGCCGGTGCGCAGCGTGCTGAGGTCGTGGTCGGCGAAGTCCGGCAGCGCCAGCTCGGCTATGAACATCGTCGGCACCCCGTAGAGCGAGGTGCAGCGCTCCTGCGCGACCGCGCGCAGCGTGGCGGCCGGGTCGAAGGACCGGGACGGGATGACGACGCAGGCCCCGTGCGAGGTGGCGGCCAGGTTTCCCATGACCATGCCGAAGCAGTGGTAGAAGGGCACCGGCAGGCAGATGCGGTCCTGCTCGGTGTAGCCGACCGTCTCGCCCACGAAGTAGCCGTTGTTGAGGATGCTGTGGTGGGACAGCGTGGCGCCCTTGGGGAAGCCCGTGGTGCCCGAGGTGTACTGGATGTTGACCGGGTCGTCGCAGCTCAGCATCACCTCCGCGGCGGCCGGCAGGTCCTCGTCGACACCGGCGCCCGCGGCCAGCAGCGCGTCCCACGACGGGTCGTCGATGTGCACGGTCTCGCGCAGGTCGGGGCAGCTGCCGTGCACCTCGGCGGCCATCGCGCGGTAGTCGGTGCCGCGGTGCTCGGCCGTGGCGATGAGCAGCGAGACCCCCGACTGCCGCAGCGCGTAGGCCAGTTCGTGCAGCCGGTAGGCGGGGTTGACGTTCACCATGATCGCGCCGAGCCGGGCGGTGGCGTACTGCACCAGCACCCACTCCGGGCAGTTCACCGCCCAGATGCCGACCCGGTCGCCCTTGCGCACCCCGCGCCCGGCAAGCCCGCGCGCCACCTCGTCGACCGCCCGGCCGAACTCCGCGTACGTCCAGCGCCGCCCGCTCGGCACGTCGACGAGCGCCTCCCGGTCCGGGTGGGCCGCGATCGCGCGGTCGAGGTTGCGGCCCACGGTGTCGCCGAGCAGCGCGGTCGTCCCGGTGCCGTGCGCGTACGACGGCTCCGGTCCGCCGGGGGATCCCCCGGTGCGCGAGGGCGCCCCGTGCGGCTCGTCCGGCTGCTGCGGAACGTCCACCCAGGCCTCCTCGGCTCGCTCGGCCCGCGCCCGCCGCCCGGACGGTGCGCCGGTCCCGTGAACACCGTCAAGTGTGACTCCGCCCGCCCCGCCCCGTCGAGTGGAGCGCGCGGCGGGCGGCCTGCGCCGTCAGCGGAAGTCCTCCTCGCGGAATTCGGCGCTGCCGTCGTGCATCGTCGCCTCCCGCAGCTCGATCCGGCGGATCTTGCCGGACACCGTCTTCGGCAGCGGCGCGAACTCCAGCCGCCGGATCCGCTTGTACGGCGCGAGCACCGACCGGGAGTGCGCGAAGATCGCCTCGGCCGTCGCCCCGTCCGGCTCCCAGCCCTCGGCGAGCACCACGTACGCCTTGGGGATCGACAGCCGCAGCTCGTCCGGCGCGGGCACCACCGCGGCCTCCGCGACCGCCTCGTGCTCCAGCAGCGCGCTCTCCAGCTCGAACGGGCTGATCTTGTAGTCGCTGGACTTGAAGACGTCGTCGGAGCGGCCGATGTACGTGATGTAGCCGTCCGCGTCCCGGCGGCCGATGTCGCCCGTGCGGTAGTAGCCGCCGCCCATCGCCTCCGCGGTACGCCCCGGATCGCCCGCGTAGCCCGTCATCAGGCCCACCGGGCGGGCGGCCAGGTCCAGGCAGATCTCGCCCTCCTCGCCGGGCTCGCCCGTCACCGGGTCGACCAGGGCGACGGTGTAGCCGGGCGTGGGGCGGCCCATCGACCCGGCCTTGACCAGCTGCCCGGGGGTGTTGGCCACCTGCACGGCCGTCTCGGTCTGGCCGAAGCCGTCCCGGATCAGCACCCCCCACAGCCGCCGGACGTGCTCGATGACCTCGGGGTTGAGCGGCTCGCCCGCCGCGACGACCTCCCGCGGCGGGGTGGCCAGCAGGCTCAGGTCGGCCTGGATGAGCATCCGCCACACCGTGGGCGGCGCGCAGAAGCTCGTCACCCCGCAGCGCTCCATCTCGGCCATCAGCCGCGCCGGGTCGAACCGCGTGTAGTTGTGCACGAAGACCGTCGCCTCGGCGTTCCACGGCGCGAACAGGCTCGACCAGGCGTGCTTGGCCCAGCCCGGCGAGGAGATGTTCAGGTGCACGTCGCCCGGCCGCAGCCCGATCCAGTACATCGTGGCCAGGTGCCCGGCCGGGTACGAGGTGTGGGTGTGCTCGACGAGCTTGGGCTGCGCGGTGGTGCCGGACGTGAAGTACAGCAGCAGCGGGTCGGTCCCGGCCGTCGGCCCGTCCGGGGTGAAGCCGGGCGGCACCGCGTACGCCTCCTCGTACGCCAGCCAGGGCCCGGAGGCACCACCCACCGCGATCCGGGTGTAGTCGCCCGGCACGTCGGCGAACTTCGCGGTGTCCGCGGCCCGCACCACCGCGTGCCGCACCTCGCCGCGGCCGACCCGGTCGCGCAGGTCGGCGGGCCCGAGCAGCGGCGTCGCCGGGATCATCACGGCACGCAGCTTCATCAGCGCGAGCGCGCACTCCCACTGCTCGACCTGGTTGCCGAGCATCAGCAGCACCCGGTCCCCGGCCCGCACCCCGCGGGCGCGCAGCCAGGAGGCGACCCGGTCGGAGCGGTCCGCCATCTCCCGGAAGGAGATCATCGCCTCGGCGCCGTCCTCCTCCACGATCCACAGCGCGGGCCGGTCGTTGCCCGCGGCGATCACGTCGAACCAGTCGAGTGCCCAGTTGAACTGCGGCAGTTCGGGCCACCGGAAGGCCGCGACCGCCGCCTCGTAGTCCTCACGGTGCCGCAGCAAAACGTCCCGAGCAGCCCGGAATGCCCCGGTCGCGTCCGATACGGCCATGTGTCCTCCTCATGCACGTGCTCTCGGTAGCATCGTGCGCGAGTGACGTGGGTCTCACTACCCCCGGACGGGGGTGAGGAGGTGGGGCGGTGGACGGCAGCGCCGGAGAAGCCGTGGACGTACGGGCAGCACTCCTGCGGATGCGCAGGTCAGCCATGCTGCCCGTGACTTTCGGCGGGCTGGTGTCGCAGCCCGGCGCGGCGTACTTCCGGATCACCGAGCTGTCCGGCGCCGACACCGAGTCGCTGCGCGGCCTCCAGGTGCGCACCGGCAACGGCCTCGGCGGCAAGACGCTGGCCCTGCGCCGCCCCTACGCCGTCACCGACTACGGCTCCGCGCGCACCATCAGTCACGAGTACGACGCCGCCGTCGCGGGCGAGGGCCTGCGCTCGGTGCTCGCCGTGCCGATCGTCGTCCACCGCCAGGTCCGCGGAGTGCTCTACGGGGCGCTGCGGGAGGCCTGCATGATCGGCGACCGCCCGCTCGCCGCCGCGATGGACGCCGCGCGCGACCTGGAGCAGGCGATCGTCGTACGGGACGAGGTGCGGCGGCTGCTCACCTCCTGCCAGCAGCCCGTCGTCACGGCCAACCCCCGCGCCTGGGAGGAGGTCCGCGACGCGCACCGCGAACTGCGCGGGCTCGCCGCCCGCATCGGCGACCCGCACCTGCGGCGGGAGCTGCTGACCGCGTGCGCGCGGCTGGCGTCCGCGGCGGTGCCGGCGGCTCCCGCGCGGCGGGCCCCGGTCGCGCAGCTCACCGCGCGCGAGCTGGACGTGCTCGCGGCGATCGCCTCCGGCGCGACCAACGCGGGGGCCGCGGCGCGGCTGCGGCTCCAGCCCGAGACGGTCAAGTCGTACCTGCGGTCGGCCATGCGCAAGCTGGGGGCCCACACCCGCCTCGAGGCGGTCACCTCGGCCCGCCGTTCGGGGCTTCTGCCGTAGCCCTGCGGGCTGCTGCCTGCACCCGTGTGCCGCGGGCCCGCTTCCAGCCCTGCGGGCTGCCGCTTTCCGCCGTCCCGGGACCGTCCCTTTCGTCGTGGCTGGTCGCGCAGTTCCCCGCGCCCCTGAAAAACGCCTGATCTCCTCCCGCAGGGGCTCGTGTCCGCCGGGCAGGGCAACCACCAGGGGCGCGTGGGGGCACCTCCCGGGCGGAGCCTGGGGGAGAACTGCGCGACCGGCCCACCACCGGCGGAAGGTCGCGCGGCCCGCCGGAAGGGGCAGCCCGTTGCGGAAAACGGGGCGCGCGCCGCGCGGGGCTGAAGGTAGCGTGCGAGGCGTGAGCCTTGAGCGGATTGGCGGCTTCGCCGCGATGTCGGTCGTGCTGGTCCTGATCCCGGGACCGAGCGTCCTGTTCGTGCTCGGACGAGCACTCGCGCACGGGCGCCGCACGGCCCTCGGCAGCGTGCTGGGCAACGCCATCGGCGCCTACGTACTGAGCGCCACCGTCGCGATCGGCCTCGGCGAGCTCGTCTCCCGCTCGGTCGCGCTGTTCGCGGCGCTCAAGCTGGCCGGTGCGGCCTACCTCGTCTTCCTCGGCGTGAAGGCCTTCCGGCAGCGCCGGGTGCTGGCCGGGGCGATGAGCGGGGAGGAGCCCGCGGAGGGGGCCCCGGCGGCGCGCCGCAGCGATGTGCGTACGCTGTGGGAAGGCTTTGTCGTGGGTGCCACGAACCCCAAGACGATGGTGTTCTTCGCCGCCGTCCTGCCGCAGTTCGTGGACCGCGGCGCGGGCCGCGTGCACGAGCAGATGCTGCTGCTCGGGCTCGTGTTCACGGTGATCGCGCTGCTCTTCGACAGCATGTGGGCGCTGACCGCGTCGGCCGCGCGGACCTGGTTCGCCTCGTCCCCGCGGCGGCTCGCGGCGGTGGGCGGGACGGGCGGTCTGGCGATGATCGGCCTGGGCGTGGCGGTCGCCGTGACGGGGCGCGCCGACTCGTAGGGCCTGGTCGCCCGGCATGTGATCAGGCGCACACACCGGGCGTCAGCGAAACGTTTGCGTTTCGATAAGGGCCGACGTAACGTCGTTCGAGTACGAAACCGTTTCGTTCTTCCTGCGGTACTGCCGTACAGCCCTACATCCCAGCCCGGGAGCTCCGCCTGATGTCATCCCAGTCCGCGGCCGACGTCCCCGTCGACCGGCTCACGAAGTCCGCGCCGGGCACCTCCGGCGGCGCGCCCGCACCCACCGAGCGGGCCAACCACCGCTGGTGGGTCCTGGCCGTCATCGCCATAGCCCAGCTCATGGTCGTACTCGACGCCACCGTCGTGACGATCGCCCTGCCCTCCGCGCAGGAGGCGCTGAAGTTCTCCGACGGCAACCGGCAGTGGATCGTCACCGCCTACTCGCTGTCCTTCGGCTCGCTGCTGCTCGTCGGCGGCCGGCTCGCGGACCTCATCGGCCGCAGAATCGTCTTCCTCGTCGGCGTTGTCGGCTTCGCGGGCGCCTCCGCGCTCGCCGGTGCCGCCCAGAACTTCGAGGTGCTGGTCACCGGCCGCGCCCTCCAGGGGCTGTTCGGCGCCCTGCTCGCCCCGGCGGCGCTCTCGCTGCTCAACACGACCTTCACCGACGTGAAGGAGCGCGCGAAGGCGTTCGGCATCTACGGTGCCATCGCGGGCGCCGGCGGTGGTGTCGGCCTGCTGCTCGGCGGTGTGCTGACCAAGAACCTCAACTGGCGCTGGACGCTCTACGTCAACCTGATCTTCGCGGTGGTCGCGTTCATCGGCGGCATGATGCTGCTGCGCAAGGGCGCCCCCGCCGACCGGCACCGGCTGGACATCCCCGGCACCCTGCTGGTCACCGTCGGCCTCTTCGGCATCGTCTACGGCTTCTCCAACGCCGAGACGCACGACTGGAGCTCCCCGCTGACCTGGGGCTTCCTGGCAGGTGGCGCGCTGCTGGTGGCCCTGTTCAGCTGGTGGCAGACCCGGATCGCGCACCCGCTGCTGCCGATGCGCGTCCTGCTGGACCGCAACCGCGGCGCCTCCTTCACGGTGCTGGCCATCTCCGGCGCGGGCATGTTCGGCGTCTTCCTCTTCCTGACGTACTACCTCCAGCTGACCCTGCAGTACGACGCGGTCAAGACCGGTCTGGCGTTCCTGCCGATGATCGGCGCCCTGATGGTCGCGGCGCAGCTCACCACGAACACCCTGCTGCCGAAGTTCGGCCCGCGGTGGATCGTCACGAGCGGCATGGTGCTCGCGGCCGGCGGTATGGCCTGGATGACGAACCTGGGCCTGACCAGCAGCTACGCCGCGAACGTGCTGCCGCCGCTGCTGGTGACCGGCTTCGGCATCGGCCTGGTGATGCCCGCCGCGATGAGCGTGGCCACCGAGCGGATCGCCGAGCAGGACGCGGGTGTGGCCTCCGCGGCCGTCAACACCATGCAGCAGGTGGGCGGTTCGATCGGCACCGCGCTGCTGAACACGCTGGCGGCCAGCGCGCTGTCCTCGTACCTGGCCGGCCACACCGGCCCGATGGCCAAGGCGAACGCGGCGCTGCACAGCTACTCCACCGCCTACTGGTGGTCGGCGGGCTTCTTCCTGGTCGGCGGTGTCCTCGCGGCGTTCATGTACCGCAGCGGGCGCACCCAGCCGGCCGACGGCGAGGCGGTCAAGGCCGTCCACATGTGAGCCACCGGGGCGCGGACCGCGCCCCGGGCTCCCCGAAGCACCCGGTGCCGACTGAGCGGACGGCACCGGGCCGGGGGCCGGCAGCCGGGTCATCGTGGGGACGGGACACCCGGCATCACCGGCCCCCCAACACACCACCGCCCCGCCGGTCGCGTCCCCCGCGCGCCGGCGGGGCGGTCTCGCGTCCGCGGCCGCGGCTCACCCGGACGGCCGTCGCGCCGCGGGGGCGCGGCTGGGGCCGCGGCTACCGTGGAGGCCATGGAAGCCAGCGTGCGGCCGCTGTACGTCCCGGTACGGTCCGGGCCCGCCGGGCTCGTCGTCCGGCTGTGGCGCACCCCCTCGGGGGGCCGGACGGCGGTGGGCTTCACCTCCGACCGGCGGCTGCGGGCGGCGCTCGGCCCCTGCCAGCCGTGGATCCGGCTCTCCCCGAGCGCGCTGCGCCGCCTGTCGGAGCCGCTGGGCGCGACGTCCCTCACGGTGGACCCGCTGCTCTTCTCGCGCCCGGCGGGCACGTCCCGGACGGCCTGACACGCTACCCGGGCTGGACGTCCCCGGAGGTCGTCGCGGGGACCTCGCGGCGGGCGGGCAGGTCGCCCGGGGGGATGCCGGGGTGGTGCTGGGCCGCGGACAGCCGCGGGCCCGCCGCCGGGGGGCCGTCGCCGAGGGCGAGCCGGGAGACGATGCGGTAGCGGTCGCCGCGGTAGACGGAGTGCACGTACTCCACCGGCCGCCCGTCCGCGTCCTTGGTGAGCCGCTCGAAGAGCAGCGCGGGCGACAGCACCGGCACCCCGATGAGCCGCGCCTCCTCCTCGTTGGTGACGGTGGGCTCGATGGACTGCACGGCCTCGTGCACCCGTACCCCGTGCCGCTCCCGCAGGAAGTCGTAGAAGTCGCCGGACTCCATGTCGCCGGGCACGAGTCCGGGCACGATCGCGGCGGGCACGTGCAGATATTCGATGGCCATGGGCTCGTCGTCGACGAGCCGCAGCCGCGCGATGTAGGTGATCTCGGCCGCCGGTGAGATGTGCAGCCGGCGGCCGACGCGCGCACCGGCCTGCACGGTGGTGAACTCCAGGACGCGGCTGGCCCAGGTGCCCGACGCCTGCGGCAGGCGGTAGGCGTCGCGGGCCGGGGCGAGTTCCTGGGTGATCTTGGCGCGGGCGACGAACATCCCGCGGCCGTGCTCGCGCACCAGCAGCCCGGTGGTGACCAGTTCGTCGACGGCGGAGCGCAACGTCGGCCGGGAGACGCCCAGTTGCTCGCACAGCGTGCGTTCGGAGGGGATGGGGTCGCCGGGGGCGCAGGACTCCACGAGTTCCATCAGGTAGTCGCGGACCCGCTCGCGTTTCACCGCGGAGCGCGACGGCTCGCTGACCATGACGTGTGTCCCTTCCCGTCGGCACCCCGGCGGTGGCTTGTCCACCCTCGTCCGCCGAGGTTATCCAGATGTTGACCAGCGCGCCAGCCACTGTGAGCAGCCGCAGCGCATGACACGACCGTATACGACCCGATTTTCGGGTCGTGCGCAGGGCCTTGACGTGACCAGTGGTCTATGCCACCTTCGGCGCACAGCTCTAGACCACTTGTAAGTGGTAAACACCAGCCCGCGCTTCCGAGGTGACATCCCCCGTGAGAACCCCTGTGCGATCCAGACTTCTCCCCGCCGCCGCGCTCGCCCTCGCGGCCGCCCTGAGCCTGACCGCCTGCGGCGGCTCGTCCTCCGACTCCTCCGACAAGTCCCCGGGCTCCGCCGGGGGTTCGGGCTCCCCGGCGAAGCTCACCGTGTGGTTCATGCAGGACAGCATGTCGGACGCGGTGGTCAGCCGGTTCAAGACCAGCTACGAGGCCGCGCACAAGGGCGTCACCCTGGACATCCAGATCCAGCAGTGGGACGGCATCGGCCAGAAGATCATCAGCGCCCTGGCCAGCAAGGACGCCCCGGACGTCATCGAGGTCGGCAACACCCAGGTCGCCCAGTACGCGGCCAGCGGCGGTGTCACGGACCTGACCGACAAGGTCACCGACCTCCAGGGCTCCGACTGGATCCCCGGCCTCGCCGACCCCGGCAAGATCGACGGCAAGCAGTACGGCGTCCCCTGGTACGCCGCCAACCGCGTGGTGATCTACAACAAGGACCTCTTCGCCAAGGCCGGCATCACGGCGCCGCCCAAGACCCGCGAGGAGTGGATCCAGGACACCACCAAGCTCAACTCCGGCGGCAACGACGGCATCTACCTGCCCGGCCAGACCTGGTACGCGCTCGCGGGCTTCGTCTGGGACGAGGGCGGCGACCTGGCCGTCAAGGACGGCGACAGCTGGAAGGGCGCGCTGGACACCCCGCAGGCGCAGGCCGGGATGGCCTTCTACAAGCAGCTCCAGGCGCTCGGCAAGGGCCCCAAGGACTCCGACGAGGCCAAGCCGCTGCAGGCCGACGTCTTCGCCAAGGGCAAGACCGCGCAGATCATCTCGGTGCCCGGCGGCGCCGCGGTCATCGAGCAGGCCAACCCGGCGATGAAGGACAAGATCGGCTTCTTCACGATCCCCGGCAAGACCGCCGACAAGCCCGGCGCGGTCTTCACCGGCGGCTCCGACCTGGTGATCCCGGCGGCCTCCCGGCACCAGGACCAGGCCTATCAGGTGGTCAAGGCGCTCGCGGGCACGGACTTCCAGACCGACATGGCCAAGGCGATGAGCTACGTGCCCAACCGCACCTCGCTCGGCTCGGTGCTGGCCGGCAACCCGGGCGCGTCGGTGATGGCGGCCGGCGCGGTGAACGGCCACGCCACCCCCAACTCCCCCAACTGGGCGGCGGTCGAGGCGAACAACCCGATCAAGCAGTACATGACGCAGGTGCTCACCGGAGCCGACCCGGCTACCGCCGCGAAGACCGCCGACGACGCGATCGACAAGGCCCTCGCCTCCGCGTCCTGACCGCTCCCCCCGCAGGTCCGGGCAGCGCGCCCGGACCCCCGGCCCCGCCCCGCCGACACCCCGAGGAGTCCCCGTGCCCACCGCCCGCTCCGCCGCCGCGCCCCGGCCGGCCGTCATGGATCCGCCGCAGCCGGCGCCGCCGCGGGCCCGCGCGGGCCGCCGGCGGGGCCGGGCGCTCGCCGCCCTGTGGCCGTACCTGCTGATCGCCCCGACCGTGGTGGGAGCGGCGTTCCTGCTGGCCTATCCGCTGGTCAGGAACATCGTGATGTCCTTCCAGCACTTCGGCCTCGGGGAGCTGATCCGCGGCGGGGCGACCTGGGCGGGCTTCGCCAACTACCGGGCGGTGCTGGACGATCCGGAGTTCTGGACGGTCGTACGGCGCACGGTGTGGTGGACCGCGCTGAACGTCGTGCTGATCATGGTGCTGGGCACGCTGGTGGCGCTCATGCTGGTCCGGCTCGGCAAGCGGATGCGGCTGGC
The DNA here is from genome assembly GCF_044332905.1 of Streptomyces sp. NPDC021224. Lineage (NCBI taxonomy): Bacteria > Bacillati > Actinomycetota > Actinomycetes > Kitasatosporales > Streptomycetaceae > Streptomyces > Streptomyces sp. NPDC021224. The sequence continues at coordinate 409,203 of NZ_JBIRPW010000003.1, read as the reverse complement.
GGTGATGAGCGGGCTGGTGCTGACCTGGGCGACCCCGGTCATCGCCGCCACCACCATCTTCCAGTGGCTCTTCCAGTCCCGTTTCGGAGTGGTCAACTGGGCACTGGTCAAGCTGGGCTTCGACTCCTACCGCAACTACTCGTGGTTCGCGCACGGCACCGCCACCTTCTCGATCCTCGTGGTGCTCGTGGTGTGGCAGTCCGTGCCCTTCGCGGCGCTGACCCTCTACGGGGGCCTGACGACGATCCCGGCGGAGCTGTACGAGTCGGCGCGGATCGACGGCGCGGGCGCCTGGAAGTCCTTCCGGCTGGTGACCTTCCCGATGCTGCGGCCGCTGTTCGCGCTCGTCACCTCGCTCGAAGTGATCTGGTGCGCCAAGGCGTTCACCCAGATCTGGGTGATGAGCGAGGGCGGCCCCAACGGCGCCACGACCACCCTCCCGGTCTACGCCTTCCAGATCGCCCAGAGCCTGCACAAGTACGACCTGGGCGCGGCCGTCTCCACCCTGACCGTACTGATCCTGCTCGGCGCGCTCGTGTTCAACCTGCGCCGGATGTTCCGCCAGGAGGGCGCGCTGTGACCGCTTGGACCACTGGTAAGGCGCCGCGGACGCTCCGCCGCCGGCCGCGCGCGCGGCGGCTGCCGCTCAACCTGGCCGCGCTGCTGACCCTGGCCGTCTCGGTCTTCCCCGTCTACTGGATGGTGGTGACCGCCTTCAAGCCGTCCGCCGACATCCAGTCCGACACCCCGTCCTTCCTGCCGCTGCACCCCACGCTCGCGCACTTCCGCACCGCCGTGGACTCCCCCGGCTTCGGCACCTTCTGGCGCAACAGCCTGACCGTCACACTCGGCGCGGTGCTGATGTCGCTGGTGGTGGCACTGCTCGCGGCCTTCGCGGTCGGCCGGATGCGGTGGCACGGGCGGCGCGCCTTCCTGCTGATGGTGTTCGTCGCGCAGATGGCGCCGTGGGAGGCGCTGCTGATCCCGATGTACGTCATCGCGCGGGACACCGACATGCTCGACAAGCTGTCGATGCTGACGCTGGTCTACTTCATGACGACGCTGCCCTTCACCATCGTCACGCTGCGCGGCTTCCTCGCCGCGATCCCGGTGGAGCTGGAGGAGGCCGCCCAGGTCGACGGCTGCACCCGGCCCGCGGCCTTCCGCCGGGTGACGTTCCCGCTGCTCGCGCCGGGGCTGCTGTCCACGTCGCTGTTCGGCTTCATCACGGCGTGGAACGAGTTCGCCTTCGCCAACACGCTGATCATCAAGAACCAGGACGCCCGTACGCTGCCGGTCTGGCTGGCGTCGTTCAGCAACGTCTTCGGCACGGACTGGGGCGCCACGATGGCCGCCTCGTCGCTGTTCATGCTGCCGGTGCTGGTGGTCTTCCTGCTGCTCCAGAACCGGGTCACCTCGGGCATGACCGCGGGGGCCGTCAAGGGCTGACCCCTCCCCCGCCGCCGCACCGCGGCCCCACCGTACGCCCCTGTCCCGCGCTCCCCGCCGAGCGCGCGCCCCGCCCTGCCCTGGAGAGCGACTGCCGTGATCATTCCGCACCCCACCCAATACGCCCGCATCCCCGGCCACTTCACCTTCGACGAGTCCACCGCCGTACGGGCCGACGGCGCCGCGGCCGGCGCGGCCCGGCTGCTGCGCACGCTGCTCGCGCCCGCCACCGGGCTGCCGCTGCGGTCCTCCCCGACGGGCACCGTCGTCCTGGTCGTCGACGACATGCTCGGCGGGCTCGGCGACGAGGGCTACGGCCTGACCGTCGGCCCCGACGCGGTGCTGCTGCGCGCGGCCCGCCCGGCGGGGCTGCTGCGCGGTGTGCAGACGCTGCGCCAGCTGCTGCCGCCCGAGGCGCTCGCGGCGCAGCCGGTGACCGGCGTGCCGTGGCGCATCCCCGGTGTGCAGATCACCGACGTGCCGCGGCACCCGTGGCGCGGGGCGATGCTCGACGTGGCCCGGCACTTCCTGCCGGTGTCCTTCCTGCGCCGCTTCACCGACCTGCTGGCCTTCCACAAGCTCAACGTGCTGCACCTGCACCTCACCGACGACCAGGGCTGGCGGATGCCGGTCGCCGCCTTCCCGCGGCTCACCGAGATCGGCGGGCGGCGCGGCGGCGACACCCCGCACGAGGGCGCCTACACCGCGGCCGAGCTGCGCGGCCTGGTCGCGTACGCCGCCGAGCGCGGGGTCACCGTGGTACCGGAGATCGAGATGCCCGGACACACCCGGGCGGCGCTCGCGGCCTACCCGGAGCTGGGCAACGTGCCCGGACGGCAACTGGACGTGTGGACCGAGTGGGGCGTGTGCGACACCGTCCTCGGCGTCCACGACGAGGTGCTGGACTTCTGCCGCACCGTGCTCGGCGAGGTGCTCGACGTCTTCCCGTCCCGCTATGTCCACATCGGCGGCGACGAGTGCCCCGTCACCGAGTGGGAGACCGGGACGGCGGCGCGCGAGCGGGCCGCGCGGCTGGGCCTGGAGTCGCCCAAGGCGCTGCACGGGTGGTTCCTCGGCCAGGTCGGCGACTTCCTGCTGGCGCAGGGCCGGCTCCCGGTGTGCTGGGCGGAGGACTCCGGGGCGCCGCCCGCGGACTTCACCGTCATGCCGTGGCGGGACGCCGACCACGGGCTCGCCGCCGCCCGGCGCGGCCACGACGTCGTCATGACGCCCTACCGCTCGACGTACCTGGACTACCCGCAGGCCGCCGGTCCCGACGAGCCGCGCGGCCAGGCCGGCGGGGTGCTGGACCTGCGCGCGGTGCACGCCGGCGACGCGGTGCCGCCCGGCTGGGAGCCGGAGGCCGCCGCCCGGGTGCTCGGCACGCAGGGCCAGCTGTGGACGGAGTACGTGACCACCGCCGCCCAGGCCGAATACCTCGCCTTCCCGCGGCTGGCCGCGCTCGCCGACCGGGCGTGGAACCCGGCGAGCAGCTGGTCGGCCGACTTCCGCCCCGCGCTGCGCCACCACCAGTCCCGGCTGGACGCGCTGCGCGTGCACCACCGCCGCGAACCCGGCGGCGCCCCCGCGACGGCGTCCTCGCGCTGACCCGCGGGACTCGCGCGGCCCCCCGACCCGCCGGGCCCCGAGCCCGGCGCGCACCACCTCCCTCCCCTCGGCCCACTTGGCCCACCGGACCCACCCACCCCACTGGAAAGGGATCACCGTGTCAGGTAAGACCGCACGAAGCACCACCGCACGCACCGCACGCCGCCCGGTCCGCATGCGCGCCGCCATGGCGCTGTGCGCGGCCGCCGGGCTCGGCTGCGCGGCCCTCACCGCGCTGCCCGCCTCCGCCGCGCAGGACGCGCTCACCGCGCAGTACCGCACCAGCGCGACGGGCGCGACCGCCGACCAGACGGAGCCCTGGCTCCAGGTCACCAACACCGGCAGCTCGTCCGTACCGCTCAGCCAGGTCACCCTGCGCTACTACTTCAAGTCCGACGGCCCGTCCGTCACCTACCGCTTCGCCTGCTCGTGGGCCGTCAAGGGCTGCGCGAACATCACCGGCACCTTCGGCACCCTCGCCCACCCGACCGCGACCGCCGACCGCTACCTGGAGATCGGCTTCACCTCCGGCGCCGGCTCGCTGGCGCCCGGCCAGAACACCGGCGACATGCAGCTGCGCTTCTACCGCGCCGACTGGCAGACCCTCACGCAGTCCGACGACTACTCCTTCGGCGCCACCCAGACCTCGTACGCGAACTGGACGAAGGTCACGGTGCAGGAGAACGGCTCGGTCGTCTTCGGCACCGCGCCCGCGGGCAACGACCCCACCTCGCCGCCCACCACCCCGCCGACCACCCCGCCCACCTCCGGAGGAGGCGGCGACGACCCGGGGGCGCCCGCGCTCTTCGACGACTTCTCCTACACCTCCAGCTCCGACGCGGCCGTCTCCCAGCACGGCTGGACGGTCAAGTCCGGCCAGGGCGGTCCGGGTGTGGCGGGCGCGACCTGGTCGCCCGGCGACATCACCTTCGCCGCCGACGGCAGCAGCAACCGCGTCATGGACCTCAAACTCACCACCGACGGCACCGCGTCCGGCACCCGGGAGACCGAACTCCAGACCACCGCGCGGAAGTTCAAGAACGGGACGTACGCGGCCCGGGTCCGCTTCGGCGACTCCCCGGACAGCGGCCCGGACGGCGACCACATCAACCAGACGTTCTTCACCTTCACCCCGCTCAACGCGCCCATGGATCCCGACTACAGCGAGCAGGACTTCGAGTACCTGCCCAACGGCGGCTGGGGCGAGACGCAGAACATCATGTACGAGACGTCCTGGGAGACGTACAACCCCGACCCGTGGAACGCCGTCAACACCCACGGGCAGCAGTACGGCAGCCTCAACGGCTGGCACGACCTCCAGATCACCATCGACAACACCAACATCACCTACTACATCGACGGCCAGGTCGTCGCGACGCACGGCGAGCCGTACCTGCCCGAGACGCCGCAGTGGATCGACTTCAACCACTGGCTCATCGACCTCACGGGCCAGACCAGCAGCACCTCCCGCTCGTACCACGAGCAGGTGGACTACGTCGCCTTCGTCAAGGACCAGGTGCTGACCCCCGCGCAGGTCAGCGCGCGGGTGGCCGGATACCGGGCGGCGGGGACGACCTTCACGGACACCGTGCCCAATCCGTGAGCCGTGAGCCGCGCCCGGCGGGTTTCCGTTATCCGCCGGGCGTGGCACCGTCTCCTGTCCGGGGGAAGAAGCGCCGTCCGCACGGCGCGGACGGACGACGGACGACGGAAGATCGGAACGGAGCAGCATGCGCGCAGACGGCCGTGTCGGACCCGACCCCGCACTGGTGGCGGCCGCGCGGGCGGGCGACCAGCAGGCGCTCGACCGGCTGGTCGCGCAGTGCCTGCCGCTCGTCTACAACATCGTGGGCCGCGCGCTCGACGGGCACGACGACGTCGACGACGTGGTCCAGGAGACGCTGCTGCGGGTCGTCCGCGGGCTGGACGGCCTGCGCGACCCGGCGGCCTTCCGCTCCTGGCTGGTGGCCATCGCCGTACGTCAGGTCCGCGACCGCGAACAGGCCCGCAAGGCGTCCTGGCACCACCGCACCGCACTGGACGCCGCCGAGCTGATCCCCGACCCGGCCTCCGACTTCGCCGCCCTCACCATCCTGCGGCTCGGCCTCACCGACCAGCGCCGGGAGATCGCCGAGGCCACCCGCTGGCTCGACGGCGACGACCGCACCCTGCTCGCGCTGTGGTGGCTGGAGGAGACCGGGGACCTCGGCCGCGCCGAACTCGCCGACGCGCTCGGCCTGTCCCGGCAGCACGCGGCGGTCAAGGTCCAGCGCATGAAGGAGCAACTGGACGTCTCCCGCGCGGTGGTCCGCGCGCTCGGCGCCACCCCGCCCTGCGACGGGCTGCGGCACGCCGCCGCCGGGTGGGACGGGGTGCCGAGCCCGCTGTGGCGCAAGCGCCTGGCCCGGCACATCCGCGGCTGCGCCGACTGCACCGCCCGCACGGGCGGACTGCTGCCGATGGACCGGCTGCTGAGCGGGCTGCCGCTGCTGCCGGTGCCGATCGGGCTCGGACTCGGCCACGCGGCGGGCTCCGGGGCCGCCGCCGCGGGTGCCCTCGACCCCGCGGGCCTCGCAGGGCCCGCCCCCACACCCCCCACCCAGGCCGCGCCCCATGCCGCGGCCCCGCGCACCGCTCCGGCACACCCCCCACGCCGGAGCGGTGCGCGGCACGGACACCGGGCCAGGCCCCGGCTGCTGCACGGCCCCGCCGGGGCGACCACGGCCGCGGCCGGCACCGTCGCCGCGGTCGCGGCCGGTGCGCTGCTCGCCGTCCACCTGTCCGCGGGCGGCGACTCGGCGCCCGCCGCGGACGCCTCCGCCACGCCGCGCCCGGCGGCGAGCAGCACGTCGGCCGCCGCCGCGCCCACCACCGCCGCGCCGTCCCCCACGACGCCCTCGGCCTCCCCCACCCCGTCCTCCGCGACGCCCTCCGCCAAGGCCACCGCCCACGCCCCGGCCGAGGCCGCGCCGCCCGTCGCTCCCGCGTCCTCGACCCGCAAGGGCGTCGGCGTCTGGACCTTCGACGGGGTCAACTCCGCCCTCGGCAAGTCCGGCGCGAGCTGGTACTACACCTGGTCCACCACCCACGGCGGCGTCAGCGGCCCCGGCTTCGTCCCGATGATCTGGGGCTCCGCGAGCACCGACGCGGCCTCGCTCGCCCAGGCGAAGAAGGCCGGCCCCTACCTGCTGGGCTTCAACGAGCCCGACATGTCCGGGCAGTCCGACATGAGCGCGGACCAGGCGCTCGCCCTGTGGCCGAAGCTCATGGCGAGCGGGAAGGTGCTGGGCAGCCCCGCCGTCGCCTACGGCGGCGACACCCCGGGCGGCTGGCTGGACCGGTTCATGTCCGGGGCGAAGGCCAAGGGCTACCGCGTCGACTTCATCGCCCTGCACTGGTACGGCGGCGACTTCCGCACCCCCGAGGCGGTCGCCCAGCTCAAGTCCTACCTCCAGGCGGTGTACAACCGCTACCACAAGCCGATCTGGCTCACCGAGTTCGCGCTCATCGACTTCTCCCACGGCACGCGCTTCCCGACCGACGCCCAGCAGGCCGCGTTCGTGACGTCCGCGACGAAGATGCTGGACGGCCTGCCCTACCTGCAGCGGTACGCGTGGTTCGGCCTCGGGGCCGACGACACGAAGCCCAGCAGCGGGCTCTTCCGCAGCGGGGCCGCCGAGACGGCCGCGGGGCGGGCGTTCGAGGCGGCGCGGTAGGGGCGGCGCGGCCCGCCCGGGGCTCAGGCCGCCGTGAAGGTCACCTCGGGCGCAGCCCCCGCGTCCGTCGTGGCCAGCAGGCGCAGGCCCTCCGACGTCAGCGACGCGCGGTCCGCCGCCGCCAGCGGGGCAAAGTGCGTGACCTCCACCGCCGCCGTCCCCCGTGCCCGCGCGAAACGCCAGGTGCCCGCCACGAAGCCGTCGACCAGGATCGTGCCGCGCACGATGCCGTTGACCGTCATCACGCGCGAGCGGTACGCCTCCGGCACGATACGTGTCCGGTCCACGTGCGACAGCAGGACGTTGTCGAAGTCCGCGACGAGCCGCGCCGTCACCGGCACGTCCGGGTCGGCGAGTTCCGCCTCCGGCAGGTCGTACAGCTCCCGGCCGTCGTCGGTCGTGTACGTGCGCAGGTCCAGCGGCGCGAAGGCGGACCTCAGCCCCGTCAGGCCCGACCACTTCTGGAGGTCCGCGGGGGTGGCGGGGCCGAAGGCCGCGAGGTAGCGGCGGACGATGTCCGCGCTGTCCGGCGCCGTGTCGGCGGCCTCCTCCCCGAGCCACTCCTCCAGCAGGGCGTACGTCGTCTCCCCGCCCGCGCCCCACACCCCGCGCGGCGGCAGCTGCACGAGCGGCAGCCACGACCGCAGCGCGTTCACCAGCGCTGCCGGGTCCGCGGCGGGGAAGCGCGGGGCGAGCGCCGCGCGCAACTCCGCGGGGGTGCGCGGCTTCTCGCGCAGCAGCGCCCGCCCCTCGGCGGTCAGCGCGGCCTCGTCCGCCCCCGCCAGCCCCCTCGCCCACTGCGAACTCGCGAACGACCGCCGCAGCATCGGATCCACCCACGGCCGCAACCGCGACGCGTCCCGCGCCGTCACCAGATGCACGGTGCTGCGCATCATCGCCAGCCGGACGACCCGCCGTTCGGTGAGCAGCCGCCCCAGCTCGGCCACGTCGAAGCCGTCGAGCCGGCTCCACAGCCCCGGATACGGGGAGGAGGGCACCTGCGACTGCATCCCGAGCAGATGCCCGACGACATCCTCGGCGCCGGTCGCAGGCCCCGCCCGGTGCAGGAGGAGCTGACGGCTGAGCAGTGTCCGGTTGAGCGTGCGCAGACTGAGGGGCATGGACCTTACGGTAGGTCCCGATGCGGACAGGTGCGGTCCGCGACTGCCCCTTTGCCCGGCTGGGGGGCGTACCGCGCGCCGGCGGCGGGAGGGAGCCGGTGCTCAGGCCGCCTGCTCCGCCGTGCGCGGGGGCGCGGCGGCGGGCGTCCGCCGGTGGTCGGGGAGATCCCGTACGCGGCGGATCGGGGAGAGGACGAGGATCAGGGCGGCGAGCGGGATGCCCGCCGTCATGACGGTCATCGCGGCGCGGGGGCCCAGGGCGGTGCCGAGGGCGCCGCCGAGGAGCGCGCCGAGCGGGATCGTGCCGTAGCCGAGGAAGGCGGCGCTCGCGGTGAGGCGGCCGAGGAGTTCGGGCGGGCAGTAGCGCTGCTGGAAGCCCGCCTTGACGACGTTGCCGCCGACGACGCCCGCGGTGACGCAGAAGCCGCCGGTCACGAAGAGCAGTACCCCGGCGCCTCGGGTGGTGAGCGGCATGAGCAGGGCGAGGACGGGGACGGCCAGTTCGAACAGCAGCGTGGCGCGGGCGGTGCCGATGCGGCGGGCGACCCGGCGGGCGGTGAAGGCCCCGGCGACGCCGCCGGTGCTGGTGGCGGCGATGAGCGTGCCGACGAGGCCGGGAGGCAGGCCGACGGTGCGGACGAGGAAGACGACCTGGAGGGACTGGTAGCCCATGAGGGCCAGGTTGGAGGCGGCCCCGAAGAGGGCGAAGGTGCGGAACCACGGGTCGCCGACGATGAGCCGCAGGCCCGCGCGGACCTCGGCGCCGAGCGCTCCGCGGACGCGGCGTCCGGTGCGGGCGGGGCGGGGCTCGCGGTGGCGGATACCGGCCAGGCACAGCAGCGAGACAAGGAAGGTCGCGGCGTTGGCGAACAGCCCGTTGACCGCCCCGGCGGCCTGCGCGATGACACCGCCCGAACCGAGCCCGGCGAACTGCGCGGCGGACGCGCTGCCGTGCAGCTTGGCGTTGCCCTCGGGCTGGTCGGCGGGTTCCAGGAGGGTGGGGAGGTAGGCGGTCCAGGCGGTCTGGAAGAAGACCGCCGCGGTGCCCGTCAGCAGGGCCACCGTGAGAAGCAGCCCCATGCTCAGCAGCCCGCACCGCGCGGCGAGCGGCGCCGCGGTGAACAGCGCGAGGGAGGCGGCGGCCGAGGACATCATGACCGGGCGGCGCGGCAGCCGGTCCACCCACGCGCCGACGGGCAGGCCGATGAGCAGCCAGGGCGCCCAGGCGCTCGCGCTCAGCAGCCCGACCTCGAACGTCCCGGCGTGCAGCACGGAGACGGCGATGAGCGGCATCGACACCCCGGTGACGGACGCGCCGAACTTGCCCGCGGTCTCGCCGCACCACAGCAGGCGGAAGTCCCGGTGGCGGCGCAGCAGCCCGCCGCGTGCGCCGCCGCTCATCCGGTGCCCCGCGGTCTGCGCGGGAAGGACTGCAACTGGACGACGACGGGGAGCGCGCCGGGTGCGGGCTCGGTACCGGGGGCCGGGGTGTGGCGTGCGACGACGTCGGCGAGTTCCGCGTTGAGCGCCTTGAGCTGGTCGGGCGTCAGCCGCAGGTCGCGCCAGTCCGCGACGGTGCCTGCGGCGCGCCAGGCGGTGTCCCAGTCCTCGTTGACGTAGGCCGTGACGCGGCTGAAGTACTGGTGCAGCAGTTCGTGCAGGTAGACACCGAAGGCGCCGCGGGTGTCGGGGTCGTCGCGGAAGTCGGCGCTGTTCAGCTCGTTCCTGGTGTCCACCCGGCGCCACCAGCGCTCCCGCTTGGTGCCGCGGCCGACCTCCTCCTCGATGAAGTCGTGCTCGGCCAGGTGCCGCAGGTGCCAGCTGACGGTTCCGGTGTTCTCGCCGAGGCGTTCGGCGAGCGTGGTGGCGGTGGCCGGGCCGTCCAGGCTGAGGATCTCGAAGATCTTCATGCGCAGGGGGTGGGCGAGCCCGCGCAGGCTGCGGGCGTCGATCCGGCGGGTGGGCGGCGGGGGCGCGGGTTCCCCGGGCGGGGTCGGGTCGGTCATGGGAGCAGCATAGATTGCAGAGGATCCTCTGCATAGAGTCGTCTGCAGAGATTCCTCTGCATGATGGGCGGACCGCGCCCCCACCGGAGCCGTACGGGCGCGGTCAGGCGGGCAGGGCGTGGATGGGCATGGACGCGCCGGTCAGCGGCATCCCCGTGGCGCCCGTGCGGCACGCCAGGATCTCCGCGGTGACCGACAGCGCCGTCTCCTCCGGCGTGCGGGCGCCGAGGTCCAGCCCGATCGGGGAGTGCAGCCGGGCCAGTGCCGCGGCAGGGACACCGGCCGCGCGCAGCCGGGCCGTCCGGTCGGCGTGGGTGCGGCGCGAGCCCATCGCCCCGACGTAGCCGAGCGGCAGCCGAAGCGCCCGCGCCAGGACGGGCACGTCGAACCGCGCGTCGTGGGTGAGGACGCACACCACGGTACGGGCGTCGAGGCGGCCGGCCGCGGCTTCGGCGTCCAGGTAGCGGTCCGGGTGGTCGACGACGACCTCGGCCGCGTCCGGAAAGCGCCGCGGGGTGGTGAAGACGGGCCGCGCGTCGCACACCGTGACCCGGTAGCCGAGGAAGGATCCGGCGCGGGCGAGCGCCGCGGCGACGTCCGTCGCGCCGAGGACGAGCATCCGCGGCGGCGCGGCGGCGCACTCGGCCAGCAGCGTCAGCGGCTCGCCGCACCGGCTGCCGTCCGCGCCGATCACGAAGGTGCCGGTGCGCCCGGCGGCAAGCAGCGCGCGGGCCCCGTCGGCGGCGGTGGCGTCGCGCCGCTCGTCGCCGAGGCCGCCCTCGTAGGGCAGGTCCGGGCGTACGAGGAGGGCGCGGCCCAGGAGTTCGGCCGGGCCCGCCACCACCCGGGCCAGCGCCGCCATCTCACCGGAGGCGAACGCGGCCAGCGCGGCGGCGAGTTCGGGCCGGGCAGCGGGGTCGACGCGCTGGACCAGGACGTCGATCGCGCCGCCGCAGGTCAGGCCGACGGCGAAGGCGTCGTCGTCGGACCAGCCGTAGCGGCGCAGCAGCGGCCGCGCCGACTCCCCCGCGGCCAGGGCCTCCTGGCACAGCAGGTAGACGTCGGCCTCCACGCACCCGCCGGACACGCTGCCGACGGCGGTGCCGTCCGCGTCGACGGCGAGCGCGGCTCCGGGCTGCCGGGGCGCGCTGCCGCTGACGGCCACGACCGTCGCCACGGCGAAGGGGCGGCCCGCGGCGCACCACCGGTGCAGGTCGGCTGCGATGTCGAGCATCGCCTTCACCTCCTCGGGGGCCGGTGGGACGTGTGGGTGCGGGGCGGTCCCGCCGGGTGGGGACGGACGCGGACGGACGCGTCCTAGGGTCCGGTCAGGTGTTCCGGGCGGACCGGGGTGCGGGTCAGGGCGCGGCCGGTGGCCTGCCGGATGGCGGCCAGGATCGCCGGGGTCGAGGACAGCGTGGGCGCCTCACCCACCCCGCGCAGGCCGTACGGGGCGTGGGTGTCGGCGAGTTCGAGGATGTCGACGGGCATGGGCGGGGTGTCGAGGATGGTCGGGATCAGGTAGTCGGTGAAGGACGGGTTGCGGACCAGCGCGGTGGTGGGGTCGATGACGATCTCCTCCATCACCGCCACCCCGAGGCCCTGGGTGCTGCCGCCCTGGATCTGGCCGGTCACCGACAGCGGGTTGACGGCCTTGCCGACGTCCTGCGCGCACGCCAGCTCGACGACCTTGACCAGGCCCAGTTCGGTGTCGACCTCGACGACGGCGCGGTGCGCGGCGAAGCTGTACTGGACGTGCCCGTTGCCCTGCCCGGTGCGCAGGTCGAAGGGCTGGGTGGGGCGGTGGCGGAATTCCAGCTCCAGGTCGATGGCCTGGTCGCCGAGCACGTCGGCGAGGCCGGCGAGTACCTCGCCGCCTTCGGTGGCCACCTTGCCGTCCTCCAGGACGAGTTCGGCGGTGGCCCACGCCGGGTGGTGGCTGCCGAACCTGCGGCGGCCGAGGTCGAACACCCGCTCCCGCACGGCCTCGCAGGTGTGCTTGACGGCGCCGCCGGTCATGTACGTCTGGCGGGAGGCGGACGTGGAGCCGGCCGAGCCCACGGTGGTGTCGGCGGGCGCCAGGGTGACCTGGGCGACGCCCAGTTCGCTGCGGGCGATCTGCGCCTGGACGGTCACCCCGCCCTGGCCGACCTCGGCCATCGCGGTGTGCACGGTGACGACGGGCTCCCCGGCGACGGCCTCGATGCGGACGCGCGCCGTGGAGTAGTCGTCGAAGCCCTCGGAGAAGCCGACGTTCTTGATGCCGACGGCGTAGCCGACCCCGCGCACGACGCCCTCGCCGTGCGTGGTGTTGGACAGCCCGCCGGGCAGGGCGCGCAGGTCGGGGCCCTCGGTGGTCTCCCACTGGCGTTCCGGCGGCATCGGGCGGGCCTTGACGCGGCGCAGCAGTTCGGCGACGGGCGCGGGGGCGTCGACGACCTGCCCGGTGGGCATGACCGAGCCCTGGCTCATGGCGTTGCGGCGCCGGAAGTCGACCGGGTCCAGGCCGAGTTCGGCGGCGAGCTTGTCCATCTGGGCCTCGTAGGCGAAGCACGCCTGGACGGCGCCGAAGCCGCGCATCGCCCCGCAGGGCGGGTTGTTGGTGTAAAGGGCGAGCGCCTCGATGTCGACGTCGTCCACGACGTAGGGGCCGACCGCGAGCGAGGCCGCGTTGCCGACGACGGCGGGCGAGGAGGAGGCGTACGCGCCGCCGTCCAGGACGATGCGGCAGCGTACGTGGGTGAGTTTGCCGTCGCGCGTCGCGCCGTGCTCGTAGGCGAGCCTGGCGGGGTGGCGGTGGACGTGGCCGAAGAAGGACTCGAAGCGGTTGTAGACCATCTTCACCGGCTTGCCGGTGCGCAGCGCCAGCAGGCAGCCGTGGATCTGCATCGACAGGTCCTCGCGGCCGCCGAAGGCGCCGCCGACGCCGGACAGCGTCATCCGCACCTTGCGCTCGGGCAGGCCCAGGACGGGGGCGATCTGCCGCAGGTCGGAGTGCAGCCACTGGGTGGCGACGTAGAGGTCCACGCCGCCGTCCTCGGCGGGCACCGCGAGGCCCGACTCGGGGCCGAGGAAGGCCTGGTCCTGCATGCCGAAGACGTACTCGCCGCGTACCACGACGTCGGCCCGCGCGGCGGCCGCGGCGGCGTCGCCGCGCACGACCGGCTGCCGGTGGACGACATTGGGGTGCGGGACGTGCGCCGCGTGGTGGTCGTCGCGCGCCTCGTGGACCAGGACGGCGCCGGGACCGGTCGCGCTCGCCTCGTCCGTCACGACGGGCAGCGGCGCGTAGTCCACCCGGATCTTCGCGGCGGCGCGGCGCGCGGTCTCCGGGTGGTCGGCGGCGACCAGCGCGACCGGCTCGCCGTGGTGGCGGACCTTGCCGTACGCGAGGACGGGCGTGTCGCGGAACTCCAGCCCGTAGTGGCGCACGTCGGTGGGCAGGTCGTCGTGGGTGAGCACGGCGTACACGCCGGGGGTCGCGAGCGCCTCGGAGGTGTCGATCGCGGTGATCGTCGCGTGCGCGACGGTGCTGCGCAGCGTGTGGCCCCACAGCATGTCCTCGTGCCACAGGTCGGAGGCGTACGCGAACTCGCCGGTGACCTTGAGCGTGCCGTCCGGGCGCAGGGTGGACTCCCCCACACCGCCCGCGCGGCCGGAACTGGACTGGGTGAGGCCGGTGGGGGCGAGGCGGGTGCCCCGGGCGGAGTCCATCGCGTTCACCCGGCCTGTCCGGTACGGGCGGCCGCGAGGCGGACCGCGTCGAGGATCTTCTCGTAGCCCGTGCAGCGGCACAGGTTGCCCGACAGCGCCTCGCGGATGTCGGCGTCCGACGGCGAGGGGTTGCGCTCCAGCAGCTCGTCGGCGGCGACCAGCAGGCCCGGCGTGCAGAAGCCGCACTGCACGGCGCCCGCGTCCACGAACGCCTGCTGCACGGGAGCGAGTTCGCCGTCCGGTCCGGCCAGCCCCTCGACGGTGTCGACCCGGCGGCCCTCGGCCTGCCCCGCCGCGACCAGGCAGGAGCACACCAGGACGCCGTCCAGGCGCACCGTGCACGAGCCGCACTCGCCCTGCTCGCAGGCGTTCTTGGCGCCCGGCAGGCCGAGCCGCTCACGCAGCACGTACAGCAGGCTCTCGCCCTCCCAGACGTCGTCGGCCTGCCGGCGGCGGCCGTTGACGGTGAACGTCACGCGCATGTCCTGCTCCCCCTCTCGTCGCGGTACTGCCGCCAGGTCCATTCCAGGGTGCGCCGGGCGAGCACGCCCAGCGCGTGCCTGCGGTACGTGGCGGTGCCGCGCACGTCGTCGATCGGGCTCGCGGCTGCGGCCACCAGGGCGGCGAACTCCCCGGCCGCGGAAGGCGGTACGGGCCGGCCGCTGTCCCACAGCCCCTCCTCGTCGAGCACCGCGGCCAGGAACTCCTCGGCGGTACGGGCGCGGACCGGGGTCGGCGCGGCCGAGCCGATGCCGGTGCGGACGGTGCGGGTGTCCGGGTGCAGGGCGATGCCGAAGGCGCACACCGCGATCACCATCGCGTTGCGCGTGCCGACCTTGGAGAACTGCTGCGGGCCGGTCGCCCTGGTCACGTGCACGGCGCGGATCAGCTCGTCGGGCGCGAGCGCGTTGCGCTTGACGCCGGTGTAGAAGTCGTCGATGGGGATCATCCGCCGCCCCCGCACCGACTCCGCCTCGACCCGCGCGCCCGCCGCGAGCAGCGCCGGGTGGGCGTCGCCCGCGGGCGAGGCGGTGCCCAGGTTGCCGCCGACCCCGCCGCGGTTGCGGATCTGCGGCGAGGCGACCGTACGGCTGGCGAGCGCCAGGCCCGGCAGCTCGCCCGCCAGGTGGTCGATGACCTGGGCGTACGGGACGGTGGCGCCGAGCCGTACGTCCGGCCCGGCGCTCTCCCAGCGGGCCAGCTCGGCGATCCGGCCGAGATCCAGCAGCTGCCGCGGCCTGCGGTGGTCGTAGGTGATCTCGACCATCACGTCGGTGCCGCCCGCGAGCGGCACGGCCTCGGGGTGCGCGGCCTTGGCGGCGAGCGCCTCCTGCCAGCTGGCAGGGCGCAGGAAGTCCATGCGGTGCCTCACTCTTCGTCTCGGCGCGGGCGGCGGCTCTTCCTGTCCTGTTACACGCTGCGTACGCCCAGTACACGGCGGCTGGGCCGTCCGGGTGCAGTCACCGAAACCATGAAGCGCTTGGCTGGCCACACCCCCCGTCTTGTAGATTCCTCTGAAAGAGACCGTGCGGAAACCTCACGGTTTCCCACCGGCCACACCGGACGCCGGCCGGCCACCCGCGGGCCCCGCGGCGGCACGGCACCGGACCGAGCACGACAGGACAGGGCGACCACGATGCGGCTGCGCGCGCTCCTCGACACCGGAACCCTCGGCCTGCGGCTGCTGGGCGGCGAGGCCGAACTGGACCGCACCGTCCGCGGCGTGATGACCACGGACCTGCGCGACCCCAGCCGCTACCTCAGCGGCAGCGAACTGGTGCTCACCGGGCTGACCTGGCGGCACACCCCCGCCGACAGCGAGGCGTTCGTCCGGCTGCTGGCGGCCGCCGGGGTCGCCGCGCTCGCCGTCGGCGAGGCCGAGCTGCGCGGGGTCCCCGACGACCTCGTCGAGGCGTGCGCCCGGCACCGGCTGCCGCTGCTCGCCGTCGACGAGCGGGTCGCGTTCGCCACCATCACCGAGTACGTCGCCCGGCAGGTCTCCGGCGAGCGCGCCGGAGACCTCGCGGCCGTCGTCGAACGCCACCGGCGGCTGATGTCCTCCGGCCCCGCGGGCGGCGGCCCGGACGCCGTCCTCGACCTGCTCGGCAGCGACCTCGACCTGCGGGCGTGGGTGCTGTCCGCCACCGGGCGGGAGATCGCCGGGCCCGGCCGCCCGCTGCCCCCGCACCTGGGCGCCGAACTCGCCGGAGCCCAGCAGGCCGCCGCCCGCACCGGCCGCCGCGGGCCCTACCGCATCGCGGTGCAGGGCCGGACGTACTCCCTCTTCCCGGTACGCGGCGGAGCCGCCGACACCGACCCCCGCGCCCGGGTGCTCACCGACTGGTTCCTCGCCGTCGAGGCCGACGCGGGCGACTGGCCCGACGAACGGCTCGACCTGCTGCGCGGCGTCACCCAGCTGATCGCCGTCGAACGCGACCGGCGCGACGGCGCCCGGGCCGTCGGACGGCGGCTGGCCGGGGAGATCTTCGACCTCGTCGCGGGCGGCGGCGCCCCCGCCGAGACCGGCGCCCGGCTGCGCGCCGCCGCCCCCGTCCTCGCCCCCGGCGCCGAGGGCCCGACCTACTGGCAGATCGTCGTCGCCGCCGTCGACTGGCCCGGCGGTGGCCCCGCCGCCGGGCCCGCCGCGCAGGCGCTGCTCGAAGAGGTACTGGCCGGCCCCGCCGACGGCGGACCCGGACGCGTCGCCGTCGCCCACGCCGAGGGCCAGGCCATGGCGCTCGTCCCGCTCACCGGAGCCGCGCACGCCCCCGGCGAACCCGGCGGCCCCCACGACCCGCTCACCGCCGACTCCCTGCACGCCCTGCTGCGCGGCCCGCTCGCCCGCGGCCTCGGCGACGGGGGCCGGCTCACCGCGGGCGTCAGCGCCGCCGTCTCCTCCCCCGAAGGCCTGCGCGGCGCCCTGGAGGAGGCCCGGCACGCCCGCCGGGTCGCCGCCGCCCGCCCCGGCACCGTCTCCGTCGCCGGGCACGAGGAACTCGCCTCGCACGTCCTGCTGCTGCCCTTCGTCCCCGACGACGTCCGCCGCGCCTTCACCGCCCGCCTCCTCGACCCGCTGCGCGCCTACGACCGGCGGCACCGCTCCGACCTCATCACCACCCTGGAGGCCTTCCTCGACTGCGACGGCTCCTGGACCCGCTGCGCCACCCGGCTGCACCTGCACGTCAACACGCTGCGGTACCGCATCACCCGCATCGAGCAGCTGACGGGCCGTGACCTGTCCCGTCTCGAGGACAAGCTGGATTTCTTCCTGGCACTCCGGATGAGCTAGTGATCCCGTTCACAAGATGTGATCTCCGACCCCTTGGCGGAAGCCCCCGCCGCGTGCTGAACTTCGGCCACCGGCAGGCACGCGGACAACTGCCGGACACATGAACCCGATACCGCACCACGGGGGGTCGGCGCGGACGTCCACGTTCCTGCACTGCTGCACGGCACGCACAACTCGCACTGGCTCGACGACGCGCTTGGGGGAGAAGTGGCGGAAACCGCCCTGTCGGAATCTGTGGTCGGAACACCGGACGTCTGGCGGCTGCGCGCCCGCGGCTGCTGGGCGGAAGCCGCGGCGCTGCTCGCACCGCACTGCGCCAACGACCCGGGAGCCGCACGGCAGCGCGCGGAGATCCTCATCGAAGGCTGCTTCTACCACCTCGACGGCTGGGCCGAGGCCGAGGACGCACTGCGCGTCGCCGAAGCGATGGCCGGCACCGACGAGGAACGCGGCGCCGCCGCCTCCGAACGCGGCTACCTCGCCTACGGCGCCACCCTCCACCACGTCCGCGACCGCGCCGACGAGGCCCGCTCCGCGTTCGGCCGCAGCGCCGCGCTGCTGTCGCCCAGCTCGCCGGGCCGCCCGCTGCTCGACTTCCGCCGCGGCCTCGTCGCCGAACACATCGCCGCCAACCCCGCCGCCGCGCGCGCCGCCTACCGCCGCGCCCACGCCGGGGCGGTCGCGCACGGCAACACCTTCCTGACGTCCTTCACCTGGCGCCACCTCGCCGGACTCGCCGCGGCGGACGGCGACATCGCCGAGGCCCGGCACGGATTCGCCGAATCCCTCCGCCTCCGGGTGACCCTCGGCCACCTCGTCGGCACCGCCCCCGCACTCCTCTCCCTCGCCGAGGTCTCCCCCGACGACGAGGCCGCCCCCCTCCGTGCCGAAGCAACCCGCCTCTTCACCCTCCTGGGCGCGATCCCCACCTGGCTGGCCCCGTCCCTGCGCTGAGCTTGCGCCGGGGGACGCCCCGGGCTGCCCCTAACGGTGGGCTTGTCGCGCGGTTCTCCCCCCGGCTCCGCCCGGGAGGTGCCCCACGCGCCCTGAAAAACGGGTGCCCGAAACGGTAACGGCCTGCGCATGCCGCGCAGGCTGACAAACCAGGGGCGCGGGGAACTGCGCGGCCAGCCACCCACGGCGGGAGATCCCGGCACGGACCGCACGAGGCAGCCCGGAGGGCTGGGGCTCATCCCGTGTAGGAGGCCAGTGTGCGGGTGGGGGTCCAGCCCTGGGACCGGGCGCGGGAGATGTCGAGGACGACCCCGCGGGCGAGCTGGTCCACCGCGTAGCGGGTCAGCGAGGGCTCCCGCCCGGGCCGGACACGGCCCACCGCTTCGGTCGCCCGCGCCGCCAGCCCGGCGAGAGGCACGGGCACGTGCCGCACCCTCGCCCGTACACCGTGGACACCGAGCACGAACCCCACCGCCGCGTCCCGCCCGTACGCGCCCGCGTCGGCGATGTTGTACGCCCCGGGCGCCCACGCGGCAGCGGCAAGGCAGGCCTCCGCCAGGTTCTCCACCGCCGTGAGGCTGAGCCGCACGTCGGAGCCGGGCAGCAGCAGCACTCCCCCGCGGACGCGGGCCAGCAGCCGTGGCACGAGGTGCGGATCCCCCGCGCCGTACACCGCGCGGGGCCGCAGCACGACCGCGCCCGCCGCGAGGGCCAGCGCCTCGCCCGCCGCTTTCGTGCGGCCGTACGCGTTGAGCTGGTCGCGCACCGGATGGTCCTCCGCGACCGGGACGCCCGACCGTGCGACGGGCGCGTAGACGCTGGCGCTGCTCACCCACACCAGGGGCCGCCCGGCGGCGGCCCGCAGCAGCCGGGCGGTGCCCGCGACGTTGACCGCGTGCATGGCGGCCTCCGCGGCCGAGCCCGGTACGGGGTCGCCGACGGCCGCCGCGCAGTGGACGACGACGTCCGCGCCGCCCAGGTCCGGCACCTCCCGCGCCGCGTCCCACGGGACGTGCCGCCCGACCGGCCCCGGACGGCGTCCGACGCACAACACGCGGGCGCCCCGCGCCGCCGCCCGCGCCGCGACGTATCCGCCGCAGAAGCCGCTCGCGCCCGTCACGGCGACGGTGGTCACCGGCCCGCCCGTACGACGAGGGTCCGCCAGCCGGGCAGCGCGGCCCGCCGGTCCACCCGGGCCCGTACGACGACGGGACGGTACGGCGCGAGCGCGGCGAGCACGTCGTCGAGCTGCTCCCGTGCCAGCCGCGCCCCCGGGCACGCGTGGCTCCCGGCCCCGAAGACCAGGTGCGCGAGCGCGGGCGGCGCCGGGTGGCGCACGTCCGGCGGCGTCCGGTGGGCCCGTACGGCGTGCCGGGCGACCAGGACGAGGCGGTCCCCGCGGCGCACCGGGCACCCGCCCAGCTCCGCGTCCGCGGCGGCCACCCGCGGCAGCACCGGCGACGGGGCGGTCACCCGCAGCAGTTCGCCCACGAGCGCGGCCCGGCTGTCCGCGTCCGCCGCGTACCCCCACCATCCCGCCCGCGCGCACCATGCCGCGGCCCGCGGCACCGCCGCGACCGTCGTGTTCACCCCGGCCACGGCGAGCACCCCCGGCAGCCCTCCGGGCCCCACCAGCGACGCCAGCTCCTTCGCGGCCTCCGCGGCCCGCCGCGCCGCGAACGGGCGCCGCGGGCCGGGCAGTTCGGCCCGTACCGCAGCCGCGGCCGCCGCGCCCGCCGCCTCCGCGACGGCCTCCGGCGGCGCCGTCACCCCGAGCAGCGCGCACACCGTGGCGCCCGCCAACTCGCGGGCCAGCGGCACGAGATCCACGTCCCGGCCCGCGGCGAGCGGGGCGATCCGGCGGTCCAGGACCGCACGCCACACGGGCCGCAGCCGCTCCACTCCCGCGGCCCCGAGCCCCTCCGCGACGGCGCGGCGGCTGCCCCGGTGTTCGCCGCCCTCCTCGTCGAACAGGCCCCCGCCGGAGCCGAGTTCCCGCACCGCACCGCCCGTGGTACCGGCCGCGGCGCGATCGAGCGGGATCCGGGTGAGGGCTTCCCGGTACGGCCCGGCCGCGTTCACCACCACGGTGCTCCCCAGCCGGACGACCTCCCTCCTCCGCACCCCCGCGAGCAGGGCGAACAGCACGGGATGAGCCCTGCCGTACACCCGCCGGTCGAACCGCCGTGCGGCCCCTTCACCCACGCGATCCCCCTCCTCGGAGGCGGTCCGCCGCCAGCCGGGCCGCCGCCGCGCGGTCCGGTTTGCGCGAGCGGCCCCCCAGCGGGACGTCCGCCAGGACCACCGCGTCCGGCCGCGCGGCGCCCATCCGGGCGAGCGGAGCCGCCAGCGCCGCCCGCACCTCCCGCGCATCCACACCCGCGACGGGCTGGACGACGGCGACCAGCCGCTCGTCCCCGTCCTCCGCGGGCACGCCCACCAGCAGGGCCAGTTCCACCCCGGCCACGTGCAGCGCGGGCTCGTACAGCCCCGGGTAGATGTTCTCCGCGTCGCGCAGCACCATGTCCTTCACCCGCCCCTCCAGGACGATCCGGCCGCCCCCGTCCGCACCGCCCCGGTCGCCGGTCGCGACCCACTCCTCCGCCGCCTCGCCCAGGTAGCGGTCCCGCGCCGCCGGACCGGCCAGCAGCAACTGGCCGCCGTCGTCCGTACGGGCGCGTACGCCGGGCAGCGGGGCGCCGACGAGGTCCCCGGGGCCCCCGTACGCGGCTTTCTCCGCCTGCTCGACCGCGGCGGCCGGGAAGAGTTCGGTGAGCGCGTAGACACCCCACGCCTCGTCGGCGCCCGCCCGCCGGACGCGGGTGAGGAGTTCGGCGCTCGCGGGGGCGGAGCCCGTCCACACCCGGCCGGTGAAGGCGGCGCCCTCCGCGAGCACCCGCCGCAGCTGAGGCGGCGTCAGATACGTCGCCTGTGGCTTGAGTCGCCGCAACTGGCGGGCCAGCGCACGCGGTGAGCGTGCGGGCAGGGCGACGGGTGCGCCGGAGGCGAGGGAGGGGACGAGGACGAAGAAGGTCCCGCCGAGCACGGGCCGGTCCGGCGCGGGCCGGACGAGATCGGCGACGGTCCGCATCCCGGCGGCCAGCGAGGCCCGGGTGTGGACGACGGCCCGTGGCCGCGACGTCGTCCCGGAGGTGAAGACGATCGCGGCGTCACCGTCCCCGTCCACGGCCCGCGGCAGGACGCCCGACCGCACCCCCGCGTCCAGCGCGGCCGCACAGCCCGGCAGCCGCGGCCCGACGGTGGCGACGGGCCCCAGCTCCGCCAGGTCCGGCAGCGCGAGCTGCGCCCGCCGGGCGAGCGGACGCGCCCACCCGGCCACCGCCTGCGCCGTCGCGTCCGCGAGCACGACATCGGGCCGCGCGAGCGCCAGCCGGGCCCGCAGCACATCGGGCCCGGCCCCCGGATCCAGCACCGCCCCGCGCGCCCCGAGCCGGTGCACGGCCAGCAGCACCGCGAGCGCCCGCGGCCCCGGCCGCACGGCGACCCCGACCGTCCCGCCCACCCCGACCCCCCGCGCGTGCAGCGCCCGCGCGTACCGGTCGGCGAGATCACCCAGCTCCCCCCGGGTGACGGCAGTCCGCACACCCCGCAACACGGCAGGCCTCTCCGGCGCCTTGCGCAGCCCCCGCGCGAGTTCGTCCAGCACGATCCGATTCCCCCTATGACGAAGCCGAGTTCGAACAACACCCCCACCGACAGGCAGCCGCCCATCCGCCCCGGAGGGGGACGGTGCGGGGTGCCCCCGCAGGAATGCGCTTGTCAGTCCCTCACCAACACGGCAAGAGGCCGAACGCGCATTCCGAGGAGGTGCCCCGTGGCGGCCCCCGCCCCACCCGCGGCGCGCCGCGACAGGGGCGCGTGGGGGCACCTCCCAGGCGGAGCCTGGGGGAGAACTGCGCGCTCAGCCCCCACCGGCAGAGGGTCGCACGACAAACCGCACCACCCACCCCCAAGCGCAACCGCACCTCACCGCGGATCCTCCCCCCGCACCCCCGCCCCGCGGTCCAGGTACCAGCGCGCCGTCCCCACCACCCCGTACGCCCGCAGCCGCCGCGTGGAGTTCTCCACGACCATGCCCCGGGCGTGCACGATCGACGCGGTGTGCCGCCGCACCCGGTTGAGGAAGAGGCGATCCGTCGGCGACGGACGCCTCGGCATGCCCCCCACCGCCTCGTACAGCGCCGCGGTGACGGCCATGTTGTTGCCGGCGTGCATGCGGTAGGGCGCGAGGTAGCCGTGGCTGCGGCGGTGCGCGGGGCGGAGCCGGCCGAAGAGCGCGGCGGCGCGCACGAGCCCGCGGAAGGCCGCGCGCCCGAGCGCCCCGTGCTCGTCGCGGCGCGCGTCGATGCGGCCGCAGACGAGCCCCGCGCCGTGCGCGAGCGCGTCGCGTGCCGCGGCGGTCCAGTCGGGCCGGGGCAGGCAGTCCGCGTCGGTGCGGGCGAGTAGCGTGGCCCCGCTGCGTATCGCGTAGCGGAATCCGGTGTCGACGGCGCAGCCGACGCCCTTGTCGGGCTCGTCGATGACGTGCACGGGGAAGGGCGCCCAGCGGGCGAAGTCGCAGGCGAGCGCGGATGTGCCGTCCGTGGAGGCGTTGTCGACGACGACGAGGGTGAAGTCGCGGTCGCGTTGCGCGGCGAGCGCTTCGAGTGTGCCGCTGATGCGCGCGGCCTCCTGGTGGGCGGGGACGACGACCCACAGCGCGCTCATGCCTTCTCCCAGACCATCGACATGACGCTGGCGCCGCCGCCGAGTCCGACGAAGAGCACCCGGTCGCCGGGGGCGAGCCCGGCGTGGACGCGGTCGAGCTGGACGCCGAGGGTGGCGCTGGCCATGTTGCCGAGTTCGGGGACGGTGACGACGAGCCGGT
Source organism: Streptomyces sp. NPDC021224 (assembly GCF_044332905.1). NCBI lineage: Bacteria > Bacillati > Actinomycetota > Actinomycetes > Kitasatosporales > Streptomycetaceae > Streptomyces > Streptomyces sp. NPDC021224. The sequence goes on along the minus strand of NZ_JBIRPW010000003.1, from coordinate 386,458 downwards.
CGCGCGGCACCCCGGTGAGTTCCACGAAGCGGTCGAGGTAGGGCAGGGTGACCTGGTGGACGAGGACGTACCGGAAGTCGTCCCATTCCAGTCCGGTGCGCTCGCGCATGCGGTCGAGCACGCGCATGCCGAACCGTTCGAAGACGGTGCGCAGTTGGCGGCCGTCGCCGTGGAAGTAGGTGTGCTCGTCGCCGCGCGGGTGGCGCGAGCCGCCGCCGAAGATGCCGCCGAGCGGCCAGTGTTCGGAGCGGGTCTCGGTGTCGACGTCGAGGATGCCGCCGCGTGCGACGGGTTCGACGACGACGGCGGCTCCGGCGTCACCGAAGGTGTAGCCCGCGAAGCCGTCCTTGAGCTGGTCGGGGCCGGACGGGGAGTGCCGTACGGCGCGGCTGGGGGTCTCGCCGGTGACGACGAGGGCGCGGCGGGCGCGTCCGGCGAGGATCATCGCACGGGCGGTGTCGATGCCGTTGACGAAGCTGTTGCAGGCGTTGGTGACGTCCAGCGCGTGGGCGCTGGAGCCGAGTTCGGCCTGGACGATGTGGGCGGTGGCGGGTTCGACGACGTCGCGGGTGGCGGAGGCGAAGACCAGGAGGTCGAGGTCGCCGGGTGCCAGGTCCGCGCGGGCGAGTGCGGTGCGGGCCGCGCGGACGGCGAGGGTCGAGGCGTACTCGCCCTCCCCGGCGGCGCGGCGGGTGGCGATCCCGGTGGCCCGCTCGACCATCCGGGGCGGCAGCCGCAGTCCGGCCGCCGCGCTGATCCGCTCCTGCAACTCGGCTGAGCTGACGCTCCGTTCGGGCAGCCATGCGGCTGCCGCGGTGATGCCCGCCCGTATCGCGCGGGGTGCGACGCCCGCGCGGGGCGCGGTGGTCTGGAGGTCCGTTGCCATGCCGCGATGCTATGAGCCGATTCGAACATCTTGCCTGAGTACGCGTACTCAATCGCCTTACGCCACGGCCTCCTTGCGGACAACGCCGAGCCGCGTACGCACCCGGCGTGGGGGCCCCTGGGCGCTCTCACCGCCTGAGGGTCGGGGCGCCGAGGACGAGATCGCCCATCAGGCAGTGGGGGTTGGGCTCGGTGTCGGAGAAGACGATGGTCAGCCGCAGGCCGCCGGTCACGGGGACGTCGATCGAGGCGGGACGGCCGACGTCGACCTCTTCGGTGTACACCTGCTGGTCGTCGACGTAGAGCGTGACTTTCGCGGCGATGTCGGAGGAGTCGTCGTCGATCCCGGCGACCATGGTGAGGCGGTTCCAGTCGCGTCCCAGGTTGTAGGAGACCGATCCCCCGCAGCGGGCCGTCCGCCCGTTGTCGACGACGAGCGCCTCGGGGTAGGGGGTGGTGTCGACGGTTCCGCTGCCGTTCTCCAGGGAGCCGTCCGGGTCGCGGGCGACGGGCTGGAGATCCGTCAGGGACAGGGTGGACGGCGTCGTCGTGGGCGGCTCGGTGGTGGGTTCGGTGCCCGGGGCCGCCGCGGGGGCGGAGGACGGCGCCGGGCTCGTGGTGCCCGTGGAACCGGGCTGCGGGGTGTCCCGGTCCTTGGCGGACCCGCCGCCGGACCCGTGGTCGGTGACGAGGTAGGCGACGAGGGAGACCGCGATGACCGCGGCGAGGACGGCGAACGCGACCAGCGCCCCGCGCGGCCCCCGGGACCGGGCCGGGGGCGGGCCGGGCTGGAGCAGTGTGCCCGGCCGGTAGGGCTCGGTCGGCCGGGGCGGCGCCGCGGGCGCGGCCGGGTACGCGGAGGGCGGCGGCGCGTACGGCGAGGCGGCGGGCCCCGCGGAAGCGGACCCGGCGGCGGGCGGAACCGCGCGCAGCGTCTGCGCCTCGGGCGAGGGCGTGCTCCCGACGGACCGGCGCAGCTCCGCGACCCACGCCGTCAGCTCCCGGGGCCGCCGCTCCGGGTCGGCCGCGGCGATGGCGCACAGCTGTTCGCGGGTGTCCGTGGGCAGCGCCGCGAGCTGCGGGAGGGCGCCGAGGGCGTGCGCCAGCTGGTCGGGGACGACCGGCGGCGGCTGGCCGCTGAGCAGGAAGTAGGCGAGGCCGCCGAAGGCGTAGCGGTCGGTGGCGGGGGTCCGCTTGCCCTCGAAGACCTCGGGCGCGGCGTATCCGGGGGTGAACCACACCTGGGCGGTGCTGCCTTCGGCGGTGAGCTTGCTGAGCCCGAAGTCGACGAGGGTGGTCCGGCCGCGCTCGTCGACCATGACGTTGCCGGGCGAGAGGTCGCCGTGCACGACGAGCCGGCGCGAGGGGGTGGCGAGTCCGGAGTGCAGGAAGTCGAGCGTCTCGGCGAGCTGGGCGAGGACGTGGGCGACCTCCTGCCGATCCGCGCCGTCCGCGGGGTCGCGCGCGGCGCGCCAGTCGCGCAGGTCGAGCCCGTCCACGTAGTTAAGCACCAGGACGAGGGCGCGGCCGCTCACCGTGGCGGCCTCGCCGGGGCGGTGGACGGGCTGGGCCTCGAAGTACTCGCGCACGCCGACGACGCCGGGGCGGTGCACGAAGCGCAGCAGTTCCGCCTGCTCCTTCCAGCGGCGGCCGATCCGCTCGAACTCCTCCTGGTTCACGGTGGCGGCGGTGTCGAAGACCTTGAGGACGACCGGCTCGGTCTGCCCGGCGAGTTCGAGTTCGGCGAGGAAGAGCAGCGCCTCGCCGCCCCTGCCGAGCGAGCGGACCAGCCGGTAGCGGTCCGGTTCCGTCTCCGGACCGATCCGCTGAGACGTGTCCGCACCGGTCACGACGCCCCCCACCCCGACGAACCTCATGAACCCGACAGATCGGCCCACGGAACGCATCCGTCGCCGACGGGACGACTGTAGTGCGGCGGAAGGGCCGCCGGTGGCCGTTCCCCGGCCAATGGCCGCACTGCCACCCGGAGGACGGAATTCCCCCGGTGCACCCTTGCGCCGCAGGTCAGGGGGGCCGCGCCGGGCTCGCCCACCGGGGCGACGGGCTCGGGCGGCGGGCTCAGACAGCGGCTCAGGCGGCGGGCTCAGGGGCAGGCGGCGAGGTGGGTGCGCAGCAGCGGCTCGGTCGGGGCGCCGGTGGCGAGCGCGTCGAGCAGGGCGTGGTGGTGCGCGGCGTGGGCGCGCAGGTCGGGGCGCGGGCCCTCGGTGGGCCACTGGGCGCGGCGGTGCAGGCCGTCGGCGACGTCGAGCAGGTGGGTGTTGCCCATGTGCCGCAGCAGCGCGCGGTGGAAGGCCCGGTCGGCCTCGGCGTACCCGGCGCGGTCGCCGGACGCGGCGGCGGCCTGCGCGGCGTCGGCGAGCGGCCGCAGCTCGGCCCAGCGGGCGGCCGGGACGCTGCGGGCCAGCGACTGCACGACGGGTATCTCGACCAGCATCCGCACCTGCGCGATCTCCGCGAGGTCGGCGGGTGTGCTGCGGGTCACCCGGAAGCCGCGGTTGGGCAGCACCTCCAGGGCGCCCTCCTGGGCGAGCAGCTGCATGGCCTCCCGGACGGGCGTGGCCGAAACGCCGTAGCGCGCGGCGAGCGCGGGCGCGGAGTGCACCGAGCCCGGCGGCAGCTCGGCGGTGAGCAGCGCGGCCCGCAGCTCGGCGAGCACCTGCCCGCGTACGGAGTGCCGCTCGGGCATCCGCCGCGGCTCGGGCAGCGGCGCCCGGCCGTGGGCGCCGTCCCGCAGGGACGCTGAAGCCTCCATCAGCCGCTCCACCTCTCCCGTCCCGTCGTTGTGGCCGGACCGCCCGGCTGGGATACCGCGCGCCCCCTGGGTCACCCCTATGGCGTACTGCGGTGAGCATAATCGCCGTTCCCGCAGGGTAAGGTAAGGCTCACCTTTGCTGATCTTCGGCTCCCCGGAGGGCCCCCGCATGTCCGTGACCAGCACCGCTTACGCCCGGCTCGCCGCGGCCTTCCCCGGCCTGCGGGTCGCCGAGGGTGCGCCGCGCTCCGGCGGCGGCTGGGTCGGGGCGGCGGAGCTGGCGGCGGGCGGCGCGGCCCTGGACGCCTTCACCGGGCAGGACACCGAGGAGCTGACGCGCGAGTACGGCCGCCCGCCGCGCCCGCACGTCGCGGCCGCGCTCGCCCTGCACCGCTACGCCTGGCCCGCGTGCCTGCTCTTCACGGTGCCGTGGTTCCTGCACCGCCGGGTGCCGCGGCTGCCGGTCGCGGAGGTGTCCTTCCACCGCGCGACGGGCGCCATGACCGTACGCACCGGCGCCTTCGCCTGCCTGCCGGACGACCCGGCGGCGGACCTGCCGGGGGCGCGTACGGTGCCGGACGAGGCGGCGCTGCGCGACGAGCTGCGGGTGGCGGTGGCCGAGCATCTGGCGCCGCTGCTGGACGCGTTCGGGCCGCGTATGCGGCGCGGGCCGCGCGCACTGTGGGCGATGGCGACCGACGAGATCACCGAAGGCCTGTACTACATCGCGGGGTTGCTGGGCGAGCAGGAGCGTGCCGCCGCGGAGCTGACCGGGCTGCTGCCGGGCGGCACCGCCCCGTTCGCGGGCGGCGCGGGCTTCCGTACCGCGTCCCTCGCGGGCAACGGGGGCGCGCCCGCGGACGGTTGCGCGCGCGACCGGCTCACCTGCTGCCTCTTCTACACCGTCAGCCCCGAGCAGAGTTGCGTTTCGTGCCCGCGCGCGACCGCTTCCGACCGGATCGGGCGCCGCGCGGCGGCGGCCTGACGGGCCGCGCTACGATCTCGCTCAACTAGACTGCTCTGGCACGCGAGTTCGAGCAAACGTCCCTCTTCACGGGATTTCGCCGGGACTCTTGTGCCATAACGTCTGCACTCACCCGCGCTCTTCGCAAAGATGTCGGTCGTACGCCGTCCCGCGGCCCGAGCGCGACGGGAAGCGACTCTAGGAAACGCATATGAGAGACATATCGCTGGACTGGGTGCTCTCGGGCATCGTAGGCCTGGTCGTGCTCGCGGCGTGCGCGGTCGTGTTCCGCACCCGCCGCACGCAGAACGCGGAGAACAAGCCCGCGGACTCCTGGGAGCGCAGCGAGGAGCGCCGCCGCCGCAAGGAGGCGGTCTACGGCAGCGCGTCGTACGTACTGCTGTTCTGCTGCGCCGCGGTCGCGGCCGCGCTCTCCTTCCACGGCCTGGTGGGCTTCGGCCGGGAGAACCTGAACCTGACCGGCGGGTGGGAGTACCTGGTGCCGTTCGGCCTGGACGGGGCGGCGATGTTCTGCTCCGTGCTGGCGGTGCGGGAGGCCAGCCACGGTGACGCGGCACTGGGCTCGCGCATGCTGGTGTGGCTGTTCGCGGGCGCCGCGGCCTGGTTCAACTGGGTGCACGCGCCGCGCGGCATGGGCCACGCCGGCGCGCCGCAGTTCTTCGCCGGCATGTCGCTGTCGGCCGCGGTTCTCTTCGACCGCGCCCTGAAGCAGACCCGCCGGGCGGCGCTGCGCGAGCAGGGCCTCGTGCCGCGCCCGCTGCCGCAGATCCGCATGGTGCGCTGGCTGCGCGCCCCGCGCGAGACCTTCGCCGCGTGGTCGCTGATGCTGCTGGAGGGCGTCCGCTCGCTCGACGAGGCGGTCGAGGAGGTCCGCGAGGACAAGCGGCAGCGCGAGAACAACCAGCTGCGCCGCCGCGAGCACGACCGGCTGGAGCGGGCCAAGATCAAGGCGCTGAGCCGGCAGGGCCGTTCCTGGCCGCGCGGCGGTGGCGGCCGCCAGGTGCCGATGGAGCTGCCCGCGACGAGCCTGGCCGGTGCGGCCGAGGCCTCCTCGGAGCCCGCCATAACCGGTTCCGGCTCGGCCTCGTCCGACCTCCCCGTCCGGGCGCTGCCCGCGCTCCAGCCGGTGCGCGACGAGGCCGCGGAGGGCGCCGGAAAGGCGGCGGCCGCCGGGTCCTTTCCGATCGACCTGACGGCCGAGGACGACACCATGACGCTGCCGCGGCTGGACTCGCTGGAGCGCAAACTGGCCGAGATGGAGCGGCAGTTCGGCTGACCGCCGCAGCACCGAGGACCGCGCGGGACCGCGTACGGGCACTGGCCGCCCGTACGCGGTCCCGCTGCTTCTGCGGGCGGACCCCGCGGATCGCTCACCGCGAACTGCCGCCTCTCCAGCGCCGGTTGCCGCTAGCGTCGGTCGCCTGACTCGGCAACCGGGAGGCGGCGGCAGTGGACGAGGGCGTACGGGGCAGGGCGGCGGTCGTCACGGGCGGCTCGCGGGGGATCGGACGGGCTGTCGTGGAACGGCTGTGCGCGGACGGGGCCGAGGTCGTCTTCGGCTACCGCAGCGACGAGCGCGCGGCGGCCGACGTCACGGCCGCGGTCCGCGCGGCGGGCGGCCGGGCGCACGCCGTCCGCGTCGACCTGGCCGACCCGGACGGGCCGGAGGAGCTGATGCGCACCGCCGAGGAGCAGCTCGGCGGCCTCGACATCCTGGTCAACAACGCGGCGTTCTCGCACAAGGCGACGACGCTCGCCGAGACCGGCACCGACCTCTTCGACGCGGTGCTCGCGGTGAACACCCGCGCGGTCTTCCTGACGCTACGGTACGCGGCCCGCCGGATGCGCGACGGCGGGCGGATCGTCACCGTCTCGTCGGTCAACACCGCGCGGGCCGCGCGCGGCATCGGGGCGTACGCGGCGAGCAAGGGCGCGATCGAGCAGCTCACGGCGGTGGCCGCGCAGGAGCTGGGACCGCGTGGCATCACTGCGAACACGGTGTCGCCCGGCGCCACGGACACCGACCTGCTGCGGTCGGTCAACCCGGCGGAGGCGCTGGAAGCCGTCGCCGGGATCACCCCGCTCGGCCGGCTCGGGCTGCCGTCCGACATCGCCGCCGTCGTCGCCTTCCTCACCGGCCCCGACGGCCGCTGGATCACCGGCCAGAACCTGCGCGCGACGGGCGGCCTGGCCTAGGGTCCGTCCGCTAGGCGCCGCCCGGCGGAGGGCGCCTCGCACGACCTGGGGTGCCCTGACCCGGCGCGCCTCAGGCGGCGGCGGCCGCGTCGATCTCGAACCACACGACCTTGCCCGCTCCGCGCGCCTGGACGCCCCACGTGTCGGCGAGCGCCTCGACGAGGAGCAGCCCGCGGCCGGATGTCGCGTCGTCGGCGGGGCGTCCGCCACCGGGCGGGCGGCGGCCGAGCGAGTCGTGCACCTCCACCCGCAGTTTGCGCGCGGGGCCCGCGGAGAGTGTGGCCGTCAGCACGGCGCCGCCGCCGGTGTGCTGGAGCGCGTTGGTGACGATCTCGGTGGTGAGCAGTTCGGCGGTGTCGGCGAGTGCCGGTACACCCCACTGGCGCAGGTGGTCCCGCAGGCGTCTGCGCGATTCCGCGACGGCCCGCAGATCCGCGCGACGGACCGCGTACCGTAGACGATTCCCCGTGCTGTCCGTGAGCCTCCCCCGTTCTGGTCCGGACCGATTCCCCTGACAGAGGCATGCCCCGCGTGCACCCCGTCCAGTCCTGTGACGCGCGCGACGGCGCGGCACGCGGGGCGGACGCGGGACGGCGGGGCCTGCCGGGGCGGCGGAGCAGCAACGGGCTTTCCGCCAGGGGACCTTGATAGGTCGGATGTATAACGTGCCGATGTCTTGACACGACCCCACCCTCCCGCCACTGTGTGGCCCATTCACCCCTCGCCATCCATGGGTGAATGCGCCTGTACCACAGGTCTTCTCGCCTCAGGAGGAACCGCTCGTGAACCGAAAGCCCCACACTTTCGGCCGACGCCGAATGATCCGACCACCAGCCCTGGCCGTTGCGGCGCTGCTCGCGGCCGGTGTGCTGGTCCCCGCCGTCTCCCCCACGTCCGCTTCGGCGGCGACGGCGACCACCGCGTGGCAGAACGGCAGCTACCACGTGGACACACCCAACGTGGTGCGCCGCTCCGACATCGTGCTGGGCTCGCCCAACTCCCAGGCCGCGCAGTCGCTGCCGCTCGGCAACGGCTCGCTCGGCGTCGCCGCGTGGGCGGCCGGCGGCTTCACCGCACAGCTCAACCGGGCCGACACGCTGCCCGGCCGCAAGTCGCCGGGCCAGGTGCAGATCCCGGGCCTGTCCAAGCTCACCGGCGCCCTGGACTTCAAGGGCACCCTCGACCTCTACACCGGGGTGCTCACCGAGACCGGCGGCGGCATGACGCTCAAGGCATGGGTGTCGGCCACCAAGGACGAACTGATCGTCGACGTGACCGGCGCCGACCCGAACACCGCGCAGTCCGCGACCGTCAGCCTGTGGTCGGGCCGCAGCCCGCAGGCCGCCGCGTCCGGTGCGATCGGCACCCTCGCCGAGACGTGGGTGGACAACCAGGAGGCCGGTTACTCCGGGAAGACGTTCGGCTCGCTCGCCGCGCTGTCGGCGGGCGGCCGCAACGTGTCGGCCCAGGTCGTCAACAGCACCCAGGTGAAGGTCGACTTCACGCCGAACACCGACGGTTCGTACCGCGTGATCGTCGGCTCCCCCACCTGGACGGGCGGCAACGCCGGCAGCACCGCGTCGGGCCTGCTGGGCTCGGACGCGACCGCCGCCGAGTCGTCGCTGCTCGGCTCGCAGCAGTCGTGGTGGGCCAACTACTGGGCGAACACCGGCATCCTGGAGGCCAACTCCTCGGACGGCCAGGCCCAGTACATGGAGTCGCTGCGCACGATCTACCTCTTCATGGAGGCCGCCTCGATGCGCGGGACCATCCCGGGCAGCCAGGCGGGCGTGGCCGACATGTTCAACTTCGGCCAGGACCACCAGAACTGGACGCCCTCGGCGACCTGGCTGTGGAATCTGCGCACCCAGATCTCCGCGAACATGTCCTCGGGCAACTTCGCCCTCAACATCCCGATCTTCAACCTCTACCAGAACAGCCTCGCCGGTATCGAGGCATGGACCAAGCAGCAGATGGGCGGCCTCCCCGGCGCCTGCGTGCCCGAGGTCATGCGCTTCAACGGCAACGGCGGCGACCCGGGCGCCGGGGCCAACGCGGCGTGCAGCCAGCCCGGCAGCCCCAACTGGAACGCGCTGAACGTCACTTCGGGCGCGGAGATCAGCCTCTACGTGTGGCAGCAGTACCAGGACACCGGCGACCTGAACTTCCTGCGGACCTACTACCCGCTGATGAAGGACTCCGCGGTCTTCCTGCTCGCCTACCAGAAGGTCGGCTCCGACGGGAAGCTGCACGCGGTCGCCAACGCGCACGAGACCCAGTGGGCGGTGCAGGACCCGACCACCGACCTCGCGGCGGACGCCGCCCTCTTCCCGGCGGTGATCAAGGCGGCGCAACTGCTGAACACCGGTGACACCACCCTGATCAACCAGCTCACCACCGCGCAGGGCCAGATACCGGACTGGGCGCGTACGGACTACGGCCGCACGCAGGTGCTGCCGCCGTCCGCCGACGCGCAGGGCAACGACATGATCGCGGACTCCTACCAGCCGACCGCGCAGATCAGGAACAGCGAGAACATCGGCCTGGAGCCGGTGTGGCCGTACAACCTCATCACCGACGAGCCGGGCGCGCTGCACGACCTGGGCGTGCGCACCTACAACCACCGGCCGGTGACCGGCGGCAACGACTGGAGCATGGACGCCATCGACGCCGCCCGGCTGGGGCTGGCGAGCGAGGTCGCGGCCAAGCTGGTGTCCATCACGCAGGGCCACCAGGTCTACATCAACGGCCTGGCCGACCTCGGCAACAGCGTGGGCACGGAAGGCTACATCGAGCAGATCTCGGGGGTCGCCACCGCGCTGAACGAGGCGCTGGTGCAGGACTACGACGGGCTGCTGCGAATCGCGCCCGCGTGGCCGTCCGGCTGGGACGTCAGCGGCACGGTCGCGGTGCAGGGCAACACCAAGGTCGATGTGCAGGTGCAGGGCGGCACCCCGGTCACGGTCGCCATCCAGGCCGGGTCGTCGCAGACCATGCGTGTGCGCAACCCCTGGCCGGGCCAGGCGATCCGGGTCGTCAACGGGTCGTCGGGCGCGGTCGTGGTCTCCTCCACCACCGCGGGCACCATCAGCGTGCCCGTCTCCTCCGGCCAGTCCTACCTGGTCGAGCGCACCGGCACGCCCACGAGTTCGCTGCCGTACGCGCAGGTCGGCGGTTCGCCCGCGACCGCCGCCAAGCACCTGGGCAACGTCCAGATCGGCCTGGACGGCGGGGGCGGCACCAACCCCGGCAACGGCAGCGTCATCAGCCTGCGGGCGCACGCCAACGGCGACTACGTCACGGCCGAGGACGCCGGGGCGTCACCGCTGATCGCCAACCGCACGGCGATCGGGCCGTGGGAGCAGTTCGACGAGATCGACGCGGGCGGCGGCTACATCGCGCTGCGCGCGCACGCCAACAACAAGTACGTCACCGCCGACAACGCCGGAGCCGCGCCGCTGCTGGCGAAGGTCGACGCGGTCGGCACCTGGGAGCAGTTCCAGCTGATCCACAACGGTGACGGCAGCGTCAGCCTCAAGGCGCGCGTCAACGGCGACTACGTGACCGCGGAGAACGGGGGCGCCGCGGCGCTCATCGCCAACCGCACCGCGATCGGCCCCTGGGAGGAGTTCGACCTGATCACCGGCTGACCGCACCCGCACGGCAGGCAGCGTGCCGCGTCCCGCAGCGGTTCTACGGGCGCGGCACGTTGCGCAGGTTCGAGCGGGCCAGCTGCACCATCTTGCCGACTCCGCCGTCCAGCACCACCTTGCCGACCGACAGCGCGAAACCGCCGATCTGCTCGCCGGTGATCTTCGGCGGGATGGACAGCGCATGCGGGTCGGTCACCACGTCCACCAGTGCCGGGCCCTTGTGCCGGAAGGCGTCCCGCAGCGCCGCACGCAGCTCCTTGGGCTTCTCCACCCGCACCCCGTACGCGCCCGCCGCGCGCGCCACCGCCGCGAAGTCCGGGTTGTGGTTGGTGGTCCCGTACGCGGGCAGGCCCTCGACCATCATCTCCAGCTCGACCATGCCGAGCGAGGAGTTGTCGAACAGCACGACCTTCACCGGCAGGTCGTACTGCACCAGGGTGAGGAAGTCGCCCATCAGCATGCTGAACCCGCCGTCGCCGGACATCGACACGACCTGCCGCCCGCGGTCCAGGAACTGCGCGCCGATCGCCTGCGGCAGCGCGTTGGCCATCGAGCCGTGCGTGAACGAACCGATCACCCGGCGGCGGCCGTTGGGCGTGAGGTAGCGGGCCGCCCACACGTTGCACATCCCGGTGTCGACGGTGAAGACCGCGTCGTCGTCGGCCTCCTCGTCCAGCACCGAGGCCACGTACTCGGGGTGGATCGGCCGGTGCTTGTCGACCTTGCGGGTGTAGGCCTTGACGACGCCCTCCAGCGCGTCGCTGTGCTTCTTCAGCATCCGGTCCAGGAACCGCCGGTCGGACTTCTCCCGCACCTTCGGGGTGAGGCAGCGCAGCGTCTCGCCGACGTCCCCCCACACCGCGAGATCCAGCTTCGAGCGGCGGCCCAGGTGTTCGGGCCGCATGTCCACCTGGACGATCGCCACGTCGTCGGGCAGGAAGGCGTTGTAGGGGAAGTCCGTACCCAGCAGGATCAGCAGATCGCACTCGTGCATCGCCTCGTACGCGGCCCCGTAGCCGAGCAGCCCGCTCATGCCGACGTCGTAGGGATTGTCGAACTGGATCCATTCCTTGCCCCGAAGCGCGTGCCCCACCGGCGACTTCACCCGCTCGGCGAAGGCCATGACCTCGTCGTGCGCGCCCGCGGTGCCGCTGCCGCAGAACAGGGTGATCCGCCGGGCGCCGTCCACCATGCGGGCCAGCGCGTCGAGTTCGGCGTCCCCCGGGCGCACCGTGGGGCGGCGGGTGACGAGCGCGTGCTCGATGCTGCGCTGCGGCGCGGGGTGCGCCGCGATGTCGCCGGGCAGGCTGATGACCGCCACGCCGCCACGGCCCACCGCGTGCTGGATCGCCGTCTGCAGCACCCGCGGCATCTGGGACGCGCTGGAGATCAGCTCGCTGTAGTGGCTGCACTCCGCGAACAGCCGGTCCGGGTGCGTCTCCTGGAAGTAGCTCGTGCCGATCTCGCTGCTGGGGATGTGCGAGGCGAGCGCGAGCACCGGGGCCATCGAGCGGTGCGCGTCGAAGAGCCCGTTGATGAGGTGCAGGTTGCCCGGCCCGCACGACCCGGCGCACGCCGCGAGCCGCCCGGTCAGCTGCGCCTCCGCGCCCGCGGCGAACGCGGCGGTCTCCTCGTGCCGCACATGCACCCATTCGAGCGACCGGGTGCGCCGCACGGCGTCCACGACGGGGTTGAGGCTGTCGCCCACGACCCCGTACAGCCGCTGCACACCCGCGCGCACGAGGATGTCGACGAACTGCTCGGCCACGGTCTGCTTCGCCATGTACCCATCTCCGCACGAGTCCGGCGGCGCCGCATCCGCGGTGCGGCTCCCCGGGGGGCGAGGTGGGCGTCACGGGGCCGTGCGGGTCAGGCGTCCCAGACGGTCACCGCCGTGCGGTCGTCGGCGTAGCCCTTGACGCGGGTCTGGACGTCGGCGAGGTAGCCCGCGAGGCCCGGGGCGCGTCCGCCGCCCCAGCGCTCGGCGAGCAGCGCCGCCAGCTCCGGCTCGCCCCGCAGCGGCTCGGCCAGCCCGGCACTGCACATCACCAGGGCGTCACCCGGCTGGGCGGACGTCGCCCGGAAGCGGAAGGGCGAGCCGTCGTCCTCCGGGGCGATGTCCAGGTCCTGCCAGGCGCCGTCCCGCACCCGGAAGAGCCCGCCGTCGCCGACCCCGAAGAAGAGCCGGATCGGGCAGCGCGGATCCACCGGCAGCAGCAGGCAGCGCAGCGCCGCGGTGTACGCGCCCTCCTCCAGGCCGAGATCCTCGCCACGCGCCCGCAGCCGTCCGTAGCAGCGGTCGGTGAGCCGGTGCAGACCCGACTTCAGCGCGCCGCGCCGGGCCGCCCGCAGGTCTCCCGCCAGCCGCTCCCGGCTGCGGCCGACCGCCGCGGCGATCCACCGCACGGCGTCCTGCGCGGCACGGTGCGCGTCGTCCGCGGCCCGCGCGCCGCTGGCCATCGCGACCAGCAGCAGGGCGTCCTCGCCCGAGCCGAAACGGGCGGTGAGCAGCGCGTCGCGACGCGGCTGGCCGCGGTAGCGCGCGGAATCCCCGCGCAGGCTGACCGTACGCAGCGTCATGCCCGCGTACTGCGCGCCGTCCAGCACGGTGTCCGGCACCAGGCCGTCCAGCCCGTCGGGATCGGCCTCGGGCCACGCGGTCGGCTCGGCCGCGTACGTCGGCGGCCCGCCGCCCACCACGGTCGCGGCCGGCTCCTCCTCCCCCGCCGCCACCCACCCGGGCGGCAGCTCGGGAGCCCAGCGCACGGTGCCCTCCGTGAACGCCGTGTCCCCCCACGCCCCGTCCCCGGCGGGCGGCAACTCGGCCCGCACGGCGGGCGGCTCGATCGCGGCGGGACCCGCGCCGGGGGCGACCCCACCGGCCGCGGCCGGCCGCAGCGCGGGCGCCCCCGCGGGATCGGCCCCCTCCGCCGGGGCCACGGGCGCGGGCTCCGCCTCCGTCTCCGGCACGGCACGTCCCGGCGACGCGAACGCGTCAGCGAGCGAGCGGTACGCATCGGACTCACCCCCGCGCCCCACCCCCGGCCGCGGCACCCCGACCCGCACCCGCCCGGTCGGCACCTCGGCTCCACCCTGGGGTGAGTACGCCCCGCCCGGCGCACGGTAAGGGTTCTCCTCCTCCCGGGAAGCCGCAGCACCCGGCCCGCCGGTGCCCCCGTCAGGCCCCGCAGCCGCCCCGTCGGACACGACCGGTTCGGCCCCGGCAGCGGCAGCGGCAGGCGGTGCGAACGGCTCGCGCCCGGTAGCGGAAGGCTCCATCGACGGCGAGTACGGCCCGGAACCACGCGGCACGGCAGGCGCCTCAGGGACAGCCGCCCCAGCGGACGACACGACCGGCCCGGACCCAGCAGCAGGCGCGACCGGCGGCACCGCAGACCCGGCAGGCGGCGGGCTCGGCTCCGGCCCGGCAGTGGGAGGCGCCGTCTCGGGCTCGCTCGCGGGCGGGGGCTCGCTCGCGGGTGGGGTGCGGTAAGGGTTCTCCTCGGGGGCGACACGGGGTGGGCGGGGCGGGGCGTACGGGCCGCGTTCGGCGGGGGCGGGGGTCGACCAGGGCTCCGCCGGGCTGAACGTGGCGTCAGGGCCCGGCGCGGGCGGGCGCTCCTGCTGCTCGGGGAAGCGCGGCACCGGCCACCCCGCGGGCGGGGCCGACGCCCAGGGTTCCGCCGGGGCGGGCGGCGCGGCGCCCCACTCCGGGGCCGCGGGGGCCTCCTCCGGCTGCCCGGCCCGCGGCTCCGGCTCGGGTCGGGGCTGCACGGGGCGGCCCTCCGCCGTTCCGGGCCGCGGCGACCACACGGGCCAGCGGCGCGGCTCCTCGGCCCCTGCCTCCGCCTCTGCTTCTGCCGGGGGCCCGGAAGCCTGGGCGTCGGTCCCGCCCACGTGGTCCTCGCCCGGCGAGGGGAACATCGGGCGGGCCGCCCACGCGTCCCACGGCGGCGCCTCGGCGCCCCGTTCCTGCGCGACCTCGTCCGGCGCCCGGCCGCCCTCGTCCGCACTCGCGGACCCGGCCGACGACGGCGCGACGTCTCCCCGGCCTTCCGGCGGAACGGCCCCGCGCCCGGCGGACTCGGGCGAAGGCACCCCCGGGACCATCGGCACGCGCTCTTCACCCGCGGGCGCCCCCGGCGGCACCGGTCCTCGCTCGCCCGCCACCGCGCCCTGCGGTGGAGTCACCGCAACGGCCCGCCCCGGCAACCGCACCACCGGCACCCGCGGCGCATCCCCCGCCGCCCCCGGCCCCGCGGACGCGCTCGGTGCGGCCCCCGCAGCTCCACCCCCCGCCTCCGGCGGGAACGGCGCGTCCCCCGCGCCACCTCCCTCCGCCCCGGGCCCGGCAGGCGCGCCCTCCTCCGGCGGCACCGGCTCATCCACCGCCTCCGGCGGAACCTGCGCGGGCGTGCGGGTCGGGCGGGGCCAGGACGGGGGCGGGGGCGGCGGCACCGGGCGGCGCAGCCGGAGCGTTTCAGCAGGGGGTGACGCCGGGGGCGGCGGGGACATCGCCGTCAGCGCGGTGTCGAAGTGCTCGTCGACCGAGTCCGGCGCGGGACCTCCCGCGCCCCCCGCACCGGCCGCGCCGCCGGCCTCCTCGTCGTACAACTGCCGCCACCAGTCGTCCTCTTGACGCTTCGGTGAGTCCCCCTGCTGCCTCATGCCCTTATTGTCCACCGCCGGGCCCGCCGGGAAACGTGGAATCGCCGCACCGCGCGCCACCCCGCGCCGTCCACTCCCCCACCGCACCCGCCCCACCAGCACCATCGCCCGGCTTCCCGCGGACACGGCGGCCCGTACCCGTACGGAGGTGCCAACCTCCACCCGCGGCGGCGGGAAACGCGCGGATCCGGCAGGGTGGGGCCATGGGGACCGCACAGACGGGGCTGATCGGCGTCGTGATGCTGCTCGGCCTGGTGTGCGTACCGGTGCCCGGTGTCCCGGGCACCCTGCTGTGCTGGGCGGCGGTGCTGTGGTGGGCGACGTCCGAGCACACGAGCCTGACGTGGGGCGTGCTCGCCGGGGCCACGGGGGTGCTGGCGGTCGCCCAGGTGGCGCTGTGGCTGCTGCCGAACCGCCGTATCCGCGCGTCCGGTCTCACCTGGCGCACGGTGATCGACGCGGGGGCGGTCGCCATCGCGGGCTTCTTCCTCGTGCCGGTGCTCGGCGCCGTCCTGGGCTTCGTGGGCTGTCTCTACGTGTCCCAGCGCGTCCGGCTGGGCGGCGGCCACCGTGCGGCGTGGGGTGCGACCCGTACGGCGATGCGCGCGGTGGGCACGTCCGTGCTGGTGGAACTGCTGGCGTGCCTGCTGGTCGCGGGCACCTGGCTGGGCGCGGTGATCGCGTCCTGAGCCCCCGCCGGGGAGGTCTCAGCGGTGGCCGAGGACGTTGACCACCTGCCCACTCGGGTCCCGGGCGAAGAAGCGCCGCACGCCCCACTCCTCGTCCTGCAACGGGTGGACGATCTCCGCCCCGCTGCGCAGTACGCGGGCATAGACGGCGTCCACGTCGTCCACCTCGATGCTGATGTCCGGGCTGACGGGCGCGGTCGCGTCGGCGGACATCACGCTGAGCTGCGCGGACGGTTCGACGGGCGAGGCGAACGTCATGATCCAGCCGTGGTCCATGACCGGCTCCAGGCCGATGAGCCCGTAGAACTCCCGGCTCTGCTCGGCGGCCGGGGAGTGGACGACAGGCACCACACGGCGTACGGACACGGTCTGCTTCCCTCCGCTGACGGCCGGGCCCGTGGACAAGCGGACCCCCGTCCATTCCACCACGCCCGCCGCCGCTCCCCGCAGATCGACCGTTGACCCGGCGCTGCGCGGGTAGGCGCGGTGCATGAGCGGCGTGGACGACGCGGACGGCGCGGACGGCGCGGCGGGCCTGGCGCACCCGGTGGACCCGGCGCACCCGGCGGGCGGCGCGGGCCCGACCCTCGGCGTGGAGGAGGAGTACCTGCTCCTGAACCGGGAGTCGGGGCGGCCCTGCCCCCGGGTGGACGAGGTGCGGTCCGCAGCCCGGGACATCCCCTTCCTGCACCGCTCCGAGGTAGGCAACGAACTGCTCCAGGCGCAGATCGAGATCGCCACACCGGTGTGCGGCGATCTCGCGGAGGTGGCGGGCCGGCTGACCCGGCTGCGCGAGACGGTGGTGAGCGCGGCGGACCGCGCGGGCTGCCGGCTCGCCGCGACGGGCGCGGCCCCCTTCGCCCCCGAGGGCGCCGTGCCGGTGAGCCCGGAGCAGCGGTACCGCGACATGCGCGCCCAGGCGGGGCGGCTGGTGGACGAGCAGCTGATCTGCGGCATGCATGTGCACGTCGCCGTCCCGGACCGGGAGCGCGGGGCCGCCGCGCTGGGCCGGATCCGGCCGTGGCTGCCGGTGCTGCTGGCGCTGGGGGCGAACTCGCCGTTCTGGGACGGCCGCGACACCGGCTTCGCGGGCTGGCGCACGATCGTCAGCGACCGCTGGCCGGTCACCGGGCCGCCGCCGTACACCGCGGACGGCGCGGACTACGCGCGGGAGACGTCCGCGCTTCTCGCCTCCGGGGTGATCGCCGACCTGGGGCAGGTCTACTGGCATGCCCGGCTGTCGGAGAGCTACCCCACGCTGGAGGTGCGGGTGTGCGACGTACAGCTGGACGCGGACGCCGCCGTCACCCTGGCGGGCCTGGCCCGCGCCCTGGTCGCGACCGCGCTGCGGGAGGCGGCGGAGGGCACCGAGCCGATCGCCTCCGGCGACGCCGTCCTGCGCGCCGCCGCGTGGCACGCCGCCCGGCACGGCGTGACGGGGACGCTGGTCCACCCGGTGCGCGGGACGCTCGCCCGCGCGGACGAGGTCGTGGACGCGTTCACCGCCCGGCTGGCCCCGGCGCTGCGGAGCACGGGCGACCTCGCACGGGTCACCGCGGGCGTGGACCGGCTCCGCGCACAGGGCGGCGGCGCCACCCGCCAGCGTGCCGCCGCGGCCGCGTCGGGCCTCGACGGTCTCCTGCGCACGACCTCGGCCGCCGGCACGGGATGACGGCGGGAAGACGGCCGCCGGCACGGGATGGCCTCCGGCCGCCGCACCACCCCGTCACCGACGGCACGCCCCCGTTGCGAGGCCCGCCCACCCGACCGAACGCCCCGCCCTACCACCCCCGCCCGAGGCCGGGCGACCGGCGGCCTCCGCCCTGCGACCTGGGCGGGGCGCCCGACACGCCCTACGCCGTGCGCCCGATGCGGGCCCGGTGGGGCGGTGGCAGGGTGGGCCGCATGACGAAACCGAGCACGCGCACCGAACTGGACGACGCCGAGCTGGCCTATCTCCGGGGGCAGCGCCTCGGGCGGCTCGCGACGGTGGACGCGAAGGGCCGCCCGCAGAACAACCCGGTGGGCTACTTCCTCCGCCCGGACGGCACGATCGACATCGGCGGCTATTCGATGGGCACCACGAAGAAGTGGCGGAACGTCGCCGCGAACGCGCATGTCTCGCTCGTCGTCGACGACATCGCGAGCGTGACGCCGTGGCGGGTGCGCGGCGTGGAGGTCCGCGGCACCGCCGAGCAGGTCGTCGGCCCGCACGACCTCGGGGCGCACATGAGCCCCGAGCTGATCCGGATCACCCCGTACGCGATCATCAGCTGGGGCGTGGAGAACTGAACCCGCGGTCCCCCGGCCCCCCCGGGGGAGTCCGCCCGGGGTCCCTCCCCCCGGCTCCGGCCAGGACAAAGCTCACGCTGTGAAATAAGAGAGCGCTCTCACGCACGCCCGGTGACCCGTTACGCTGTCGGTGTCCGTACCGATCCCGGGATTTTCTGTTATCCGCGTGCGAAGGAGCCCTCCTCGTGTCCGACCCGACGTTCGCGGCCCGCCCGACGCTTGAGGAAGTGGCCGCCCGCGCCGGGGTCTCGCGGGCGACGGTCTCGCGGGTGGTCAACGGCAGCGAGGGCGTACGGGCGCCGCTGGCCGAGCGGGTGCGCGCGGCTGTCGACGAGCTGGGCTACGTGCCCAACCAGGCCGCCCGCACGCTGGTGACCCGGCGCAACGGCGCGGTCGCCGTCGTCGTCGCCGAGCCGGAGACGCGCTTCTTCGCCGACCCCTTCTTCGCCCAGCAGGTGCGCGGCATCAGCAAGGAACTGACCGTCCACGACAACCAGTTGGTGCTGCTGCTCACCGAGGGCGCCGCCGACTACCAGCGGGTGGGCCGCTATCTGGCCGGCGGCCATGTGGACGGGGCGCTCATCTTCTCGCTGCACGACGACAACTCGCTGCCGGAGATGGCCCGCCGGGCGGGCGTGGCCACCGTGATAGGCGGACGGCCGGGCTGGTCGGACGCGGTGGCCGGGCCGACGACGCTGTACGTCGACTGCGACAACCGCGGCGGCGCGCGCGACGCCGTACGCCATCTGCTGGGTCTGGGCCGCCGCCGTGTCGCGCACATCGCGGGCCCGCTGGACCAGACCGCGTCCATCGACCGCCTCGACGGTTTCCGCGACGTGCTGCCGAACACCGACCCGGCGCTGATCGCCGAGGGCGACTTCACCCCCGAGGGCGGCGCCCGCGCGATGGAGCAGTTGCTGGAGCGCGCTCCCGACCTGGACGCGGTGTTCGCCGCCTCCGACGTCATGGCGTCCGGTGCGCTGCGGGTGCTGCGGCGGCGCGGGCTGCGGGTGCCGGAGGACGTCGCGGTCATCGGCTTCGACGACATCGTGTCGGTGGCGGAGTGGACCGACCCGCCACTCACCACCATCCGGCAGGACATCGAGGAGATGGGCCGCATGATGGCGCGGCTGCTGCTGCGCGCCCTGGAGTCGCCGTCCGGCGACGGCGTCGCCCCGATCCCGCTCGCGCCGATCGTCACCCCCACCCAACTGGTGGTGCGCGCCTCGGCGTGACGGCCGGGCTCCTCCGACCGACCCCGACGACCCCGACGGCTCTGACGGCTCGCGACGACTCCGGACCGGCGGGCCGTCACGGTTTGCGCGGGGCCGTCCCGTTCGGGTGGGCGGCGGGTGAAACCGGTTGCGAGCGGTGTGGGTTGGGAACGACGGGCAACGGGAAGGTCACGGTCAGGCAGCGAACGTGAGGGAGCGGTGAAGGCCGCCCCAGAGGACGAGGAGGACTGCCATGGCCTACTCCGTGATTCTCGGAGTCGTGATAATCGCGCTCGTGGTGGCCGTCGTCATCGGCTCGTTCTGGAGCGCGGGCAGCCCGCTCGGGTCGCGCCGCCGCCAGGGACGGGGCGGCGGCGCGGGGTGAGAAGGGCCCTGCGGGCGGGGGCTCATGGGCCCGCGCCCGCAGGGGAGTTGTGGGAGCCGGGGTACGTCTGGCGTCCCGGCTCTCAGACCGTACGGCGGTGGCCACCCCCTCCGCTGCGCTTGCGCTCGTACATCTCCCGTCCGGCCGCCGAGCGCATCTTCCACTCGCGGCGCATCTCGGCGCGCAGCCGCTGGTCGGTGCGTGAGGCGATCCAGGCGTTCTCGCGCAGCAGTTTGCGGTAGCTGTCCAGGCGCCGGTGGGTGAGGCGGCCGTCGTCGAGGGCGGCCCGGACGGCGCAGCCCGGCTCGGTGTCGTGCGCGCAGTCCTGGAAACGGCAGTCGGCGGCCATCTCCTCGATCTCGGCGAAGACCTGGCCGACGCCGTCCTGCGCGTCCCACAGTCCGACACCGCGCAGTCCGGGAGTGTCGACGACGGCCCCGCCGCCGGGCAGCACCCGCAGGTCGCGGGTGGTCGTGGTGTGCCGGCCCTTGCCGTCGGCGTCCCGGGTGGCCTGCACCTCCTGGACGTCGTGGCCGACCAGCGCGTTGGTCAGGGTGGACTTCCCCGCGCCGGACTGCCCGAGCAGGACGGAGGTGCCGTCGCCGATCACCGCGGTGAGCGCGTCGAGCCCCTCGCCGGTGGCGGAGCTGACGACCAGCACGTCGACGCCGGGCGCGGCGGCCTCGGCGTCGGCCCGCAGGAAGGAGGTGTCGGCGACGGTGTCGGCCTTGGTGAGCACCACGACCGGCCGGGAACCGCTCTCCCAGGCCAGCGACACGAAGCGCTCCAGCCGCCCGAGGTCGAGATCGGCGGCGAGCGAGACGCACACCACCGCGTAGTCGGTGTTCGCCGCGAGCACCTGCCCCTCGGAGCGCTTGGAGGAGGTGGAGCGGACGAAGGCGGTACGCCGCGGCAGCAGCGCCCGGACGAACAGCGGGTCGCCCGCGGCGTCGACGGCGGCCCAGTCCCCCGTGCACACCACCTTCATCGGGTCGGGCGGCATCACCAGTGCGGTGTCCGCCCGCACCTGTCCGCCGGGGGTGACCAGGTCGCACTGGTCCCGGTCCACCCGCACCACCCGTCCGGGCAGCAGCCCCTGCGCGGCGTACGGGGCGAACTCCGCCTCCCACACGTCGTCCCAGCCGTAGGGCGTGAGGGCGTGCGAGGAGGCGTCACGAAAAGCGAAAGTCAACGGGAAACCCTTCACAAGGGTGGCCCCGGCGTCCGCGCGCCCAGCGCGCAGGAAGAAGGAAGGAAGGTCAGCCGGAGACCACGGGAGTGCATGGCACGATCTGCTGAATTCGGGCAGCGCCCAGCGCAACGACAGCCATCGGTCCACACCTCCTCGCTCGCTCGAACGGCCGGTACGGAACCCGTGGCAGATCCCGTACGAACACCAGTGACGGTAGCGCCCCCCGCGGTCGCGCGCCACAGAATTGATTCCGGCACGCTCCCGGGCCCGGGCGTCGCCGCGACGCCGGTCGGGCCCGCGACGCCGCCGGAGGTGCCGGACGAGGGGACGCCCCGCCGAGGGGATTGACATGAACTCGATTAGTTAGGAAAGTTTCCTAACGCTCATTCTCCTCCACCCCACGGGAGTTGTGATGCACTTCCTGAGACGAACCCTCGCCACCGCGGTCGCCACCGCCTGTACGGTCCTGGGCCTCGCGGTCGCCGGCAGCAGCGACGCACGGGCCGCGACCGCGCCGGCCAACCCGTTCCCCACCCATGTCACCTACAAGGTCGGCGTCAGCCCGTCCGCGAGCCGGTCGGCCCGCGACGCCGCGGTCGAGAAGCAGTACGACGCGTGGAAGAGCACGTACCTGGTGCACGGCTGCGCGTCGAACGAGTACTACGTGTCCACGAAGGGCGACGGCGACGCGCCCCACAACGGGCCGGTGTCCGAGGGCCAGGGCTACGGCATGAACATCGTGCCGCTGATGGCCGGGTACGACCCCGACGCCAAGGCCGAGTTCGACGGCCTGTGGCAGCTCGTCAAGGACCACAAGGACCAGTACGGGCTGATGCAGTGGCAACTGGACGGCTCCACCTGCAAGTACGCCGACAGCGGCACCCCCGACGCCGCCACCGACGGCGACCTCGACATCGGCTACGGGCTCGTCCTCGCCGACCGGCAGTGGGGCGGCTACACCGCCGACGCCAAAGCCTGGCTGGCCGCCGTCTACGCCCACGACGTGACGTCCGACGGGCATCTGAAGTGCGAGGACGACGGCCCGTCCACCGACACCCGGCCGTCCGACATGATGCTGGACCACCTGCGCGCGTTCGCCGCGTACGACACCGCGCACGACTGGAACAAGGTCGTCACCCGCACCGAGGCGATCGTCACCGAGTTCACCGGCGCGTACTCCGCGGCCGACGGTCTGCTGTCGGACTTCGTGGTCAACGCCCAGACCACCAGCCCCAAGCCCGCCCCCGCCGACTACCAGGAGGACCAGCCCGACAACATCGTCGGCTACAACTCCATCCGCGTGCCCTGGCACATGGGCACCGACGCCCTGCTGTACGGCGCCACCACCGCCGCGACCTCCTACGCCGACGCGAAGAAGTGGTCGGCGTGCGCCAAGTCCGTCTCCGGCGGCAACCCGCAGAAGGTCTACCCGCATCTGAAGCTCAACTGCGCGGTGCAGTCGACCTCCGACCAGGCCGAGGAGGCAGGTGACTCGGTCGGCCCGGCGGCCATGGCGGCCGGCGACCAGGCGTGGACCGACGCGATCTGGAACCAGCTGGCCGGCAACCCGTTCGGGGACGGGTACTTCGGCGAGACGATCAAGACCCTCGTCTACCTCGTCATGGCCGGCGACTACTGGAGCCCCGCCGCGGCCTCCGCGCCCGCCGACGACTTCTCGGTGAGCCTGTCCCCCGCCTCCGGCAGCACGGCCCCCGGCGGTACGCAGAGCTCCACCGTCGGCACCCAGGTCACCTCCGGCGCCGCCCAGTCCGTCGCCCTCACGGCCACCGGCGCGCCCGCCGGTGTCACCGTCTCCTTCAGCCCGGCCACCGTCACCGCGGGCGGCACCGCGGCCATGACCGTCTCCGCCGGCTCCGGCGCGGCCGCGGGCACGTACCCGGTCACCGTCCACGCCACCGCCGCCTCCGGCAGCCGCACCGCCGTCTACACCCTGACCGTCACCCCGGCCGGGGGCGGCTGCACGGCCGCCCAGCTCCTCGGCAACCCCGGCTTCGAGAACGGCGCCGCTCCCGCCCCGTGGACGCAGAGCTCCACCCTGGGCTTCGCGCCGGTCAACGACGACACCGCCGACGAGCCCGCGCACAGCGGCAGTTGGGACGCCTGGACCAACGGCGACGAGTCACCGGACACCGACACCGTCGCCCAGCAGGTGACCATCCCGGCGGGCTGCGCCGCCACCCTCAGCTACTGGCTGCACGTCGACACGACCGAGAACACCACGACGGCCCGCCCCGACACCTTCACCGTCCAGCTCCTCGACCCGGCGGGCACCGTCCTGACCACCCTCGCCACCTACTCCAACCTCGACCACGCGAACGGCTACACCCAGCACACCGCCGACGTGTCCGCCTACGCCGGCCGCACGGTGACCCTGCGCTTCACCGGCACCGAGACCGACGCCAACGGCGGCACGACGTCCTTCGTCCTCGACGACACCGCCCTCACCACCCGCTGACCCGGCACCGGCGGGCGCGTCCCCGGACCCGCGCCCGCCGGTCCCCCGCACGGGCACGACCCCGGGGGTCCGCGCGAAGTGCCCTTTCGGGACGGCCGTTCGGCCCCGGGGGGCCTGGTTCCGCGGGCGCCCGTGGCGTAAGGAAGAAGGACCGCTTCAGCTGAGTGAGCATCCGTGTGGGAAGAGGTCCCCTTGCGCGAGCAGGACAAGACCAGAGAGCAGGAGCCCGCGGGCCGCAGGCCGGCCCGCAGGGCCACAGCGGGCGGCGGGGCTCCGGCCGGCGGGCTGCTCGCCGTACAGGGCTCGGCCGGGAACGCCGCCGCCGTCAGGATGCTGCGCGGCGCCGGGCGGCTCGCCCCGCCCGGCGGCGGGGTGCAGCGCTCCGCCGTGCACGACGTCCTGCGCCGCGCCGGACGGCCGCTCGACACCGCCACCCGCACCGACATGGAGGCCCGGCTCGGCGCGGACTTCTCCGACGTCCGCGTCCACGACGACGCCGCCGCGAAGGCCTCGGCGGCCGAAGTCGGCGCCCGCGCCTACACGTCCGGCAGCCATGTCGTCATCGGCGAGGGCGGGGCCGACGCGCACACACTCGCCCACGAGCTCACCCACGTCGTCCAGCAGCGGTCCGGGCCGGTGGCCGGGAAGGACGACGGCTCCGGGCTCAAGGTCTCCGACCCCTCCGACCGCTTCGAGCGCGAGGCCGAGGCCAACGCCACCCGCGTGATGCGGGCACCGGTCCGCACGGTCGCCGCCGCGGAGGAAGAGGCGCAGACGGCAGCGGGCGCCGCGGAGGCGGTGCAGACCGCACCGGCCAAGGGCTTCGTGCAACGCGTGCTGAACCACACCACGGCGCCGACGACTCCCGACTTCGCCATCCCGGTGGACACCCGCGGACGGGCCGTGCGCTCGGAGATCCTCACCGACGGGAGCCTGAGAGGCACTCCGGTCTCCCAGGACCCGCCCGGCTACGACTACATCCGCTCGCTGAACAGGACCAGCCAGTGGATCCGCTTCCACCTGGTCAACCAGAAGGCGGGCGGGGTCGGCCTCCGGGGCAACCTGGTGCCCGCTTCGGGCTCCGACAACGGCAGGTACGAGCGCACCATAGAGAAGGACCTCAAGAACGACGTCACCGCGGTGCAGAACACGCCCGGCGCGTACGTCTACTTCTCCGCCACCGTGCACTACAACTCGGCCGTCCCCACCACCGCGAGCCCCGCACAGCTCAACACCGCCGACACCTTCGTCACCGACATCGACATCGTCCACAAGCTGTTCGATCCGGCCGTCGGCTGGGGGCCGGGCAGCCACGACGCGGAGAATTTCGCGTTCAGGGACGGGCAGCCGCCGGACACCCGGGTGCCCGTGCAGCTCAGGAACGTCACCCTCGACCAGCTGAAGGCCTACACCGGGCTCCCCTCGGGCTCCAGGATGTGGGACCAGAACGACCTCGGCTTCCTGCACAGCATCGCGACGAACGGCAGCCGGAACACGGAGTTCCTGGGCCACGTGGCCAACCCCGCCGACCCGGCCTCCCTCGATGCCGCCTTCTGGGCGATCCCCTTCTCCGCGCCCCGGGCGAACGCCCGGCAGGCGGCGGCCGCCGCGACCAACGCCACGAAGTTCGCCGACCGCATCACGGAGAAGAACGGCGGATTCGACGCCCTGGACACGTTGTGCCACACCATCGCGTCCGGCCTGCTCGTCCTCTGACCCGCCCGACCGCCGTCCGGCGGGTTCCGCGCCGCGCGGCGTAGCGTTTCGTCCGGGACCGGACGGTGAGGAGTGGCAGATGGCGAGTCTGTGGAAGGCGACGGTCGAGGCGGTGGACGGGACCTGTGTCGCGCTCCGCGTCCACGCGGTGCACCCGGACGCCGGTGATGTGCCGGACAGCCCGGAGTTCGCGCTGCGGCTGCTCGCCGACGGCCTGGAGCGTGCGGCCGGCGCGTCCGAGGCGGCGCGCCGCCTCGAAACCCCCGGCGTGCAGGAGCGGGCCCGACAGGTCGTCGGCGAGGTGGCGGTGACCGAGCGGCGCAACCACCCCTTCTCGGAGCAGGCCGCTCAGGCCGCCGTCGCGGACGCCGTGCGCGCCCGCGGCCTGGACCCCGCGGACGGCTCCGCCGGGGAGGCCGCGTTCGCGGCGGAGTGGACGGCGCTGTGGGACGACCCGTCCCGCACCCCCGGGGCGCTGCTGACCGTCGGGCTGCACGATGCCGGGGCGGTGGCGGGGCTGCGTTCGGGCGACAGCTGGGAGTCGGCCGCCTTCGGGTGAGCGGAGGGCGGAACTCCGGCCCCGCACACCCCACTCGTCCCGCGCGGAGCAGCAGGTGAACGGGGCCGACGAAAGGGTCGGAGCAGGTGCTGCGAACCCGCAGCCGGAATCCCCCGAAGGCGTTATATTTCTCTCGCCGACATGACGTCTTGTCAGCACTCGTGTTCACTGGGTGACGCGTACCGTCGGGCCGCAGGGGAGGCGCGCCCGGGGGTGGGGGGAGGGATGGGGATGTCCGTCGCGCTCGTGTGTGCCGCGCCGTGCCCCCGGGCGGCGGCCCCGCCCGGCAGAGGGCGGGGAAGATGAGCGGGGCCGGGTCGGGCTCGCCGTTACCGGGCGAGCGGGCCTTCGGGGCCGCCTCGGGCGCCGCGCTCTGGTCGCAGGCCGCTCAACTGGTCATGCTCGGGGCCCAGCTGACGGGTGACACCGATGTGCTGGACGGTGACGAGGCACGGCTGCTGGAGGTGCCGCGGATACGGCCGCTGCGCGCGCCCTTCGACCGTACGGACGCCGACCGGCTGCTGCGGCGCAACGCCCAGTCCCTGGGCGCACCGGCGCTGGAGTACGCGGGTGACGGGGCTCTCGCCGCGGTGGCGTCGGCGTCGGTCGCGGGCACCGCGGAGCTGCGCCGCCGGCTGTGGCTGACCGTCCGCCGGGCCGGAAGCACGGCCGTGGCGTCCGAGGCCGCCGCGGCGCTGCTGTACGTCGCCGCCGAGTCCCGCGAGGAGGTCCTGCGGGTCCCGGCGGCGGCGGAGGCGACCCGGCTGGGCGGCGGCCGGCCGGACCGCCGGCTGGTGGACGCCCTGGCGGAGGGCCGTGGCGGCGATCCGCTGCTGCGCGCCATCGCGCTCGACGCCCTGGTCCGGACGTCCGGGCCGCCGCCGGACGGCTCGGCGGGCCGCCCGCCGGACGCTCCGGGCGGGTTCGGCCCGCGGCGCGGCGGCACCTCGCTCGTCGTGCACGGCACGTGGTCGCGCATGGCGGGCTCGTGGTGGCGGCCCGGCGGCGAGCTGTTCGACTACCTGGACCGTACGGTCGTGCCGAACCTGTACGCGGACCCCGACTACTTCCGCTGGGAGGGGCTCAACAGCCCCGCGTCCCGCAGCCTGGGGGCGGAGGACCTGATCCGCTGGTCGGCGCTGCACGGTTCGCCGGACCTGGACGTCGTCTTCGCGCACAGCCACGGCGGCAACGTGGTGCTGGACGCGGCGGCCCGCGGCGGGATCAGGGCGCGGCTCGCCGTCCTGATGAGCGTCCCGGCACGGCCCCCCGACCCCGGGGTCTGGTCGGCGGTGCTGCGGCAGGTCAACCGTCTGGTGGGCGTGCGGGTGCACTGCGACCTGGTGGTGATCGCCGCGCGGGGCCGCCAGCGCTTCGGGCCGCCCGTGCGGGACATCACCCTGCCCGGCGTCTGGTTCGACCACCACGCCACCGTCCGCCCCGAGGTGTGGGCGGAGCACGGACTCGCCGCCGAGATCCGGGCGGAACGCGGCCAGGCCGGAACACCCGGGTTCTGACACACGGACGGGGCGAAGGCCGCACCGTTCGGGGCGGGTCGACGCAAGGCCGTGCAAGCCCTTCGGACCCACCGCAGGCCGACCCCGGGTCGGCGGAAGTCAGCGCACGTCAGCGGAAGTCAGCGCACGACAGCGAACGACCAAGGAAGGACGCCGGATGGCACCTCCGGACGCCTACGGACCCTCATTCAGCCCCGACGGGGCCTCCCAGGAACTCCAGGACCTGTTCGCCGGCATCGCGGCCCGGATGGCGAAGGCCGCGCAGCTCGACCCCGGGGCGGAGCCGCCGCCGCCGGACGGGTTCGCCGCCGCCTCCGCCCGGATCGCGGAGATCGGCCGGCGGTACGCGGAGCCCTACCGGCTCGGCGTCGTCGGGGAGTTCAACGCCGGCAAGAGCACGCTGATCAACATGCTGCTGGGCCGGCCCGGCACGGTCATGGAGGGCGTGGTCGCCACCACGGGCGTCCTGACCGAGCTGTGGTGGGGCGAGTCCGCGTCCGGCGAGGTGCTGGACGAGCAGGGCGCGCCCCTCTTCCAGGGCTCCCTGGAGGAGGCCCGGCGCTACACCGACCAGCGCACCGAGGAGGGACGGTCGGTGCACGGCCGGCGGGTGCGGGTGATCCTGCGGCTGCCCGCGGACCGGCTGCGGAACCTGGTCGTCCTGGACACCCCCGGGCTGAGCGCCACCGAGACCGACGACACCACCACCGAGGAGGCCCTGCACCTGGTGGACGCGGCCGTGCTGGTGGTGAGCGGCCTGAAGCCGGGCGACGACCGGGCCGTCCGGCTCGCCGAGCGACTGCGCCGCACGGGGCGGCGGTTCGTCGTCGCGGTGACCAAGAAGAATCGCATCACCGACATGGCCGAGGCGCTGACCGCGGTCATGGACGGCTTCGGCTTCGCCGCCGACGGCGAGCCGGTCCCGCTGGACTCCGTGGACGCCCTGGCCGCCCTCAAAGAGCTGCGGGCGGCCCTGGAGGGCGGGCAGCCCGAAGCGGTCCTGGCCGCGCAGGAGCACCTGGCCGACACCGGCTACCCTGCCCTGCACGAGCGGCTGTCGGCCTCCTTCTTCGCCGGACCCGCCGGTTCCGACCGCGGCCGGCGGGCGCTGTCCGACGTCTCCGACACGCTGCGGCGGCTCGGGGCGCGGGCGCAGCGCGAGGCCAAGCGGCTGACGGCCGCGGCGGCGGAGGCGGAGGGCGAGCGGACCGAGCACGAGACCTTCGTCGAGACGACCCTGACGGACCGGCGGCGGCGGCTCGACCGCAAGCTGTCGGATGTGGTGGACCTGCACGTCGCCGAGCTGCTCGACCACGTCGCGGAGGCGGCGGAGCTGGCGATCGAGGAGGTCGACGGCCGGGCCCGGCGGTTGGCGGTGCGCGGCATGTGGCAGGGCGTCACCACCTTCTTCACCGGCAAGGAGGGCCCCACCCTCCAGCAGCAGATGCACGACGCGATCCTGGACGCGCTCGGGCCGACCCGCCTCAGGGTCTTCAGCGCGACCCTGCACCGCGCGGCGCTCGACGAGCTGTCCTACGGCTGGAAGCAGGGCGAACTGACCCTCCCGGAGTCCGGAGAGGACCTCACCGCGACCCTGGTCCCGCTCATCGGCCAGGTGACCACCGGGGCCAAGGGCATCGTCGACGAGGCCGGCGACCAGCTCACCGCGTCCGTGACCCGCATGTTCAGCGAGGCCGGTGTCATCTACAGCTCCTTCAGCATGCTGCTCAGCGACCTGGGCATCGGCGCCGCGGCCCAGCGGCGCCGGGACCGGCTGAGCCTGGCCAAGCGCCGCGCCGCCGTGGGCGTCCACTCCACCCGGGCCGGGCTCGCCTTCGACCAGCGGACGTACTACCTGGACGCGAACCTGAAGGTCTTCGAACGCCTCAAGGAGGAGACCCTGCGCAAGGCCGGGGTGAGCGAGCAGGAGAGCGGCCGGCTGCGGACGCTCGCAGGCCGCTGGGAGGACGCCGCCCGGCAGTGCGGCGAACTCGCCGACCGGTGCGACGGACTCGCCGGCGGGGGCGCACCCTCCGCGGCGGGCACGGCCGGATGAGAGGGGACCGCCGATGACCTCCGGGCAAGCACCTCAGGACGACGGACCCGGCCCGGACGCGTCCGTGCCGCAGGTGTGGGAGACGCTGCGTGCCACCGCCACCGCGTACGGCCTGGACCTCGGGCCGCGGGCGGAGGCCCTCACGGACTTCCTCGGCGAGCCGCCGACCTGCTGCGTGATCGGGCGGCCCGGCGGCTTCCCGGCCGCCGAGCGGGTCGCGGCGGAGCTCGCGGAGGCCGGACCGGAGGTGCGCGTACTACGGCGGGAGCTCACCGGGGAGCGGCCGTTGTGCGACGCCGTGGTGCTCGTCACACCCGCCGACCAGGCGCTGTCCGGCGCGGAGGAGGAAGCCGCGCGGCGGGCAGCGGCGGCCGGCTGCGCCGTCCTCGTGCTGGTCACCGATGCCGCGCTGCTCGGCGGGCCCGGCGAACAGGCCGCCGCCCGCAGCGAGATCGAGACGTACCGGCTGGGCCCCGCGCTCGTCCCGCTCCGTGCGCGCTGGCTCTTCGAAGGCATGGACGGGGACGCAGACGCGCTGCCCGCGCTGGTGCGGCAGATCCTCGCCGAGGAGGCGGGGCGGCGGCACCGGCGGGCGGCGCTGCGGGCGCTGACCGTGCTGGCCGCCGAGGCCGTCGGGGAGATCGGCGGACGTGCCGCGGGCCGCCGCCGGGATCTGGAGCGGCTCCGCGAACTGCGCGCCCGGCAGGGGACGGTCACCGGTCTGCTGGCCCGTGAGGGTGAACTCGCCCGGCTTCGCGCCCTCGACACGATCCGCGCCGCCGACCGGCGCCTCTCGGCCGTCTCCCTGGACGTCGGGCAGCGCGCCCAGCAGTGGGCCGAGGCCGGCAGACGGGACGTCAGCCCGTGGGAGGCGGTCGTCGAGCCGCTGCGGGAGGCGTGGCAGGACGTCCGGCGGCAGGCCCGGCGGGCGTTCCCGGACGCGTGCGCGGGCTTCCGCGCGGAGTGCGGGCGGCTGCTCGACGACGACCGCCGGGCCGCCGCCGAGCTGTCCGTCGCCGCACCGGACGCTCCGCTGTGGGAGGACCCGCGGGCCGTTGGCGACCTGGTGGCGGCGCTGGCCGCGCTCGAACGGTCCGGCCTGGACGGCATGCTGGACCGGCTGCGCCTGCGCGCGGAGGACGCGGCGCCGTGGCCTGCCGGCCGCGACCGGCTCCGCCACGGGCGCTCCGGTGACCCCTGGGCGGACCCGGGCGCCGACCGCCGCGCCGACCCGTGGGGAACGGGCGGCACGGGCGCCACGTGGGGGGGCCGCTCCGCCAGGGGCGACGGCGGTACCTGGCCGGGCGGCGGGGCGTCCACCACGGGGGACATCCCCGACTTCGCCGTGGGCGGCGACTCCGCGCCCCCACCCGGCCACGGCTCCCGCCGGGACGCGGACCCGTGGGGCACGACCGGTGCGCCCTCTTCCGGCGGCACAGGGTCAACTCCCCCCGGGCAGCACGCGGAACCCGGCACCGACCGGCCGGAAGACGGGCCCGACGGCACCGGAGATACGGGCGGCGCAACCGGCTCCGGCACGGGCGGCACCGGCGGCACGGGCGAGGGGCAAAGCCCTTCCGAGGACCCGAAGACCGGCACCGGCACCGGCACCGGCACCGGCACCGGCACCGGTGAGCAAGGCGCCGCTCCCGGCGACGACGGCGCCCGCCAGGACAAGCCCCGGGAGGGCGGCCCGCGCCCGGACAGACCCTCGGCCTCCACCGTCCGTCCGGCGCTGCGGGCGCTGGGGCAGGCCCTGGCCCGCGCGGCGGAGTCGGCCGCGCCCGCGGAGGGCGGCCCCGAGATGGCCGAACTGCTCCAGCGCGGGCTGGAGACCGTCGTCGTCCCTCAGGTCAAGGAGCTCTTCCGGACCGTGGGGACAGCCGTGGCCGAGGCCGCGCGCAGCGACGCCGAACGCGTGGAGCGGACCCGTTCCGGATGGCTGGACGCCGTGCAGGAAGCGCTCGGCGAGCGGCACGCGTGGACGGCGGGGCTCGCACGGCTGGAGGAGCTGAACACCTGGTGCCGTACGGAGGAGCTCCGTGTCCCGTGAGCGGACGGCCGTGCTGCGGCTCGCCGGGCAGGCCGCGGAGGTCTCCCGGCTGGCCGCGGCGGCGCTGGGCGGGGAGGGGGCGGAGGACGCGCTGCCGCGGCCGCCCGGTGCGGCGGGGACGGTGGCCGTGGTCGGCCCGCGGGACTGCGGGAAGACGACGCTGGTCAGATCGCTGCTGGGCTGCGGTCCCGGGGACGCCGCCGCCCTGGCGGCGCTGGACGCGCAATGGGCGGGCCCGGTCGCGTACGTCCACGGTCCCGGCCCCGGCGTCGAGGTGCTCGGCTGGGACGGCGCCCACTGGCGCCCGGCGTTCGGGACGCCGGGAAAGACCGGGAAGCGGGCCGCGGAGGTGCGGGCGGTGCGGGTACGGGTCGCGTCCGAGGTGCTGAAGGGCGGCCACCGGGTGGTCGACGTGCCGGGATTCGACGGAGTGCTCGGCGATCTCGCCGGATACGCCGCGGAACTCGCCGAGCCGGGCGTCGGCGTGCTGTACGTGCTGCCCGAACGCGGTCTGTCCGAGGTCGACGTGCAGGCCTTCGAAGCGCTGCGCGGCAGGCGGCCGGTGATCGTCCAGGGCATGCGGGACGAGCAGTTGACGCCGAGCCGGTCGCTCGTGCAGCCCGTGGAGGTGCCGGTGCCCGACTGGCCGCACGCCCTCCCGCTGATCGTCTCCGGGCCGTCCGGTTCCGGCGCCGCCCCCGACGCCCGGTCGCGCGAAGTGCTGCTGGAGTGCCTTGCGGTGCTGCGGGCCGGGTCACTGCCGCCGGGCACCGCCTCGGCGCTCCTCGCCTGGACGGGGGAGGTCGCCGCCCGGCTGCCGGCGGTGGTCGCCGAGCGGGCGGCGGCGGCCCGCGGCGACGCGCGGGCCGACACGGCGGAGCGGCGGGTCGCGGCGTGGGGCGCCCTGGCCCGGCTGCTGCGCGACACCCGTACGCTCGCCCCGCTCGACGGCCTGCTGGAAGCCCTGCGCCGGGACGCCGGGCTGACCCGGGCGGTCGGCGCGGACGCGCTGCGGGCCCGGGTCGCACGCGCGGCGCCGGAGCTGGCCGACCGGTGCAACGTACGGGCGGGGCGGCGGCGCACGGGCCCCGACCGCCCGGAGCAGGCCCCGCAGACCGACTTCGCCCGCGGCTATCTGCGGGCCCGGGTCGATCTGCACGAACTCGTCGCCAACCTGGCCGCGCACGCGGCGGCCCTGGAACTCATCGAGAAGGAGACGGAGGCCCTCCTGGGCATCCGCCAGGACCTGGCGTCCGACTCGATCGAGATCGCGATGCTCGGGCGCTTCACGTCCGGCAAGTCGGCGCTGGTCAACGCGGTCCTCGGGCAGCCCTTCGGCGACCGCAGCCGCACGCTGCTGCCGACGAGCGTCCGGCCGGAGACCGCGACCGTCAACGAGGTCTCGTGGGCCGGCAACCAGCGGGTACTGGGGGTGGACTGGCGCACCCGGGCCGATCTGGTCTTCCTGGCCGCCGAGCCGGGCCGGCCGCCGCGCTTCCGGGTCCGTCCCGACGAGATCGCGGCCTTCGACGCCTGGCTGCGCAGCCGTCAGGTGGCCCCCGAGGACTGCACGTTCGAGCTGGTCCGGGGCCGGGCCGAGCGGTCCGCCGCGCAGCGCGGCGACCGGCGGACGGCCGGGATCTTCGACGGCACCGTGCGGCTGCTGCGTTCCCTCGGCGCGCACGGCACGCTCCCCCATTTCGTCTACCCGCACGGCACGGCCGACCCGGACGGGCGGGTCCTGCCCGACGAACCGGTGGCGGCCCGGGTCGAGGTGCACGCCTTCGCCGGGGAGCCGTGGACGAAGGCCACGAAGCCGGGCACGGTCGCCGAGACCTTCCGGCGGGTCCAGGAGGATCTGGGCGTCGCCCTGCGCATCGGCACCCTTCGCCTCGGTTTTCCGCTGGAGCTGCTCAAGTACGTCACCTTCATCGACACCCCGGGGACGGACTCGCCCAAGCCGCACCACGCGGAGATCGCGGGCGGGCTGATCACCGACCGCAAGTGCACGGTGCTCTACTGCATCGCCGCCGGCAGCCCGGGTGCGCGGGAGGACACCGAGAACCTGCGCAGGGTGCTGCGCCATCTGCGCGGCCGGGAGGGTCTGGCGCGGCTGTTCGTGGCGGTCACGGCCGTCGATCTGGAGCAGCCGTCGGACCTGCCGGAGATCCGCCGCAAGGTCCTGGACCAGCTGCGCGCGCTGGGGGTCGCCGCGCCCAAGGTGTATCTGACCGACGTGCGCAACCGCAACGGCGGCTTCCGCGACCTGGTGCGCGACCTGGGCGACTTCGCCGCCGCCGACCGCCGCCCGCATCTGGTACTGCGCGCCCGGCAGGTGAGCGCGCTGCTGGCCGAGACCGACCGCAGGCTCGCCGCCGACGTACGCCTCGCGCACGCGGGCGCGGCGGCCAGGGCCGCGACGCTGGCCGAGGTGGACGCGCGGCTGTCCGCCCTGGTGAGACTGCGGAAGGAAGCAGCGGCCTCCGCCGAGTGGGGCCTGCCCTGGGTGCTCGACCGCGTGAAGCGGGCCGTCGCCCTCGACCGCAGGCAGACGGCCGGACTGGTCAACGGGCTGGGGGGCGCCGCCACCTACGACGACGCCGAGACGGACGTGCAGGGCGCCCTGGACCGGCTCGACGGCACGGCGCGCCGGGCCGTCACGGAGCTGCTCGACCTGCTGGCCGACAACGTCCGTGAGCGGGCCGAGGCGGCGGGCGTGACCTCACCGATCAGCGAGGTGCCGGCCCAGCCGGCGGGCGCCCTCTTCCCGAGCGCCCCGGTGGTCGCAGCCGTCGATGCCGCCGTCTGGCGCACCCGGTGGCAGCGCACGAAGGACTTCTTCTCCGGATCGGTCGGCGGCAGCGACACCGAACGCAACCGGGCGCGGGTGGTGGCCGCGTGGGAGGAGAGCGACAGGACGGGGCTGGCCGCGCTGACCGGCCGCGCGCGCACCGGCTGGCGGCATCTCGACGGCGAGATCGCCCGGCTGATCGATTCCCTGCTGGCACAGCGTCCCGCCCTGTCCCAGCCGATGTCCCGCGCCCGGCTGGACGAGATCGGCGCGATCCGTGCGGACCTGGAGCGGTGGCGGGAGCGGCTGGCCGCGTACGAGCGGACCGTGGACGGCGGAGAACGGAGGACGTCATGACGGCGATCGGTGACCATGAGCGGGAGACGGCCCAGTTGCTGGCGGCGGCGGTCGCGGAGACCGTGCACCTCGCGGTGAAGCCCCAGCTCAAGCCGGTGCTGGACCGGTTGGACCAGCTCGGCGAGGAAGTCGGCGGCCTCCCGGCGGCCGTGGCCCGGGTCCGTACGGCGGTGGACGGCGTCCCGGCCGTGGTCGCGGTCGGCGTGGGCGACGAGGCCGCCCGTATCCGCGAGGAGCTGGGCACGCACGAGCAGTTGCTGCGGGCGCTCGACGACCGGCTGGGCCTGGTCGCCGAGCGCGCCGCGGCCCTGGAGCGCCGGCTGTCCTCCCTGGAATCCGCTGCCGCGGCCGCCGCGGAGGACACCGGCCGTGCCCAGGACGTCCAGACCACCCGGCTGTCCACGCTCAGACGCGAGGTGCTGATCGTCCTGTCCGTGACCCTGCTCGTCTCCCTGGCCGCCCTGGTGGCCTCGGTCGCGGCCGCCCGCACCTGACCGGCCACCCGCTCCGGCCGCGCGGCCGTGGCGTGCCGCCGGGCCCGGTGGCGCGCCACGACCGCAACGGGCTTCCTGTGCACAGGCATTGACACCGCTTC
Organism: Streptomyces sp. NPDC021224; assembly: GCF_044332905.1. Lineage (NCBI taxonomy): Bacteria > Bacillati > Actinomycetota > Actinomycetes > Kitasatosporales > Streptomycetaceae > Streptomyces > Streptomyces sp. NPDC021224. The sequence continues at coordinate 351,406 of NZ_JBIRPW010000003.1, read as the reverse complement.
GCGGCTCCGTGAAACTCCCCCGGGAGAGCGCTCTCCAAGCTTCCTACGAGGCCCAACCCCCCATGGAGATGCATATGAGCCTCCTGTCCCCCTTCCGGCGGGGCGTCCGGCGCAGAAGACCTTTACTGACCGCGATGGTGGCAGCCGTGGTCGCCGTGGCCGGGGCGCTCACCGCCGCGTCCGGCACCGCGCACGCCGCCCCCACACTGCTGTCGCAGGGCAAGACCGCGACGGCCTCCTCCACCGAGAACGCCGGTACCCCGGCCTCCGCCGCCGTCGACGGCAACACCGGCACCCGCTGGTCGTCGGCGGCCAGTGACCCGCAGTGGCTCCAGGTCGACCTGGGCGCCACCGACACCCTCAGCTCCGTCTCGCTCAACTGGGAGACGGCGTACGCCACGGCGTTCAAGATCCAGGTCTCCGACAACGGCCAGACGTGGACCGACGCCTACTCCACCACGACCGCCACCGGCGGCCAGCAGTCGATCCCCGTAAACGCTTCCGGACGCTATGTACGGATGTACGGGACGGCCCGCGCCACCGGATACGGCTACTCCCTGTGGGAGTTCCAGGTCTACGGCAGCACCGGCGGCGGCACCAACCCCGGCGCGTGCGGCACCGCCAACGCGGCGCAGGGCAAGACCGCGACGGCCTCCTCCATCGAGGGCGCGGGCACACCCGCGTCCGCGGCCGTCGACGGCGACCCCGGCACCCGCTGGTCCTCCGCGGCGAGCGACCCGCAGTGGCTCCAGGTGGACCTCGGCTCGTCGCAGACCGTCTGCCAGGTGGTGCTCAACTGGGAGGCGGCGTACGGCACCTCCTTCAAGATCCAGGTCTCGGACAACGCGCAGACCTGGACCGACGTCTACTCGACGACCACCGGACCGGGCGGCGTCCAGACCCTCGACGTCTCGGGCACCGGCCGCTACGTGCGGATGTACGGCACCGTGCGGGCGAACGGATACGGCTACTCCCTGTGGGAGTTCCAGGTCCACACCACCTCCGGCGGCGGCACCACCACACCGCCCCCCACCGACCCCGGCGGCGGTGACTTCTCCGGCACCGTGATCTCCGCCTTCAAGCAGGTCACGGCCTCCTCCTACGAGGGCGGCAACGCCCCGGCCGCCGCCCTCGACGGCCGGACGACCACCCGCTGGTCGAGCCTGGCCACCGACAACCAGTGGCTCCAGGTCGACCTGGGCGGCACCGGCACCATCAGCGGCCTCGTGCTCAACTGGGAGTCCGCGTACGGCACCGGCTACCGCATCGAGGTCTCCGACAACGGCACCTCGTGGACGCAAGCGTACGCGACCACGACCGGCAAGGGCGGCATCGAGAAGCTGCCCGTCACCGGCAAGGGCCGCTACGTGCGCTTCACCGGCACCGCCCGCGCCACCGGCTACGGCTACTCCCTGTGGGAGTTCCAGGTCTACGGCACGGTCGACACCTCCACCGCGACCCCGCCGCTGCTGTCCGGCCCGACCAAGGCCCCGGCCACCACGGGTCAGTTCCAGCTCGCGGCGCCCGCGAACAAGGCGATGGTCACCACCACCCGCCGCCCCCAGCTGAGCTGGAACGCGGTCTCCGGCGCCGCCCACTACGAGGTGTGGCTCAACATCAGCCGCACCGACTACGACTGGACGGCGTCCGGCAACCTGCTGGACCTCTACACCAAGGTGGCCGAGCCCACCGGCACGACGTACACCCCGAGCTGGGACATCACCGACCGCTGGACGTACAAGTGGTTCGTGGTGGCCGTGACCGGCTCGGGTGCCAAGACCACGTCCGACATCCGGCAGTTCAGCGTCTACCTGCCGGACGTCGAGCAGGTCGCGGACGGCGTCAACGTCATCAACGGCGCCCGCGACCTCAACAAGGACGGGCAGATCGAGCCGTACGAGGACTGGCGGCAGCCGGTCGACGTACGGGTCAACGACCTTCTCAGCCGTATGACGCTGGAGGAGAAGGCCTACCAGATGTTCTACAACGTCCAGACCTACCCGATGTCCGGCTGGCACTTCGGGCCGGCGCAGCCGGGGGATCTGGACACCGTGCTGAAGTCCACGGCCGCGACCCGGCTCGGCATCCCGCCGGTCTCCGCCGGTGACACGACCGCGGGCTACCAGACCACCTACCCGCTGCAGAGCACCCTGTCGGCGGGCAAGGACTACCCGCTCGACTACAAGCTCGGCGACATGCAGCGCAAGGAGGAGCTGGAGGTCGGCGCGCGCGGCACCCTGTCGCCGCTCGCCGAGGTCGGCACCAAGGTGCTCTACCCGCGCATCCAGGAAGGCGGCGGCGAGAACGCCGACGTCGCGGCCGCGCAGCTCAAGGCGCTGGTCGCGGGTCTGCAGGGCGGTCCCGAGCTGAACCCGTCCTCGGTGCTGGCCACGGTCAAGCACTGGCCGGGCGAGGGCGCGGGCGGCGAGGCGGGCATCGTCTACGACGCCACCACGATCAAGTACCACATGATCCCGTTCCGGGCGGCGATGGAGGCCGGCGCGGTCAACATCATGCCGGGCTACGCGGGCAGCTCGTACCTCGACCCGGGCGGTCCGGGCGCGGGCGACAGCGCGAAGATCCTCACCTACCTGCGGCAGAACATGGGCTACACCGGTCTGATCACCACGGACTGGCTGCCGTCGGGCGCGTGGGTCAACGCGGCGAACGCCGGTTCCGACGTCATGGGCGGCGCCGACCCCGGCGCCGTCGGCTTCACCATGGCGTCCTTCGAGCAGAACGTGCCGCAGTCCCGGATCGACGACGCGGTCAAGCGGATCCTCACGCTCAAGTTCGAGCTGGGCGTCTTCGAGCACCCGTACGGCGACCCGGTCAACGGCCCGTACCGCTTCCACCAGCCCTCCTACACGCAGCTGGCCAACCAGGCCTCCCGCGAGTCCAACACCGTGCTGAAGAACGACGGTGTGCTGCCGCTCAAGCTCAACTCGGGCGACAACATCGTGGTGGCCGGCGACCGGGCGACCGACGGTGCGGCCTGCTGCATCTGGTCCAGCTACTTCCACCCGGACTACGGCTCCCTGGACCAGCTCGACGCCCTCAAGGCGAGAGCCGGGCAGGCCGGGGTGAACGTCTCCCAGGGCACGGCGACCAATCCGAAGGTCGCGGTGCTGTACGTCGGCGAGCCGTCGTACACCCACGCCACGGCCTGGCCGGACACCCAGCCGTACCTGCCGGCCGACCAGCTGGCGCTGATCCAGCAGTACAAGAACCAGGGGCTCAAGGTGGTCGTCGTGCTGACGCTGCCGCGGCCCATCGTGATCAGCGACTGGAACAACCTGGCCGACGCCATCGTGGTGACCTACCGCGGCGGCGAGGAGGTCGGGCCCGCGACGGCGAGCCTGCTCTTCGGCGACTACACCCCGCACGGCCACCTGCCCTGGCAGCTGCCGCGCAGCCTGGACCAGATCCTCAAGCCGGGCGGCGGCGACGTGCAGGCCGACGCGAACGAGGCGTGGGACCTGCCGTACGACCTCGGCGCGACCGCCGCCGAGCGGGCGGACATCCGGGCGAAGATCGACGCGGGCCAGACCGTGCCGCCGACGTACGGCAATCCGCTCTACCAGTACGGCGCCGGGCTGACGAGCTGGGCGACAGGCTGACCGAACGGTGCCCGGAGCCGGACGTGAACCGGCTCCGGGCCCCGGCCCGGTCCTGACCGCCGGCCGCGTCCCGGGTCGTCCCGTCCCGGTGGCGCGGCCGGTTTCCGTACCGACCGGCGCGGCGCCCTCACCGCATGCGCGAGGCACAGTGAGCGGATCGTTTGGAATCTGCAATGCGGGCGGCTCCTTCCGCCTCGCACCTGCGGACTTATGATCGTCCCCGTGTCCGCGCCCCGCGTGCGGCAGAGAGGACGACATCCTGTGACATCCCGTTCCGCACGACGCCGTACGCTGCCCCTCGCCGTGGGCGGCGCCGCGCTGCTGCTGGCGCTCACCGCCTGCTCCTCCTCCGACTCGTCCGACGCGTCGGACTCCCCGAGCTCGTCGGGCTCCGCCGCGACCTCCACCGCGTCCCCGAAGGTCAGCGGTACGGTCACGGTCTTCGCCGCGGCCTCGCTCAAGGAGACCTTCACCGAGCTGGGCAAGCAGTTCGAGGCCGCGTACCCGGACACGAAGGTGACCTTCAACTTCGGCGGCAGCGACACCCTCGCCGCCTCCATCACCGCCGGTGCCCCCGCCGACGTCTTCGCCGCCGCGAGCCCCACGACCATGCAGACGGTCACGGACGCGGGCGACGGCAAGGGCACTCCCTCCACCTTCGTGCGCAACCAGCTGGAGATCGCCACGCTGCCGGGCAACCCGCAGCACATCGCCACCCTCAAGGACCTCACCAAGTCCGGCCTCAAGGTCGCGCTGTGCGCCAAGACCGTGCCGTGCGGCTCGGCCGCGCAGAGGGCGCTCACCGCGAGCAGCCTGAAGCTCACCCCGGTGTCGTACGAGCAGGACGTGAAGTCCGCGCTCACGAAGGTGGAGCTGAAGGAGGTCGACGCCTCGGTGGTCTACCAGACCGACGTCAAGGCGGCGGGCGGCAAGGTGGACGGCGTGCGGTTCCCCGAGTCGGCGGGCGCGATCAACGACTACCCGATCGTGGAGCTCGCGCACGCCCCCAACACAGCGGGCGCGCAGGCCTTCATCGCGCTGGTGAAGTCCGCGGAGGGCCAGAAGGTCCTGACCGAGGCGGGCTTCCTGAACCCGTGAGCGTCTTCTCCGCCGGTCCCGGGACCGGGCCCGAGCCCGGCCCCGGGACCGCCCTGCCGGGGGCGCCGGAGCTGCCGTACGGGGGCGGCCCCGGCGCTCCGGAGGCCGCCCGGCGCAGGCGCTCCCGGGGCGGGCGCGCGCCCGTCGCGCTCGCGGTGCCCGCCGTGCTCGCGCTCGCGTTCCTCCTGCTGCCGCTCGTCGCGCTGCTGATCAGAGCGCCCTGGCGGAGCATGCCGGACCAGCTCACCAGCGCGGCCGTCTGGCAGGCGCTGCGGCTCTCGCTCCAGACGGCGACGCTGGCCACCGCCGTGTCCCTGGTCTTCGGCGTGCCCCTCGCCTGGCTGCTGGCCCGCACGTCCTTCCCCGGCCGCCGCCTGGTGCGCGCGCTGGTGACACTGCCGCTGGTGCTGCCACCGGTCGTCGGCGGTGTGGCGCTGCTGCTGGCGCTCGGCCGCAACGGCGTGGTCGGCCGCTGGCTGGACGCGTGGTTCGGGGTCACGCTGCCGTTCACCACGTCGGGCGTCGTCGTGGCGGAGGCCTTCGTCGCGATGCCCTTCCTCGTCATCACCGTCGAGGGCACGCTGCGCGCCGCGGACGTCCGCTACGAGGAGGCCGCGGCGACGCTCGGCGCCTCCCGGCTGACCGCCTTCCGCCGGGTGACGCTCCCGATGATCGCGCCGGGTGTCGCGGCGGGCGCGGTCCTGGCATGGGCGCGGGCGCTCGGCGAGTTCGGGGCGACCATCACCTTCGCGGGCAGCTTCCCCGGCCGCACCCAGACCATGCCGCTGGCCGTCTACCTCGCCCTCCAGGACGACCCGGCAGCCGCGATCGCCCTGAGCCTGGTGCTCCTCGCGGTCTCCCTCGCGGTCCTGGCGGGCCTGCGGGAGCGCTGGACGGGCGGTGCGCTGTGAGGGCGTGCGCGCGGCGACGGGAGACGACATGACGGCCACCACTGCCCCGGCCCTGCTGACCGGGGAGGGCCTCGACGCCCATCTGGTCCTCGCCCGCCCGGACTTCACCCTCGACGTCGAACTGGCGGTGCGCCCCGGCGAGGTGCTGGCGCTGCTCGGGCCCAACGGGGCGGGCAAGACCACCGCGCTGCGCGCCCTCGCGGGGCTCGCCCCGCTCACCGGGGGACGGCTGCGGCTCGACGGGAAGACGCTGGAGGAGCCCGCGCTGCGCCGCCGGGCCGCGCCCGAGGACCGCCCGGTCGGCGTGATCTTCCAGGACTACCTGCTCTTCCCGCACCTGACCGCGCTGGAGAACGTCGCCTTCGGCCCGCGCTGCCACGGCGTGCCGCGAGCCGCCGCCCGCGCGCTGGCCGCCGAACTCCTCGGCCGGATGGGCCTCGCCGACCACGCCGGGAAGAAGCCGCGCCGCCTGTCCGGCGGCCAGGCCCAGCGGGTCGCGCTGGCCCGCGCGCTGGCGACGAACCCGCGGCTGCTGCTCCTGGACGAGCCGCTCGCCGCCCTGGACGCGGGCGCCCGGCTCGACGTACGGGCCGAACTGCGCCGCCGGCTCGCGGCGTTCGAGGCGGTCGCGGTGCTGGTCACGCACGACCCGGTGGACGCGATGGTGCTCGCCGACCGGGTGCTGGTGATCGAGGACGGGCGGCGCGTCCAGGAGGGCACCCCCGCGGAGGTCGCCCGCCGCCCCCGTACGGACTACGTGGCCCGCCTCGTCGGCCTCAACCTCTTCCGCGGCGACGCCTCGGCCCGCACGATCCGCCTCGCGCCGGGCCTCACCCTGCCCCTCACCGCGGAACTGGAGGGCCCCGCCTTTGTGGCCTTCCCGCCGTCCGCGGTGACCCTCCACGCCACGAGGGCCGCCGCCGCGCAGGCCGGTGCGGCGGTGTGGCCCGCGACCGTCCGCACGCTCGAATCCCACGCCGACGCCGTCCGCGTCCACCTCACCACGGCTGAGGCCGCCCTCCCCCTGACCGCCGACCTCCCCGCCCACTCCCTCACGGCCCTCCCCCTGGAGCCCGACGCACCGGTGTGGGCGGCGCTGCCGGAGGGGGAGGCGTACGTGTGAGGAAGCCGCTCAGTCCCGGCGGAAGGTGGGGGACGTGTTCCCCCAGAGGTCCGTACCGCTGAGGGGGTTGTGCGGCAGGCTCCCCTGGAAGGTGCGCACCAGGAATTCGACGATGCCGCAGTCGAAGCGGGTCACCGCCGGCTCGTAGGGACCGTGCTGCCTGCGGAAAGTGACGACGCGCCACTCGTCGGGCTCACCGACGGTGCTCCAGAAGGCGTTGTCGCCATCGGGCGTGTAACCCCACAGGACCAGACCGCCCTGCACCAGATACTCCGGCTCGATGCCTTCCAGACCTTCTTGCTCAACAGCCGCGGTCGAAAGGACCCCAAAGGCCTCTCCGACCTCGGAGGCCCGGACCGGGGGCAGGATTCCGAAGTAATCCGAAATCAGCCCCGGTCCGTACGTCTCCATTAGCCAGAGAAAGTCCGCGGGCAACGCCGTTCCGTACCCGCGCACGATCTCGTCCGGGGCAGGGGGGACCCATTTCTGGGCGGGTGGCTCCAGCAGCCGCAGAAGCTCATCTCGTGTGGACATCACTTCTCTTTTCGCCCTGATGTTCGACTACTCGCCGATGGTGGCACACAGGTATGACGCTCCGGTGCGGACCGTGCTCCCGGCACCTGCGGCGTACGCGTGGAGGATTCGCCTCGCGGGCGGGTTACCAGGTCCCGGGCGATAACCCTTTGGCGGGCGGCAGGTGCCCCTGCTAACCTCCCGGTGGCCGTGCAGGAGAACGAGGAGGTGGTACCCGTGAACGCAGTTTCGACATGGGTGCTCCCCTCCGGGGTCACGGTCGGGCGGTAGGTCGTCCGGGAGCGCCGTCACGCGTACTCCCGAAAGGCACGACCGTGCACTTCACTTCAGAGCGGCTTCTCGACGACGGGGTCGCCGAGCGCCAGTTCACCCTCGGCGAGATTCCCGGCACCCTCTGGACCACCGGGTCCGCACCCGCGCCGCTGATCCTGATGGCCCACAACAACGGCCTGCCGAGGACGGAGCCGCGCCTCGTGGGCCGGGCCCGGCTGACGGCCGCGTACGGCTACGCGGTGGCCAGTATCGACACCCCCGGGTGCGGCGAGCGGCCGCGGTCGGCCGCCGCCGAGCAGGCCCGCGCCGAGCTGCGGCGGGCGATGCGGGCCGGCGAGCCGGTGGACGAGATCTTCGAATCCCTTGTGGCACCGCTGGTCGCGAACGCCGTCCCGGAATGGCGGACCACCCTCGACGCGCTCCTCGACCTCCCCGAGGCCAACGGCCGCGTCGGCTACTCGGGCTGGACCGCGCTCGGTGTCGCCCTCGCGGTGGCCGATCCGCGGATCGAGGCCGCGGGGCTCTTCGCCGGGGGGTACGTGCCCCGCGCCCAGCGTGAACAGGCCCCGCAGGTCACCGTCCCGCTACTGCTCCTGCTCCAGTGGGACGACGAGGGCAATCCCCGGCAGCGCGCCCTCGACCTCTTCGACGCCTTCGGCAGCAAGGAGAAGACCCTGCACGCCAACCTGGGCGGCCACCTCGGCACCCCGGCCTTCGAACGGGAGGACGGCGACCGCTTCTTCGCCCGTCACCTGAAGTAGCCCGCGCGCCCGCCGGGCCGGCGCGTGAACGCCGGCCCGGTCGGGCGGCGGCCGGGACGCGGTCCTTGCCGTAGCAGATCCCGGCGTACGGGCCCGCGCAGTACGCCGGGATCCGTCGGTAGCGGTGCCGGACGCCAGGGGTTGTCACCGCCCGCCGGGGTCCGTGAGGCTGCGTACGTACGTCAGTCCCGGCTCCCCGGAGAACTCCCGCTCGCCGACGGCCTCGAACCCCGCCCGCGCCAGCACCGCCCGCGATGCCGCGTTGCCGAGCGTGGTCCCGGCCCGCAGGAAGCTCAGCCCGTACCGCCCGGCGGCCAGCCCGCACACCTCCCGCACCGCCCACGTCGCCAGCCCCCGCCCGGCCGCGCGCTCGGCGATCCGGTAGCCCAGCTCGGCCCCGCCGTCCGCCACATCCACGAGATTGACCCGGCCCAGCACCTCCCCGCCGTCCCCCACCACGACGTGGAACCAGCACTCCCCGGCCTCCTGCTCCGCCAGCCGCGACGCCAGCATCACGCCGAAGTGCGTGAAGAACTCGTCCCCCCGGTCCGGAACGGAGGCCGCGAAGTAGGCCCGGTTCTCGGCCTCGAAGGCGAGCAGCGCGGATTCGTGACCGGGGCGGAGCAGCTGGATCTCGGGCATGGGCGGCACTATAGGCATCCCCGGGTACCCGCGGCACGGGGCCTCGGGTGCGGGGCGGTCCTCCCGCCCGGTTGCGCCGTTCCGCCCCGGCCGCCGTACGCGGGTGACGTCCGGCCGCAAGCGGGGCAGAATCCGGGACATGCGGACGATCGACCACATCGCCCACCTGGAGCGGGAGGGCGAACTGCTCGCGGACGCCGCCGCGGAGGCGGGCGAGAACGCACCCGTGCCGACCTGTCCCGGCTGGACGACCGGCGACCTGGTCCGGCACACCAGCACCTTCCACCGCTGGGCGGCGCGCATCGTGGCCGGGCGGCTGCCGGGTCCCGTGCCGGAGGATCCGATGCCCGCGGAGCCGGTGGGCGAGGCGCTGCCGCCGTGGTTCCTGGAGGGGCACGGCGCCCTGGTCCGTACGCTGCGGGCGGCCGGTGAGGACACCGCGTGCTGGGCCTTCCTGCCCGCGCCCTCACCGCGGGCGTTCTGGGCCCGGCGCCAGGCGCACGAGACGGCGGTGCACCGGGTGGACGCCGAATCGGCGCGCGGCGGCCGGCTCTCGCCGCTGGACCCGGAGTTCGCCGCGGACGGCATCGACGAGTTGCTGACCGGATTCCACGCCCGCGCGCGCAGCCGGGTACGCACCGGACGGCCCCGTGTGCTGCGGGTACGGCCGACGGACGCCGCCGGGGCGTGGACGGTACGGCTCTGCGCCGACGCGCCGCCGCGCACGGAGCGGTCCGCGGGCGACGGCCCGGCCGACTGCGAGCTGACCGGCCCGGCGCAGGACCTCTACCTCGTGCTGTGGAACCGGCTGCCGCCCGACGCCGCGACCGTCACCGGCGACACCGCCCTCGCCGCGCTGTGGCGGAGGACCTCGGCCGTCACCTGACGCCGCCGCTCACGACAACCCTCGCGCCGCGGTGCCCCAGCGCTCCTCCGCCATGTGGATCACTTCGTCGAGGACGTCGCGCGAGCGGACGAAGTCGGCCATCGTCGGTCGATGCTCTCGCGTTCCTCCACGAGTCCGTCGACGAGATCGGGGGTGGCGATCTCGCTCGGGCCGCCGTCGTCGCGCATGCAGGGAAGCAGTCGGGCGATCTTCTTGCTGGACAGCCCCGCCGCGTAGAGGGTCTGGACGCGGATGACGCGGTCGACCGCCCAGTCGGCGGCGCGTCACCGACGCCGTGACGGCGGCGGGCGGCCGGATGTTCCTGCAACTCCAGCACGGCGGGCGGGTGGGCCACCCCGACCTGCTCGAACGCCTCCGCACCGGCGCCCCGAGCACCCAGGTGAAGGACCACGGTCTGATGTACGCCGGCGGCACCTCCGGCTGCACGGACCACCCCACGCTCCCCGACCCCCGAACCGGCCCCCGAACCGGCCGCGGCCTGACCGGCGGTGGGGTGCGTCGCGACGCTGTCGACCGCGCCGGATGGTGCCCCGCGGCTGCGGAGCACCACCCGGCTCAGGCTGCCGGGGTCAGGCGGTGGGGAGGGTCCAGGTCTGGTTGGTGGCGGCGGTGCAGGTCCAGATCTGGAGACGGGTGCCGTTCGCGGAGCTCTTGCCCGTGGCGTCCAGGCACTTGCCGGACTGCGGGTTGACCAGGGAGCCGGACGCGCCGGGCTGCCAGACCTGCGAGCCGGTCCCGTTGCAGTCGTACAGCTGGACCTGCGTGCCGTTCGCCGTACCGGCCGAGGCCACGTCCATGCACTTGCCCAGCGCGCGCAGCGTGCCGTCGGAACCGACCGTCCACTTCTGGGCGTTCGTGCCGTTGCAGTCGTAGAGCTGGACGGCCGCACCGTTGGTGCTGCTCGCGCCCGCGACGTCCACGCACTTGCCGCCCAGGCCCGTGATCGCGCCGGTGCCGCCGCCGGGGGGCGGGGTGACGGGGCCGGTGGCGCCGCCGAGCCAGCGCAGGCCCTGGAGGAGGAGCTGGTTCTGCTGGGGGCTCGCGAAGGTCGACGACAGGGTGGTGTTCGTCGCGTAGTCCATCGCGTTGTGACCGAAGTTGTTGTAGATCATCTTGTAGTTGCGGTTGCTCCACACGATCGGGTAATAGCCGCTGTACCAGGTCTGGTTGGGGTCGGTCCCGATCGGGAAGGTGGACTGGTCCATCGACGCGAGGATGTCGATGGCCGGGTTCTGCCGCAGGTCGTTCTGCCAGCTGTACCACTCGCTCACCGACGAGGTGATCGTGGACGGCAGACCCGCGGTCGCCGCGTGGTTCGGGTCCTCGATGCGCAGCGTCTCGGACGTCGGGCCCCAGCTGTTGGAGCGGAAGGTGCCGGTGCCGAGGAACGTCTCGTGGTACCAGGACCAGTCGCTGGGCGTCTGGTCGTTGTAGGCCGCGACGTGGAAGCCCATCCAGCCGCCGCCGCCTTCCATGTACGTGCGGAAGGCGCTCTGCTGGGCCGCGGTGTGCGGGTAGTTGTCGAGGAACATGACGACCTGGTAGTTCGCCAGGTTCGCGGTGTTGAGCTGGTTCCAGTCGTTGGTGGCGGTGTAGGTGAAGCCGTTGGCGGCGGCCTGCTGCGGGAACCAGGTGTTCGCCTCGTGGACGAAGCTGATGTGCGCCGCGTCGTACGTGCCGTCGTAGAACGCGAGGATCTTGAACGGTGCTGCCGCGTGGGCGCGGTGGAACGGCGCCATCAGTGCGGCGAGCAGCAGGGCGACGAGTGCCAGCAGGCGTATCGCCGTACGGGGTCCGGCGGTGCGGATGGGGACCATCGGTGGCCTTCCTGTGCGCGACGGTGGGGGGACGTGCGCCTGTAGGGGGATTCAAAGGTCTAGACGGTGTTCATGTCAATGACCTATGGTCCATACCACCGACGACATCCCCCCAACTTCCCTCGCGTTCGAGGAGCCCTCATGAGACGCGCCACGCAGCGGAGTAACCGGTTTCGTAGAATCCCCGCTCTCATCGCCTTCGGAGCAGCAATCACAACGGTCGCCGCGTTGGTGACCGGTACCGGCGCCGCGACCGCCGCCACCCCGGCCGCGGCGAAGGCGGCCCCCGCGGCCGCCCGCCCGGCCGCGGCTGCCGCACCCGCGGTCGCGGCCGCGCCGACGTCGTTCGTTCATCCCGGAGTCATGGTCAGCCGGTCCCAACTGGACTTCGTGCGCGGCAAGGTGCAGGCGGGGGCCGCGCCCTGGACGGCCGCGTACAACCAGATGATCTCCAGCTCGTACGCCTCCCTCTCGCGTACGCCCAAGCCGCGCGCGAGCGTCGACTGCGGCCCGTACTCCAACCCCAACAACGGCTGTACGGACGAGCGCGAGGACGCCATCGCCGCGTACACCGACGCGCTCGCCTGGTACATCAGCGGCAACTCCGCCTACGCGCAGAAGGCCATCGCGCTGATGGACGCGTGGTCGGCGACCATCACGACGCACACCAACAGCAACGCCCCGCTGCAGACCGGCTGGGCCGGGTCGGTGTGGCCGCGCGCCGCGGAGATCGTCAAGTACACCTACACCGGCGGCTGGCCCAACGCCGGGCGCTTCGCGACGATGCTGCGCACCGTCTACCTGCCCGAGGTCATCAACGGCTCCAACAGCAACGGCAACTGGGAGCTGACGATGATGGAGGCCGCGGTCGGCATCTCCGTCTTCCTCGACGACGCCTCCTCCTACGACCGGGCGATCGCGCGCTACCTCAACCGCGTCCCGGCGTACGTCTACCTCAGTTCGGACGGCGCGCTGCCGAAGACCGTGCCGGGCAGCGGGCTCACCACGGCGTCGCAGATCATCGGCTACTGGCAGGGCCAGTCCACCTTCGTCGACGGCCTCACGCAGGAGACCTGCCGCGACTTCACGCACACCGGCTACGGCATCGCGTCCATCTCGGACGTCGCCGAGACCGCGTACATCCAGGGCCAGGACCTCTACCCGCAGGTCGGCCCGCGGCTCCAGCAGGCGCTCGGCTTCCAGGCGAAGTACGAACTGGGCGCGACCCCGCCGTCCTGGCTGTGCGGCGGCAGCCTCAACCTGGGCCTCGGCCCGGTCACCGAGGTCGGCTTCAACGCGCTGCACAACCGTATGGGCATCGCGATGACCAACACCCAGACGCTCACCGAGTCACGGCGCCCCGCGGGCACGAACAACCTCTTCGTGGCGTGGGAGACCCTGACGAACGCCGACAACCCCGACGTCGCCCCGGGCGGCGCCACCCCGCCCCCGCCCGCCACCTCCGGCGCGATCACGGGCCTGGGCGGCAAGTGCGTGGACGTCGCGGGCGCGAGCAGCACCAACGGTTCGGCCGTCCAGCTCTACGACTGCAACGGCACCGCCGCGCAGACCTGGACCGTCGCGTCGGACGGCAGCCTCCAGGCGCTGGGCAAGTGCATGGACGTGGTGTCCGCGGGCACGGCGAACGGCACGCAGGTCCAGCTCTACGACTGCAACGGGACCGGCTCGCAGGTCTGGCAGCCCGGCGCGTCCGGCTCCCTGGTGAACCCCCAGTCCGGCAAGTGCCTGGACGCCACGGGCAAGAGCTCCGCGAACGGCACCCGCCTCCAGATCTGGACCTGCACCGCCGCCACCAACCAGACCTGGACCCTCCCCACCGCCTGACCCCGGCACGGGGAACCGAGACCGCGCCGCCGCGGAGCATGGGTGCGCATTCGCGGCGGCGCCTCCCCCGGCAGGTCCGTTTCGTTCAAGACGGGCCCGGGCCCGCGGGCTAGCGTCGGGGGCATGAACGCACCTCGTGTGACACCTCGGCTGGACATGATCGGGATCGTCGCCTCCGACATGGCGGCCTCGCTGCGCTTCTACCGGCTGCTGGGCATCGACCTGCCCGCGGCGGCCGACGGGGAGCCGCACGTCGAGGTCACCCTCCCGGGCGGCCTGCGTCTCGCGTGGGACACCGTCGCGACCGTCAGGTCCTTCGACCCGACGTGGCAGCCGGCCCGCGGCAACCGCGTCGCGCTCGCCTTCGACTGCGGCACCCCCGCAGGCGTGGACGCGCTGTGGGACGAGCTGACGTCCGCGGGCCACGAGGGGCACCTCAAGCCGTGGGACGCCTTCTGGGGCCAGCGCTACGCCGTCGTCCACGACCCGGACGGCAACCCGGTCGACCTCTTCGCCGCGGCCTGAACGACGCCCTTGTGCCGGCCCGCCCACCGCGCCAGGATCGGGCCGCATGAGCCGTCCCTACGACGACGAGCGGCTCGCCGCCGCCTACGACCGGGGCAACGGCATGCCGGAGCGCTCCCCGCGGGCCTGGGTGGAGCTGATCGCCTCCTTGGCGCCGCGCCCCGCGCCCGCGATCGTCGAGGTCGGCGCCGGGACGGGCGTCTTCTCCGCGGCGATGGCCCGCTGGATCGAGGGCTCCACCGTGCTGGCCGGGGACCCCTCGGACGCGATGCCGGCGCAGGCGCGCCAGCACCGTACGCATCCCGCCGTGCGGTACGCGGCCGGGTCCGCGGAAGCCGTGCCCGCCCCGGCGGGGGCCTTCGGCCTGGCCCTCCTCTCGCGGGTGATCCACCATCTCCCGGACCGGCCGCGGGCGGTGACCGAGCCGGCCCGGATCGTGCGGACCGGCGGACGGGTCGTCGTCCGGACCACCTTCCGCGAACGCCTGGATTCGGTGGTGTACGACCACTGGCAGTTCCGGGCCGGGCTCGTGTCCCTGGAGGCGGCGGCGCGCGGCGCCGGGGCGGGCCCGGTGGCCGAGCGCCACGACGTGGCCGTGTTCTCCCGCTCGTGACGGGGGCTCAGGACGCCGGGGCCCGCCACTCGTGGGCGAGCAGGCCGAGGACCACCTCGTCCACGAACGCGCCGAGGACCCAGGCGGCGGAGCGCAGGACGCCCTCGCGGACGAAGCCGTTGGCCTCGGCGGCGCGCAGCATCGCCTGGTTGTCGGCGAGGGTCTCGATCTGGAGGCGGTTGAGGCCGCGGACGACGAAGCCGTAGTGACACAGCACCGCGACCGCGTCGGAGCCGTAGCCCTTGCCTCTGGCGGACGGCAGCAGGCTCAGGCCGAGGTGGGCGTAGCGGCTGTGGGTGTCGATGCCCCACAAGGTGGCGTGGCCGACGAGCGCGCCGCCGGACAGTTCCACCACGGAGAAGGGGACGTTCTTCGGGTCCAGGTCGTCGACCACGAACCGGGGGTCCTTCGTGCCGGGCGCGGCCGGGCGCCAGGCCTCGGCCTCGGAGCGCGAGGCCGTGGCCACGTCGTCGAAGAGCTCGGCCCGCAGGATCGGGATGTCCTCCTCGTGCCGGGCCCGCAGCCCGACCGTACGGCCTCGTAGCATGCCGCCTTCCTACCCGGCGGGGGCGGCGGGCGGCAACCCGGTCAGTTCGCCGAGCGGGACGCCCGCCAGTGCGCGGACCTCACGGGCCAGGTGGGGCTGGTCGGCGTAGCCGGTGTCGGCGGCGACGCGGGCGAAGGGGACGCCCGCGCGGGCGAGGGCCAGGGCGCGCTGGAGGCGCAGGACGCGGCCGAGGGTGCGCGGCCCGTAGCCGAAGGCGGCCTCGCAGCGGCGGCGCAGCTGGCGCTCCCCGAGGCCGCACACGGCGGCGACGTCCCGGACGGACCGCCCGGCGGCGAGGGCGGCGGTCACCGCGGCGGGCAGCGGATCGGCGGGGCCGGCCTCGCACGTCCGGGCGACGGCCCAGGCTTCGAGGGCGGCGACGGGGTCGGCGTCGGCGCGTGCGGCGAGCCGCCGGGCGCGGGCGGTGGGCCAGAGGTCGGCGAGCGGCACCCGGCGGTCGCGCACCTCGGCGGCGGGGGCGCCGAGCAGGGCGGGCGCGGTGCCGGGGGCGAAGCGCAGTCCGGCGAAGGCGCTGCCGGGGCGGGCGGTGGCGACGTGGGCGGCGGTGTCGGGCCCGGCGACGAGCAGTGTGCCGTCGTACCAGATCAGGTCCATGCAGCCGTCGGGCAGCACACGGTAGGGCGCGTCCCCGCTGTCCGTGCGGCTCCACACGGTGACGCCGGGGACGGCTCCCGGCCGCTCACGGTATCCGCCCACCTCCCCATGATGCCGTGGACCGCCGACAGCGCGGCCTCAGCGCTGCCGGTGCTCGTCCCACCGCGTCTGCGGGGGCGGCGGCGGGAAGGGTGGCAGCGGGGGCGGCGCGGAGGGGCGGGGCGGCACGAGCGGGCGGGGGCGGCGCGGCGGGTCGAGCGGCTCGGGGCGCTCCGGGCGGGGGCGGCGGGCGCGCAGCCGGGAGCGGATGTCGGCGTGCGGGAGGACGTCCACCCAGCGCTCGGGGTATTCGGCGGGCGGGTCGGCGTCGTCGGCGTCGTCCTCCAGGCTGCCGGCCGCGGCGGCCTGCCGGGCGCGGCGGGCGGCGGCGCGGGCGACGACCTCGGCGGCGACGGCTTCCTTGCGGCGGTTGTTCTCCTCGCGGGCGGCGGCGGTGGCCAGCGACGGCCACACACGGTCGACGGCGGCGTTGACGGCGGCGCCGACCAGGACGGCGAAGGCGCTCACGCCGATCCACAGCAGGACGGCGATGGGCGCGGCGAGGGAGCCGTAGATGGTGTGGCCCTCGACGGCGTGCCCGAGGTAGATCCGCAGCACGAAGCTGCCCAGCATCCACATGAGCAGGGCGACGAGCGCGCCGGGCACGTCCTCGTACCAGGGCGACCGGACGGGCACGGACACGTGGTAGAGGGTGGTGAGGAAGGCGACCGAGGCGAGCAGCACGGCGGGCCAGTAGAGGATGTGGACGGTGCCGGTGACGCCGGGGATCAGGTCGTCCACGGCGCCGGGGCCGACGACGACCAGCGGCAGCACGGCCGCGCCGAGCACGAGCGCGACGACGTACAGGACGAGCGACATCAGCCGGGTCTTGACGATGCCGCGGCGGCCCTCCAGTCCGTACATGATGGTGATGGTGTCGACGAAGACGTTGACCGCGCGGGAGCCGGACCACAGGGCGATGACGAAGCCGATGGAGATCAGGTCCGGGCGGCGGCCGTGGAAGACGTCGTCGACGAGCGGTTTGACCAGGTCGTTGACGCCCTTGTCGGAGAGCACGGTCCCGGACGCGCTGAGGATGTTGTGGCGTATGTGGTCGATGGTGTCGAGACCGACGACGGTGTCGACGTAGCCGAGCGCGCCGACCAGGCCGAGCAGCAGCGGCGGCAGCGACAGCAGCACGAAGAACGCCGCCTCGGCGGCCAGGCCGGTGACGCGGTACTCCAGGCAGGAGTCGACCGTGTCCTTGAGCAGCAGCCAGCCCACCTTCCGCTTGGAGACGTTGCGGTAGAGCACCCGGGCCCGCCGCCAGCGGCTCGGACGCCGGTGGCTTCTTTCTTCTGCTGCTTGCACCCCCTTACGTTAGCTGGCATGACTGCCGTCACCCACACGGTCGCGAACCAGGCCCCGCCCCTGGTCGGCCATGACGTATACAGCACCGACACCGCGCTGACCGAGGCCGTCGCCCGCCATGCGGACCCGGCCGGGCTCGCGGAGGTCACCGAGGAACTCGTCCGGCTCGGCGAGGCCGCCGGTTCCGCCCAGGCGCAGCGCTGGGGCGAGGAGGCCAACACCTGCTCCCCCGTGCTGCGCACCCACGACCGCTACGGTCACCGCATCGACGAGGTCGACTTCCATCCGTCCTGGCACCGGCTGCTCGGGCACGCGATCACCGCGGGCCTGACCGACGCCTGGTCGCGGCCCGACGGGCATCTGCGGCGGGCGGCCGGGTTCCTGGTGTGGTCGCAGGTCGAGGCCGGACACGGCTGCCCGGTGTCGATGACGCACGCCGCCGTGCCCGCGCTGCGCGCCGACCCGGAACTGGCCGCCGAGTGGGAGCCGCGGCTCGCCTCGCAGTCCTACGACCCGCGGCTGGTGGCCCCCGGCGAGAAGCCAGGGGCGCTGTTCGGGATGGGCATGACCGAGAAGCAGGGCGGCTCGGACGTGCGCGCCAACACCACCCGGGCGGTGCCGCTCGCCGAACCCGGGACGTACGCGCTGACCGGGCACAAGTGGTTCTGCTCGGCCCCGATGTCGGACGGCTTCCTGGTGCTGGCCCAGGCGCCGGGCGGGCTGACGTGCTTCCTGCTGCCGCGCGTGCTGCCGGACGGGACGCGGAACGTCTTCGCGATCCAGCGGCTCAAGGACAAGCTGGGCAACCGCTCCAACGCCTCCGCCGAGGTCGAGTTCGACGGCACGTGGGCGCGCCGGGTCGGCGAGGAGGGCCGCGGGGTCGCCACGATCATCGAGATGGTCGCCGCGACCCGGCTGGACTGCGCGCTCGGCTCCGCGGCGCTCATGCGGCAGGCCGTCGCGCAGGCCGTGCACCACGCCACCCACCGGGAGGCCTTCGGCGGCCCGCTCATCGACAAGCCGCTGATGCGCAACGTGCTCGCCGACATGGCGCTGGAGTCGGAGGCCGCGACGGCCGCCGTCATGCGGCTCGCGGCGTCGTACGACGCGGACACCGAGCAGGAGCGGCACCTGCGGCGGCTCGGGGTGGCGGTGACGAAGTTCTGGGTGACCAAGCGCTGCCCGGCGGTCGCGGCCGAGGCGCTGGAGTGCCTGGGCGGCAACGGCTACGTGGAGGAGTCCGGGATGCCGCGGATCTTCCGGGAGTCCCCGCTGAACTCGGTGTGGGAGGGCTCGGGCAACGTCCAGGCGCTGGACGTGCTGCGGGTGCTGGGGCGCGAGCCGCTCGCCGTCGAGGCGTTCCTGACCGAGGTGGGACGCGCACGGGGCGCCGACCACCGGCTGGACGCGGCGGTCAAGGACCTGCTGTCGGACCTCGGCGACCTGGAGGGCGTGGAGGCGCGCGCCCGCCGGGTCGTGGAGCGGATGGCGCTGGTCCTCCAGGGCTCGCTGCTGGTGCGGTACGCGCCGTCCGCGGTGGCCGACGCCTTCTGCGCCTCCCGGCTGGGCGGCGAGTGGGGCTCGACCTTCGGCACCCTCCCGTCGGGCCTGGACCTGGCGCCGGTGCTGGAGCGGGCGGCACCGGTCGCGGGGTGAGCGGCCCCGGCGGCTTCCGTACGGGCGGGGCGTCCGTACGGGCGGGGCGTCCGTACGGGCGGGGCGTCCGTACGGGCGGGGCTTCCGTACGGGCGGGGCTCGGTAGGGGCCGGCGTCCGTACGGGCGGGGCTCGGTACGGGCGGGGCTCGGTACGGGCCGGCGTCCGTACACCGGGGCCGTCGCGGATCCGGCGGGCCCGGGGGGGGCGGGCCCCGGGCCCTACGGTGCCGTCACGGCCGCCGGTCCGCCGCGGTGGCTGCGGTGCGCGGTGGCCGGGCCGAGGACGCCGAGCAGGGCGAGCGCGTCCACGCCGGGCGAGCCGGGCTGCGGTGTGAAGACCAGCAGCCGCTGGTCCTGCGACGGCGTGAGCAGCACCTCGTAGTCGAAGACGATCAGCCCGACCTCGGGGTGCAGCACCCGCATGCTGCTGCGCTGCTTCACCGCGACCTCGTGCGCCTCCCACAGCTCGCAGAACTCGTCGCTCGCCGCGCGCAGCCGGGCGACCAGCGCCGCCGCAACGGGGTCGTTCCCCCGGCGGGCGACAGCGGCCCGCAGGTCGGCGACCATCTCGCGGCT
The DNA here is from genome assembly GCF_044332905.1 of Streptomyces sp. NPDC021224. Lineage (NCBI taxonomy): Bacteria > Bacillati > Actinomycetota > Actinomycetes > Kitasatosporales > Streptomycetaceae > Streptomyces > Streptomyces sp. NPDC021224. The sequence continues at coordinate 331,932 of NZ_JBIRPW010000003.1, read as the reverse complement.
GCGCTCGGCGTGCTCCTCGACCGGGTACGCCTCGCGCAGCACCGGGTCGGTGAACCAGCGCCAGGGCACGTTGCGGTCCTCCTCGGCCACCGTGCACACGCAGCCGAACAGCGCCTCGGCGAGCGCGTTCATCGCCAGCAGGTCGCCGAGGTCGCCGATGAGCTGCGCCGGGGTCTGCGTCATGTGGTCCAGCAGGTAGCGCAGGCTGGGGCGGACGTGCAGGCCCGCGCCCGGCGGCAGCGGCGGGGGGTGGCCCGCGAGCAGGTACAGGTGGTCGCGCTCGTCGGTGGTCAGGCGCAGCGCGCGGGCCAGCGCGGCGAGGATCTGCGTCGAGGGCTGCGGGCCGCGGGCCTGTTCGAGCCGCATCACGTAGTCCGCGGACATGCCCGCGAGGTGGGCGACCTCCTCGCGGCGCAGCCCGGGGGTGCGGCGGTGCCGCCCGACCGGCAGATCGGCCTCCTCGGGCCGCAGCCGGTTGCGCGACCGGCGCAGGAAGTCGGCGAGTTGCTCGCGGTCCATCTGCATGTACCCATCATGCAGCGCCGGGCGGCGGGTGCGGCCGGGGGTGCCTAGGACGGCCCGTCCTAGGCGAAGCGCTCCGATTTTCACCGCCGGGCGGCGGCGGCACGGTGGGGGCATGACACAGACACAGATCAAGAACCTCCAGGACACGCTGCGCAGCCGCCCCGCCCTGGACCCGGACATGCCGGTGGCCGACCAGCGGGCCTTCTTCGAGGAGATCACCTCCACGGCGGTGCTCCCGGAAGGCACCGTCACCACCGAGGGCCGGCTCGGCGGGGTCCCGGTCGTGCACACCGCGCACCCGCAGGCAAAGGGCGGCCCGGACGCGCCGGTCGTGCTCTACCTGCACGGCGGCGGGTTCGTCGTCGGCTCGGCCCGCTCGGGCACCTCGCTCACCGCGGGGCTGGCCTCCCGGGCGCACGGCCGCGGTGTCTCGGTGGGCTACCGGCTGGCGCCCGAGCACCCCTTCCCCGCCGCGGTGGAGGACACCCTCGCCGTCTACCGCGCGCTGCTGGACGACGGTACGGCGCCCTCCCGGATCGCCTTCGCGGGCGACTCGGCGGGCGGCGGGCTCGCGCTCCAGGCGCTGGTCGCCGCCCGGGACGCCGGGCTGCCGCTGCCCGCGGCCGCCGTGGTCCTGTCCCCCTGGTACGACCTGACGATGTCCGGGGCGTCGATCACCACGCGGGCCGCCGACGACCCGATCCTGACCGCGCACATGCTGGGCCGGTACGCCGCCGCCTACCGGGGCCCGGCGACCGGCGCCCTGCCGGTGCTGGACGACCTGCGGGGGCTGCCGCCGCTGCTGGTGCAGGCGGGCTCGCACGAGATCGTGCTGGACGACGCGGTGGCGCTGGCCTCCCGCGCGGCCGCCGACGACGTGCCGGTCGAGCTGGAGATCACCGCCGGGGCCACGCACGTCTTCCAGCGGTTCGCCGGTTCGGGGCTGCTCGACGAGGCCGACGCGGCGCTGGACTCCGCGGGCGCCTTCCTGCGCCGCGCCCTGACCCCGGTCCTGGCCGCGGCGGTGTGAGCGGGGCGTCGTATACGAAGGGGGTACGCGGTGGGCGCCGGACCGGGGCCGCGCGGGGCGCCCTCCGGACCGGAAGGGGCGGTCCCCGGCCGGGGGTGGCGCCGCGCCGACTCGGCACCACCCCCGAAGGTGACGCGGCGTCACTGTCCGTCGGTAAGCGCTCTCGGCGCAACCGTTGCACACCGTTGCACCAAAGCCCGGCGGCCCGGGGCCGTACCGGGCACCATGGGCAGCGGGAGCTGCGGGGGCACCGGGACGGAGGCGGCGTGGCAGACCGGCCGATCGGCTACGGACGGCTCGACGGGTCGGACCTGACGAGGTCGCCGCACCTGCTCGCCTCGGTGCGGGCGGCCACGCTCGCCGGGGACATCCCGCCCCAGGCGCCGCGCGCGGTCATCGGGGCGTCCTGGGCGCGGACGCTGGACCACGGGGTCGATCCGGACGTGGGACGGCACAGCGGACTGCTGGCCGCCGAGGAGATCGAGCACCGGCGGCACGGCAGCCCGCTCGGCGAGGTGCTGCCGGTGCTGGCCGACGGCCTGGTCTCGGTCGCGGACGCGGCCTGGCACATCATGGTCGTCACCGACGCGGAGGGCCGGGTGCTGTGGCGCGACGGCAGCGTCGCGGTGCGCCGCAGCGCCGACCGGCTGGGATTCGCCGAGGGCGCCTCCTGGTCGGAGGAGGCCGTCGGCACCAACGCGATCGGCACCGCGCTCGTCACCCGCAGGCCGCTCCAGGTGCACTCCGCCGAGCACTTCGTGCGCACCCACCACGGCTGGACGTGCGCCGCGGCGCCGCTGCACGACCCGCGCGACGGGCGGCTGCTGGGCGTGGTGGACGTGAGCGGACCCGCCTCGGCCGTGCACCCGGCGACGCTGTCGCTGGTGTCGGCGGTCGCCCGGGTCGCCGAGGGCGAGCTGCGCAGGCGGCACTGGGCGGCGGTGGAACGGCTGCGGTCGGTCGCGGCGCCGCTGCTCGCGGGGATCGGCGGCCGCGCGCTGGTGGTGGACCGCAACGGATGGACGGCGGCCGCGACCGGGATCGCCCCGGCCGAGCGGATCGCGCTGCCCGCCGCGGTGACCGCGGGGCAGGTGTGGCTGCCGGCGCTGGGGATGTGCCGGATCGAACCGCTGCCCGGCGGCTGGCTGGTGCGCGTCGGCGACGGCGAGCCGTCCGCCGCGGCCGGCCGGGTGGTGGTGGACGTGAGCGGCCCGGCGTGCTGGACGGTGACCATGGCCGGTCCGGCGGGCCGCTGGGCGCTGCCGCTCACGCCCCGGCATGCGGAGCTGCTGTACGTCCTGGCGGTGCACCGGGCGGGCCGGACGGCGGCGGAGCTGGCGGGCGACCTGTTCGGCGACCCGACCCGTACGGTGACGGTGCGGGCCGAGATGTCGCGGTTGCGGCGCACGCTCGCGGGGGTGCTGGCACACCGCCCGTACCGCTTCGCCGAGGAGGTGGAGGTCGAACTGGTGCGCCCGCGCCGGGCGGCCGACCTGCTGCCGCACTCGGTGGCGCCCGCGGTGCTGGCCGGGCGCGCCCCGCGCGGCTGAGCCGCGGTCGCGCCCGGCGCTGCCGCGTACCCCGTCCGACGGCGGCTGCCGCCTCCCACCTGCTCCTCCGTGTCCGCGGCGGGAACGTGACGTGCGCCATAGTTTGCCACATAGTGAGATGCGGACGTCCACATGATGGATAACGGTGGACTCTCCCGAGACGTGCATGCCACGCTTCCGTCATGTCTCGCACTGGAATCGCCTTGGTGGGTCGGCCGCACGTCGACTTCTGCCGCGTTTCCAGCGCCATCTGTCCGGCGGGCTGACCGCACAGCTGCACTGCTCCGCCATCCCCGCCGTCGTGGATGCACGGGAGTTCCCCTGTGTCCGCGGCCGTCGTACCACCGCTCTGCGTTTCCCCAGGCCACAGGGTACTTCCGCGCCGTCAACGACCGTATTCGAGCCTGCCAGAAGGACGCATCGCCATGGCATCCAGCCCCGCCGACACCCCGCAGCCGTCTGCCGGGACGCCCAGGACACCCGCCGCGGCCCGCCGTAAGTCGACGCGGCACCGCGGCGAAGGCCAGTGGGCCAAGGGCCACTTCACTCCGCTCAACGGCAACGAGCAGACGAAGAAGGACGACGACGGTCTCAACGTGCGGACACGCATTGAGACGATCTACGCCAAGGCGGGTTTCGACGCGATCGACGGTGCCGACCTGCGCGGACGCATGCGCTGGTACGGCCTGTACACGCAGCGCCGCCCCGGGATCGACGGCGGGCGCACCGCGATCCTGGAGCCCGAGGAGCTGGACGACCGCTACTTCATGATGCGGGTCCGCATCGACGGCGGCCGGCTGACGGTGGCCCAGCTGCGCGTCGTCGGCGAGATCTCGCAGGAGTTCGCCCGCGGCACCGCCGACATCACCGACCGGCAGAACGTGCAGTACCACTGGATCCGCATCGAGGACGTGCCGGAGATCTGGCGCCGGCTGGAAGCGGTGGGCCTGTCGACGACCGAGGCGTGCGGCGACACCCCGCGCACCATCCTGGGCTCCCCGGTCGCGGGCATCGCCGAGGACGAGATCATCGACGGCACCCCGGCGATCGACGCGATCAAGTCCCGTTACATCGGCAGCAAGGAGTTCTCCAACCTGCCGCGCAAGTTCAAGACCGCGATCTCCGGCTCGCCGCAGCTCGACGTGGTGCACGAGATCAACGACGTGTCCTTCGTCGGCGTCGAGCACCCCGAGCACGGTCCGGGCTTCGACCTGTGGGTCGGCGGCGCGCTGTCCACCAACCCGCGGCTGGGCGAGCGGCTCGGCGCGTGGGTGCCGCTGGACGAGGTGCCCGACGTGTGGGCGGGCGTCGTCGGCATCTTCCGCGACTACGGCTACCGCCGGCTGCGCTCGCGCGCCCGGCTGAAGTTCCTGCTGGCCGACTGGGGCCCGGAGAAGTTCCGCCAGGTGCTGGAGGACGAGTACCTGGGACGCCCGCTGCTCGACGGCCCGGCGCCGGAGCTGCCGCAGCAGGTGTGGCGCGACCACATCGGGGTGCACCGGCAGAAGGACGGCCGCTTCTACGTGGGCTTCGCCCCGCGCGTCGGCCGCGTGGACGGCGCCACGCTCACCAAGATCGCCGAACTGGCCCAGGGCCACGGCTCGGACCGGGTGCGCACCACGACCGACCAGAAGATGATCGTCCTGGACGTCGCCGAGGACCAGGTCGACTCGCTCGTCGCGGGCCTGGAGTCGCTGGACCTCCAGGTGCGCCCGTCGCCCTTCCGGCGCGGCACCCTGGCGTGCACCGGCATCGAGTTCTGCAAGCTGGCCATCGTCGAGACCAAGGCGCGCGGCGCCTCGCTCATCGACGAACTGGAGCGCCGCCTGCCGGACTTCGACGAGCCGGTCAACATCAACATCAACGGCTGCCCCAACTCCTGCGCCCGCATCCAGACCGCCGACATCGGTCTGAAGGGCCAGCTGGTCACCGGCCCCGACGGCGAGCAGACCGAGGGCTTCCAGGTCCACCTGGGCGGCAGCCTCGGCCTGACCGCCGGCTTCGGCCGCAAGGTGCGCGGCCTGAAGGTCACCTCGGCCGAACTGCCGGACTACGTCGAGCGGGTGCTCACGCGCTTCCAGGCCGAGCGCACCGACGGCGAGCGGTTCGCCCAGTGGGCGGCGCGCGCCTCCGAGGAGGCGCTGTCGTGAGCGAGCGTGCCGCCCCCTTCTACTGCCCCTACTGCGGCGACGAGGACCTGCGCCCCTCCGAGGAGGGCGGGCACGGCGCCTGGGAATGCCGGGCGTGCTCCCGCGCCTTCAAGCTGTCGTTCCTCGGGCTGCTGGCCAGGAGGCCGGCCGCCGATTCCCCGCAGGGAGGCGCTTCGTGACCACCGCTTCTTCGTACACCGCCGACCAGTTGCAGGAACTCGCCGAGCAGGCCGGCCGCGACCTGGAGGACGCGTCCGCGCTCGACGTGCTGCGCTGGGCCGCCGACACCTTCGGCCCGCGCCTGTGCGTGACGTCGTCGATGGAGGACGCCGTCGTGGCGCACCTCGCCTCGCGCGCGCTGCCCGGTATCGACGTGGTCTTCCTCGACACCGGCTACCACTTCGAGGAGACCATCGGGACGCGTGACGCGGTCGCGGCGGTCATGGACGTCCACGTCATCACCGTCACGCCCGAGCAGACCGTCGCCGAGCAGGACGCGCAGTACGGCCCCAGGCTGCACGACCGCGACCCCGACCGGTGCTGCGCGCTGCGCAAGATCGCCCCGCTGGAGCGCTCGCTGGCCGGCTACGACGCGTGGGCGACGGGCCTGCGCCGGGACGAGTCGCCGACCCGGGCGAACACCCCGGTCGTCGGCTGGGACGCCAAGCGGCAGAAGGTCAAGATCGCCCCGATCGCCCGGTGGACGCAGGACGACGTGGAGGCCTACGTGGCCGAGCACGGGGTGCTCACCAACCCGCTGCTGACGGACGGCTACGCCTCCGTCGGCTGCGCGCCCTGCACCCGGCGGGTGCTGGAGGGCGAGGACGTACGGGCCGGGCGCTGGGCGGCGTTCGGCAAGACCGAGTGCGGGATACACCAGTGACGGCGGCTCAGCCGCAGGAGGCTTCGATGACAGCGGGCGCCACCGTCTGGCTCACCGGCCTGCCGAGCGCCGGCAAGACCACGATCGCCCGCGCGCTCGCCGACCGGCTGCGCGCGGACGGCCGCCGGGTCGAGGTGCTGGACGGCGACGAGATCCGCGAGTTCCTGTCCGCGGGTCTGGGCTTCAGCCGCGAGGACCGGCACACCAACGTGCAGCGGATCGGCTTCGTGGCCGAACTGCTCGCCGCGCACGGGGTGCTGGTGCTGGTGCCGGTCATCGCGCCGTACGCCGACAGCCGCGAGGCGGTCCGCAAGCGCCACCAGGCACGCGGCACCGGCTATGTGGAGGTGCACGTGGCCACGCCGGTCGACGTGTGCTCGGTGCGGGACGTGAAGGGCCTCTACGCGCGGCAGGCCGCGGGCGAACTGACCGGACTGACCGGGGTGGACGACCCCTACGAGGTACCGGAGACCCCCGACCTGCGGATCGAGACCCAGGGCAGCACCGTCGAGGAGTCCGCCGCAGCGGTGCACGCGCTGCTCGCCGAGAGGGGCCTGACGACATGAGCACCATCGCGACGCACACCGAGCAGCGGGACAGCCCGTACGCGCTGACCCACCTGGACGCGCTGGAGTCCGAGGCGGTCCACATCATCCGCGAGGTGGCGGGCGAGTTCGAGCGGCCGGTGATCCTCTTCTCCGGCGGCAAGGACTCGATCGTCATGCTGCGCCTGGCGCTGAAGGCGTTCACGCCCGCGCCGGTGCCGTTCTCGCTGCTGCACGTCGACACCGGGCACAACTTCCCCGAGGTGCTGGACCTGCGCGACCGCACGGTCGCCGAGCACGGCCTTCGGCTGTACGTGGCCAAGGTGCAGGACTACATCGACGACGGGCGGCTGCGCGAGCGCCCCGACGGGCTGCGCAACCCGCTGCAGACCGTGCCGCTGACCGAGGCCATCGCCGGGCACCGCTTCGACGCGGTCTTCGGCGGCGGGCGGCGCGACGAGGAGAAGGCCCGCGCCAAGGAGCGGGTGTTCTCGCTGCGCGACGAGTTCTCCCAGTGGGACCCGCGCCGCCAGCGCCCCGAGCTGTGGCAGCTCTACAACGGCCGGCACGCGCCGGGCGAGCACGTCCGCGTCTTCCCGCTGTCCAACTGGACCGAGCTGGACGTGTGGCAGTACATCGCGCGCGAGAAGATCGAGCTGCCCTCGATCTACTTCGCGCACGAGCGCGAGGTCTTCCGGCGCAGCGGCATGTGGCTGACCGCCGGCGAGTGGGGCGGCCCGAAGGCCGCCGAGCCGGTCGAGACCCGGCAGGTCCGCTACCGCACGGTCGGCGACATGTCCTGCACCGGCGCGGTCGACTCGACCGCGACCACGCTGGACGCGGTGATCACCGAGATCGCCGCCTCCCGGCTGACCGAACGGGGGGCCACCCGCGCCGACGACAAGATGTCGGAGGCGGCGATGGAGGACCGCAAGCGCGAGGGGTACTTCTAGACATGAGCGTCTCCACCAGCCCGCTGACGGCCGAGGAGCTGTCGGCCACCACGCTGCTGCGGTTCGCCACCGCCGGTTCCGTCGACGACGGCAAGTCCACCCTGGTCGGGCGGCTGCTGCACGACTCCAAGTCGGTGCTCAGCGACCAGCTCGAAGCCGTCGAGCGGGCCTCGCAGGTCCGCGGCCAGGAGGCCCCCGACCTGGCGCTGCTCACCGACGGCCTGCGGGCCGAGCGCGAGCAGGGCATCACCATCGACGTGGCCTACCGCTACTTCGCCACCGCGCGCCGCCGGTTCATCCTGGCCGACACGCCTGGCCATGTGCAGTACACCCGCAACATGGTCACCGGTGCCTCGACCGCGGAGCTGGCGGTGGTGCTCGTCGACGCCCGCAACGGCGTGGTGGAGCAGACCCGCAGGCACGCCGCCGTGGCCGCGCTGCTGCGGGTGCCGCACGTGGTGCTCGCGGTCAACAAGATGGACCTGGTGGACTTCGCGGAGCCGGTGTTCGCCGCCATCGCCGAGGAGTTCACGTCGTACGCCGCCTCCCTCGGGGTGCCGGAGATCACCGCGATCCCGATCTCCGCGCTGGCCGGCGACAACGTCGTGGAGCCGTCCGCGAACATGGACTGGTACGGCGGCCCGACGGTGCTGGAGCACCTGGAGACCGTCCCCGTCAGCCACGACCTGACGGACTGCCCGGCGCGCTTCCCGGTGCAGTACGTGATCCGGCCCCAGTCCGCCGAGCACCCGGACTACCGCGGCTACGCGGGCCAGATCGCCTCCGGCATGCTGCGCGTCGGCGACCCGGTGACGGTGCTGCCCTCGGGGCGTACGACGACGGTCTCCGGCATCGACGCGCTGGGCGTGAGCGTGGACACCGCGTGGGCGCCGCAGTCGGTGACCGTACGGCTCACCGACGACATCGACGTCTCGCGCGGCGACATGATCGCGCCCACCGCGTCCGCGCCCGCCGTCACGCAGGACGTCCGGGCGACGGTGTGCCACCTGCACGAGCGCCCGCTGCGGATCGGCGAGCGGGTGCTGCTCAAGCACGGGACGCGCACGGTCAAGGCGATCGTCAAGGCCATCCCCTACCGGATCGACCTGTCGCACGGCCTGGCCCACGACAACGACCCGGCGGCGCTGGAGGTCAACGACATCGGCGCGGTGCGGCTGCGCACCGCCGAGCCGCTGCCGATCGACGCCTACGCGGAGGCCCGGCTCACCGGCGCCTTCCTGCTGATCGACCCCGCGGACGGGACCACGCTGACCGCCGGCATGGCGGGCGAGGCGTTCGCGGAGCCCCCGGCGGCCCAGGCGGCCGCGGACGACGAGGGCTGGGACTTCTGACCATGGCTCAGGAAGCCTTTTCGGGATTCGCGAAGGAGGGCGGGCGCGTCGGCAGCGGCTCGCTCGGCTCGGGTACGGGCGGGGTCGCGCGATGTGCGGGCTGACCCGCACGACGGCGGTCCACGGCAAGACCGTGGCCGCCGGCGCACGCCCCATGCGCGCTCCGCGCGCCCCGATGCACCGCTTTCGAAGACCTGACGAGCTTCCGGCCGCGCCCTAGCGCGCGACACGCCGGGCCTGACGAGAGGACACACCCGTGTCTGCGCACCTCCGACCCGCGTCCCGCCCCACCGCCCGCCGCCACAGACTCATCGCCGTGGCCGCCGCCCTCCCGCTGTTCCTCGGCTCGCTGGCCGCCTGCGGCTACGGCTCCGACAACAAGTCGGACGACGACAACTCCTCGCCGGCCGCCGCGGCGTCCGGCAGCGGCACCCCCGCCGCCAAGCTCTCCGCCGACCAGGTGAAGATCGGCTACTTCCCGAACCTGACGCACGCCACCGCGCTGGTCGGGCTGAAGGAGGGCTTCTTCCAGCAGGAGCTGGGCGACACCAAGATCAAGGAAGCCACCTTCAACGCGGGTCCCGCCGAGATCGAGGCGCTCAACGCCGGGTCCATCGACATCGGCTGGATCGGCCCCTCCCCGTCGATCAACGGCTACACCAAGTCCGACGGCAAGAACCTGAAGATCATCTCCGGGTCGGCGTCCGGCGGCGTCAAGCTCGTGGTCAACCCCCAGAAGATCAAGACGCTCGCGGACGTCAAGGGCAAGAAGATCGCCACCCCGCAGCTCGGCAACACCCAGGACGTGGCGCTGCTGAACTGGATATCCACCCAGGGCTGGAAGGTCGACGCGCAGTCCGGCAAGGGCGACGTGTCGGTGGTGCGCACCGACAACAAGATCACCCCGGACGCGTACAAGAACGGCTCCATCGACGGTGCGTGGGTGCCGGAACCCACCGCGTCGAAGCTCGTGAGCGAGGGTGCCAAGGTGCTGCTCGACGAGAGCACGCTGTGGCCGAACAAGCTGTTCGTGATCACCAACGTGATCGTGTCGCAGAAGTTCCTGACCGCGCACCCGGACGTGGTGGAGGCGGTGCTGCGCGGCTCGGTGAAGACCAACGCCTGGGTCAAGGCCAACTCCGACAAGGCCAAGGCGGACGCCAACGCCGAGCTGGAGCGGCTGACGCAGAAGGCGCTGCCGGCGAACATCCTGGACCCGGCGTGGGCCTCGCTGCAGGTGACCGACGATCCGCTGGCCTCGACCGCCAAGACCGAGGCCGACCACGCGGTGGCCGCGGGCCTGCTGGACAAGCCGAAGCTGGACGGCATCTACGACCTGACGCTGCTCAACAAGGTGCTCAAGGCCGCGGGACAGCCCGCCGTGAGCGCCGCCGGCCTCGGCAGCGAGTGACGGGCCGCGGGTCCGCGTGACAACCGAACCGAGAATCCCAGGAGGTGACATGGCCGACACCCTCACCAGTGCCGGGGAGCAGGCCGTGGAGAGCGCCGCGCACGCGGCCCGGCTCGACCACGTCTCGAAGGCCTTCGGCGGGCCCGGCGGCCGGCAGCTCGTGCTGGACGACATCACGCTCGATGTCGCCCCCGGCGAGTTCGTCTGCCTCCTGGGCGCCTCGGGCTGCGGCAAGTCGACGCTGCTGAACCTGGTCGCCGGACTCGACAAGCCGTCCGCCGGGAGCATCACGACTCCCGGCGGCCGGCCGGCCCTGATGTTCCAGGAGCACGCGCTCTTCCCGTGGCTGACGGCGGGCAAGAACATCGAGCTGGCGCTGCGGCTGCGCGGTCTGCCGCGCGAGGAGCGGCGCCCGGAGGCCGAGCGGCTGCTGTCGCTGGTACGGCTCGGCGGCGCGTACGGCAAGCGGGTGCACGAGCTGTCCGGCGGCATGCGGCAACGCGTGGCGCTGGCCCGCGCGCTCGCCCAGGACAGCCGGCTGCTGCTGATGGACGAGCCGTTCGCGGCGCTGGACGCCATCACGCGGGACGTGCTGCACGACGAGCTGACCCGGATCTGGTCCGAGACCGGTCTGTCGGTGCTGTTCGTGACGCACAACGTGCGCGAGGCGGTGCGGCTGGCCGAGCGGGTCGTGCTGCTGTCCTCCCGGCCGGGCCGGATCAACCGCGAGTGGCGGATCGGCATCCCGCAGCCGCGGCGGATCGAGGACGCGGCCGTGGCGGACCTGTCCGTCGAGATCACCGAGGAACTGCGTGGGGAGATCCGCCGCCATGGCCAGCACTGAGACAGAGCCGACCCCCGGTCCGGGCCCGCAGGACACCGCGGGCCCCCTCGACAAGGCGCCGCACAAGGCCCGGGAGCGGTCCGGCGAGAGCGACCTGTCGGGCCTGGAGGCGGGCCTGGACGCGCTGGACGCGGTCGTCGTCGAGCGCGCGACCCTGCGCCAGGTGCTGGTCAAGAAGGCGCTGCCGCCGGTCCTGGCGGTCGTGCTGGTCCTGGTGGTGTGGCAGCTCGCGGTGTGGGGGCACGTCGCCGACCAGACGAAGCTGCCGAGTCCCTCCGCCGTGGCCGACGAGCTGAAGGCGCGGTGGCAGGCGGGCGACCTCTTCGACATCATCTGGACCAGCGTGTCGCACGGCCTGCTCGGCTTCGCCGCCGCGCTGGTCATCGGCACCCCGCTGGGCCTGGTGGTCGCACGGGTGCCGTTCGTGCGGGCGGCGATCGGGCCGATCCTGTCCGGACTCCAGTCGCTGCCGTCGGTGGCGTGGGTGCCGGCCGCGGTGATCTGGCTGGGTCTGAACAACTCCACGATGTACGCGGTGATCCTGCTCGGCGCGGTGCCGTCCATCGCCAACGGCCTGGTGGCCGGCATCGACCAGGTGCCGCCGCTGTACCTGCGGGCCGGACGCACCATCGGCGCGACCGGGCTGCGCGGGGCGTGGTACATCCTGCTGCCCGCCGCGCTGCCGGGCTACGTCGCCGGTCTCAAGCAGGGCTGGGCCTTCTCCTGGCGCTCGCTCATGGCCGCCGAGCTGATCGCGTCCTCCCCCGACCTCGGGGTCGGGCTCGGCCGCTACCTGGAGAACATGCGGGAGGCCTCCGACATGGCGGGCGTCTTCCTCGGCATCCTGATGATCCTGGTCGTCGGCATCGCGATCGACCTGATCGTCTTCAGCCCGCTGGAGCGCTGGGTGCTCCGCTCGCGCGGGCTGACCGCACGGAGCCAGTGACCGTGCGCCCCGGCCCGAGCCGGCCGCCGCTGCTCGTCATCGCGCACGGCTCGCGCGACCCGCGGCACGCCGCGACCGTGCACGCCCTGACGCGACGGGTGGCGGCGGCCCGGCCGGGGCTGCGGGTGGACACCGCCTTCCTGGACTTCAACGCCCCGTCCGTCCCGCAGGCCGTCGGCCGGCTCGCCGCCGACGGGGTACGGGACGCGGTGGCGCTGCCGCTGCTGCTGACCCGGGCTTTCCACGCCAAGACCGACATCCCCGCGGTGCTGCGCGACTCCACCGCCGCGCTGCCCTCGCTGCGGCTGCGCACGGCCGAGGTGCTGGGCCCCTCACCGCTGCTGACCGCCGCCCTGGAGCGGCGGCTCACCGAGGCGGGCCTGCGGCCCGCCGACCGCCCGTCGACCGGCCTGGTGCTGGCGTCGGCGGGCTCCACCGATCCGGAGGCGGGCGCGGTGATCGCAGCCGTCGCGCGGGAGTGGCGGCACACCGGATGGTGCGCCGTGCGGCCCGCGTTCGCCTCCGCCGCCCTGCCCCGCGCCGAGGACGCCGTGCGGGAGCTGCGGGCCGTCCCCGGAGTGCGGCAGGTCGCGGTCGCGCCGTACGTCGTCGCGCCGGGCTTCCTGCCGGACCGCATCGCCCGCGGGGCACGCGAGGCGGGCGCCGACCTGCTGGCGCCGGTGCTGGGCGACGCCCCCGAGCTGGCCGCGCTGCTGCTGCGCCGCTACGACCAGGCGCGGCGGCCGGCCGCCGCCGGGCAGCTGCTGTCGGCCTGAGCAGGGCGTCCGGCCTCCTAGGTGTAAGGGGCACGCGTCAGGCGGGGGTGGGGTTAGCCCCACCCCCAAGGGGGAGAGCGCCCTCCCCGAAGTCACCGGTCAGCCGGATGGGTGGGCCCCTCGCAGGCCCGTAGCGTCATTCGTGGACGGAGCGGCACCCGCCGCCACCCGGCACGGACCTACGAACCTGACACCTGACAAGGGGGACACCGTGAGTCGCGGACGCGCACACGGCAGCAGGATGGGAATAGCGGCGGCCATGGGCGCCTGGAGCGCCCGGCACCGCTGGGCGGCGGTGGGCGGCTGGCTGCTCCTGGTCGTCCTCGCGGTCTTCGCGGGCCAGGCGGCGGGCCGGGTCGACGTGGACCAGGACAAGTCGATGGCGGGCGAGGTCAACCAGGCCGCCACCATCAACGACGACGCGGGCCTGAAGTCGCCGGCCGGCGAGATGGTGATCGTCCAGGCCGAGGGCGGCACGGTCAAGGCCACCGACCCGGCCTTCCGGGCGGCGGTCGGCGATGTCGTCACCGCGGTCAGGGGCACCGGCAAGGTCACCGCGGTGACCTCGCCGTACGACACCAAGTCGATCTCCGCGGACGGGCGTTCGGCGCTCGTGCGGTTCGACATGCTCGGCGACGAGAAGACCGCGGGCGACCGGGTCGAGCCGGTCATGGACGCGGTGAAGAAGGTGCAGGCCGAGCACTCCGACCTGCGCATCGAGGAGTTCGGCGACGCCAGCGCCAACAAGGTGCTGGACGACGCCTTCGGCACCGACTTCAAGACCGCCGAATACTCCGCGGTGCCGCTCGCGCTGGGCATCCTGCTGATCGCCTTCGGCGCGCTCGTCGCCGCGCTGCTGCCCGTGCTGCTGGCCATGACGGCCTTCGTCGCGGCCGGCGGGGTGGTGGCGCTGGTCAGCCACTGGGTGCCGATGAGCGACACCGCCAACTCGGTGATGCTGCTGGTCGGTCTCGCGGTGGGCGTCGACTACTGCCTGTTCTACCTGCGCCGGGAGCGCGAGGAGCGGGCCGCGGGGCACGACCCGGAGACCGCGCTGAAGATCGCCGCGGCCACCTCCGGCCGGGCGGTGCTGATCTCCGGCATCACCGTGATCGTGGCCATGGCGGGCATGCTCTTCACCGGCATCGGCGACTTCGAGGCGATGGGCGTCGCCACCATGATCGTGGTCGCCCTCGCGATGGCCGGCTCCGTCACCGTGCTGCCCGCGCTGCTGTCGCTGCTCGGCCACCGCGTCGAGAAGGGCCGTATCCCGTTCCTGGGCCGCGGCCGCAAGCAGGCCGCCGGACGCCCGTCCGCGCCCCGCACCAGCCGGGTGTGGCGGACCGTGCTGCGCCCTGTGCTGCGGCACCCCAAGGCGGCCACCGTCATCGCCGGCGGCGCGCTGCTGGTCGTCGCACTGCCCGCGTTCGGCATGAAGACCGCCAACCTGTCGATGCAGCAGGAGCTGGGCGACGGGCTGCCGATCATCCAGACCTACGAGCACATCGACGCCGCCTTCCCCGGCGGCCCGGCACCCGCCCAGGTCGTGGTCAAGGCCGCGGACATCAACGCCCCCCAGGTCAAGAAGGCCATCGCCGACTTCCGGGCCGAGGCCGTCTCCTCCGGCGCCAGCAAGGGCCCGGTGACGGTCACCGTGCACGGCGCGCAGAACGTCGCCCGGATCGACGTCCCGCTGGCCGGCGGCAGCGACCGCGCCAAGGCCGAGGCCAACGTCAGGACGCTGCGCGACCACGTGCGGCCCGACACCCTCGGCAAGATCCCCGGGGTCCAGGCGCCGATCACCGGTGAGACGGCCGGCTCGATGGACTTCACCCACAAGATCACCAGCAGTGTGCCGCCGGTCTTCGCCTTCGTGACCGTCTTCGCCTTCCTGCTGATGCTGCTGTCCTTCCGGTCGCTGACCATCGCGATCACCTCGATCGTGCTCAACCTGCTGTCGGTGGGCGCCGCCTACGGCATCCTCACCGCGGTCTTCCAGCACGGCTGGGGCGCCTCGCTGGTCGGCGCGCACGGCACCGGCGCGGTCGTGGCCTGGCTGCCGCTCTTCCTCTTCGTGATCCTCTTCGGGCTGAGCATGGACTACCACGTCTTCGTGGTCTCCCGGATCCGCGAGGCCCGCACCCGCGGCCTGTCCACCAAGGCCGCGATCGAGCACGGCATCACCACCACCGCGGGCGTCGTCACCAGCGCCGCCGTCATCATGGTCGCGGTCTTCGCGATCTTCGGGACGCTGTCGATGCAGAGCATGAAGCAGATGGGCGTCGGCCTGGCCTTCGCGGTGCTGATCGACGCCACCGTGATCCGCGGGGTGCTGCTGCCGGCCGTCATGACGCTGCTGGGCGACCGCAACTGGTACCTGCCGCGCTGGATGAACCGGCTGCCCGACATGACCCACGACGAATCCGCGCTGCCCCAGCCGCCGGCCGCCGAGCCGCAGCCGGTGCCCCAGCTCGCCGGGGCGGACAGCCACCGCTGACCTGCGGCCGCGCACCCCGACCACGGTGCGCGGCCCCCGCCGCGAGCGCCGACGCGCCCCCGTACCGAGCCGGTACGGGGGCGCTGTCAGTGGTCGCGGTTACGGTGGGAGACATGACCGTACGGGAGAGCAGCGCAAGCGGAACGACCGCGGCGACGGCGGAGGCGGCGCCCGGCGCCGCCGAGGTCGAGCGCGGTCTCGAACAGCACCGGGTGGAACTGACCGGCTACTGCTACCGGATGCTGGGCTCGGCCTTCGAGGCCGAGGACGCGGTGCAGGAGACACTGGTACGGGCCTGGCGCGGCGCCGACCGCTTCGAGGGCCGGTCCTCGCTGCGCTCCTGGCTCTACCGCATCGCGACCAACGTGTGCCTGGACAGCCTCAACGCGGGCAAGCGCCGCGCCCGCCCGATGGACCTGTCCCCCGCCTCGCACGCCGACGCGGTGCTGCCCGACCCGACGTCCGAGGGGATGTGGGTCGAGCCCGCGCCCGACGGCCGGGTGCTCCCCGAGGGCGGCGACCCGGCGGACGTGGTGGTCAGCCGGGAGAGTGTGCGGCTGGCGTTCGTCGCCGCGCTCCAGCTGCTGCCGCCGCGGCAGCGCGCGGTGCTGATCCTGCGCGAGGTGCTGGCCTGGAAGGCCAGCGAGACCGCCGAACTGCTCGGCACGAGCGTGCCGTCGGTCAACAGCGCGCTCCAGCGCGCCCGCGCCACCCTCGCCGAGGCCGGTGCCTCCACGGAGGCCGACCCCCGCGGGACCGAGCTCGACGAGCAGCACGAGGCCCTGCTGGCGCGCTACGTCGACGCCTTCGAGCGCTACGACCTCCAGGCCCTCACCACACTGCTGCACGAGGACGCGGTCCTCAACATGCCGCCCTTCCCGATGTGGGTGCAGGGCCACGACGACATACGGGAGTTCATGGGCACGGTCGGCGCGGGGTGCGCGGGCTCGCGCGTCGTGCCGGTCGCGGCCAGCGGCCTGCCCGGCTTCGCGCAGTACCGCCCCACGCCGGAGGGCGGCTTCCGGGCGTTCGCGCTCCAGGTCATCGAGATGTCCGGCGACCGGATCAGCACGATGACGTCGTACCACGACGCCGACCGGCTCTTCCCGCTCTTCGGCCTGCCGCTGGAACTGCCCGCCGCGGCGGACGGCTGAACCGCCGGGAGTGCATTCCGGTCATTGCCGGGTACGTATTCTGAGCAGTTCGGCGGCAAAGGGGCGCGAAGTGCGGGCGCCGGAGTGCAAGACTTGCCTTGAGCCGTAACACCGGTGATGCCGGTGGCATATGCACAGGGCGGGGCGGCGGAGGCTGCCCGCGGGGCGGAGCGCGGAGGGTCGGGGCGTGGCGGAAGCGGTGTTCTCGCAGGAGCGGGCACGTGCGGTACTGGACGCCGCGGGGCACCCGAAGGCCGAGCTGATCTCCTTCGGTGAGAACGCGGTCTACGCCGCCGGCCGGCTGGTGATCAAGGTCGGCCGCGGCGCCGACCTGCTGGACCGCGCCCGCCGCGAGGTGCGCACCGCCGACTGGCTGGCCAAGCACGACGTGCCCGCGGTGCGCTCCGCCGAATCCGAGGTACGGCTCGTCGAGGGCCACCCCGTCACGTACTGGCAGCGGCTGCCCGAGTCGCTGCGCCCCGCCGAACCCGCGGACGTCGCCCCGCTGCTGCTGCGCGTCCACGCCCTGCCCGAACCGGACTTCGGGCTGCCGCCGCGCGACCTGCTGGGCGGCGTCGAACGCTGGCTGCGGCTCGCGGGCGACGCGATCGACCCCGCCGACGCGGCCTTCCTGCGCACCCGGCGCGACCGCCACGCGGCCGAGATCGCCGAACTGGTGCCGATGCTGCCGCGCGGCCCGATCCACGGTGACGCGCTGCCGCGCAACGTCCACATCGGGCCCGACGGCCCGGTCCTGGTCGACCTGGAGACCTTCTCCTCCGACCTGCGCGAGCACGACCTCGTCGTCCACACCCTCGACCGCGACCGCTACGGCGTCACCCCCGACGCATACGCCGCCTTCACCGCCGCGTACGGCTGGGACGTCGCCGAGTGGGACGGCAGCGAGGCGCTGCGCGGGGCGCGGGAGACCGCGGGGTGCGCGTGGGTCGCGCAGCACGCCGCGGCGAATCCGGCCGCCGGCACGGAATTCCGCCGCCGCGTCGCTTCGCTCCGCGCCGGCGACCCCACCGTCCGCTGGTTCTCCTTCTGACCTTTCCCCTGCGGGGCGCTGCGGCTGCGGCACCGGGCACGCGTTCTTGGTCGGCGCGGGTCGTCAACCGGCCCCGAGGGGGCAGCTGCTGTCGCTTCCGGACCACCGGCCGGTGGTGGGCTGCTCGCCGCAGTTCTCCCCCGGAGCTTCGCCCGGGAGGTACCCCCACGCGCCCCGAAAACGGTTGTGCAGCGCGGGATGCGCATCCTCATGGACCTAACCTTATCAGCGGTGTAAAGATTAGGGCGGGGCCCGCCCCGGGCCGACCGGGGGACCCGGGAAAGGGGATCCGTCATGCCCGAAAAGCGCACCGCGCGCACCGGAACGCTCTTACTTCTGACCGGCGTCGAGCTGATCGTCTTCCTGGACTCGTCCGTCACCAACCTCGCGATGCCGAGCATCGGCAAGGCGCTGGCCCTGAGCGTGGCCACGCTCGTCTGGGTCAGCAGCGCCTACCAGGTCACCTTCGGCGGCTTCCAGCTGGGTGCGGGCCGCGCCACCGACCGGCTCGGGCGGCGGCTGATGTTCCGCACCGGGCTCGCCGTCTTCACCGGGGCCTCCCTGCTCGCGGGTCTCACCGGCAGCGGCACCGCGCTGATCGCCGCGCGTGCGGCGCAGGGGATCGGCGCCGCGATCCTGATCCCTGCCGAACTCGCCCTGCTCACCGCGGTGTTCACCGAGCCGGAGGCGTACCGGCGGGCGTTCGGGGTGTGGAGCGCGATGGGCGCGGTCGGCGGGGCGGCGGGGGTCGCGGTCGGCGGGGTGATCGTCTCGGGGCTCGGCTGGCGCTGGGTCTTCCTGGTCAACGTGCCGATCGGGGTGCTGGGTCTGCTGGCGAGCGGCCGACTGCTGCCGCGCGACGACATCCACCTGCGGGCGGTGCGGCGGCGCGAGCTGGACCTGCCGGGCATGGTCACCGGCACCGCGAGCCTGCTGCTGCTGGTGTACGTGGTGACCAAGGGCGCGGAGGGCTCGTTGGACACCCTGCACCGGATACTGGCCGGGGTCGCGGTGCTGCTCGGTGCCGCGTTCGTGGCCGTGGAGCGGCGGGCGGGGACGCCGGTGCTGCCCTTCCGGATCTTCCGGGTGCGCGGCATCACCGGGTCGGCGCTGGCGAACTTCCTGGTCGGCGCGGCACACGTGCCGGTCTTCGTCTTCCTGTCGCTGTACTTCCAGGAGGTGCGCGGCTACTCGGCCGTCACGTCGGGCCTCGCGGTGCTGCCGCTCGCGCTCGTGGCGATCCCGGTGGCCCGGCTGGCACTGCCGCCGGTCCTGAAGGCGGCGGGCCCGCGGGTGGTGCTCGCGGGCGGGGCGGGGCTGCTGGCGGTGGCGCTGCTGCTGCTCTCCCGGATCCCCGCGCACGCGGACTACATGACGGACTTCCTGCCCGCCGCGCTGGTCTTCGCCGTGGCGCTGCCCGCGTGCTTCGTGGGCTCCACGCTGCCCGCGATGCGCGCGGCGGACCCCGCCGAGACCGGTGTGGTGTCGGGCGTGGTGAACACCGCGCAGCGGCTCGGCGCGGGCCTGGGCGTGGCGGTGCTGGCCGCGGTCGCGAACACCCGCACCTCCCACCACCACGGCGGCAGCCCCGCGGACGCGGTCAACGCGGGCTTCCACAGCGCCTTCCTGGGCGCGGCGGGGCTGGCCGCGCTGTGCGTGCCGGTGGCGCTGCTGGTCCTCGGCCCCGGCCCGGAGCCGGACGCGGCGGCCGGCGGCGAGACCGAGGACGTACCGGCCGGGCGTCCCGGAGCGGCCCCCGCCGCCGACCCGGCCGACGGCGCGGCGCCCACCGCCGACTGACCCCACCGGGAGCATCCTTCGCGCGCCACCCCGCGGCGGAGCCGGTCGCTGGCCGTCCACCCGGCGCGCGGCCAGTGGCGCACTCCCGGACCACCCGAACGGGGGCCCGCTCAGGCCGCCGTGTGCAGCGGCCACTCCCCCGGGATGGTGGCGGCCGCGGAATCCCGGCGGCGCAGCCACGCGGTGAAGTCCTCGGCCCAGGTGGCGTACCAGCCGGACTGCGCGTGCTGGAGCTCCCACAGATCGGCCTGGGCGGCCTCGGGGAAGCGCACGGCCAGCGCGCGGGCTACACGGACGGCGGCGAGGGCGTCGGCGCCCGCGTCGTGCGCGTCGTCCAGCGTCACCCCGTAGACCGCACAGGCGGCCTCCAGGGTGCGCTTGCCGCGGCGGTACCGGTCCAGGGCGCGGTCGATGACGAGCGGATCCACCACCGGGCCGGGCCGCCCGCCCGGCGCGACCAGCGGCGGCAGCGCGTACCGCCGCAACTCGGCGTCCAGCAGGGTGAGGTCGAAGGGCGCGTTGTAGACGACGACCGGGACCTGCGCGGCCCAGTACCCGCGGACGGCGTCGGCGACCTCGGCGGCCACCTCCGGCGCGGGCCGCCCCTCGGCGGTGGCGCGGGCGGTGCTCACCCCGTGGATGGCGGTGGTCTCCGGCGGTATCGGCACCCCCGGGTCGGCGAGCCAGGCGCGGTGCCGCACCGGCTGGCCGTCCTTCACCTCGGTGAGCGCCGCGGTGACGATACGCGCCTGCCGCGGGTCCGTCCCCGTGGTCTCCAGGTCGAAGCCCACCAGCAGATCCTCATGCCAAACCATGGCGAAAGTCCCCTTCCCGCCCCGTTGTCCCCCGATGTGCCCTGCCATCATCGCCTGCCCCACTGACACTCCCCCGCCCGCCCGCACGGGGCGGCGCCGACCGGGCGTGGTAACGGGGCGGGAGGCGGGCGGGGTTCAGGAGACGGGACGGGCGTCGGTCCAGATGCCCTCGAACTCCTCGCGGTAGACGTCGAAGAGCCCGGCCTCGGAGGGGCGGTCGTCGGCGACGACCCGGCGCGAGCCGCCGCGCAGCACCATCACCGGCACCTCCATGCCGCGGGCCCGCCGCAGGTAGGACTGGACGACGGCGAGGCCGTCGCCGCTGTCCCCGTCGACGAGGTAGGCGGTGAAGCGCGGGGTCTCGTCGAAGACCTGGATCTCGAAGGCGCCCGGGTCGCGCAGCCGGGAGCGCACCCGGCGCATGTGCATGATGTTCATCTCGACGGAGCGGGCCATCTCGCCGCGTCCGAGTCCGAGTTCCCGCTCCCGGCGGCGGACCGCGCTGCTGGCGGGGTTGAGGAAGAGCAGCCGCACCCGGCAGCCGTCCTCGGCGAGCCGGATGAGCCGCCGTCCGGAGTAGTTCTGCACCAGCAGGTTGAGCCCGATGCCGACGGCGTCCAGCCGCCGCGCCCCGGCGAAGAGATCCTCGACGGGCAGCTGCCGCTGCAGGCGCACCCGGTCGGCGTAGACCCCGACGACGTCCGAGAAGCGGTCGGCGACCAGCTCCTCCACGGCGTCCACCGGCAGCCGCTGCGAGGCGGCACGCCCGGCCCCGGCGCCCAGCAGCTCCAGCAGCCGGGCGCAGGCGCGCTCGGCCTGGTCCAGGACGGTGCGGGACAGGGCGCGGTTGCGGGAGACGACGTGCCGGGCCACCTCCAGCTCGTCGAGGGCGAGTTCGAGGTCGCGGCGGTCGTCGAAGTAGGGCTCGAAGCACGGCCAGTGCTGGACGACCAGTTCGCGCAGCTGGGGCAGCGTCAGGAAGCTCAGGACGTTGTCGTCGGCGGGGTCGAGCAGGTAGCCCTTGCGGCGGCTCACCTCGTGGACGGCCACGGCGCGCTGCACCCATTCGTGCCCGGCCGGGCCCGCGGCGGCGACGACCCACTCCTCGCCGTGCACGGGCTCGTAGATGGGCCGCAGCACCGCGTTGACGACGGCCCGCAGCCGCTGCTCGACCAGGTTCAGCCACACATAGGCGCGGCCGGCGCGCCGGGCGCGGGTGCGGACCTCGGCCCAGGCGTCGGCGCCCCAGTCGAGTTCCGCGCCGATCTCCATGGGCTGGGTGAGGGTGACCGCGGCCGGCGGTCCGCCCTCCACGGTGGTGTCCTGCCGGTCACCCTGCTCACCGCCTCCCGGGAGCATCAGACCTCCGGACGTCACCACTCCACCGCCTCCCACCCCCGTCCACGATCAAGGAAGGGTACTGCGGTGCGGGGGCCGTCGCAGCAGTATCGACCCTACTTGACTACTACCGGACAACCCCATCACTCGTACGGTCGCAGCCCGTTGTGGCTGTGTCACCCTCGGGTGGACGGGATGCGAAGATGACGCTTCGTCACCGCAACCGCACCGCACCGCACACTGTCAAGCGCATCGGCTCCGCCACCGCAGCCGGGAAGGACCGCGGGGTACGAGGACCAGTGGCCGGGCGCTCCCGCCCGGCCGGGACAACGGACAGAACGGAAGAGTCTCGACATGCAAGTCTGGCCGGGTCAGTCCTACCCCCTCGGAGCGACCTTCGACGGGGCGGGCACCAACTTCGCCGTCTTCTCCGAGGTGGCCTCCCGTATCGAACTGTGCCTACTGCACGACGACGGCTCGGAGACCGCCGTGGAGCTGCGCGAGGCCGACGCCTTCGTCCGGCACGCGTACCTCCCCGGGGTGATGCCGGGCCAGCGGTACGGCTTCCGGGTGCACGGCCCGTACGAGCCAGCCGGCGGCGACCGCTGCAACTCCGCGAAGCTGCTGCTCGACCCGTACGCCAAGGCGATGAGCGGCGAGATCGACTGGGACGAGGCGGTGTACGGCTACCGCTTCGGCCAGCCCGACTCGCGCAACGACCTGGACTCGGCCCCGCACACCATGTCCTCGGTCGTGGTGAACCCGTACTTCGACTGGGCCGACGACCGGGCACCGCGCATCGACTACCACCGCACGGTCATCTACGAGGCGCACGTCAAGGGCCTGACGATGACCCACCCCGGTCTTCCGGAGGAGATCCGCGGCACGTACGCGGCGCTCGCGCACCCGGCCGTGATCGGCCATCTGGTGGAACTCGGTGTGACGACCCTGGAGCTGATGCCCGTGCACCAGTTCATCCAGGACCACCGGCTCGTGGACGCGGGCCTCGCGAACTACTGGGGCTACAACACCATCGGCTTCTTCGCGCCGCACCACGCGTACTGCTCGCTGGGCGACCGCGGGCAGCAGGTGCTGGAGTTCAAGACGGCGGTGCGCGCGCTGCACCGGGCGGGCATCGAGGTCATCCTCGACGTGGTCTACAACCACACCGCCGAGGGCAGCCATCTCGGGCCCACGCTGTCGCTGCGCGGCCTGGACAACGCCTCCTACTACCGGCTCGCCGACAACCGCCGTTACTACATGGACACCACCGGCACCGGGAACTCGCTGCTGATGCGCAGCCCGCACGTGCTCCAGATGATCATGGACTCGCTGCGCTACTGGGTCACCGAGATGCACGTCGACGGCTTCCGCTTCGACCTCGCCGCGACCCTCGCCCGGCAGTTCCACGAGGTCGACCGGCTGTCGTCGTTCTTCGACCTGGTCCAGCAGGATCCGGTGGTCTCCCAGGTCAAGCTGATCGCCGAGCCCTGGGACGTCGGCGAGGGCGGCTACCAGGTCGGCAACTTCCCGCCGCTGTGGACCGAGTGGAACGGCAAATTCCGCGACACCGTACGGGACCTGTGGCGCGGCGAGAGCGCGACGCTCGCCGAGTTCGCCTCGCGCCTCACCGGCTCCTCCGACCTCTACCAGGACGACGGCCGCCGCCCGCTCGCCTCCATCAACTTCGTCACCTGCCACGACGGCTTCACCCTGCGCGACCTGGTCTCGTACGACGAGAAGCACAACGAGGCCAACGGCGAGAACAACAGCGACGGCGAGAGCTTCAACCGCTCCTGGAACTGCGGCGCCGAGGGCCCCACCGACGACCGCCGCGTCAACGCGCTGCGGCAGCGGCAGATGCGCAACTTCGTCGCCACGCTCATGCTCTCGCAAGGCGTGCCGATGCTCTCGCACGGCGACGAGTTCGGCCGCACCCAGCGCGGCAACAACAACGCGTACTGCCAGGACAACGAGCTGGCCTGGATCGCCTGGCCCGGCAAGGCGGGCACCGACGACGAGGCGGACGACGCGCACCGGATGCACGAGTTCGTCCGCCGGATGGTGTGGCTGCGCCGCGACCACGCCGTCTTCCGCCGCCGCCGCTTCTTCCACGGGCGGCCCGTGGAGGGCACCCACGACGAGCTGTCCGACATCGCGTGGTTCACCGCGGAGGGCACCCAGATGACCCAGCGCGAATGGCAGGCCGCGCACGCCCGCTCGCTCGTCGTCTTCCTCAACGGCAACGCGATCTCCGAGCCGGGTCCGCGCGGCGAACGGGTGACGGACGACTCCTTCCTGCTGATGTTCAACGCGGCCCCCCGCCCCCAGGAATTCCTGGTCCCCGCCCACCACGGCAAGGAGTGGCAGCTCATCGTCGACACGGAGCGCCCGGACGGCGTCGCGCCGGGTACGGGCGAGCGGGTCGCCGCGGGTGACCGCCTGCTCCTGGCCGACCGCAGCCTCGTCGTCCTCCAGCGCCCGGCGGACTGACCCGCGCGGCCGAAAGGTCCGGGCGGCGGCTCAAGGGGCAGAAGGGGCGGATCCCGGGTAGAAGGGAGGGCATGACCCACACCGCGGCGGCGCCGCCGAGCGCAACGTACCGGCTCCAGGTACAGCCCGGCTTCACCTTCGCGCAGGCCGCGCGGGCCGTCCCGTACCTGAAGGACCTCGGCGTCAGCCACCTGCACCTCTCGCCCGTGCTGGAGGCGGTGCCGGGGTCCGGGCACGGCTACGACGTGGTCGACCACACCCGGGTACGGGCCGAGCTGGGCGGCGAGCAGGGCCTGCGGGAGCTGTCCCGCACGGCCCGCGAGCACGGGCTCGGCCTGGTCCTGGACATCGTCCCGAACCACATGGCCGTCCCGGCCCCCGAGCATCTGAACAGCCCGCTGTGGGCGGTGCTGCGCGACGGCCCGCAGTCGCCGTACGCGGACTGGTTCGACATCGACTGGGCCGCGCTCGGCGGGCGGCTGCTGCTGCCGGTGCTGGGCGAGCCGCTGCCCGACGCGGCGGACAAGCTGTCGGTGGTGCGGGACAAGGCCGCGGGCGGCACCGTCCTGGCCTACTACGACCACCGCTTCCCGCTGCGCCCCGGCACGCAGGAGCTGCCGCTGCCGGAGCTGCTGGACGCCCAGTGGTACCGCCTGGCCTACTGGCGCACCGCCCGCACGCAGCTGAACTACCGCCGGTTCTTCACCGTCTCCGACCTGATCGCGGTGCGTGTCGAGCGCCCGGAGGTCTTCGCGGCCACGCACGCGACCGTGCTGCGGCTGCTGCGCGACGGGGTCGTGGACGGGCTGCGCGTCGACCACCCGGACGGCCTGGCCGACCCCGCCGGGTACCTGCGGCGGCTCGCGGAGGCGAGCGGCGGGCGCTGGACGGTCGTGGAGAAGATCCTCCAGCGCGACGAGCCGCTGCCCGCCGACTGGGCCTGTGCCGGGACCACCGGCTACGACGCGCTGGACCGGATCGACGGCCTGTTCACCGATCCGGCCGGCGCCGAGCGCCTCGCCGACTTCCACCGCTCCTACACCGGCGCCGACGACGACCGCGGCGGGCGCTGGGAGCCGACCGTGCGGCGGGCGGCCCACCGGGTCGTCACCCACGACCTCGCCGCCGAGGTCGCCCGGCTGCGCCGCGCCGCGGAACGCGCCCGCGCGGCCGTCCCCGGCGCCCCGCCCTACCGGCGCGAGGTGCTGGACGACGCGATCCGCGAGCTGCTGGTGCGGGTGCCCGTCTACCGCCCGTACGTGCCGCCCGCGGGGCCCGCCTCCGCGCGGGACGAGGCGATGATGGAGCGCGCGGCGCGCGAGGCCGCCGAGGCGGCGCCGGGCCTGGGCGGCGCGGTGGACTTCGTCCGGGACCTCGCGCTGGCCCGCCCCGCGCCGGGCGGCGAGGGCGCGGACGCCGCGGACTTCGCGGCGCGCTTCGCGCAGGTCGCCTCCGCGCTGCACGCCAAGTCGGTGGAGGACACCGCCTTCTACCGCTACACCCCGCTGCTCCCGCTGTGCGAGGTCGGCCGGGACCCGTCCGCCCCCGCGACCGCACCCGCGCAGTTCCACACCTTCTGCGCGGGCCTGCTGCGCGAGCGGCCCGCGACGGGCACGGTGCTCTCCACGCACGACACCAAGCGCAGCGCCGACCTGCGGCTGCGGCTCGCGGTGCTCTCCGAGATGCCGGAGGCGTGGGCCTCGTGGATGGCCGAGCGCGACGCCCGCGAGGAGCAGCTGTCCTGCCCGCCCGCACCCGACCGGCAGGTGCAGTACACCGCCTACCAGACGGGACTGGGCCTCGGCTTCTGCCACCCCGACCGGCTGGTGCCCGCGCTGCTGAAGGCCGTCCGGGAGGCGGGGCTGCACACCACGTGGACCGAGCAGGACGCGGCCTACGAGCAGGCCGTCACCGACTTCGTCGCACACGGCCCGTGCGGGCCGCAGGTCTACGACATCGGCGAGTTCGCCGGGCGGCTCCAGCCGTACGCCCGGGCCAACACGCTGGGCGCGGCGCTGCTGCACCTGACGATGCCGGGCGTGCCCGACGTCTACCAGGGCACCGAATTCCCCGTGCACACGCTGGTCGACCCCGACAACCGCGCCCCGATGACGGGGCCGTCCGGCGACGGCCGGCGCTCCGGCACCTCCGGCGCCCTCGCCGAACTGCTGGACGGCCGCCCGCCGGGCAACGGCGACGAGGCCAAGCTGCTGCTGACCGCGGTGGCGCTGCGGCTGCGCCGCGACAACCCGCACTGGTACGGCCCGCAGGCCGCGTACGACCCGCTCGCCGCCGACGGCCCGGCCGCCGCGCACTGCGTGGCCTTCGTCCGCGGCGGCGGCGCGCTCACCGCGGTGACCCGGCTGTCGCGCCGCCTGGAGGAGGCGCACGGCTGGCGCGGGACCGTGCTGCCGCTGCCGCCCGGCCGCTGGCGCAGCCGGCTGACCGGTGCCGTGTACACCGGCCGGGTGCCGCTCGCCGAACTGCTCGCGGACTCCCCCGTGGAGCTGCTGACCCGCGAGTGAGCGCCCGTCACGCCTGGACGGTCGGCAGGACGACGAGCTGCCGCAGGTTGACGTGCCGCGGACGGCTCGTGGTGTACGCGATCAGGTCTGCGACGTCGTCGGCCGTCAGCGCCTGCCCGAAGGCCTCGAACATGCCGTCGAGCGCCTGCGACAGCTCCGCGTTGTCGATGTGGCTGCCCAGCTCGGTGTCGGTCAGTCCCGGCTCGATGTTGCTCACCCGCACCCCGCGCGGGCCGAACTCCGTACGCAGCGACGCCGAGAGCTGCGTCAGCGCGGCCTTCGTGGCGCCGTAGACCGCGTAGTTCGGGAAGACCACGTGGGCGCCGATCGAGGAGACGTTCACCAGGTCGGCGGGACGGCCCTCGGCCGCGGCCGCCAGCAGGTCGTCGCGGAAGGCGTCGATGACGTGCAGCGCGCCGCCCAGGTTGGTGTCGATCATCCGCGCCCACTCGTCCGTGCGGCCCGCGTCGACCGGGTTCGGCAGCATGACCCCGGCGGAGTTCACCACCAGGTCGGCCGCCCCGAACGCGTCCCGTACCCGCCCGGCCGCGGCCCGCACCGACGCCGGGTCGGTGACGTCCGCGGCGACGGCGAGCGCCTGGCCGCCGTCCGCGGCGATCTTCCCGGCGAGCGCGTCCAGCCGCTCGGCGCGCCGGGCGAGCAGCGCGACCCGCACCCCGTGAGCGGCCAGCCGCCGCGCGGTCGCCTCCCCCATCCCGCTGGCGGCGCCGGTGACGACGGCGGTACGACCGGTGAGGCGTTCGAAACCGAAGATGCTCATGAGAAGTGACTCCCCGAAAGTGACCCGTGTGCCGGGTGCTCGTCCTGCTGACGGGATCCACTGTGCGCGGCCCCGCGACACCCACCCAGGGCTGAGCTGAACCTGGGTCCGGCAGTACCAGGATCGGGCGCGGGGGTGCGTCTAGGGTTCTGGCATGGACAACACGCTCGGGGATTTCCTGCAGTCCAGGCGGGCCGCGATCCAGCCGGAGGACGTCGGTCTGCCGCCGTACGGGCGGCGCCGTGTGCCGGGGCTGCGCCGGGAAGAGGTCGCGCAGCTCGCGGGGGTGAGCGTCGACTACTACATACGGCTCGAACAGGGGCGCGGCAAGAACGTGTCGGACGCGGTGCTCGACGCGGTCGCGCGCGTGCTGCGGCTCGACGCCACGGAGCACGCGCACCTGCTGGCGCTCGCCCGGCCGTGCCGGGGCCCGGCCCCCGTCCCCGCGTCCGACGCGGTGCGTCCGGGGGTGCAGCTGCTGCTGGACCGGATGGCCGACTGCCCCGCCATGGTGCTCGACCACCGCATGGACGTCCTGGCGTGGAACGCCCTCGGCGACGCGCTGCACGGCTTCACCGCGGACCCGCTGCGGCGGAACATGCCGCGGCTGGTCTTCCTCGACCCGCAGGCCCCCGAACTCTTCCCGGAGTGGCCCGCGGTCGCCGCGGAGACGGTCTGCTACCTGCGGCTCGGCGCCGGCCGCCGCCCCGGGGACGAGGCGCTCGCCGCGCTGGTGTGCGAGCTGTCGCTCAAGAGCGAGGCCTTCCGCCGGCTGTGGGCCGACCACCTCGTGCGGGAGAAGACGTACGGCGTCAAGCGGATCAACCACCCCGTGGCCGGGGAACTGCGCCTGTCCTACGAGACGCTCGCGCTGCCGGGCGAGGGCGACCAGACGCTCGTGGCGTACACGGCCCCGCCGGGCTCCCCCACGGCCGACCGCCTCGCCCTCCTGGCCAGCTGGTCGGCTCCCTCGCTGCGCGGGCCGAACGCGTAGGCCCTGCCACGTGCGGTGGTGCCCACGGCCTTCCCCCGGTGGGGGCTGGGCCCCCACCGGGGGAAGGTCGCGGCGCCCACCGGATGAGGCAGCCCGGAGCGTCACCGGGCAGAAGCCACCGCGGGGCCGAGGTAGGAGATCAGCTCGGCCACCGGCGGGGAGAAGGCGGCGCGGGCCCACGCGTGGAGGGGGCGGCGCCAGGGCGGGGTGAGGGACACCGCGGGGGTGCCGGGCGGGACCGCGTAGGAGGGGACCGCCACGACCCCCGCCCCCGCTGCGGCCATCGCGACCGCTGTCGTCGTGTGCTCCGTCCGCACCGCGCCCCGGGGTGCGAACCCCGCGCGTTCGCAGGCCAGGTCGATGAAGGGCCGCCCGTCCACCACGGGCTCCATCGCGCACCGCACCCAGTCCCGCCCGGCGAGCGCGGTGAGCCGTACGGGCCCGCCGCCCGCGAGCGGGTCGCCCGGCGGGAGCACGACGACGACCTCCTCCTCGCCGATCACCGCCCGCGCCGCGGCTTCGGCGCCGTCCCCGCCGTGCCCGACGGCGAGGTCCGCGACGCCCCGCGCCATCGCGTCGTCGAGGTCCGCGTCCCGCGCGTACTCGTGCAGGACGAGCTGCACGCCCGGGTGATCGCGCCGCCAGCGGGCGAAGGCGGGCGGCAGGAGCCCGGCGGCGACGGAGTGGACGGCGGCGACGTGGATCTCGCCGCCCTCCGCCCCGGCGGCGGCGCGCGCGGCCCGTTCGGCCTGCGCGGCGCTGCGCACGGCCAGCTCGGCGTGCGGCAGGAAGGCCCGGCCCATGGCGGTGAGCCGTACCCCGCGCGGCAGTCGTTCCAGCAGCGGCCCGCCGACGTGCCGTTCGAGCGCCTTGATCTGGTGGGACAGCGCGGGCTGGGTGACGTGCAGCAGTTCGGCCGCGCGGGTGAAGGAGTCGGCCTCGACGACAGTCACGAAGTACTCCATCTGCCGCAGGCTCACCGCGGGCCTCCTCATGAACGTCCTGCATGGACAATGCGCTGATTATGCCTTGGACTCATGACCGGGCGCGACCGGAGACTGGCCGCATGACGAGCGAGAACACCCCGGACGCCGCCCCCGCGGAAACGGCGGACGTCATCGTGGTCGGCGGCGGCACGGGCGGCTACAGCACGGCGCTGCGCGCCGCGGGCCTCGGCCTGGACGTGGTACTGGCCGAACGGGACCTGGTCGGCGGCACCTGCCTGCACCGCGGCTGTATCCCCAGCAAGGCGATGCTGCACGCGGCCGAGCTGGTCGACGGCATCGCCGAGGCGCGCGAGCGGTGGGGCGTCAAGGCGACGCTGGACGGCGTGGACTGGCCCGCGCTGACCGCGACCCGCGACGACATCGTGGCCCGCAACCACCGCGGTGTGGAGGGCCACCTCGCGCACGCGGGGGTGCGGGTGGTGCGGGCCGAGGCGCGACTGACGGGGCCGCGTTCGGTGACCGCGGGCGGGCGGACGTACACCGCGCGGCGCGGGCTCGTCCTGGCGACGGGCTCGCGTCCGCGGCTGCTGCCGGGTCTCGTCACGGACGGGCGGCGGGTCGTGACGAGCGACGACGCCCTGTTCGCGCCGGGCCTGCCGGATTCCGTGCTGGTGCTGGGCGGCGGGGCGATCGGCGTGGAGTACGCGTCGCTGCACCGCTCGATGGGCGCCCGGGTGGTGCTGGTCGAGGCGGCCGGCCGACTGCTGCCGCTGGAGGACGCCGAGGTGTCCCGGCAGCTCGAACGGGGCCTGCGCAGGCGCGGCGTGGAGATCCTGACCGGCGCGCGGACGACGGGCGCGGAGCCGTACCCGGACGGGGTGCGGGTCACCGTGCTGGGCGCGCGCGGCGAGACGCGCGTCCACGACGTGGACAGGCTGCTGGTGGCGGTGGGCCGTGAGCCGGTCACGGACGGGCTCGGCCTCGCGGCGGCGGGGCTCGCCACGGACGCGCGCGGCTTCGTGCCGCCCGCGGACTGGGCGCGGCTGGAGACCGCGGCGCCCGGCGTCCACGTGGTGGGCGACCTGCTGCCGCCGCCCTCCCCCGGCCTGGCGCACGCGTCCTTCGCGGAGGGCCTGCTGGTCGCGGAGGTGCTGGCCGGGCGGAGCCCGCGGCTGGTGGACTACGCGGCGGTGCCGCGGGTGACGTACTCCAGCCCGCAGACCGCCGCGGTCGGCCTGACGGAGCAGCAGGCCAGGGACGCGGGCCACGAGGTGGTGGTGAACACGATGCCGCTGACGGCGGTGGCCAAGGGCATGGTGCACGGCCGGGGCGGCAGTGTGAAGGTGGTCGCCGCGGCGGGCGGGCCGGTCCTCGGCGTCCACCTGGTGGGACCGCATGTCTCGGAGATGATCGCCGAGAGCCAGCTGATCGTGGGCTGGGAGGCCGACCCCGCGGACGTCGCCGCGCACGTCCACCCGCACCCGACGCTCTCCGAGGCGGTCGGCGAGGTCTTCCTGACGCTGGCCGGGCGCGCCCTGCACCAGTCGGCCTGAGGCCCGCCCGCCGCCGGACCCGGGGGTGAATCGGGTCTAGCGGGTCCTGCCCGCGGGCATGCATCCTGCGCGGGACGCAGTGGCCGGCGGCGGACGGGAGATGTGCGTGCTGTTCGAAGTGTGGGCGCCCCAGGCCCAGCGGGTGGAGGTGGTGGCCGGCGGACGCACGCACCGGCTCGGGCCCGACCCGGCGCGGGAGGGGTGGTGGCGGGCGGAGCTGTCGGCCCCGGCGGGCACCCGCTACGCGTACGTCCTGGACGGCGGCCCTCCACTGCCCGACCCGCGGTCGCGGCGGCAGCCGGACGGGCCCGACGGGCCGAGCGCGGTCGTCGACCACGACGCCTTCGCCTGGTCGGCGCCCTGGCCCGGACGCGGCCTGCCCGGCGCGGTGCTCTACGAGTTGCACGTCGGCACCTTCACCCCCGCCGGGACCTTCGACGCGGCGGTGGAGCGGCTGCCGCACCTGGCCCGGCTCGGCGTCACGCACGTCCAGCTGATGCCGGTGTGCTCCTTCCCCGGCACCAACGGCTGGGGCTACGAGGGGGTGTCGCTGTGGTCGGTGCACGAGCCCTACGGCGGACCCGAGGCGATGAAGCGCTTTGTCGACGCGGCGCACCGGCACGGCCTCGGCGTCGTCCTGGACGTGGTGCACAACCACCTCGGCCCGTCCGGCAACTACCTGCCCGCCTTCGGCCCGTACTTCACCGACCGCCACCACACCCCGTGGGGCGACGCGGTGAACCTGGACGCGCCCGGCTCGGACGAGGTGCGCGCCTTCCTCGTCGGCAGCGCCCTGGCCTGGCTGCGCGACTACCGCCTGGACGGGCTGCGGCTGGACGCGGTGCACGCGCTCGTCGACACCCGCGCGCTGCACTTCCTGGAGGAGCTGTCCACCGCCGTGGACGGGCTGTCGGCGGCGCTCGGCCGCCCGCTCTTCCTGATCGCCGAGTCCGACCTGAACGACCCGCGCACCACCGCCCCGCGCGAGGCGGGCGGCCAGGGCCTGCACGCGCAGTGGAACGACGACTTCCACCACGCCCTGCACACCGCGGTGACGGGCGAGGCGCAGGGCTACTACGCCGACTTCGCCGCCGCGGGTCCCGCCGCCGTGGCCAGGACGCTGACCCACGGCTTCTTCCACGACGGCACCTGGTCCTCCTTCCGCGGCCGCCACCACGGCCGCCCGATCGACCCGACGACCCTGCCGGGCCACCGGCTGCTCGGCTACGCGCAGACGCACGACCAGATCGGCAACCGCGCGACCGGCGACCGGCTTTCGCCGCAGGCGCTCGGTGTCGCCGCGGCGCTCGTGCTGACCTCGCCCTTCACCCCGATGCTCTTCATGGGCGAGGAGTGGGGCGCGAGCACCCCGTGGCAGTTCTTCACCGACCACCACGACGCGGAGCTGGGCGCGGCCATCACCGCGGGGCGGCGGCGCGAGTTCGCCGCGCACGGCTGGGCCGAGCAGGACGTGCCCGACCCGCAGGACCCGGCCACCCGCGACCGCTCGTGCCTGGACTGGGCGGAGCCGGAGAAGGAGGGGCACCGCGAACTGCTGGAGTGGTACCGGGCGCTGATCGCGCTGCGCCGCTCCGAACCCGCCCTGACCGACCCGCAGCTGGACACCGTCACCGCGACGGCGGGCGGCCGGACGCTGCGGGTCGCGCGCGGCCCCTTCCGTGTCCTCGTCAACTTCTCCGACGCGCCCGCGCGGGTCCCGCTGAACGCGCCCTGCGAGGTGGTGCTGTCCCGCCCGGCGTGCAAGCTGCTGCCGGGGCCCGCCGTGCAACTGCCCGCCCGGGGGGCGGCGGTGCTGCGGACGGTGGACGCTACCGTGAACGTATGACCCACGACCGGCAGGACCGCCCCCAGGACGACACGGCCGACGAGCCGCGCGCGGACTGCGTGCTGTGCGGCGACCCGACCGAGCACCCCGCGAGCACCCGCGGCGCCACGTACTGCCCGGTGTGCGAGTGGCAGGAGGCGCAGCGCACCGCCTGCTCGGGCTGACCGGCGCTCCCGGGCGGCTAGGGTCTGTCGTTCGGATCTCCGCGGAGATCCGAACGACAGACCCTAGCCGCCCGTTCCGTAGGCGGCCATGAACATGTCGAGCAGGCCGTCGACGGCGGCCTCGTCGACCGGCCGGTTCGACAGCAGGGCGCGGTAGTAGAGCGCGCCGGACAGCACTTCGGCGGCGAATTCCAGATCCGCGTCCGCGACCAGTTCGCCGTCGCGCTGGGCGCGGGTGATCCGTTCGAGGGTGCTCTGCTCGACGGTGGCCAGGAAGCGTTCGTGCAGGGTCGCCCGCAGCGCGGCGTCGGCCTGCGCCTCGGCGATGACCGCCCGGTAGACGGGGCCGATCGGCGGGGCGGACAGCGCCCGGCCCGAGCGCAGGAACTGCTCGCGCAGGTCCGCGCGGACGTCGCCGGTGTCGCGGTAGTCCAGGTCGCTGGTCCACGCGCGGTTGAGCGCGTCGAGCAGCAGCGCCGGCATGGACGGCCAGCGCCGGTAGATCGTGTGCTTCCCGACTCCGGCCCGCCGGCCGACCGCCTCGATGCTCAGCCCCGCGTAGCCGGCTTCCGCGGCCAGGTCGAGGGTCGCCTGCAGCAGCTCCTCGGTGCGAGCCGCGCCCCGGCGCCTCGGCGTGGCGGGCGTGTCGGTCATGGCACCACCCTAACGGCACAGGGCGTGCCGTTGACAGCCGACGGGGTGAGCGCGCAGTATGCGAGTCGATCGGCACGCGTCGTGTCGTTGCCGGGTCGGCGACATCCGACCCGGACCGTCCAGCTCCGCACGGGGGAAGATCCGCATGGCCACCGGCAAGAACAGCACCCACGAGGGATTCACGGCCGAGGAACGGGCCGCGATGAAGGACCACGCCCAGGAGCTGAAGGCGGCCGGGCGCTCCGGCTCGGCGGCGGACAAGGCGGCGCAGGCGCGGCAGGACGTGCTCGCGAAGATCGCCGGGATGCGGGACTCGGACCGGATCATGGCCGAGCGTGTCCATGCCGTGGTCACGGCCGCCGCCCCGGCCCTCGCCCCGAAGCTCTGGTACGGGATGCCCGCCTACGCGCTCGACGGGAAGATCGTCTGCTTCTTCCAGAGCGCGGAGAAGTTCAAGGCCCGCTACGCGACCCTCGGGTTCAGCGACCAGGCGAAGCTGGACGACGGCACGATGTGGGCGGCCGGGTTCGCCCTCACCGAGGTGACGCCGGAGACGGAGGCACGGATCGCGGAGCTGGTGAAGCGGGCGGTGGGCTGAGCCGCACCCCCTCCGAACCGGCCGGGCCCGGCGGCTATGTCCCCAGCAGCGCCGTGCGGGCCGCGGTGACGTCGAAGGCGGCGGGCGGGTAGCGCGGGTCCATCAGCTCCAGGTGCTCCAGCAGGAGTTGGGCGACGGCCCAGTTGCGGTACCACTTGCGGTCGGCGGGCACCAGGTACCAGGGCGCGGCCTCGGTGCCGCAGCGTTCCAGCGCCGCCTCGTACGCCTCCCGGTAGGCGGGCCACAGGGCCCGGTCGGCGATGTCGCCCGGGGCGAACTTCCAGTGCTTGGCCGGGTCGTCGAGGCGGGCGAGCAGCCGGTCGCGCTGCTCACGGCGGCCGATGTGCAGAAAGACCTTCAGCACGGTGACGCCGTCGTCGGCGAGCGACTGCTCGAAGCGGTTGATGACGCCGTAGCGGCGGGCCCAGGTGGCCCGTGGGACGAGGCCGCGGACCCGGGCGACGAGCACGTCCTCGTAGTGCGAGCGGTCGAAGACGCCGATCTCGCCGGGGCCCGGCACCGCGCGGCGGACGCGCCACAGGAACGGGTGCCGGCTCTCCTCGGGGGTCGGCGCCTTGAAGGCGGTGACGCGGACGCCCGCGGGGTTCAGCCCGGAGGCGACGTGCTTGACGGTGCCGCCCTTGCCGGAGGTGTCCATGCCCTGGAGGACCAGCAGCAGGCACCGCGGGTCGCCCGCGGTGCTCTGCGCGAAGAGCCGGTCCTGCCACCGCGCGAGGAGCGTGCGGACGCGTTCGGTCTCGGCCCGCGCGCCCGCCTTGCCGCCCGCGGGCGCGCCCGGAGTGTCCCGGGTGCCGTATCCGGCCAGATCGACCGGGCCGGGCGGCACCCGCAGCAGTGACCGCAGATCGGGACCGGCTGTGTGCGCAGGCATGCACCGATCGTGCGCCCGGCCGCCCGGTCCCGCCAGTGGGGGGACCGGGGGCTCAGTCCGCGCGGCCGCCCGCCGCGCGCTCGGCGCGGGCGGCCGCGTCGCGGGCCAGCGCGGTGAGCCGGGAGACGGCCCGGAAGTACTTCTTGCGGTAGCCGCCGGACAGCAGCTCCGCCGAGAACAGCCGGTCGAAGGGCACGCCGGAGGCCATGACCGGGATCTCGCGGTCGTAGAGCCGGTCGGCGAGCACCACCAGACGCAGCGCCGCCGCCTGGTCGGTGATCTCGGTGACCCCGCGCAGGAAGACCGCGTCCACACCGTCGCACAGCGCCCCGTAGCGGCTCGGGTGGACGGTCGCGAGGTGCGCGGACAGTTCGGCGAAGTCGTCGAGGGCCGCACCCGGGGTGCCGAGGGCGGCGCGCGTCACCTGCTCGTCGGCGTAGGGCTCGGGCGCCTGCGGCAGACCGCGGTGCCGGTAGTCCTCGCCGTCGATCCTGATGCTGCTGAAGCGCGCGGACAGACCCTGTATCTCGCGCATGAAGTCGGCCGCGGCGAAGCGCCCCTCGCCGAGCCGCCCCGGCAGCGTGTTGGACGTCGCGGCGAGCCGTACCCCGGCGTCCGCGAGCTTGCCGAGCAGGGTGGAGACCAGCACGGTGTCGCCGGGGTCGTCGAGCTCGAACTCGTCGATGCACAGCAGCCGGTGCTCCCCCAGGGCGCGCACGGCGGGCTGGAAGCCGAGCGCGCCGACCAGGTTGGTCAGCTCGACGAAGGTGCCGAAGGCCTTGCGCTCGCGGGGCGCCGGGTCGGCGTGCCACAGCGAGGCGAGCAGATGGGTCTTGCCGACGCCGTAGCCGCCGTCGAGGTACACCCCGCCCGCGGCGGGTGCGGGCGGCGCGGAGCGGAACCAGCGGCGGCGCGCCCGCGGGGCGTCCTGCCCGGCGAACGCGCGGAGCTTCGCGACGGCGGCGGCCTGGCTCGGCTGGGCGGGATCCGAGACGTACGTCTCGAAGCGGACACCGTCGAAGCGCGGCGGGGGCACCATTTCGGCCACCAGCCGCCCCGTCTCGACATGCGGCGTGCGGCCGCTCAGGGCCACCGGGCTGAGCAGGGCGTATTCGTACGACGGCAGAGCTGTCACGACTGTCCAGCGTAGTCCCTCCGGGGGGCCGCCACGTCCCGGGACACCGTGGGGCGCGCCACTTCGGGACGTGGGAGGATCGCGGGTATGCGGCGTCTGTACCCACCCGCCGGGGCGGCGGGGCCCGCCGGCTCACCGGACGCGCTCGGGCAGCCGGATCTCGACACTCCCGGCGGTCTCGCGGAGGTTTACGCGTACCCGGACGGGGTGGCGCGGGGGCGCCCCTGGCTGCGGGCGAACATGGTCGGCTCGCTGGACGGCGCCGCGGTCGCCGACGGCAAGTCCGCGCCGCTGTCCTCCCCTGCCGACATGCGGATCTTCGGGGTGCTGCGGGCGCTCGCCGACGTGGTTGTGGTGGGCGCCGAGACCGCGCGCCGCGAGGGCTACCGGCCGGGCCGGGCGCGCAAGGAGTTCGCCGGGCGGCGGGCGGACGCGGGCCAGGCGCCCGCGCCGGCGATCGCGGTCGTCACCCGCGGCCTGGACCTGGACTTCGACAGCCCGCTCTTCCGCGAGCCCGTCGTCCCGACGCTGGTCGTGACCGGGGCGGCGGCGCCCCGGGAGCGGCTGGTGGCGGCGCGGGCGGCCGGCGCCGAGGTGGTGGTCGCGGCGGTGGAGGGCGGCGACGGGGCCGGGGTCGATCCGGTCCGCGCGGTCGCCGAGCTGGCCGCGCGCGGCTACCCGCGGCTGCTGCACGAGGGCGGGCCGCGGCTGCTGGCGCAGTTCGCGGCGGCCGGTACGGTCGACGAGCTGTGCCTGACGGTCGCGCCGCTGCTCACGGGCGGCGGGGCGCCGCGCATCATGAACGGCCCGGCCGTCCCGGGCCCGGCCCGGTACGAGCCGCGGTCGGTCCTGGAGGAGGACGGCTTCCTCTTCACCCGGTACGTCCGCGCGTAGCACGCGTCCGTCCCGTCCCGGCTCCGTCCGTCCGCCCGCCGCCCCGGACGCCGTCCCGCGCGCCGCGCGCCGGGCGGTCCGCCGTGCGGAGCGCGTAAACCCCGCGCCGCGTCGTACGCCCCCCGGGGCAAGGGTGAGCCGTAAAAAGCGGATTCGCACGTTCCGCTTGGTGTCGCTCGGGAAGACTCATAGCGGTGCCCTGTGAAGATCGGGGCAGGATGGTTTGCAGGGCGGCCGAGGGGCCCCTGAGAAAGAAGGACGCGTCCGTGTTCACGACCGTACTCATGATCGAGAAGGCGCTCGCCCCCGCCGACGTGGAGCTCGTCACCACCCTGCACGGCGAGGAGCCGGTCTCCTTCGTGGTGCTGATGCAGCCCCGCGGCGACCAGGACCGGCTGCTGCGGGCGGTGGACGACGTGGCGCTCGGCCACCTGGAGGAGGCCGCGCGGGAGAACGACGTCCCGGAGGGCGAGCAGGCGAACGGGCCCGCCGAACTGGCACTCGCCGCCTCCGTCGACCAGCTGCACACCGCCGGGGCCGAAGCGATCGGCGAGATCATCCAGAAGCACCCGCTGGACGTTCTCAGGACCGTGGTGGAGCGCACGCACGCCGACGAGGTGATCGTGCTGACCGCACCGCACTTCGTCGAGGAGTTCTTCCACCGCGACTGGACCTCCAGGGCCCGCCACAAGGTGGGCGTGCCGGTGCTCAAGCTCTTCGCCCAGCAGGACGACGAATGACGGCCGGGTGACGCACCGCCCCCACCCCGCGCCCGCCGCCGGGCCCTCGGGCGGCGGACCCGGGGCGGGCCGCGGACGGCGCCGCCCGCGGGTGCGCGAAGCCGCGGGCCCGGCAGTGCGAGAATCGGCTCACCCGTCCCGTGGACGACCCGGCCACCCCTTGGAGATGCGCGTATGAGCCCGACCGTTCCGCCCACCCTGGACCGACCGCACTTCATCGGGATCGGCGGCGCAGGGATGTCGGGCATCGCGAAGATCCTCGCGCAGCGCGGCGCGGCGGTGGCGGGCAGCGACGCGCGCGAGTCGGAGACGGCGGCCGCGCTGCGGGCGCTCGGCGCGACCGTGCACATCGGGCACACCGCGGCCAACCTCGCGCCGGACACCAGCGCGGTGGTCGTCTCCAGCGCGATCCGCGCGGAGAACCCGGAGCTGGCGGCCGCCCGCGAGCGCGGCATCCCGGTCGTGCACCGCAGCGACGCGCTCGCCGCGCTCATGACCGGCACCCGGCCGATCGCGGTGGCCGGCACGCACGGCAAGACGACGACCACCTCGATGCTGGCCGTCGCCCTCGGCACCCTCGGCCTCGCCCCGTCCTACGCGATCGGCGGCGACCTGGACGCCCCCGGCTCCAACGCCCACCACGGCACCGGCGACCTCTTCGTGGCCGAGGCCGACGAGAGCGACCGCAGCTTCCACGCCTACGCCCCCGAGGTCGCGGTGGTGCTCAACGTGGAGCTGGACCACCACGCGAACTACGCGTCGATGGAGGAGATCTACGACTCCTTCGTGACCTTCGTCGGCAAGATCCGCCCCGGTGGCACCCTGGTCGTCTCCGCCGACCAGGCGGGCGCCGTGGAGCTGACCCGGCGGGTGGCCGGCCGCGAAGGGCTGCGCGTCCTCACCGTCGGCGAGGCGCCGACCGCGGACCTGCGCGTCACGTCCGTCACCCCGCGCGGCCTGACCAGCGAGGTCACCGTGGTCCTCGCGGACGGCCGGGAGCTGGCCTTCACCGTCTCGGTGCCCGGCCGGCACTACGCGCTCAACGCCGCCGCCGCGCTCGCCGCCGGCACCGCCCTCGGGGTGCCCGCCGAGGAGCTGGCGCCCGCGCTGGCCTCGTACACCGGGGTCAAGCGCCGCCTCCAGCTCAAGGGCGAGGCGGCGGGCGTGCAGGTCATCGACTCCTACGCGCACCACCCGACCGAGATGACCGCCGACCTGGAGGCGATCCGCGCCGCCGCGGACGACGGCCGGGTGCTCGTGGTCTTCCAGCCGCACCTGTTCAGCCGCACCCGTGAGCTGGGCAAGGAGATGGGCGGTGCGCTCGCGCTCGCCGACGCCTCGGTGGTGCTGGACATCTACCCGGCGCGCGAGGACCCGATCCCCGGTGTGACCAGCGCACTCATCGTCGACGCCGCGCGCGCCGCGGGCGCCGACGTGACCCCGGAACCGGACCGCGAGGCGGTCGCGGAGCTGGTGGCAGGAATGGCGAAGCCCGGCGATCTCGTTCTCACCATGGGGGCGGGCGACGTGACCGACCTCGGACCGCGGATTCTGGCCCGCCTCGGCAGCTGAGAGGACCTCCATGCCGTACGAAGTGAACAAGTCCGACGAGCAGTGGCGCGAGGAGCTGTCCCCGCAGGAGTACGCGGTTCTGCGGCAGGCCGGCACCGAGCGTCCCTTCACCGGTGAGTACACCGACACCAAGACCGAGGGCGTGTACGAGTGCCGCGCGTGCGGCGCCGAGCTCTTCCGCTCCGGCACGAAGTTCGAGTCGCACTGCGGATGGCCGTCGTTCTACGACCCGGCCGACAGCGACGCGGTCGAGCTGATCGAGGACCGCACCATGGGCATGATGCGCACCGAGGTGCGCTGTGCGCGCTGCGGATCGCACCTGGGCCATGTTTTCGCGGGCGAGGGCTACCCCACGCCGACCGACCAGCGCTACTGCATCAACTCGATCTCGCTGCGGCTGGCCCCCGCCGGGGAGTGACGGGCGAGGGGGCGGGCACCGGAGGAGTCCGGTGCCCGCCCCTTGTCCGTGCCGGTGATCAGCTCGTGCTGCAGGAGACGGTCGGGGCGCCGTTGCTGCCCGAGTAGTTGGCGTTGAAGCCGAAGGACGTGCTCGCGCCGCCGCCCAGGTTGCCGTTGTAACTGGCGTTGGTCACGGTGACCGTGTTGCCGGACTGGGTGTAGCTGCCGCTCCACAGGTTGGTGACGGTCTGGTTGCCCGGGAAGGTCAGCTTCACCGTCCAGCCGTTGATGGCCGAGGAGCCGTCGTTCTTGACGCTCACCGCTCCGGTGAAGCCCGCGCCCCAGTCGGAGGAGTTGGTGAAGGCCGCCGAGCAGCCGCTGCCGCCCGTGCCGCCGGTCGAGCCGCCGGTGGTGCCGCCCGTCGTACCGCCGGTGGTGCCCCCGGTCGTGCCGCCCGTGGTCCCACCGGTCGTGCCGCCCGTGGTGCCGCCCGTGCTGCCGCCGCCGCTGCTGACGGTGATGTTGGAGCTGCCGGAGGAGCCGTAGCCCTCGGTGGCGAGGATCTCGTAGTTCGGGGTGCCGAGGTTCAGGCCCGCCGTCGCCCACGCGTTGAAGAAGTTCGCCACCGTGATGGTGCCGCCGGTGCGCTTGGCCTGGCGGATCGCCCAGTACTGGTAGAAGGTCGCGGTGCCCTCGATGGACGGCTGGTTCACCCGCTGCGTGCGGTACAGGTCGTACGTGCTGCCGTCACTGGTGACCGAACCCAGCTTGGTGGCGCCCGAACTCGGGTTGTAGTTCCCGTAGTTGTCGACGATGTAGTACTCGATGAGCGGGTTGGTCGTCCAGCCGTACAGCGACAGGTAGCAGTTGCCGTTGCAGTTCCACGTGCCCGAGTACGTCACCGGGGAGGTGGTGCCCGGGTTCCAGCCCTTGCCGGCGACGAAGTTGGTCACGTTGTTCCACGTGGTGCTGTACTGGCCGCCGGAGCCCATCGTCATCGAGGCCTGGCCGCTGTTCTGGCTCCAGAACGAGTAGAAGTACCCGTTGTTGGTGCCGGTGCTGTTGGTGTTCACGGTCGTGTCGGCGTGGGCCGCGCCGGGGAGCGCGAAGGCGACCACGACCGACGCCGCGACGGCGACGAGACCTCGGACGGCCGCCATGACGGGGCGTCTGGGGTGCATCACACGGGTCAGCAGACTCACTGGGGTTCCTCCTAGCACGGATGTGGGGGGCGGTTGCGTGCCGTCGCCCCGGCCGCCGCGGGCCGGTGGACCGACACGACAGGGGCATGACACGCACCCCGACCGCCGAGCGTGCCGCGGCCGGAGTCCCGGGCCCGACCGGATGCGGCCCGGATCGCCGGCAAATCGTCACCGGTGACGCGGAACAGTCTGGACCGCACCCTCCGGGTGTCAACACTTTCGGTAGATATTTCGAAATCTTTCTGTCCGCAGGGATGTCATAGACAGGCAATATCCGCTGGTCGGCGGCCACTTGCGGAGATCCGGTGCGCTCGAACAGTCAACTCCCGCAATGGGCAGGCCGCATGACGATCGGAACAGCGGGCACCGCTTCGAAAGTTTCGAGAGCCGTTTTTGGCGAAGAAGGGCCGCGCTGTCGATCTTGGCCGAAAACGATCGGCCCGGGGGACGCGGCACGGCGCGTACGGACGCGGCGCCCGGTGCCTGGCTACGCGCCGCGCGGGCGGTACGGCCCCGGGCCGGTCACTGCGCGCCGAGGCGGGAGACGGCCGCGCAGGACAGCGCGCCCGCGACGGCCGCGAGCACCGCGGCGAGCACGAACGGCAGCACCGGGTAGTGCACCGCGCCCGTGCGCGAGCCGGTCACCAGGCCGGTGACCGCCGCCTGCGCGGGCGAGCCGGACACCAGCAGCACCGCGCCCGCGCCCAGCGCCGTCACCAGCAGCGACCAGCCCGCGCCGCGCACCAGCGGCGGATTGGTCAGCGCCCCCACGGCGCCGCCGAGCAGCACCGCCACCGCCGCGGCCAGCAGCCCGGCGAGCGCGGCCGGGCCCACCGCGACGGCGGTGCGCAGATCGTCGGAGTGCGCCCCGCTCACGGCGGCGACCAGCACCGTCCCCGCGACGCCCAGCAGCGCGGCGGCGCCCGCCCCGACCGCCAGCGCCGCCGCGTGCGCCCGGCCGGGACCGACCGCGGAGGCGGTGCAGGCCCGCGCGGCGGCGGGCTCGTTGCGCACGCACACCCGCACCAGCCACGCGGTCACCGGCAGCAGCAGCGCGGCCGCGTACCCCATCGACCCGAGCACCGGCTCCCCGCCGCCGACCCCGACCGCCATGACCGCGCCGTACCCCAGCAACGGCGGCAGCCACCGGTGCGAGCGCGCCAGCAGCGCGGCCTGGTAGCGCAGCAGCGCCCCCGCGCGCCGCCACCGGCCCACGGCGGCGCGCGGCACGACCGGCACGGTCGCGGCCCCGTCCACGGGCGGGCCCGGAACGGCCTCCTGCTCCCCCGCGACCCCGGCGGCACGCGGCACGGCGGAGCCCTCCGGCGACGCCGGGACCGGCCCGGCCGCGCCCGGGTGCGCGTTCCGCACGGCCGCCGCCACGCGCGGCGGCTCGGCCGGACCGGCCGCCGCGCCGTCCGGCGGCGCCGGGGCGCGGGTGTCGTCGGTCGGCGGCGCGGGACGGACGGCGGTGATGTGCCAGGGCGGATCCGCGGACAGCAGGACGCGCAGGGCCGCGTCGGAGGATGCCGCGGGAAGGACGAGGCGGGGCGGGCGCGCACCGGGAAGCGCGTACGGGCGCACACCCGCGGGGAGTTCGCCGGTGCCATCGGCCTCGATCAGCACGCGGCCCCGCGGTGCGGCGGCCGCCGGAACACGCACCCGGGCGGCGACCCGGCCCGCCGCCGCGTCGACCGTCACCGTGACGTCCTGTTCCCCGGCCAGCCGGCGCGGGTCGTGGTCGACGAAGACCACCGTGCCGCCCGCGGCCGTCCTCGCCCGCACCGCCGCGTCCAGCGTGGCGCGGGCCGCGGTGTCCAGGCCCGTCCACGCCTCGTCGAGCACCAGCAGTTCGGGGTCGGCGAGCAGCGCCTGGACGACCGCGACCTTCTGGCAGGTGCCCTTGGACAGCTCGTCGAGCGGGGTGCCCGCGTACCCGGCGACACCGAAGCTTTCCAGCCAGTGCGCCGCCCGCTCCCGGGCGGTCGCGGAGGGCAGCCCGCGGACGGCCCCGAGATGCGTCAGGTAACGCAGGGCGGGGAAGGGCAGCGCGGCCGGAAAACGCTCCGGGACGTACGCGGTGCAGGCGGCGGGACGGCCGGTGATCCGGCCCGCGGTCGGACGATCCACCCCGGCGAGCAGCCGCAGCAGCGTCGACTTGCCGCTGCCGTTCACGCCCTCGACCCGCACCAGCGCACCGGGCGGCAGCTCCAGCGCGACGTCCCGCAGCACCCACGGACCACGCAGCCCGTAGCGCCGCCCCACACCGTCGAGTCGCAGCAGCGTCGCGTGCACGGGCCCATCCTGGACCACCCGCCGCGGAGCACCAAGCGGCGGTGGCAG
The DNA here is from genome assembly GCF_044332905.1 of Streptomyces sp. NPDC021224. Classification (NCBI taxonomy): domain Bacteria; kingdom Bacillati; phylum Actinomycetota; class Actinomycetes; order Kitasatosporales; family Streptomycetaceae; genus Streptomyces; species Streptomyces sp. NPDC021224. The sequence goes on along the minus strand of NZ_JBIRPW010000003.1, from coordinate 288,580 downwards.
ACTGGGCCCGTGACCAGCCCCTTCCAACACAGCGCCGCCGAGCGGGACGCGGCGCCGCAGTACGTCCTGCCGCTCGTCGTACGCATCGAGCGGGACGCCCCGCCGGAGCGCACCGACGCGCTGGAGACCGCCGCCCGCGCCGTCCTGACCCTGCTGTCCGACGAGCGCGCCACGGCCGAGGACGGGGAGTGGGCGCAGGCCGTCCGCGACTGGCAGGACGCGCGGATCCGCAAGGTCGTCCGGCGCGCGCGGGGCGCGGAGTGGCGGCGCGCCGAGACGCTGCCCGGCATCACGGTGACCGGCCGCACCGCCGAGGTACGGGTCTACCCGCCGGTGCCGCTCGACGGCTGGCCCAAGGACCTCGCCAAACTCCAGGTCTCCGGCACCGAACTCGACGACCCCGCGCCCCCGCCGCCGCCCGCCGCGGACGAGCCCGTGCTGTGGCTCAACCCCGAGGTCACCATGTCCGCGGGCAAGGCCATGGCGCAGGCCGGGCACGGGGCGCAGCTCGCATGGTGGGAGCTGAGCGCTTCCGAGCGGGCGGGCTGGCGTGCGGCGGGCTTCCCGCTGGCGGTCCGCACCGCCACGGCGGCGGCGTGGCCGCCCCTGGTGGCGTCCCCCCTCCCCCTCGTCCGCGACGCGGGCTTCACGGAGATCGCCCCGGGCTCGGCGACCGTCGTCGCGGACCACCCCGTCCTCCGCGGCTCCCCCGCCTGACGACGCCCCGCACCGCCCCTTGCGGCGGGTGTCGCGATCTCCCCCGGTACGTGGCTTGTCGCGCAGTTCCCCGCGCCCCTAAAGCCCACCCCGCGCGCCAAGGGCACCCACAGGAGCGCGAGGAACCGCGCGCTCAACCCCCCACCCGCAGAAAGTCCCGCGACAAGGGGACCGCGGCACCCCCCGGGGAAAGGGGCGCGAGGAACCGCGCGAACAACCCACCACCCGCAGAAGATCCCCCCACAAGGATCCGCGGCACCCCCCGGGGCTCACGGCACGAGCACGAGACGGCCTCGTACGCCGCCCGCGGCCAGGCGGGCGTGGGCGGCGGGGGCCTCGGCCAGGGGGTACGTGGCGGCCACTCGCAGGGAGATGTGGCCCGCGTCCGCGAGGGCGGACAGTTCCGTGAGGCGGCGCCCGTCCGCGCGGATCCAGACGTTGGCGACGCGCGTACCGCGCCGCGGCACGGGGTCGGATCCGTGGCCGACGGCCACGAGCGCGCCGCCGCCGCGCAACGCTTCGAGCGCGGCTTCGCGCAGCTCGGCCGCGTCGAGGACCCCGTCCACCCCGCCGGGCGCCCACGCCCGCACCGCGTCGCCGACGTTGGCGACGGAGCGCGGGACGAAGTGCTCGGCGCCCAGCTCGCGCACCAGCTTCTCGTCGTCCGCCCCGGCGAGCGCCGCGACGCGCAGGCCGCGCAGCACCGCGAGTTCGCCCGCGAAGCCGCCGACGCCGCCCGCCGCGCCGGTGACCAGGAGAGTGCTGCCCGCGGGGAGGTCCAGCAGGTCGAGGCCCTGGTCGGCGGTGAGGGCGTTGAGCGGGATCGTCGCGGCCTCGGCGGCGGTGGCCTCGCGCGGGGCGCGGCCGACCGCGGAGGTGTCGAGGACGACGTGGTCGGCGTAGCCGCCGGTCGTCAGGTCCAGCCGGTCGACGCAGCCGATGACGCGGTCGCCGACCGCGAACCCGGCCCCGGCGCCCACCGCGTCGACGCGGCCCGCGACGTCCCATCCGATCCCGTACTGCGCGCGCGGCGCGGTGAAGCCGACGGCGGCGACTCCCCCGGCGCGCACCGCGAGGTCCACGGGGTTGACGGCCGCGGCCTCGACCGCGATGCGCACCTGTCCGGGGCCGGGCTCGGGCACCGGCTGCTCGACGACCTCCAGTGCCTCGGGTCCGCCGAATTCCCGCACGACGACCGCCCGCATGACCCCGCTGCCGGTGTTGCCCATCTCCGCACTCCTGCCTGCTGGTTGACGCGTACGCGGGGGCGTCCGCACCCCGCACCGCGACCCTAGGCAGCGTTGCTCTCTTCTGGTAAGCAGGCACCTGGAAGTGCGTAACCCACCGGAGGAGCCCATCATGCCGACGAGGACCGCGGCCGAGCGCCGGGCGCAGGCGCGGATCGCGTACGACGCGTTCCTGGCGGCCTGCCCGTCACGGCAGTTGCTGGAGCGGCTGAGCGACAAGTGGACGACGCTGGTCGTCACCGCGCTCGCCGAGGGCCCGCAGCGCTACGCCGAACTGGCCCGCCGGATCGCGGGGGTGAGCCAGAAGATGCTCACCCAGACCTTGCGGGCGCTGGAGCGCGACGGCCTGCTGACACGCACGGTGACACCGGAGGTGCCGGTCCGGGTGGACTACGAGCTGACGGCCATCGGGCGGGACCTGCTGCCCGTGCTGGCGGCGGTCAAGGAATGGTCGGAGCGGAACATGCCGGTCGTGCTGACGGCCCGCGAGGCGTACGACGAGGAGCACGTCTGACATGCGTCCGGGCCCGGCCCCGCGGGGTGCCGGGCCCGGAGGGGCGGCTGTCAGGCGAGACCGGCGACCAGGTCGGCGATCTCCCGGCGGCGCCCGGTGTAGAAGGGCACCTCCTCGCGGACGTGCCGACGCGCCTCGGAGCCGCGCAGGTGCCGCATGAGGTCGACGATCCGGTACAGCTCGTCGGCCTCGAAGGCGAGGATCCACTCGTAGTCGCCGAGCGAGAAGGACGCGACGGTGTTGGCACGCACGTCCGGGAAGCCGCGGGCCATCTTGCCGTGGTCGGCGAGCATCCGGCGGCGGTCCTCGTCGGGCAGCAGGTACCAGTCGTACGAGCGGACGAACGGGTAGACGCTCACGTAGTCGCGCGCGTGCTCGTCGGCCAGGAAGGCCGGGATGTGCGACTTGTTGAACTCCGCGGGGCGGTGCAGCGCCATGTTCGACCACACCGGCTCCAGCGCGCGGCCGAGCCGGGTGCGGCGGAAGAGGTTGTAGGCCTCCTGGAGCGCGTCGGCCGTCTCGGCGTGCCACCAGATCATCAGGTCGGCGTCCGCGCGCAGCCCGGACAGGTCGTACGTGCCGCGGATCGTGACGTCCTTGGCGGCGAGCTGCGCGAACAGCTCGTCGACCTCCTCCGCGTAACCGGAGCGGTCTTCCGGGAGCGGGGCGCGGAGCCGGAAGACCGACCACAGGGTGTAGCGGATGACCTCGTTGAGGTCCTTGGCCTTCTTGCCCGCGTTGGGGGCCTTGGCGAGCGCGGCAGCGGTGTCGCCGGCGGCGGCGTCGGCGGGGACGTGGGCGTCGGCGGGAGTGGAGTCGGTCATGCGGCTATTCTCCCGCGCCGTGCGTCCCGCCCGGCGGCAGGGTGGCCAGCAGCCCGTCCGCCGCCCGCTGCCCGCTGCCGACGCAGGCCGGGATGCCCACACCGTCGTAGACCGCGCCGCACACCTCCAGGCCGGGCAGCTTGCCGACGTGCTCGCGGATCCGGGCCACCCGGTCCAGGTGGCCCACCGGATACTGCGGCAGGCCGGCGTCCCACCGGGTGACGCGGGCGGCGACCGGCGCGGCGCGCAGCCCGACCGCCTGCTCCAGGTCCTCGCGGGACAGCCGCACCAGGTCGGTGTCGTCCCACGCGAGGTCGCCCTCGTCGCCGAACCGCCCGACGGAGGTGCGCAGCACCACGGTGTCGCCGCCCGCCTCGTCCAGCCAGCCCCACTTGCGGCTGGAGAAGGTCGAGGCCTTGATCGTCCGGCCGTCGACCGGCGGCACGAGGAAGCCGCTGGACTGCGGCAGCGGCGCCAGGTCTGCGCGCCGGAAGGCCATCGTGACCAGTGCCATGCTCGCGTAGTCCACGCCCGACAGCTCCGCGGCGGCGGCCGGCGACTCGCCCTCCAGCAGGTGGGCGGCGGTGGGCGCGGGCACCGCGAGCAGCACGGCGTCGGCGTCGATCGCGCGGTCGGCGAGCAGCACCCGCCAGCCGTGCGGGCCGGTGCGGTGCAGGTCGCGCACGCGCGCGCCGGTCTCGACGGTGACGCCCAGCGCCCGGCAGGCGTCGGCGACCGCGAGCGGCAGCCGTCCGACTCCCCCGCGCAGCCCGTTGAAGACCGGGCCGGTGGCGGTGGAGGCGGCGGCCTTGCGCTGGATCGCGCGGGCGGCCTCGATGAGCGAGCGCCCCTCGGTGGCGGCGGCCCACAGCTGCGGCACCGCGGCACGCAGCGAGATCTCGTACGCGTTGCCCGCGTAGACGCCGCCGAGCAGCGGTTCCACGAGCCGGTCGACGACCTCCCGGCCGAGCCGGGCGGCGACGAACGCGCCGACGGCCACGTCCCCGTCCACCGCGGTGCGCGGCAGGACGTGGTCGAACGGGATGCGGGCGAGGCCCGCGGGCGAGATCACGCCGGAGGCGGCGAGCGGCCCGAGGTCGCCCGGCACACCCATCACATGGCCCTTCGGCATCGGCCGCAGCCGCCCGCGGGTCCACACCGTGGCGCCCAGCACGGCGGGCGGCTCCAGGTCGTCGCCGAGCCCGACCGCGCGGGCCAGGGCCACCGCCTCCGGGCGGCGGGCGAGTATCGACTCGGCTCCCAGGTCGACCGGGACCCCGGCGATCTCGTCGGCGTGCAGCTTGCCGCCGAGCCGCGCGGAGGCCTCCAGCACGGTGACCCGCGCCCCCGCGGCCGCCAGCCGGTGGGCCGCGGCGAGCCCGGAGATGCCGCCGCCGACGACCACCACATGGCCCGGGGGCCGCTCCCCCGCGGGGTCGTGTGCGGGTCCGCGGGATGCCGCCGCGGCCGGACCGGAGTGCGCGTCGCTCATACGACCACTGTCTCAGACGCCGGATCGAGTTCGGACCGTGATGGTGCCGGTACCGAAGTCGCGGAACGGGGTGCGCGACACTCCCGTCAAACCTGCACTTCCGCTCGACAACCGTGTCTCTGGGGGGATTTCACGATGAGAGTCAGTCTGAGACAGGCCGCGCCCGGCGTGCCGGGCGCCCATCCGCCCGGCTCGCGCCGGGCAGGCCGGGGGCGCCGCCGGGCGTCCGCGGCCGCCGCGCTGCTGCTGGTGGGGGCGCTCGCCGTCGCCGGGTGCAGCGCGTCGTCCGACAAGTCCGACAGCTCGCACAGGAGCGACAGCGCCGCGGGCCCGGCGGCGGCCGCGCCCGGCAGCGGGAACGGCAGCGGCGACAGCGCGAGCTCCGGCGCCGTCCAGGACGAGGGCGCCGCCGGGAAGACCGCGCCGTCCGCCGGGTCGTCCGGCACCCCGGCCGGGAAGACGCCGCACCTGTCGCCGTCGTACCTGATCCGTGACGCGGAGCTGAGCGTCCGCACCCCGCACGTCGCGGACGCGCTGCGGCAGGCGAAGTCCTACGCGGCCGACGCCGGGGGCTACTCCGGCGACGAGGACACCACGACGGGACCGGACGGCCGGGTCACCTCCACCGTCCAGCTGCGCGTGCCGCCCGCGGGCTACGACGCCCTGCTCGACCGGCTGTCCGGGCTGGGCAGCCTGCTGTCCCGCAAGGTGAGCGTGCAGGACGTCACCGGCCAGGTGGTGGACGTGCAGAGCCGGGTGAAGTCCCAGCAGGCGAGCGTGGCGCGGGTGCGCGCCCTGATGGACCAGGCGTCGGGCCTGGACGACGTGGTCGCGCTGGAGAGCGAGCTGAGCACGCGCGAGGCGGCCCTGGAGTCGCTGGAGGCCCAGCAGGCGTCGCTGCGGGACCGGACGAATCTGGCCACCGTCACGCTCAGCCTGAGCCAGCCGCCCGCGAAGCCCGTGCACAAGAAGGCGCCGAAGGCCCACCACGACGGCTTCTGGACCACCGTCGGGCACGGCCTGCGCGACGGCTGGAACGCCTTCTACGTGGCCCTGCGCGTCGTCCTGGTCGTCCTGGCGGTGACGCTGCCCTTCCTGCTCGCGGTGGCGGCGCTGTGGCTGGCCTACCGCGAGGTGCGCCGCCGCTGGTGGCCGCGGCGCGAGCCGGACCCGGACGCCCCGACGCTGCGCGCGCCGGGCGGGCTGCCGCGCCACCCGCAGCAGGGGGCGGATGCCGCCGACCCGTGGCGGGCACCGGCGGGAGCGGTGGCCGTGCGCCCCGCCCCGGCCGCTCCGGCGGCTGACGTCCCGGGCGCGCCGCCGGTACCACCCGCTCCGGCCGCGCCCCCGGTGCCGCCGCAGGGCCCGGGGAAGGAGCAGCCGCCCGCCGGGTGACCGGCGGGGCCGGGTGTCCTCAGGCCGCCTGCGTGGTGCGGTGCACGAACTCCACCAGGCGGCCGAGGGCGTCCGGGTCGGTGCTGGGGATGACGCCGTGGCCGAGGTTGAAGATGTGGCCGCGGCCCGAAGCGGCCGCGGCGTCCAGCACCTCACGGGCCTTCTCCTCCACGACCTCGGTCGGGGCGAAGAGCACCGCCGGGTCCAGGTTGCCCTGCAGCGCCTTGCCGGGGCCGACGCGGCGCGCGGCCTCGTCCAGCGGCACCCGCCAGTCGACGCCGACGACGTCGGCGCCCGCCTCGCCGAGCAGACCCAGCAGCTCGCCGGTGCCGACGCCGAAGTGGATGCGCGGCACCCCGTAGCCCTCGACGGACGTGAGGACCTTCGCGGACGCGGGCAGCACATGGCGCCGGTAGTCGGCCGGGGACACCGCCCCGGCCCAGGAGTCGAAGAGCTGGACGGCGCTCGCGCCCGCCTCGACCTGGACCTTCAGGAAGGTCGCGGTGATGTCGGCGAGCCGGTCGATCAGGTCGTGCCACAGCTGCGGGTCGCCGTACATGAGCGCCTTGGTGCGCTCGTGGTTGCGCGACGGGCCGCCCTCGACGAGGTAGCTGGCCAGCGTGAAGGGGGCGCCGGTGAAGCCGATCAGCGGGGTCTGCCCCAGTTCGGCGGTGAGCAGGCCGACGGCCTCGGTGACGTAGCCGACGTCGGAGGGTTCGAGGTCGCGCAGCCGCGCCAGGTCCTCGCGGCCGCGGAAGGGGTCGGCGACGACCGGGCCGACGCCCGGCTTGATGTCCAGGTCCAGGCCGATCGCCTTGAGCGGCACCATGATGTCGCTGAAGTAGATCGCCGCGTCCACCTTGTGCCGCCGGACCGGCTGGAGGGTGATCTCCGCGATCAGGTCGGGCCGCATGCACGACTCGAGCATCGAGACGCCCTCGCGCGCCTTGTGGTACTCGGGCAGCGACCTGCCCGCCTGGCGCATGAACCACACCGGGGTGTACGGCACCGGCTCGTTGCGGCAGGCGCGGATGAACGGGGAGGCAGCGGTCTGCTGATGCGTGCTCACACCCCGCATCCTCCCACGCCGCGCGGAGAGACCGGTTACGGGGCCTCGGGTGTTGTTGCGCACGCGGACCCCGCACGCGCCCTAGTCTTCCGGGCATGGCTGCGGTGCATGGACAGGTCGGCGAGGTCGGCGAGGACAGCGGGGTCCCCTTTCCTTTTCGGCACGCGGTGGACGCGTTGCGGGGGGCCCGGGTGCGGCCGCAGGTGCGGATCGAGGAGGTGACCGCGCCGCGGCGGCTCGCCGCGTACGCGTACGCGCTGGAGGCGACGGTGCTCGCGGACGCGGACGGGGAGGAGCTGGCCGACGGGCGGGTGGTGCTGCTGCACGAACCGCAGGGCCACGAGGCCTGGTCCGGCACCTTCCGGATGGTCACGCTGGCCCGCGCGGAGCTGGAGCCGGAGATGGCCGGCGACCCGCTGCTGCCGGAGGTCAGCTGGTCGTGGCTGACGGGCGCGCTCGCCGCGCACGGCGCGGGCCACGGCGAGCCGAGCGGTACGGTCTCGCGCGCCTCGTCGCACTTCTTCGGCGGGCTGGGCGACCGCCCCGACGAGACCCGGATCGAGCTGCGCGCCTCGTGGACGCCGCAGGAGCGGCCCGGCGGGCTCATCGACGTCACCGCGCACCTGGCCGCCTGGTGCGACCTGCTGTGCGCGTGCGCGGGCCTGCCGCCGGCCGAGGACACGCCCGTGCGGGGCACCGCGGGCGTCGTGCCGCTCCCCAAGCGCCGCACCTGACACACCCCGCACCCGGAGGCCGCCCGGGGGCTCTCACGGGCTCCTGCGGCCGCCGCCCAGGGCCCCGCCGAGGATGCCTCGGGCGGGCCGTGCGGGGCGGGCAGCTCTGGCGTTCGATCGGCCGTCCGATTTGCCGGAAATAATGTGCAACAAATCGTGATCTTTCCCTAAAGGCCAGGGCACTTGCTGCCGAAGGAAACTGTGACCCTTTCAGTCCCCTTTGCCACAGGAGGCCCGGTGTCCGTTCTTCTCGAGCAGCCCACGAGCCTGGTCGCCTACCGTCCCAGCAAGCCGACGGCCATGGTCGTCGTGGCCGACCCCCGCGTACGCTCCACCGTCACCCGACACCTGTGGGCTCTCGGGGTTCGCGACGTGATCGAGGCCTCGTCGATCGCCGAGGCCCGCCCCCGGGTCGGTAACCCCCGCGACATCTGCGTCGCCGACGTCCACCTGCCCGACGGCTCCGGGCTCACCCTGCTCGCCGAAACCCGCGCCGCGGGCTGGCCCAACGGCCTCGCCCTCTCCGCCGCCGACGACATCGGCGCGGTGCGCAACGCCCTCGCGGGCGGTGTGAAGGGCTACGTGGTGACCGGCACCCGCAACACCCCCGGCTCCCTCGCCGGCCGCCCCGGGCTCGCCCCGCTCGGCGCCACCGCCGCCCGTATGCAGCGCCGACCGCCGGGCGCCGCCGGTCACCCCGGCAACGGCTACCGCGAGCTGTCCGGGCGCGAGGTGGAGGTGCTCAGGCTCGTCGCCGAGGGCCAGTCCAACAAGGCCATCGGCGTCTCGATGGGCCTGTCCGCGCTGACCGTCAAGAGCCACCTCGCGCGGATCGCGCGCAAGCTCGGGACGGGCGACCGCGCGGGGATGGTCGCCGTCGCACTGCGCACCGGCATCATCCACTGAGCCCGGCCGCGCCGCCGCAGGGGGCGTAACGTTCCGCCCCCCGGCCGGCGCGGCCGCGCCGCTTCGTCCCGGGAGTCCGGCGTAACCGGACGAACAGGGCAAGCCCCACCGGCAGGTGCGGCGCAAGGCTACCCTTGACAGGTGACCGACGCCCAAGACACCGCACCCGCTGAAACCGCGGCGGCGCCGGTCCCGCTGCTGGACCCGCGCGAGGGAATCCCGCCGGTGACCGCAGACCCGGAGGCTCTCGCAGAGGTCGTCGCGGCCTTCGCCGCGGGTACGGGTCCGGTCGCCGTCGACGCCGAGCGTGCCTCCGGCTACCGCTACGGGCAGCGGGCCTACCTGGTCCAGCTGCGCCGCACCGGAGCAGGGACCGCGCTGATCGACCCCGTGGGGTGCCCCGACCTGTCCACCCTGGACGCCGCGCTGAGCGGCACGGAGTGGGTGCTGCACGCCGCCACCCAGGACCTGCCGTGCCTCGCGGAGCTGGGCATGCACCCGTCCTCGCTGTTCGACACCGAGCTGGCCGGGCGGCTTGCCGGTTTTCCGCGGGTGGGGCTCGGGGCGATGGTGGAGCAGGTGCTCGGCTACGCCCTGGAGAAGGGCCACTCCGCGGTGGACTGGTCGACCCGCCCGCTGCCCGAGCCGTGGCTGCGGTACGCCGCGCTCGACGTCGAGCTGCTGGTGGACCTGCGGGACGCGCTGGAGCAGGAGCTGCGCGAGCAGGGCAAGCTGGACTGGGCGCTGCAGGAGTTCGCGGCCATCGCCGCGGCACCGCCGCCGCCTCCCCGGGTGGATCCGTGGCGCCGCACGTCGGGCATGCACAAGGTGCGCCGGCGGCGGCAGATCGGCATCGTGCGCGAGCTGTGGCTGGCCCGCGACCGGGCCGCGCGCGAACGCGACATCTCCCCCGGCCGGGTGCTGAGCGACGCCGCGATCGTCACGGCCGCGCTGGAGAATCCGCCGAACGTGCACGCGCTCGCCGCGCTGCCCGGTTTCGGACACCGTATGGGCCGCCGCCAGCTCGACCAGTGGCAGGCCGCGGTGGACCGCGCCCGCGCCCTGCCCGAGCGCGAGCTGCCGCAGCCCACCGCCGCCTACACCGGCCCCCCGCCGCCGCGCGCGTGGGCGGACAAGGACCCGGCCGCGGCCGCCCGGCTGTCGGCGGCCCGCGCAGCGGTGACGGCGATGGCCGACGAGCTGCATCTGCCGCAGGAGAACCTGATCACCCCGGACACCGTCCGCCGGGTGTGCTGGGCCCCGCCCGCCGACCTGACCCCGGAGGCGGTGGCCGCGGCGCTGGCGGATCTGGGCGCCCGTCCCTGGCAGGTCCAGCTCACCACCCCGCTCGTCACCAAGGCCCTCACCGCCCGCCCCGCGGCGGGCCAGTAACCCTTCCGGTGTGACCTACGCCGCTTCGCGGGGTCGCACTGTCCCGTTCGGTTACCCGCGAGTAGCATGTTCCGGGAGGCGAGTGAACACACATAGAGGGAGCTAGTCGTGCCGCGTTCTGCGAGGGACGTCGTCTTCGTCGACGGCGTCCGTACCCCGTTCGGCAAGGCGGGCCCGAAGGGCATCTACCACGAGACCAGGGCCGACGACCTGGTCATCAAGTGCATCCGGGAACTGCTGCGGCGCAACCCGGGCCTGGACCCGGCCCGTATCGACGAGGTCGCGGTCGCCGCGACCACGCAGATCGGCGACCAGGGGCTGACCCTGGGCCGCACCGCCGGCATCCTGGCGGGGCTGCCGACGACGGTGCCCGGCTTCTCGATCGACCGCATGTGCGCGGGCGCCATGACGGCCGTGACGACGACGGCGGGCGGCATCGCGTTCGGCGCCTACGACGTCGTGGTCGCGGGCGGTGTCGAGCACATGGGACGGCATCCGATGGGCGAGGGCGTCGACCCGAACCCGCGCTTCGTGTCGGAGAAGCTGGTCGACGAGTCCGCGCTGTTCATGGGCATGACGGCGGAGAACCTGCACGACCGCTTCCCGGCCCTGACCAAGGCGCGCGCCGACGAGTACGCGGTGCGCAGCCAGGAGAAGGCCGCCAAGGCCTACGCCGACGGCAAGATCCAGCCGGACCTGGTCCCGGTGGCGATCCGCCGCACCACGCCCGAGGGTGGCGAGACCGGCTGGGGCCTGGCCACCGCCGACGAGCCGATGCGTCCGGGCACCACGCTGGAGGGCCTGGCGAACCTCAAGACCCCGTTCCGCCCGCACGGCCGCGTCACGGCGGGCAACTCCTCGGGCCTCAACGACGGCGCGACCGCCTCGCTGCTGGCCGCCGAGGACGTCGCCCGCGAACTGGCGCTGCCGGTGAAGATGCGCCTGGTGTCCTACGCCTTCGCGGGCGTGGAGCCCGAGGTCATGGGCATCGGCCCGATCCCGGCCACCGAGAAGGCACTGGCCCGCGCCGGGCTGACGATCGACGACATCGGCCTCATCGAGGTCAACGAGGCCTACGCCGTGCAGGTCCTGTCGCTGCTGGACCACTACGGCATCGCCGACGACGACGCGCGCGTCAACCCGTACGGCGGCGCCATCGCCTTCGGTCACCCGCTGGCCTCCTCCGGGGTGCGGCTGATGACCCAGCTGGCCCGGGAGTTCGAGGAGCACCCCGAGGTGCGCTTCGGCATCACCACGATGTGCGTGGGCTTCGGCATGGGCGGCACGGTCGTCTGGGAGAATCCGAACTTCGACGGGACCGGGAGCGCCAAGTGAGCACCACCACCGAACTCCTCAAGGGTGCGGCCGAACTCTTCCCCGGCGAGGTCGTCACGACCGCGCACGTACGGCACCTGGAACTGCCCGGCGCCGGGCGCTTCGCGCTGATCACCCTCGACAACGGCCTGGACCACACCAAGCCCACCACCTTCGGCCCGCAGTCGCTGGCCAACCTGGACGCGGCGATCGACCAGGTCGAGAAGGAGGCCGCCGACGGCGCGATCACCGGCGTCGGCATCACCGGCAAGCCGTTCATCTTCGCCGTCGGCGCCGACCTCAAGGGCGTCGAGCTGCTGAGACGGCACGAGGACGCGCTGGCCATCGGCCGCGGCGGCCACGACGTCTTCAAGCGCCTGTCGTCGCTCGCGGTGCCCACCTTCGCGTACTACAACGGCGCGGCCATGGGCGGCGGCGTCGAGGTCGGTCTGCACTGCACCTACCGCACCGTCTCGGCCTCGGTGCCCGCCTTCTCGCTGCCCGAGGTCTTCCTCGGCCTGGTGCCCGGCTGGGGCGGCTGCACCCTGCTGCCGAACCTGATCGGCGCCGACCGCGCGGTCACCGTGATCATCGAGAACTCGCTCAACCAGAACCGGCAGCTCAAGGGCCCGCAGGTGTTCGAGCTGGGCATCGCCGACGCGCTGTTCGAGGCCGCGGACTTCCTGGAGCAGTCGCTCGCCTGGACCGCGTCCGTGCTGCGCGGCGAGATCGAGATCGACCGCCCCGAGGTGGACCGCGGCGAGGCCTGGGACGCCGCGGTGGCCCGCGGCCGCGCCATCGCCGACAGCAAGGTGCACGGCGCCGCCCCGGCGGCCTACCGCGCCCTGGACATCGTCGCGGCGGCCCGCGGCGGCGACCTGCGGCAGGGCTTCGAGGCCGAGGACCGGGCGCTCGCCGACCTCATCATGGGCGGCGAGCTGCGCAGCGGCATCTACGCCTTCAACCTGGTGCAGCGGCGCGCCAAGCGCCCGGCCGGCGCGCCCGACAAGGCGCTGGCCCGCCCGGTGACGAAGGTCGGCGTCGTGGGCGCGGGCCTGATGGCCTCGCAGCTGGCGCTGCTGTTCGTGCGCCGCCTGGAGGTGCCGGTCGTGCTGACCGACATCGACCAGGCCCGTATCGACAAGGGCGTGGCCTATGTGCACGCCGAGATCGACAAGCTGCTCGCCAAGGGCCGGCTGAAACAGGACGCCGCCAACCGCTACAAGGCGCTCGTGACCGGGCACCTGGACAAGGCGGCGGCCTTCGGGGACGCCGACTTCGTCATCGAGGCGGTCTTCGAGGAGATGGGCGTCAAGCAGCAGGTCTTCGCCGAGCTGGAGGCGGTGGTACGCCCGGACACGATCCTGGCGACCAACACCTCCTCGCTGTCGGTGTCGGAGATGGCCGCGAAGCTGGAGCACCCCGAGCGGGTCGTGGGCTTCCACTTCTTCAACCCGGTGGCGATCCTGCCGCTGCTGGAGATCGTCCGCGGCGAGGCCACCGACGACGCGTCGCTCGCGACCGCCTTCGCCGTGGCCAGGAAGCTCAAGAAGACCGCGGTGCTGGTCAAGGACGCGCCCGCCTTCGTGGTGAACCGCATCCTGACCCGCTTCATGGGCGAGATCCAGAACGTCATCGACGAGGGCACCCCGGTCGCGGTGGCCGAGAAGGCCGTCGAGCCGCTGGGCCTGCCGATGTCGCCGCTGGTGCTGCTGGAGCTGGTCGGCCCGGCGATCGGCCTGCACGTCTCGGAGACGCTGCACGCCGCCTTCCCGGACCGCTTCACCGTCTCGCCGAACCTGGCGGCGGTCGTCAAGGCCGGCAAGCGCGGCTTCTACGTCTACGACTCCGGCCGCCCCGAGCTGGACCCGGAGGTCGCCGCGCTGCTGGAGCAGGGTGACCGGGTGCTGACCGAGGCGCAGGTGCGCGAGCGGGTGCTGGACGCGGTGGCCCAGGAGATCGGGCTGATGCTGGCCGAGGGCGTCGTCGCGGAGGCCCAGGACATCGACCTGTGCCTGATCACGGGCGCCGGCTGGCCCTTCCACCTGGGCGGCATCACGCCGTACCTGGACCGTGAGGGCGTCTCGCACCGGGTGAACGGCAAGCCGTTCCTGGCGCCGGGCGTGGCGAGCGTCCCGGCCTGACGGGCGGCATGACGAAGGGGGGCCGGTCCACCGCGGTGGACCGGCCCCCCTTCGTCGTACGCGCGCGGGCGGTCAGTCCGCCTGCGGGGTGGCCGTCGCCAGCGCGGCCTGCTCGGCCACGACCTTGTCGATCTCGGCCTTGACCTGGGAGCGCAGGCCGCCCGGCGTCAGCTGGGTCTTGACGTCCTTGACCGGGGCGCCGTCGATGAGGACCGCGGGCACCGTGCCGTAACCGGAGGCGGCGAAGTCCTGCTGCGCCTTCTTCACCCAGCCGTCGTGGTCACGCTGTTCCACGCAGGGCTCGAAGGTGCCGGCCTTGATCTTGTGGGCCTTGCGGGCCAGCTTCTTCATCAGGCTCTCGCTGGCCAGCGCGTCGTCCTTGGGGTCGGCGGGCTGGACCTTCCACAGCTGCTCGACGAAGGCGCTGAAGCGGCCCTGGTCCTGCGCGCAGGCCGCGGCGTTCGCCGCCACCAGGGCGCCGGTGCCGCCGTACTGCGCGTCGGAGGCGGTGACCAGGTGGTACTCGAAGCGCACCTGCCCGGTGGCCAGCAGCCCCTGTATCGTCGCGCCGTACTCCTCCTGGAAGGCCTTGGACTCGGGGCTGCGCAGGTCCTCGTAGATCGTCACCGTCACCGGCACCGACGGGGCCACCGGGATGTTGAGCTTCGGGCCCTTGGGGGCGGTCGTGCTCGTCGTCGTCGGGACGGGCGTGGTCTGCGGCTGCGCCGCGGCCACCGCACCGGTGGGCTCGGTGACCTTGTCGCCCTTGCCGGCCCGCACGTGGGCGCCGATCAGCGCGGAGACGCCGAAGACCACGATCATGGCCACGATGCCCACCGCGTACGGCCGCAGCCGGGCGACGGGGCCCTTGCGCTTCTTCTTCGGGGCTGCCGAACCGCCCTTGGTACCGGGCCCCTTGGACTCCGTCATTGCTACGCCACCTCGATCATCGGCACTGCCTTCGCGCATTTCTACCATCGGCCGCGGGCCCCCGGGAAACGGGGTTCCCGGGGCCGCGGGAACGCCGCCGCCCGGCCTGCCGGACCGGCGGCCGGGCGGCGGTGGGAGCGGGGGTCAGCCCGCCTCGGGTTCGGCCGGCACGGCCTCGGCGGCCTCGTCGGCGAAGCGCCCGTCGATGGTCGCGACCACGCCCGTGACCTGGCGCGCGATGTCCGGCGCGGTCAGGCCGACCGCGGCCAGCACGTCCTTGCGGGAGCCGTGCTCCAGGAAGCGCTGCGGGATGCCGAAGTCCCGCAGCGGCACGTCGACCTCCGCGTCCCGCAGCGCCTGGGCGACGGCCGAGCCGACGCCGCCGGCCCGCCCGTTGTCCTCGACGGTGACGACGAGCCGGTGCCGGGCCGCGAGCGCGGGCAGCTCGGGGTCGACCGGCTTGACCCAGCGCGGGTCCACCACGGTGCTGGTGATGCCCTGGGCGTCCAGCAGCGTGGCTGCCTCCAGGCACATCGGGGCCAGTGCGCCGACCGACACCAGCAGCACGTCGGGCCGCTCACCGCCGGACGGCTCGCGCAGCACGTCCATGCCGCCGATCCGGCCGACCGCGGGCACCGACGGGCCGACGGCGCCCTTGGAGTAGCGGACCACGGTGGGCGCGTCGCGAACCTCGACGGCCTCCCGCAGCTGCGCCCTGACCTGCTCGGCGTCGCGCGGCGCGGCGATCCGCAGATCCGGGACGACCTGGAGGATCGACATGTCCCACATGCCGTTGTGCGAGGGCCCGTCGCTGCCGGTGACACCCGCGCGGTCCAAGACGAAGGTGACCCCGCACTTGTGCAGGGCCACGTCCATGAGCACCTGGTCGAAGGCGCGGTTGAGGAAGGTCGCGTAGACGGCGAAGACCGGGTGCAGCCCGCCCGTCGCGAGCCCCGCGGCCGAGACGGCGCCGTGCTGCTCGGCGATGCCGACGTCGAAGACCCGCTCGGGGAAGGCCTCGGCGAACTTGGTCAGGCCCACCGGGTGCAGCATCGCCGCGGTGATGGCGACGATGTCGGGGCGCTCCTTGCCGAGCGCGAGCATCTCGTCGCCGAAGACGGACGTCCAGTCGGCGCCGCCCTCGGACAGCGGCAGGCCGGTGTCGGGGTGGATCGGGCCGATGCCGTGGAAGCGGTCGGTGCGGTCCCGCTCGGCCGGGGTGTAGCCGTGGCCCTTCTCGGTGATGCAGTGCACCAGCACGGGCCCGTGGAAGCGCTTGGCGCGCTGCAGGGCGGACTCCACGGCCTCGACGTCGTGGCCGTCGATCGGGCCGAGGTACTTCAGGCCCAGGTCCTCGAACATGCCCTGCGGGGTGATGAAGTCCTTCAGGCCCTTCTTGGCGCCGTGCAGCGTCTCGTAGAGCGGGCGGCCGATGAGCGGGGTGCGCTCCAGCGCGGCCTTGGTGCGGGCGAGGAACTGCTCGTAGCCGTCGGTGGTGCGCAGCGTGGCCAGGTGGTTGGCGAGGCCGCCGATGGTCGGAGAGTACGACCACTCGTTGTCGTTGACGACGATGACGAGCGGCCGGTCCTTGGCGGCGGCGATGTTGTTGAGCGCCTCCCAGGCCATGCCGCCGGTGAGCGCCCCGTCGCCGATGACGGCGACCACGTGGTCGTCGCGGCGCTTGAGCTCGTTGGCCTTGGCCAGCCCGTCCGCCCAGCCCAGCACCGTGGAGGCGTGGCTGTTCTCGATCACGTCGTGCTCGGACTCGGCCCGCGAGGGGTAGCCCGACAGGCCGCCGGTGCTCTTGAGCCGGCTGAAGTCCTTGCGTCCGGTCAGCAGCTTGTGGACGTAGGCCTGGTGCCCGGTGTCGAAGAGGATGCGGTCGCGAGGGGAGTCGAAGACCCGGTGCAGGGCCACGGTCAGCTCGACGACGCCCAGGTTGGGGCCGAGGTGGCCGCCGGTCTTGGAGACCGCGTCGACGAGGAAGGAGCGGATCTCGGCGGACAGCTCCACGAGCTGCTGCGGGCTGAGCCGGTCGAGGTCGCGCGGTCCGTTGATACGGGTCAGCAGTGCCACCCGTTCCTCCTTAGCCTGTCGCTCCCGGCCGATCTGGCCTTCGGAAGAGTCTAATCTTCGGGTTACCGGCGCGTCGGGCGACCCGTGCGATGTCTGTCACGCGCCGTACCGGCAACCGCGCGGCGGCGTGTCGGCGTCCCGCCGCCGCGTCGGCCCCGCGGGCGTGAACGACGGACCGCCGGGCGGTCCTGGGGTCCAGGTCCGCCCGGCGGTCCGGGTGGTGCGTACGGCGCCGTGCGGCCGCGGATCAGGCGCGGCCGGAGCTGCGCTGGGTGCGGCGGGAGATCGAGTCGACGACCACGGCGGCGAGGAGCACCGCGCCGGTGATCATGTCGTTGATCGAGTCGTCCTTGTTCAGCAGGTTCAGGCCCATCTGGATGGACTCGATGACCAGCATGCCCAGCAGCGCCGACCAGACGCTGCCGCGGCCGCCGAAGAGGCTGGTGCCGCCGATGACGGCCGCCGCGATGGCGAGCATCAGCAGGTTGCCGCTGCCGGCCTGGAGCGTCGCGGTGTACTGCTGGGCGGCCAGGAACAGGCCGCCGAGGGCCGCGAAGAAGCCGGAGATCGCGAAGACCGATATACGGACCATCGCCACGTTGATACCGGCGCGGCGGGCGGCCTCGATGCCACCGCCGACCGCGAAGATCTTGCGGCCGTAGGTGGTGCGGCGCAGCACGAAGTCACAGATGACCAGGGCGGCCAGGAAGATGACCAGGGAGTTCGGCACACCGGAGGACTTGTTCAGCACGTAGGCCGACACATAGGCGACGACCGCGAGCGCGCCGGTGCGGAACAGGATCTCGCTGGTGGGCCGGTAGGGCACCGACGCCTTGCGGCGGCGCTGCTGCTCGATGAGCGAGCCGACCAGCAGGGCGCCGACGGCGAGCGTGGCCAGGATGTAGGCACCCGCGATGCTCTGGTTCATGAAGAACGAGCGCTGGCCCAGGGTGTGCAGCAGGCCCTTGTCCTGGATCGTAAGGCTGCCGGTGCTGCGCAGCAGGTACTTCATGACACCGGCCCAGCCGAGGAAGCCGGCCAGGGTGACGACGAACGCCGGGACGCCGATCTTGGCGAAGAAGAAGCCGTGGAAGGCGCCGATGACGATGCCGGTGAGCAGCGTCAGCAGGACCGCGAGCGTCGGGTTGACCCCGTGCTGGACGGTCAGGATGGCGAAGACCGTGGACGCCAGACCGCTGACCGAGCCGACCGCCAGGTCGATCTCGCCGAGCAGCAGCACGAAGACCAGGCCGATCGACAGCATGCCCGTACCGGCCATGAAGAAGCCGATGTTGACCATGTTCTGCGAGCTGAGGAACAGGCTGTTCTGGACCTGGAAGACGGTCCAGATGATGATCAGCGCGACGATCACCGGGAGCGAGCCCAGCTCGCCGCCCTTCAGCTTGCGCTTGAACTCCGTGATGTAGCCCTTGAAGCCCTCTTCCCGGACCAGCAGCCGGGGGTCGACGGTGGCGACCGCCGGCGGCGGCACCTCGTCCACGGGCTTGCTCATCGTGGTCTTGTCGCTCACTGGGCTGCCTCCGCGTTGCGCGCCAGACGACGGGTCACGGCGTTGTCCGTGGCGCCGGTGATGGCCGCGATGATCTCTTCGTTGGTGGTGTCCTTGACCGGGAAGGCACCGTTGTTCCTGCCGAGGCGCAGCACGTGAACGGTGTCGCAGACCGCCATGACGTCGGCCATGTTGTGGCTGATCAGGATGACGCCGAGGTTGCGCTCGCGCAGCCGCTCGACGAGGTCCAGGACCTGCGCGGTCTGCTCGACACCGAGGGCGGCCGTGGGCTCGTCGAGGATGACGACCTTGGGGTCGCCGATCAGCGCGCGGGCGATGGCGACGACCTGCCGCTGGCCACCGGAGAGGCTCGCGATCGGGATCCGGACGCTGGGAATCCGGATGGACAGTGTGTTCAGAAGTTCGCGGGAGCGCTGTTCCATCGTGACCTCGTCGAGGCTGCCGAAGCGCAGCAGTTCCCGGCCGAGGTAGAGGTTGCCGACGACGTCGAGGTTGTCGCAGAGCGCGAGGTCCTGGTAGACGGTCGCGATACCGAGCTGCTGGGCGTCCTGCGGGCGGTTGATGTGCACCGGCCGCCCTTCCCACTCGATGACGCCCTCGTCCACGGGGTGCACACCCGCGATGGTCTTGACCAGGGTCGACTTTCCGGCGCCGTTGTCGCCCACCAGGGCGACCACTTCTCCGGGGTGAACCTCCAGGTCGACGTCGGTGAGGGCCTGGACCGCACCGAATCGCTTGGAGACTCCGCGCAACGCCAGCACGGGCGTAGCGGACACGTGAACCATCTCCTTCGCCGCCTGACCGGCGGGGATGCCGCGTGCTGTGTCGAACAGCCGCGGAGGGAGTGCGCAATGCACGGGTTACAAGATTACAAAGTGAACGGAGAAGGGGTAGACCCCCGTTCACGGAAAGCTGCGTCCGCAAGCGTTTCCGTCCGGTGCCCGCCCCGTTAGCGGGGTGTTTTGTGCGGGTCGGGCACCGGACAGGTTCACGGGGACGGTTCAGGCCGTGGAAGCGGCCGGGACCGTGCGGACCGGATGTGCCGTCGGGTCAGCTGATGCCGGCCGCGGTGCACTTGGCGGCGAAGTCCGCGGTGCAGATCTGGGCGGCGGTGTACAGGCCGTCCTTGATGACCGTGTCCTTGATGTTGGCCGTGGTGACCGAGGTCGCGGGCAGGAGCTTGGCGGGCACCTCGGTGCCGCTCAGCTGCTTGGCGGTGGTGTCCGCGACGGACTTGAAGTCCTTGCCCTGGAGCAGGTCGACCGCGATCTCGGCAGCGGCGTCCGCCTCCGGCTGGTAGGCCTTGTAGATCGTGGCGGTCTGGGTGCCCGCCAGGATCCGCTGCAGGCCGTCGAGCTCGGCGTCCTGACCGGTCAGCGGCGGGTTGATGCCGGCGCCCTTGAGGGCGGTGGCGACACCGCCGGCCATGCCGTCGTTCGCGGAGTAGACGCCCGCGATCTTGTCCTTGCCGATCAGCTGGATGGCGGCGGTCATCTTCTGGTTGGCGATGTCGCCCTTCCACAGACCCGACTGCTCGTAGGCGATCTTCACCTTGCCGTCGAGGATCTTGTGGGCGCCGGCCTTGAACATGGCGGCGTTCGGGTCGGCGGGGTCACCGTCGATCATGACAACGTTGGCAGACGGCGTCGCCTTTGAACCCATCGCGTCGAGCAGCGCCTGGCCCTGCAGCTCGCCGATCTTCTCGTTGTCGTAGGAGACGTACGCGTCGATCGGGCCCTCGGCGAGGCGGTCGTAGGCGACGATCTTGATGCCCTTGTCCTTCGCCGCCTGGATCGACGACTTGATGCCCTTGGAGTCCTGCGCGTCCACGATGAGGACCTTGACGCCCTTGGCGATCATGGTGCTGACCTGCTGGGCCTGCTTGGCCGGGTCGGCCGCGGCGTTCGCGTACTCGACCGAACAGTCCGGGCACAGCTCGTTGATCTTCTTGGTGATCAGCGGGCGGTCGAACTTCTCGTAGCGCGTGGTCGCGTTCTCCGGGAGCAGCAGGCCGATCGACTTGGCCGCGCTGCCGTTGGAGGACGACGACGCCTTGTCGGAGCCCTTGTCGTCACTGCCGCCGGCCTTGCCGCACGCCGCCATGCCGAAGGCGAGCGAAACGGCCGCCGTGCCGATGACGATCCGACGCGTCATTGCGTTCATCTGAGGTTGCCTCCCTGACAGGGCCGCAACACCGCGGCCGAGGTGGACGTGAGTCAACTCCGGCTGACGGCCTGTCGTCAAGAAGTAAACACTTAACGAGATGGCAACGGCGCGTTTCGTTAGCAGCGTGAACGCTCAGTTATGCCGAAAAGGCCGGTGTGTCGACCGGGTGGTTGCCGTCCAGCAGGGTGGAATCGCCCATTTCGCTCAAAACCAGGGCAAGTGCCCCCAGAACCTCCGCTCGCGCCCCCAGCGCGCCCGGCACCACGGACAGCCGCTGGGCGGCACTGGGGATAGCGTAACGGGACACCGATTCCCTTATCGGGCCGAGCACCAGCTCGCCGGCCTCCGCCAGGTCGCCGCCGAGGACCACCCGGGAGGGGTTCAGCAGGTTGCACAGGCTCGCCACGCCCATCCCGATGTGCCGCCCGACGTCGCCGGTCACCCGGCGGCAGCCGGGGTCGCCCTCGCGCGCCAGCTGCACCATCCGCGGGATGGTCAGGCCCTCCCCGTGGCTGCCGCGCAGCAGCTCCAGGACGTAGCGGGCCGCGGTGAAGGTCTCCAGGCAGCCGCGGTTGCCGCAGCGGCAGACCGGGCCGGACTCGTCCAGCGTGATGTGACCGATCTCGCCCGCCGTGCCGCCGGGGCCGCGGTAGATCCGGCCGTCGATCACCAGCCCGGCGCCGACACCGCTGGCCACCTTGATGTACGCGAGATCCTTGACCCCGCGGCCGCCGCCCCAGACCAGCTCGCCGAGCGCGCCGAGGTTGGCGTCGTTGTCGACCTGCACCGGGACGCCGAGCCGGTCGGTCATCTCCTGGCGCGGGTTGATGCCGCTCCAGCCCGGCAGGATCGCGGTCGAGCCCAGCGCGCCGGTCTCCACGTCGATCGGGCCGGGCACGCCGAGGCCGACGCCGAGCACCTTGCCGGGGCTGATCCCGGTGGACTCCACCAGCCGCGCGACCAGCTGCTCCGCCCGGTCGAAGCCCTGCGAGGCGGAGGCGTCCACGTCGATCGGCTCGGACTGCTCGGCCAGCACCTGGTGCGCCAGGTTGCCGACCGCGACCCGCAGGTGCGAGTGGCCGAAGTCGACACCGACGACGATGCCCGCGTCACCGGACAGCGCCACGCTGCGGGCCCGCCGACCTCCCGAGGAGGTCGGCGTGACCTGCACCGTCCCGTTGTCCCGCAGCTCGCGTACGATGTTGGACACGGTCGCGGCGGACAGGCCCGTGCTCCGGGCGATCTCGGCCTGGGTGAGCGATCCGGCCAGCCGTACCGCGCGCACGACACGCTCCAGGTTGGCCCGGTGCAGCGACGACTGCGAACCCGGTGTGTCCACGACATCCACTCCTGCCCGGCAGGCGGCCCGTGTCCGCTTGCCCGCACGGGACGGGGCCGGCTGGTGCGGCCGACTGGACCCTGACGGCCCCTTGACGGCAGCAGCACACCAGTTGGACCCCGTCGTCTACAACATGTGAACTCTAAGTTGAGTGTTTGCGGTGATGTCCCGTCAAGGGGGAGAGCCACACCGTTATGGGAATCCCCCGCCGCACGGGCGGTCGGGAACGCCGAGCGGCGGCCCCGTCGAAGGACGGGGCCGCCGGTCCGGCAGCCGTTTTCCGGGTCCGCTACTTGAGCGCCCCCGCCGTGAGTCCGGCCTGCACCTGACGCTGGAAGACCACGTAGACGGCCAGCACCGGGAGCATGGCGATCGACAGGCCGGCGAAGAGTCCGCCCCAGTCGCCCTGGTAGCCCTGCTGCACGGCCAGGTCCGCCAGACCCTGGGTGAGCACCCATTTGTCGGTGTTGCCCTGGTTCAGCACCAGCGGGAGCAGGTACTGGTTCCACTGCCCGAGGACGTTGAAGATCCCGATGCTGATGATGCCGGGCTTGGCCATCGGCACCATGATCTGGAAGAACGTCCGGGTGTGCGACGCGCCGTCCACCAGCGCCGCCTCCGCCACCGAGGTGGGCAGGGTGCGGAAGAAGGAGGTCATGAAGAAGACCGTGAAGGGCAGCGAGTACGCGATGTAGACCAGGATCAGGCCCGGCAGGGTGTTGATGATGTGCAGGTTGGTCGTCACGAAGAACAGCGGCACCAGCACCATCACGACCGGGAAGGCCATACCGGCGACGAAGATGAAGTAGATCAGCCGGTTGAACGGGAACTCGAAGCGCGCCAGCACGTAGGCGGCCATCGAGCCGAAGAGCATCGTGCCGGCGGTCGAGAAGCCGACCACGATGATCGTGTTGATGAAGTACCGGCCCATGTGGGCCTTGGTCCAGGCGTGCGACCAGTTGTCGAAGTGGAAGTGGGTCGGGAAGGACAGCGGGTGGCTGAGGATGTCGCCGGAGCTCTTGAAGGAGCTCCACAGCGCCCACAGCAGCGGCAGGCCGACCATGAGGCCCCACACCAGCAGGAAGATGTGGCTGAAGGCGTTGAGCACGCCGCCCTCGCTGTAGCGCCACTTCCAGCGGGACGCGGAGGTGGTGGGCGAGCCCGGTTTGCGGGGTGCCGACTCCGGGAGCTCGTCGATCGTCTCGGTGGTCATCGCGGAACCCCTAGAACTCGATGCGCTCGCGGCGCGACAGCCGCAGCGTCAGTACGGCGAACAGCAGTGTGACGATCAGCATGGCGACACCCATGGCTGCCGCCAGGCCGTATTGGCTGTTGTCCCGGAAGGCGGTCTTGTACAGCAGCAGCGGCACCACGTCGGTCTTCTCGTCGGGACCGCCGTAGTTGACCGACATCAGCTGGACGAAGGCGAAGGCGTCCATGGCGATGATGCCCATGTACACCCATCCGGTGGCCACCGTGTCCGCCAGCAGCGGCAGCGTGACCTTGAAGAAGGTGACGAAGCGGCTCGCCCCGTCCAGCAGCGAGGCCTCGTAGATCTCGGTCGGGATGGAGGCCATGCCCGCCGAGAAGAGCACCACGTAGAAGCCCACGTTCGCCCACACCATCACGGCCATGATGCAGCCGAGGGCCAGGTGCGGGTCGCCGAGCCAGGACTGGGTCAGCGAGCCGAGGCCGAGGTTCGACAGCAGGGCGTTGAGCACGCCCTCGTCCGGGTCGGGGTTGTAGATCTGCTGCCACAGGATGGCGATCACGGTGACCGACAGCACCTGCGGGAAGAAGAAGATGATCTTGTATGCGCCCGAGCCCCGGACGCCGGTGACCGACGCGCCTCTGCGCCGGCCACCGACGTTGAGCATGAAAGCGAAGAACAGACCGAGTGCCAGCGTCACGACCGGCACGATCAGCAGCAGCAGCACGTTGTGCCACAGCGACTGCCAGAAGAGGTGGTTGTGAATGATCTTCCGGTAGTTCTCGAACCCGATGTAGTGCTTGTCGGGTGTGAGTCCGGTCCAGTCCGTCATGGAGATCTGGAAGTCCTGGACGAATGGCGAGATCACGAAGACCCCGTACAGCGCTACAGGAATCGCCAGAAATCCGATGATGAACCGGTACTTGCCGTGTCGCATGTCGCCGGTCGCTCTCGTCTCAGCCGTTAGGGGGAATGCGGATCAGACGTGCTTGAACTTCGGCACGGACGAGTCCTTCTTGGTGTCGTCGCAGGCCTTCTGGGCCTGCTCGATCCACTGCGCCGACTTGATCTGCCCGGTCAGCAGCTTGGCGGTCAGGTTGCCCAGCGTCTCGTTGTTGAGTTTCTTGTACCAGTCCTGGATACGCGCGTTGAGCACATTCGGCCCGGCGGCCTTCAGCGCCGCGCTCGCCGACGCCAGACCCGGGGTGAGGGTCAGACCCTCGGACGAGCCGGAGACACAGGTGAGCGACTTGATGGTGTTGGTGAAGTTGTCCGTCTGCTGCTTCGACAGCATGATGCGGAGCAGCTCCATACCGCCGGTCGGGTTCTTGCCGTTGGCAGCGACGATGAAGGGCTCACCGGCGGCCGCGTAGACGGTGCCGAAGGGCAGCTTGTCGCTCGGGCCGCCGCCGACCAGCGGGCCTACCGCGAGGTCGAAGTCCTTGGGCATGGTCGGGGCGGCCTCGTTCTCCACCCACGAGCCGTCGGCCACCAGGGCGGCCTTGTACTTCGTCCAGTCGGTCTGCATCTGGATGTGGGTCTTGCCCTCGGAGCCCGTGAGGAACAGCTTCTTGGCCGCCAGCTCCTCGTAGTACTCGATGACCTGCTTGACCGCGTCGACCTGGAGGGCGCCGTCCTCCAGGTCGTCGATGGCGTTCAGGATCTCCTTGCCGCCGACCTTGCCGAACTGGTGGAACATGTCGAAGTGCACGTAGTACGGGTACTTGCCCGGGTACGTGAACAGCGCGATGCCCTTGGTCTTGGCCTTGGCGCCGAGCGCGATGGCCTCGTCGAAGGTCTGCGGGTACGTCCAGCCGTTCTCCTTGAACAGCTTGTTGCTGTACCAGCTGCCGTAGACGGTGAAGGCGTAGTTCAGCGCGTACATCTGCTGCGAGCCGAACTGGCCCTGCTCGACCGTGCCGGCGATCAGGACGTCGCGGACCTTCTTCGACGGGTCGTCGATGGTCGGGGCGTCCAGCAGCGGGGTGAGGTCGAGGAGCTTGTTCTCCTTGGCCAGGGCCGCGGTGTCGAGGTTGTCGGCGCCGGAGTTGTCCATGAAGTCCGGCGGGGTGTTGTTGGCGAAGCGCGGCTGCAGCTTCGGGCCGATGCCCTGCGTGCCGGTGTGCTTCACCGTGGTGCCGTAGGTCTTGTTGTACTGCGCCTCGGCGGCCTTGATGTAGTCGTCGCCGAAACCGCCCTTGAAGACGAACGCCTCAAGCGGCGCGCCGTTCTTGACACCGAGCGGATTGGCGGCCGACTTCGTGCCGGCCGGGGCCGGCTTCTTCTTGTCGGAGTCCCCGCCACTGGACGTGGCGCACGCCGTCAGCACCGACGCCGACGGAATGGCCACCACGCCGATCGCCATCGCCCGCTTGATTGCATCGCGCCGGTTGATCTCGGATCCCATGCTCAAGTCCTCGCCTTCTCCAGGACTCATGCGGTGCAGCGACACCCGCCGACGACCGCGAACGTTGAAGCTTGAGTGAAACCGTGCATCCAGTGAGGCAGGGACGCTATCCGAACGCCGGCTGCGCCGGCTTGCCGATTCCCCCGCCCGAACCCGCTCAGAAGCTGGTTCCTTGGACGCCGACAGGTATAGTCCACTTCTCTCCAGCAGGGCAAGATCAAGTGCGTGTTTGGTCGGCAAGCTTTCCCGAGTTGAGACCTGTCCGAAATGTGGGACGACAAAACCGCAGGTCAGAGCGTTGCCGATCAGCCGATGGCGGACGATCGGCGGATTGGCCCGCGCAAAACGGACGGACCGCGTCCCCCGTCGAGGGGAACGCGGTCCGTGTTACTCGCGAGTTACAACTGCCGTGGAGGCACTGTCCTACTGACGGATCAGCGACCGCAGGACGTACTGCATGATGCCGCCGTTGCGGTAATAGTCCGCTTCGCCCGGCGTGTCGATGCGGACCACCGCGTCGAACTCCACGCCGGTGTCCGTGGTGACCTTCACGGTGCGCGGGGTGCTGCCGTCGTTGAGCGCGGTGACGCCCGTGACGGAGTACGTCTCCTCACCCGTCAGGCCCAGCGTCAGGGCGCTCTCGCCCTCCGGGAACTGGAGCGGCAGCACGCCCATGCCGATCAGGTTGGAGCGGTGGATGCGCTCGTAGGACTCCGCGACGACGGCCTTGACGCCGAGCAGCGCGGTACCCTTGGCCGCCCAGTCGCGCGACGAGCCCGAGCCGTACTCCTTGCCCGCCAGGACGACCAGCGGGATGCCCTGGTCGATGTAGTTGCGCGAGGCGTCGTAGATGAACGCCACGGGTGCGTCCGGCTGGGTGAAGTCGCGCGTGAAGCCGCCCTCGGTGCCGGGGGCGATCTGGTTGCGCAGCCGGATGTTGGCGAAGGTGCCGCGGATCATGACCTCGTGGTTGCCGCGGCGCGAGCCGTAGCTGTTGAAGTCGCGGCGCTGCACGCCGTGCTCGGTGAGGTACTGGCCCGCCGGCGTGTCGGCCTTGATGGCACCGGCCGGGGAGATGTGGTCGGTGGTGACCGAGTCGCCGAGCTTGGCCAGCACCCGGGCGCCGGAGATGTCGGTGACGGGCGCCGGGTCCATCGTCATGCCCTCGAAGTACGGGGGCTTGCGGACGTAGGTGGACTCCGCGTCCCACTCGAAGGTGTTGCCGGTCGGCACCGGCAGCGCCTGCCACTGGGCGTCGCCCGCGAAGACGTCGCTGTAGGAGGTGCGGAACATGTCCTCGCCGATCGCGGACGCCACGACGTCGTTGACCTCGGACTCCGACGGCCAGATGTCGGCCAGGTGGACCGCCTTGCCGTCCTGGTCGGTGCCCAGCGCGTCGCGGGTGATGTCCAGCTTCATCGAGCCGGCGATGGCGTACGCGACGACCAGCGGCGGGGACGCCAGGTAGTTCATCTTGACGTCCGGGTTGATCCGGCCCTCGAAGTTGCGGTTGCCCGACAGCACCGAGGTGACCGCGAGGTCGGCCTCGTTGACCGCCTTGGAGACCTCCTCCGGCAGCGGGCCGGAGTTGCCGATGCAGGTCGTGCAGCCGTAGCCCACGAGGTTGAAGCCGAGCTTGTCCAGGTACGGCGTCAGGCCGGCCTTGTCGAAGTAGTCGGTGACCACCTTCGAGCCGGGGGCCAGCGTGGTCTTGACCCACGGCTTGCGGGTCAGGCCCCGCTCGACCGCCTTCTTGGCCACCAGCGCGGCGGCGACCATGACGTACGGGTTGGAGGTGTTGGTGCACGAGGTGATGGCGGCGACCGTCACCGCGCCGTGGTCGAGTTCATAGGTCGAACCGTCCTCGGCCGTGACCAGGGTCGGCTTCGACGGCACACCGTTGCCGGAGGGCGCCGGGGAGTCGGAGGCCGGGAAGGACTCCTTGCCCGCCTCCTGGTCGTCGGTGACGTAGTTGCGCACGTCCACGGCGAACTGCTCGGCGGCCTTCGCCAGCACGATGCGGTCCTGCGGGCGCTTGGGGCCGGCGATGGACGGCACCACCGTCGACAGGTCCAGCTCCAGCTTCTCGGAGTAGTCCGGCTCGGCGGCCGGGTCCAGCCACAGGCCCTGCTCCTTGGCGTAGGCCTCGACGAGCGCGACCTGCTGCTCGGAGCGGCCGGTCAGCCGCAGGTAGCTCACCGTCTCGGCGTCGATCGGGAAGATCGCGGCGGTCGAGCCGAACTCCGGCGACATGTTGCCGATGGTGGCGCGGTTGGCGAGCGAGGTCGCGGCGACGCCCTCGCCGTAGAACTCCACGAACTTGCCGACGACGCCGTGCTTGCGGAGCATCTCGGTGATGGTCAGGACCAGGTCGGTCGCGGTGGTGCCGGTGGGCAGCTCGCCGGTGAGCTTGAAGCCGACGACGCGCGGGATGAGCATGGAGACCGGCTGGCCCAGCATCGCGGCCTCGGCCTCGATGCCGCCGACACCCCAGCCCAGCACGCCCAGGCCGTTGACCATCGTGGTGTGCGAGTCGGTGCCGACCAGCGTGTCGGGGTACGCCTGGCCGCCGCGCACCATGACGGTACGGGCCAGGTGCTCGATGTTCACCTGGTGAACGATGCCGGTGCCGGGCGGGACGACCTTGAACTCGTCGAAGGCGGTCTGGCCCCAGCGCAGGAACTGGTAGCGCTCCTTGTTGCGGCCGTACTCCAGCTCCACGTTCTGCGCGAAGGAGTCGGGGGTGCCGAAGCGGTCGGCGATGACCGAGTGGTCGATGACCAGCTCGGCGGGCGCGAGCGGGTTGATGCGGGCCGGGTCGCCGCCCAGCTCCCTGACCGCCTCGCGCATGGTGGCGAGGTCCACCACGCAGGGCACGCCCGTGAAGTCCTGCATGATCACGCGGGCCGGTGTGAACTGGATCTCCTGGCTGGGCTGCGCCTGCGAGTCCCAGCCGCCGACCGCGCGGATGTGGTCGGCGGTGATGTTCGCGCCGTCCTCCGTGCGGAGCAGGTTCTCCAGCAGCACCTTGAGGCTGTAGGGCAGCCGGGCGGAGCCCTCGACCTTGTCCAGCCGGAAGATCTCGTACGACTCGTCGCCCACCTGCAGCGTGCTGCGGGCGTCGAAGCTGTTCGCCGACACGGCAGTCTCCTTCATGCGTCGTGTTGCGTGCGTGCGCGCGTGTCCCCGCGACCGTCTGCACCACGGTCCCGGTACGGCTCGGCAGATATCTCGATGTCGAGATAACTCTAGTACATGACCGCCGGACGGTCATGTGGGGGCACCGGTGTCGCCGCGCGATCACGCCCAATGGCGGCGCCCCGGCCGGGCGCCGCCGTTGTCGCCAAGAGCCGCGCTCAGGTCTGCTCCAGGAGCCGCGCGGCCTGCGCCGGCCCGGTGGAGAGGACACCGGGAGCGAGGGGGCCGGGGACGAGGGGGCCGGGGGCGAGCCACTCCAGGTACTCCCGGCGCGGGATGCCGCGGGCGCCGAGCCGGACCGTGTAGTCCGTCCGCACCTGCGCGTCCAGCAGCCGGATTCCCCCTTCTGCCGACCGGCGGGCGAGGTCGGCGATGGCTGCCTTGGCGGCGTCCGGCTCGGTGTGGAAGGCGGAGGACATCACGAAGACCTGCCCGACGGCGAGCCCGAACAGGCCGCCCACCAGCCGGCTCCCGTTCCAGACCTCGACACTCCTGACCCATCCGGCGCGGTGCAGCGCGCGCAGGCAGTCGGTCAGTTCCGGGGTGATCCACTGGGGGCTGCGCGCGGCCCGGCACGCGTCGAGCACGGCGTCGAGGTCGCGGTCGACGGTCGTGGTCCACCCGCTCGCGCGGATCGCCCGGCGCAGTGTGCGTCCCAGGTGGACCTCGCCGACCGGCAGGACGTACCGGGTGGTGGGCGACCACCACAGACGGGCGTACGGGTCGGACGCGGACGGCAGCAGCGGGATGTCGCCGGCCTCTACGTCGGGGCCGTAGGTGGCCGCGTTGTGCGCGATGTCGGCGGGCTCGCACCGCGGGAGGCAGAACACCCCGCGCAGGTGCGCCGCGAGCAGCAGGTCCGGGGTCAAGTCGCCGCCGATCGCGACGGGCACACCGATGCCGTCGCCGAGGGTGACGTGGTCCCACGCCGCGGGGACCGCGGCCGGGAGGGTGTCGGGGAACGTCGTCACGGTGGTCGGCCTCTCCTTATACGCGGGCGGCCGCGGCGCGGCCGGCGGCGGTGCCGACCCTCTCGGCGACGGCCTGCTGGAAATCGGTGAAGCGGGGGTGGTCGAAGATGGTCCGGATGGGGATCGCGGCGGCGAACCGCTCCCGGACGGCGACGATCAGCTCGGTGGCCATGAGGGAGTCGCCGCCGAGGGCGAAGAAGCTGTCGTCGGGGGCGACCGTGTCGATCCTCAGGGTCCGGGTCCAGTGCCCGCGCAGCAGCGCGGCCAGGTCCTGGCCCGGCTCCGGCGCGGCCGGGTCCCCGTCCGCGCCCGGCTCCGGCGCGGCCGGTCCGGCCAGCGGCGGGTGGCTCGCCGTCAGGGTCTGGACGTCCGCCTTGCCGGCGATGTTCATCGGCACGGCGGGCACGGCACGCATCCGCGGCAGCATGTGCGCGGGCAGGCTCTCGGCGAGGCGGGCACGGATCCGGTCGAGGGAGCCGGCCGGGTCGGCGCGGGTGGCCGGGGTGAGCAGCACCCAGGCCGCGAGCGTGCCCTGTCCCCCGTCCTTCACCAGGGCCACGGCCGCGTTGCCCACGCCGGGGCAGGAACGCAGAGCGGCCTCGATCTCGCCCAGCTCGACGCGGTAGCCGTTGACGGAGACCTGGCTGTCGAACCGGCCCAGGAACTCCACCTGCCCGGCGGCGTCGAAGCGCCCCCGGTCCCCGGTCCGGTAGGCCCGCACGGGCGCGGCGCGGCCGGGCAGCCGCAGGTCGGTGAAACGGGCCTGCTCCGCCGGTCCGGCGTTGAGGTAGCCGCGGGCCAGCTGCGCGCCGGTCACCCAGATCTCACCGACCTGCCCGTCGGGGACGGGGCGCAGCCCCTCGTCGAGGATGACGATGCCGTTACCGGGCAGCGCGGTGCCGATGACGGGCTCGGGGTGTTCGGCGACGACGGCGCCGGTGCAGTAGATGGTGGTCTCGGTCGGCCCGTAGTAGTTGTGGGCCCGGGTGCCGGGCAGGGCGCGCAGCTGCTTCCACAGCTCCGCGTCGGTCGGCTCGCTGCCGAGGACCAGCACCCGCACACCGGCCAGCGCGGTCGGCCCCGCGGCCAGCAGCAGGGCCCGGATCTGGGTGGGCGTGCCGTCGAGCAGGTCGATCCGGCGGTGGACGAGCAGCTCCGCGAGGCGTTCGGGGTCGCGGCGGGTGTCCTCGTCGACGACCACCAGGGTCCGGCCGCGGGTCAGGTTGACGAAGTCCGCGAAGAACGGGTCGGCGCTGGTGCCGCCGTTGAGGGCCACCCGCTCCACGTCCGGGGCGGCGTCCCGGTAGAGGGCCTTCTCCATGCTGTCCGCCAGCGCCGCGAGGGCGTGGTGCTCGACCAGTACGCCCTTGGGCCGGCCGGTGGTGCCGGAGGTGTAGATCACGTAGGCGAGGTCGTCCGGGCGGGTGGCGACCTGGGGGCGCGGCGCGGCCTGCGCGGTCTGCACGGTCTGCGTGTCGGGCGTGGGCAGCAGGACACGGATCCCGGCGGGGAAGTGCGCGGCCAGCTCGGGGGTGGTGACGGCCAGCTCGGTCCGGCTGTCGCGCAGCATGTGCTCGCGCCGGCGCGGCGGGGCGACGGGGTCCGTCATCAGGCAGGCGGCGCCCGCGAACCAGACCGCGAGGATCGCCACGACGAGGTCCGGCGTCCGGGGGAGGCAGAGCGCGACGGTGCCTTCCCTGACCGCGCCCGCCGCACGCAGCCGGCCGGCCAGCTCACCCGCCCGGGTGACGAGTTCGCGGTAGGTCAGCTGCGTGTCGCCGTACACCACGGCGACACGCTCGGGGTGGAGGGCGGCCCGGGCGAGGATGCCCTGCGGCACCAGCCGGGTGTCGGGCCCGTCGCTCCCGGCGGGCGGGACGGGGCCGAGTCCGGGGGCTTCCAGAAGACTGCGCATGGCTCTTCGTTCCTTACTGTGAAGTGCGGGTGCGGGTGCGGGTGCGGTACGGGCTCCGGGCCGCGAGTGGCTGGCCCGGATCGGCTCAGCAGTGGATGGCGTCCAGCCGCCGGGCGGCGGGCGTCAGGGCGGCGCAGGCGCACAGGGCCAGGAGCAGCACGCCGCCGCCGAGCAGGACGGCGGGGGCGCCCACCCGGCGGGCCAGGATCCCCGCCAGCAGGTAGCCCAGCGGCAGCAGCGAGTAGGAGAGGGTCATGTTGACGCTGTAGACGCGGGAGAGCAGGTGCTCGGGGACCAGCTTCTGCAGCAGGGTGTTCTCGATGATGTCGAAGGACAGGCCCGCGCCGACGAGCACGACGGCGGCGAACAGGACGGCCCGGTGTCCGCCCAGGACGCCCATGAGGGCGGTTCCCGCGCCGATCGCCGCGGCGAGTCCGAACAGCGCGGCCCGCGCCCTGATCCGGCGGGCACGGCCGATGGCCAGCGACGCCAGCAGGACCGTCCCGATCTCGGCCGCGCTCAACAGGCCCAGGGTGCCCACCCCGCCGTGCGCGCGGCGCACCAGCGCGGGCAGCAGCACGGTGTAGGGGGCCAGGCACGCGATGTTGGCGGCCAGCGAGACCGCGACGACCACGCCGATCCAGGGGTTCGCCCGTGTGTGGCGCAGCCCCTCGGCCAGTTCGCGGCGGACGCCGCCGGACGGCTGCGCGGCCCTGCGGGGGACGGGTTCGAGGACGGCCATGGCGACGGCGGAGAAGGCGAAGGACGCGGCGTTCAGGCCGAGGACGAGGCTCGCGCCACCCGCGCCGAAGGCGACAGCGGCCAGCAGCGGTCCGGCCAGCCGGGCGAGGTTGCCGGTGGCGGTGAAGACGGAGTTGGCCTTGCGGAACTCCTCGTCGTCGAGCACGTCGCGGTTCATCGCGGCGTAGGCGGGACCGTAGAAGGCGGTGACGGTGCCCAGCAGCACCGCGGCGGCGAGCATCAGCGGCAGCGTGAGGCGGTCGGCCGCGGCCAGCAGCGCGAGGGCGCAGACGACGGCCGCGGCCACCGAGTCGGCGGCGACGATGACGGTGCGGCGCGGAAGCCGGTCGGCCACGGCGCCCCCGACCAGGGCGAAGACCACCTGGGGCAGGAAGTTCAGGGCCATCAGGGTGCCCATGGCCGCGGTGGATCCGGTCAGCCGGTAGACCGTCCAGCCGAGGGCGACCTGGTAGGCGCCGTCGCCGACCCGGGAGACGGTCTGCCCGAGCCAGAAGGTCACGAACCGCCGCTGCGCGAACAGCGCACGTCCACCGGGTGCGGCGGTGGTCGCGGGGAGCGGAGGCGCCGCGTCCAGGGTGCCGCTCATCGCTCGCCCCTCCTGCCGGGACGGGGCCGTGGCCCGGCGGGCGGGCGGGGCGGGGTCACGACCCGTCCTGCGAGAGGAGCCGGCGCATCGCGGACAGGTAGGCGGGGCTCTGCATGATCTGGACGCTGGACACACCGTCCACTGCCGTCACGGTGCTGCGGGGCGCGACGTCGTGCCACCGGACCTCCGGGTCGTGCGCGTTCTCCCGGGCGATGAACACGTTGACGGGGAGGTCGAGGGTGCCCAGCCGGCACCGCCGGTTGGCGTACATGCCCGCTGCCCAGACGAGCTGGCGCCAGAAGAAGTCCTCGCGCGGCGTCGCGTCGTCGATCCAGTGCCCGGCGCGCATCCGGTCCATGACGTGGTCGAGGTCCGCGGCCAGGTCGTCGACGCCGAACTGCCGCCGCAGCGCCGCGAGCCGCATGTCGTAGACGTCGCAGAGCCCGAGCAGCGGGCCGGACGCCAGGGCGCCGCGGGCCGCGTTGACGAGGTTCAGCGGACCGACCCGCTCCCCCGCCGCGACCAGCCGGACCGCGACCTCGTACGCCGTCTGGCAGCCGCCGCACATGCCGCCCAGCAGGTAGGGCCCGCGCGGCTGGATGCGGCGGATCTCCCGCACGCAGGCGTCCGCGGCGTCCGCCACCGACAAGAACGGCTCCTCGCGGCTCCACAGCCCCCTCGCCTCGAACCCGAGGACCGGGTGCCCGTTGCCGAAGGAAGGGGCGAAGTCGCGGACGAAGACGATGTTTCCCTCGGTCCACGGAAAGAGAAAGAGCGGTGTCCCCTTTCCCGGTGACAGTTCGACGGGCGATCCGGCGGAAAGGGCGGTGCGGCGGGGGCGGCGGGATTCCCACAGCGACGTGAAATCGGATTCGGCGGTCGCGGTGCCGGGCGCTGTGGCGTGCATGGTGCTCATCTGGCAGATGCCTCCTGGAATATGACGCGGTGGGTGGGACCGGTGCGGAACCGGCCGGCGGCGGGGGCGGTACGCGAGGCCGGCGGACCGGCGGCGGATCATCCGCCCCAGGTCACGTCGTCGGTCGAGACCGGCACGTCCGACTGCCTGGCGGTCGCGGAAACCGTCGCGGCGGCGGGTGCGGCAAGGGAAACGGCAATCGGAGCACCGGCGAAGAAAATTCCGACGACAGCGCAGATCGCGGCGCGGGAGAGCAGCATGAGGCACACCTTTCGGCAGGGAGGAATCCGTGGTCGATGCGCCGCTGCGATTTCGGTGAACCGAATTCTGGTGACGGTCCGGGCGGCGCCGAAGACATTGACTACGGTCGCCGACCGCCCGGTCATGGGGAAGGGATTCCTGCTGTCCTAATCGGGCCCTGACATATCCTGTCCATCAGGACCGGGGGAAAGCTGCTGGTCGTAGAACTGCGGGACGAGCCGGACACCGCAGCGCCCCACCGTGAACCCGGTGGGCTCGGGCAGGGCGGCCAGCGCGCGCCGGCACGCGGTGGCGGCGAGCCGCTCGGCCGCCGCCACGCTGGGAGCCAGCACGAACAGGCCCAGCACCGGGCCGGTCACGGCGTCAGGGTGAACCGCCACGTGCTCGATGGGCTCGTCCGGACCGCAGAGGCGGAGGACCAGCCCCGCCACCCCGGGGGGCAGCAGGGCGTGTCCCGTCCGGTGGAGCTCGACGTGAACGAGATGCATGAGCCCGAGCATCGGCGCGCCCGAAAGCCCCCACAAGCAACTGCGGTGGACTAAATAGGTCATTGCACAAAGAGGCCTGGATAAGAAGCTTCGGTGACCATAGTGTCGGTAACCACAACTTCCCCTGCGCGAAGGAGAAACGGTGCTGGAGACCCTGGGGCTCTCACCAATGGCGGAGAAGGTGTACCGGGAGATGCTGGGCCACCCCTCGGAAGGAGTTGCCCAGCTGGCACTGCGACTCGACGCCACCGAGGAGGCCATCCGTGACAGTCTCGACCAGCTCAGCGCACTGGCCATCGTGCAGCCCTCCGAGCACCAGCAAAACGGGCTGCGGGCCGTCACCCCCGAAGCGGCCATGGAGATGCTGCTGGCCCGGCAGCAGGCCGAGCTCGCCGCCCAGCAGTTACGCGTGGAGGCCTCCCGGGCCGCCGCGGCACGCCTCATCGCCGAATGCTCCGGCACCCGCCGGCGCACCGCGGACGACGAGGAACTCATCGGTCCCGAGGCCATTCAGGAACGCCTCGCCCAGCTCGCCCGCCGGACACAGAGCCAGGTCATGACCTTCGCCCCGGGCGGCGCGCACACCGCCGCCGACCTGGCGGCCAGCCGGGGGCCCAACACGGAGCTGCTGACCCGCGGCATCACCAGCCGCACGATCTACCTCGACAGCGTCCGCAACGACCGCGCCACCCTCGGCCACGTCAACTGGCTCAACCAGCACGGCGCCGCCGTGCGCACCGCGGTGTCGCTCCCGGTCCGCATGATCATCTTCGATCGCGCGCAGGCCGTCCTGCCCACCCACACCGCGGACGCCCGCACGGGGGCGGTGATCCTCACCGGCCAGGGCACCATCGCCGCGCTGTGCGCGCTGTTCGAAACGGCCTGGGAGACCGCGACCCCGCTGGGCGCGACCGCCCCCGCCGCCGTCCGGGACCTGACCGCCCAGCAGGGCGAGATGCTCAAGCTCCTCGCCACCGGCCTGACGGACGAGGCCATCGCCAAGCGCTTCGGCATCTCGCCGCGCACCGCGCGGCGCATCGCGGCCGAGCTCATGGACCGCCTGGAAGCCCGCAGCCGTTTCCAGGCGGGCGTCCACGCGGTGCGGCGCGGCCTGATCCCCGACAGCACGTGACCCGCGCCCGCCCCGCGACCCGGACCGTATCCGGCGTACATCCGTCCCGCGTCCGGCCCGGAACGGAAGAGCACGGGGAATCGCCGATTCCGGCGCACCCGGGGGAGGTTCCGCTTCCGAACGGAATCCCAGCCACCGCTCCGCGGGGGTGTCGATTCGGCCCGGACGGCCCTGCCGGGGCTTTGCCCCCGCGCCCCCAGAAGAATACGAAGAAGCTTCGGAACCCATATGGTCCCAACAGCATGGAAAGTGGTGTCCGGTGATATCGCAGTACACGTCCGGTCCTGTGGCGGCACGGCTCTCCGGATCCACGGCCCTCTCCGCCCCCGGGGTGGCGGACGGTGCCGGGATGTGGCAGCTGGCCCGGGAGACCCGGGTCCTCGACCTCAACTCGCCCTACAGCTACCTGCTCTGGTGCCGTGACTTCGCGGCCACCTCGGTGGTCGCCAGGGGCCCGGACGGCGGGCTGCGGGGCTTCGTCACCGGGTACGTCCGCCCCGACCGGCCCGGCACCCTCGTCGTGTGGCAGGTGGCGGTCGGCCCGTCCCACCGGCGGCAGGGCCTGGCGTCCCTCATGCTGGACGAGCTGGCCGACCGGGTCGCGGCGCGGGGCGTCCGGCGGGTCGAGACCACCGTCACCCCCGGCAACGCGGCCTCCGACCGGCTCTTCGCCGCTTTCGCCGAGCGCCGCGGCGGCGCCCTGGAGCGGCAGGTGCTCTTCGCCCCGGACGCCTTCCCCGACGACCGGCCGCACGAGGCCGAGGTCCTGTACAGCATCGGGCCGTTCGCCCCCGAACCCACGAGGAGCACGCCGGTGGCCCTCCCCGCCCCGACCGGTCCGGACACCGACGTCTTCACCGCCCTGGAGTCGGAGGTGCGCAGCTACTGCCGCGGCTGGCCCACGGTGTTCGACCACGCCCGCGGGAGCCGGATCACGGACGAGACCGGCACCTCCTACCTGGACTTCTTCTCCGGCGCCGGCGCCCTGAACTACGGACACAACAACCCCGTCCTCAAGCGCGCGCTGCTGGACTACCTGGAGCGGGACGGGATCACCCACGGCCTGGACATGAGCACGCGCGCCAAACGGGAGTTCCTGGAGACCTTCCGCGACCTGGTGCTGGCGCCGCGCGGGATGGATCACAAGGTGATGTTCCCGGGACCGACCGGCACCAACGCCGTCGAGGCCGCGCTGAAGCTCGCCAGGAAGGTGAAGAGGCGCGAGGTCGTGGTCTCCTTCACCAACGCCTTCCACGGCATGTCGCTGGGCGCCCTCGCCGTGACCGGCAACTCCTTCAAGCGCGCCGGGGCCGGCACCCCGCTCGCGCACAGCACCCCCATGCCGTTCGACCACTACCTCGACGGGCAGGTGCCGGACTTCCTGTGGTTCGAGCGCCTGCTCCGCGACAGCGGCTCGGGCCTCGGCCACCCGGCAGCCGTGATCGTCGAGACGGTCCAGGGCGAGGGCGGGGTCAACGTGGCGCGGGCCGAGTGGCTGCGGGGGCTGGCCGCGCTGTGCGCACGGCACGACATGCTGCTGATCGTCGACGACATCCAGATGGGCTGCGGCAGGACGGGCGGCTTCTTCTCCTTCGAGGAGGCCGGCATCACCCCGGACATCGTCACCCTGTCCAAGTCCGTCGGGGGCTACGGACTGCCCATGTCCCTCGTCCTCATGCGGCCGGAGCTCGACGTGTGGCAGCCCGGGGAGCACAACGGCACTTTCCGGGGCAACAACCCGGCGTTCGTGACGGCGACGGCCGCCCTGCGCGCGTACTGGTCGGACGGCGCGCTGCGGCAGCGGACCCACGACAACGGGGAGACCGTCCGCGGTGCGCTGGAGGAGATCTGCGCCCGGCACCCGGGCTCCCGCCACCGGGGCCGCGGCCTGGTCTGGGGGCTGGAGTTCGAGGACCCCTCCAGAGCCGCGAAGGTCTGCGCCCGGGCCTTCGAGCTGGGTCTGCTGGTGGAGACCTCGGGCCCGGAGAGCGAGGTGGTCAAGCTGATGCCCGCGCTCACCGTGCACCGGGACGAACTCGCCGAGGGGCTGGAACTGCTGGCCCGGGCCGTGGACGAGACACCCTGACGCGCCCGCGCCCGCGCCCGCGCCCGCACCCGCACCCGCGGCCGTACGGCCCGGCCGCACCCGCACCGACCGCCGGCGCGTACCGGCGGACACCACCCGTACCAGCTGACACCAGAGGAGACTTCACCGTGATCGTCCGATCCCTGAGCGACATCGAGGGCACCGACCGGGACGTGCTCGCCGAGAGCGGCACCTGGCGGAGCAAGCGGCTCGTGCTGGCCAAGGAGGCAGTGGGCTTCTCCGTCCACGAGACGGTGATGTACGCGGGCACCGAGACCACCATGTGGTACGCCCATCACATAGAGGCGGTCTTCTGCGTCGAGGGCGAGGGCGAGCTGACCGACGACGAGACGGGTGTCAGCTACCCGATAGCGCCGGGCACCCTCTACCTGCTCGACGGCCACGAGAGGCACACCGTCCGCCCGACGACGGACCTGCGCTTCGTCTGCGTCTTCAACCCGCCCGTCACGGGCCGCGAGGTCCACGACGCGGACGGCGTCTACCCCCTGCTGACGGCCGCCGAGGGAGCGTGATCCGGTGGTGACGACCAGCGCCGCCGCCCGCGGCGCCTACCCGACACGCG
This sequence comes from Streptomyces sp. NPDC021224, assembly GCF_044332905.1. NCBI lineage: Bacteria > Bacillati > Actinomycetota > Actinomycetes > Kitasatosporales > Streptomycetaceae > Streptomyces > Streptomyces sp. NPDC021224. The sequence continues at coordinate 250,275 of NZ_JBIRPW010000003.1, read as the reverse complement.
GGGCCGACGAGAGGGTGACACCGCGGCAGGACCCGGTCGTGTGGTCCGCGCCGCAATCCCCGGGGCCGTTCGGCGCCGCGGACCTGCGGGTCTACGAGCGCGACGGCTTCCTGTCCTGCGACGCGCTGATCTCCCCCGACGAGGTGGCGGCCTGCCGCGCCGAGCTGGACCGGATGTGCGGCGACCCGGTGGCCGCCGCGGATCCGCGCGCGATCGTCGAGCGCGCGTCGGGGCGGATCCGCTCGCTGTTCGAGATTCACCGGACGAGCGAGGTCTTCGCCGCGCTGGTGCGCGATCCGCGGCTCGCCGACCGGGCGCGGCAGATCCTCGGCTCGGACGTCTACGTCCACCAGAGCCGGATCAACCTCAAGCCCGGCTTCGGGGCGTCCGGGTTCTACTGGCACTCCGACTTCGAGACCTGGCACGCCGAGGACGGGATGCCGCGGATGCGCGCGGTGTCGGTGTCCGTCGCGCTGACCGACAACCTCGCCACCAACGGCAGTCTGATGATCATGCCCGGCTCGCACCGGACGTTCCTCGGCTGCGCCGGTGCCACCCCGCGCGACAACTACAAGCGCTCGCTGCAGATGCAGGAGGCCGGGACGCCCTCCCCCGGGGCGCTGACGCGGCTCGCCGCCGAGCACGGCATCGAGATGTTCACCGGCGCGGCGGGCTCCGCGGTCTGGTTCGACTGCAACTGCATGCACGGCTCGGGGGACAACATCACCCCCTTCCCCCGGAGCAACGTCTTCATCGTCTACAACAGCGTCGAGAACGCCGCCCAGGAGCCCTTCGCCGCTCCGGTCCGGCGCCCGGAGTACATCGGGGCACGGGACTTCACGCCCGTGCCCCGCCCGGGGCGGGCGGCCGCCGCTCCGCCGGGCGGCCCGGCGGACCGGGACACCTCGTCACCCGGGTGGCCGTAGCCGGACGCCGTCCGGCGTGGACCCGGCGGGACGGGGAAGGCGGACCGGGACCGCGGGATTCCCCGGCGTGAGTACGGCGCGAGCACGGCGTGACCCCGCGCGTGGCCCCTGACCGGCCCGTCTGTGACGGCTGGTGCGGCGGTTGCGCGTGGGGGCCGCGTGGATACGGTGAGTGCGTCGGCACCAGCGGACACGCCACATGCGTATGGGGCACGCCACGAATGGCGGAACCGGCGTTGCTTCATCTCATATATGAGATAGGGTCACTGTCATGACCGACGACTACCTGGTACGTATCGGCAGGCTCATCCGGGACGCCCGGCAGCACCGGAACTGGACGCAGACGCAGCTGGCGGAGGCCCTCGGCACCAGCCAGAGCGCGGTGAACCGGATCGAGCGGGGCAACCAGAACATCAGCCTTGAGATGATCGCCAGAATCGGCGAGGCGCTGGACAGCGAGATCGTGTCCCTCGGCTACGCCGGCCCGATGCACCTGCGCGTGGTCGGCGGCCGCCGGCTGTCCGGCTCCATCGACGTGAAGACCAGCAAGAACGCCGGTGTGGCCCTGCTGTGCGCCACCCTGCTCAACGCCGGCCGCACCACGCTGCGCCGGGTCGCCCGGATCGAGGAGGTCTACCGCATCCTCGAAGTGCTCGGCAGCATCGGCGTGAAGGCCCGCTGGATCAACGACGGCAACGACCTGGAGATCGTGCCGCCCGCGACCCTCGACCTCGCCGCGATCGACACCGAGGCCGCCCGCCGTACGCGCAGCGTCATCATGTTCCTCGGCCCGCTGCTGCACCGCACCGACCGCTTCCGCATCCCGTACGCGGGCGGCTGCGACCTCGGCACCCGTACCGTCCAGCCGCACATGAACGCGCTGCGGCACTTCGGCCTCGACATCACCGCGACCGACGGCTCCTACCACGCCGAGGTGGCCGGCGGGATCACCCCGCACCGCCCGATCGTACTGACCGAGCGCGGCGACACCGTGACCGAGAACGCGCTGATGGCCGCCGCCCGGCACGACGGCGTCACCGTCATCCGCAACGCCAGCTCCAACTACATGGTCCAGGACCTGTGCTTCTTCCTGGAGGAGCTGGGCGTCCGGGTCGAGGGCATCGGCACCACCACGCTCACCGTGCACGGCGTCTCCCACATCGACCGCGACGTCGACTACGCCCCCTCCGAGGACCCGGTCGAGGCGATGAGCCTGCTCGCCGCGGCCGTCGTCACCGAGTCCGAGCTGACGATCCGCCGGGTGCCGATCGAGTTCCTGGAGATCGAGCTGGCCGTGCTGGAGGAGATGGGCCTGGACTTCGAGCTGGCCCCGGAGTACCGCGCGGACAACGGCCGCACCCGGCTGACCGACCTCACCGCGCGCCCCTCCAAGCTGCGCTCGCCGATCGACAAGATCCACCCCATGCCCTTCCCCGGGCTGAACATCGACAACGTGCCCTTCTTCGCGGCCATCGCCGCGACCGCGCAGGGCTCGACCCTCATCCACGACTGGGTCTACGACAACCGCGCGATCTACCTCACCGAGCTGACCCGCCTCGGCGCGTCCGTGAAACTCCTCGACCCGCACCGCATCATGGTCGAGGGCCCGACCCGCTGGCGCGCCGCCGAGATGATGTGCCCGCCCGCGCTGCGCCCCGCCGTCGTCGTGCTGCTCGCGATGATGGCCGCCGAGGGCACCTCGGTGCTGCGCAACGTCTACGTGATCAACCGCGGTTACGAGGACCTGGCCGAGCGCCTCAACTCGATCGGCGCGCAGATCGAGATCTTCCGCGACATCTGACCCCCGGACTCCGCCGCACCCCGTCTGACCTGCTACTTGGCGAGTCGGACAGGGTGCGGCGGCATCTCTGGGATTTCTCTGGGACTTTGGGCCGGCGGCGGTTACGACCTACGCTTCGCGGCCTGTGCCGACCGGCTACGTCCTCGCGAAGATCGCGTCGATGGCCGCGCTGCCCCGTGCGCCGGCGCGAGGCAGGAAGTGGGAGTACTTCCGCAGTGTGAACCCGGGGTCGGAGTGCCCCAGCCAAGGGCAGCGTGACCGGTACCGGCGCGAAACGCTCCGCGTGCTGCCGGACGGCACGGGCCACGCTTGACGGCAGCGGCACGTCCCGGACCTTGCGGCCCTTGGGAAGCGCGAAACAGAGCTTGGCTCGCACCATCTTGACGTGCCGCCGGACGTGGACGACTTCCTAGGTGAAGTCGACGTCCTCCCGGGCGAGCCCGAGCGCCTCTCCTTGCCGGAGCCCAAGGCCCGCGCCGAGTACAGGACGCTTCTTCAGCGGATGGTTCTGGCCCGGTCCGGACCGCTCGACCGCGGCGGCCTTCCTGACAGCTCCGCCTGCGTGGGCGCCACGCCGCCCACCTCGGCGGGCCTGCTCGTCGTTCCCGTGCCCGATACACGTCCGCGGCCTGCTCTTCGGACGCTGAACCGCTCGCCGCCGACGAGGGGCCGCTCGCGCCGGGCCGTTCCGGACGACGCTCTCGACGGTCGGCCCGCACTCCCCCGACCCGGGAAGGCGCACATGAGCGACAGCGGCGCCCGGCACCGCCTCGGCGACGGCAGCGGCAGCGGCAGCGGCAGCGGCAGCGGCAGCGGCAGCGGCGGGGAGGACGCGTCGGCGGCGGTGCTCTTCGACGTGGACGGGACGCTGATGGACACCGTCCACCTGCACACCGTCCGCTGGTGGGAAGCCCTGCGCCAAGCGGGCCACCGAGGAGGAGAAGTCCTCGTCGCGACGGCCGCTCACTACGCTGCCCGACCGGCCGGGCGGCGCTGTCAGGGAGCGCCGCTCCACGGCTCGACCCGAGACGACGGCTCTCCGGGCCGCGTGGCGCCGAGGCCGTCCTCCGAGACCCGGTGCACCAGGTCGATCTTCGTGTAGGCGGGCCTTCCTGCCAGCCGGTACTTGTACTTGACGCGGTTGAGGTAGTCCTTGGCCGTGTTCGGGGTGACACCGGCGCGGCGTGCCGCGGACTTGAGGGTCATTCCGGAGGCGTAGTCCAGCAGGATCTGCAGCTCCTTGGGGGTCAGCCGCGGTCTGGTGGGTCCGCCGCCCTCCGGAGCGCGCCCGTCGCCGGCCCCGGTGATCCGGCCGAGCCACCAGGGCAGTACGGCGGCGGAGAAGTCGTTGCTGTAGACGGCCGGACGGCGGCCGCAGTGGTAGACGTCGTCCCGGACGGCGCCGTGGACCTGGAAGCCGAGGCTGCGCACCAAACCCTGGTATTCGGCGTCCGCGGTGGAGATGACCAGCTGCCCGTCGCCGAGGGCGGCCTGCCGCAGGATGTGGCGCAGCAGCTGGGCGCGAACGGCCCGGTCGGGGCAGTGCGCGGCGCCGAGGAAGAGACCGCCGCCGGCCACGGCCGCGCTGTGCTGCTGGAGCAGCGGCTCCATGCCTTCCGCCGTCCGCTCGTCGATCGGCATGAGGTTGGCGAGGCCGATCGCCCGCCCGTGCCGGTCGTAGGCGATGTGGAAGGCGGAGATGTCGTCGCCGGCCCAGCGCTCGGTCAGGTGGTCGCAGCGACGCGCGTCGAATCCGCCGTCCAGCGCCCACTGGCGCACAGCCGTCCGATGTCGCCGGCGTCTGCGTCGGCGGCGGTACGGAAGCGCACCGTGCTCGGCGCGGCAGGGAAGAGGTTCCGCCGGACCAGCGGGGCGGCCCCGAGGAAGAGCCCCTGCTCGGTGAGGACGGCGCGTTCCGCGCGGTCACGGGCCCGGGCCAGCAGGGTGAGGCGGTGGTCGCGGGCGCGGACCCGTACGCTCTCGTGCGCTTCCGGCCGCCGCCACTGGTAGGCCAGTTCGAACACGGTCCGGTAGGGCTCGGTGATCTGGAGCCCGAGCGCGCCCCGGCCGACGACGCTGAGCGAGGCGAGCGAGGCGAAGTGGTCGGGGCCGCCGGGCAGGAGCCGCTCGTCGCCGGACCCCACGGTCGCGAGCAGCCGCAGGGCGTGGCGCCACTGCCTGCCGGGCAGCTCCCGGCCGAGCCGCTCCAGGATCTCCTCGGCCACCTGGTCGGCGATCGCGCCGGCAGCGTCCGGCGGCGCACCGGCGTCCAGGACGCGGCAGGCCACGTCGGCGATCAGCGGGATGCCGCCGGCGAGCCGGAGCACCAGGGAGTGACCGTCCGGGTCCGCCACGGCGGCGGCCCGCGCGGCGATCCGCTCCTCCGGCGCGGGCGCCAAGGTCACGGTGGCGGCATGCGTCCACCGCGGATCGGACAGGAGCGGCCTGCGGCTGACCACGACCACGGACGGCAGCCTTCCAGCGCAGCGGTCGAGTTCGCGGCGCAGGGCGTCCCGCCGCGACCGGCCGTCGGCGCTGTCCACCACCACCGGCCGCCCGGCGGGTGCGGCCAGCGCCCGCCGCAGGAGGACCAACCCGTCGGGCTGGTCGAGGTCCACCCGCACCGGACCTTCGAGACCGGCCACGAGCGTGGACTTCCGACCCCGAGCGGACCGGCCAGATTGACCAGCGGATGTTCGGCCATCGCGACGCGCAACTTCTCCGGAGCCGCCGATCCGGATTCCTCCGAACTCCTCACGGGACACCGCCCTCCAGGCTCTCCGACCGCCGTCGCAGGACGATACCCAGCACGGCCCCCACTGCCCAGAGCGGAAACGTCAGCGCGTGCCGGCGGCGCCACCTGGCGGCCGGTGGAACGCGTGCGGGACGTCCCGCCTTCCCGCAAGCCCTCCGAATGGGCGGCTTCGTACGAACCTGACGTCCCGTTAGCGTCCGTTCCGGGCACGGCGGCTGCATCGGCCACGCCTCGCGCCCGCGTACAGGGTCAACACGACTCATGTCGAAAGGAGTGATCCATGAAACATTACGGGCGAATCGTCAGCATCGTCACGGCTGTCGTCGTCACCGGCGCCGCGGCGCTCACGACCGTCGGCAGTGCGAGCGCGGCTTCGGCCGACGCGAGCAACAAGACGGTGAGCGCCAAGGCCGCGAACGCCGGTTCGGCGGCGCCGGGAAAGCTGTCGGCTGCCGAGGACGGCCGTCAGCTCTTCGCCGGAATCCACTTCGGCCAGGGGCCGGTCGCGGCGAAGCCGGCGTCCCACGGAGTGTTCAAGGGGTTCGAGCTGAGTGCGAACGACAGCCCGAAGGCCGTTCATGCCGCGGCCGGACTGGCCGACAGGATCGAGGCGAAGTCCCCGGTACCTTCGCCGAGTTCTCGGTCAAGTCCCGTAGCGGAGATCCCCGGCTGGTGAAGGAGGCCACGGCCGACATCTCCCGCGCACTGGCCGATGTTTCCGATGCGGACCTGTCGGCGCCGCCTGCGGCATCGGCGGACTGCGTGGCCTTGGTCGTGGACGACCCCGCCCGTCAGCGTGCGGCGGCTCCGGCTTCCGCCGTCCCCGTCGGCCGGGCCCGGAGCCGGCGCGCGCGTATGTCCGAATCCATGGAGAGACGAAGAATATGTGGTGGAAGGATCGTCTTCGCAGAGTGCGTGACGGTGTGAGCGTGACCGCTCAGCACACGGTCGAGGTGCCGCGGCCATGGATCGCCGGGACCGCGGCTGTGTGCGCCGTCGTCGTCCTTTATGCTGCCCAGTCGCAGGTGCCGAAGAACGTGGTGCAGCTGCCCGGTCAGGATTCCGTCAGGCCCGCCGCGATCGCCGTCCTGCCGCAGGGCTGGGCGTTCTTCACGAAGTCGGCGCGCAGTTCGGAATACGAGCCGTTCCGCTGGGACGGCTCGTCCTGGACGAGTGCTTCCCTCGGACGCCATTGCGAGCACGGGTTCGACCGGGTCTCCCGTTCCCAGGGCATCGAGACGGCGTTGCTGCTCCACGAGGCGGGAAGGGCCACGCCGACGCCGTGCGCGCAGGCTTCGCTCCAGGACTGCCTGAAGAAGGCCCGGGTAGCCGCCGCGGTCGTCAACAGGACGCCGGGCGCGACGCTGTGCGGGCGGATCGCGGTGGTCGCACAGACACCCACGCCTTTCGCCTGGCGTGACCTTCTGCCCGCGCGGACGCCGCAGAGCGCCGTCGTGCTGGACGTCGCATGCTGAGGCCGGTCGCCGTGCCCTGGACCAGTGTGTACGGGCTCACCCGTACGCTCCTGGCGACCGGCACGATGGGCACGTTGGCTTTCAGCAGCACGGGAACGCTGTTCCGCCCCGTGGCGACGCAGGGCAACTACCCCATCTGCAAGGGGGCGGTGCGCGCGGGCCTATTCTGCGTGGCGCCCGACGGCCATCTCACCGCGACCCGATGGCTGTGCGTCCTCGTCCTCGTCGCCGTGGCCTGCGGACGGCGTCCCCGGTGGACCGCACTCCCGCACGCCTGGGTGTCCTTCAGCGTCTTCACCGAGACCGCCATCCCCGACGGCGGCGACCAGATCACGGCGGTCCTGTCGTTGCTGCTCGCCCTCACCGCGCTCGGCGATCCCCGCCGCTGGCACTGGGAGCGGCTCCGGGACGGGGCCGCCGCACGCCACCGCCGGGCCGTCCTGCTGGGCGCGACGGGCCTGGTGCTCGCCCGAATCCAGATGTCGTTCCTCTACTTCCAGTCCAGCGTCGCCAAACTTCCCCACGCGGAATGGGCCGACGGCACCGCGATGTGGTACTGGGGCCACAGCCTTGCGTTCGGCGCCCCCGGCCCGCTTCAGCCGCTGGTCTACCCGGTCCTCGCGTCCCCCACCGGCGTCGCACTCCTGATCTGGACGCCACTGGTGATAGAAATCGGCCTCGCCGCAAGCCTGTTGCTCGCGCAGCGCTGGCGCTGGCGCGTGTTCGCCGCGGGAGTCCTCTTCCACCTCTCCATCGCCGTGATGATGGGCCTGTGGAGTTTCGCCCTGGCCATGATCGGCGGCCTGGTGGTCCTCTGCTTCCCCCTCGGCTCGCACCTGTCCGTCACCCCACCGCAGATCGCCCGCAAGATCCTCCGAAGGCCCGCCACTCCCCCGCCGGGAGGCGAGGAGCACGCGACGTCGGCCCCGCGGAGGCTGCCACAGCCCGTTCCCGCCGCCGGCCCCCGGTCACCCGGGCGGGAGTGACCCCGCTGCCCTCGGGGCGGCAGACCGGGCGGAACGGCCGGCAGACGTGCCGGTCGGCGGCTCACGCCCTGCTTACGATGAGCGCATGCTGTCCTTCGTCCCCGCCATGCTGTGCCTGCTCGTGTTCGGTGTGAGCGTGCTCCAGGAGCGACGCCGCTTCAGTAACGCCGTTCTCCTGGGGCTGGGCGCCGCCCTCGCCGCCGGCGCGATGCTCTACGAGCTCCGCGTCACCCACCCGGTGTTGGGCAGGGACGCGGGCGTCGCCGCGATCGTGCTCGTGGCCCTGGGCATAGTGACACTGTCGGGCTTCCTGACCTCCAACGGCGTCGTCATGGTGCGCAAGGAGGGCCCCAGCCTGGCCAACTCGCTGTCGCTGCTGTCGGGTGTCGCGCTGGCCGCCCTGCTCGTCCTGACCGCCGTGACGCTGGTGGTGCGGTCCCGGGTGCTTGCCGTGGTGACGGGCACGGTCCTCGCGCTGGCCGGCTACGTCGCCTTCCTCTTCCTCTGTTTCGTCGCCTACACCTTCGTCTACAGCCGACTGCGCCCGCGGCGCCGCGCCGACTACGTTGTGGTGCTGGGGGCGGGCCTGGCCAACGGCAGTGAGGTGACGCCGCTGCTGGCGGGCCGACTGGAGCGCGCCCGCGAGGTGCACGGTCGCCTCCTGCGGCGCGGCAGGCGACCGATCGTGCTGACCTCCGGCGGCCAGGGCAGGGACGAGAAGCTGCCTGAGTCGCACACCATGGCGGACTACCTCGAAGCCCGGGGTGTGCCGCGGGATCTCATCGAGCGCGAGGACCGCTCGACGACCACGGAGGAGAACCTGAGGTTCAGCAGGGCGATCATGGAGAGGGCCAGGCCCGGTTACCGGTGCGTCATCGTGACGAACGACTACCACACCTTCCGGGCGGCGATGATCGCCCGGCGGGAGGGGGTCAGGGGGCAGGTCGTGGGTTGCCCCACCTCGCGCTACTTCCTGCCGAGCGCCACGATCCGCGAGTTCGTCGCCGTCCTGGTCACCTACTGGCGCACCAACCTTGCCTTCTGCCTGCTCGCCCTCCTCGGCGGCCTGTCCATCTGGTGGCTGGGCTGAGGGACCCGACCGCTTTCGGCCCCGTTCACCCTGCGGGGCCCCAGCCGGCCGCCGCCGCCGACACCGTGGCCGCCCCGCCCAGCGGACTTCCTCAGCAACGGCAGGCCCGCGTACACCCCGCAGGTGATGTTCCCCGAGCCGACCGGGGTGAAGGTCCCGGCGCAACTGCTGCTCGGCGTCGTCGCACAGGAGACGAACGTCGCGCAGGCCTCCTGGCACGCGGCCGACGGTGACACCGGCAACCCGCTGATCGCCGACTACTACGGCAACGGCAACGCCGACATCGACTCCAGCGCCTGGAACCACTCCGACTGCGGCTACGGCATCGGTCAGGTCACCGACGGCATGCGGATCACCGACACGACCCGCACGCTCAACGAGCAGATCGCCATCGCCACCGACTACCAGGCCGACATCGCCGGGTCCCTGCGCATCCTGGCCGACACATGGGGCCAGACGCACGCCGCCGGCACCACCGCCACCGAGGACGACCCCGCAGTGGGTATGGGTCGGCACCCAGCGCGTGGCGAAATACTCGGCCCCGACCGTCCCGGGCGGCGGCACGCTGCGCTCCCCGGCCGTCACGGCCTTCTGCTCGCCCGCGGTCAACGCCTGCGACCCGGGCACCGTCGTCGGTGGCGACCCCTGTCCTGGATCCGCTCAAGTCCGCCTTGGCCGTGGTGCTCCTCGATCCACGCGAGCGGGACCTCGGCTCTGTCGAACCGCAGGCCCGGATCCCAGGCGCGAGCCCGCAGCCTGTCGATGAGCGCGTCGTCGTTCCCCTGATCGTCGACCGCCACGGAATCCCGCTCGCCGTCACGCTCACCGGCGGCAATCGGCACGACGCATCTGACGGCCCGCGGCACCGCGCCGCACCGTCCGCGCCCCGGCCGGATCAGTCCTCGACCCAGCCGTGGGCGCGGGCGAAGTCCACCGCGCGCCGTCGGATCTGGAGGATCTGCTCGCCGGTGAGGGAGGGGGCCGCCGCGAGGAGGGCCTCGGTGAACTCCCGGGTGAAGTCCTCGCGGGAGAGCACGTCGCACATCGGCTCGCCGTCGACGACCGGGCCGGAGACGCCCGGCGCGTGCGGCTCGGCCGGGGGGCGCTCGGCGCCCTCGGCGAGCCGTACGGAGGAGGCCTTCAGCCCCCGGTCGCCCTCCTCGATGTCGAACTCGACCTGGAGCCCGGAGCGGAGGTACGACTCCGGGATCAGCAGATCGTTCACGTGCAGGAAGACGTCCTCACCGCCGAACGCCGGGGCGATGAACCCGTAACCCCGGGCACTGTCGAAACGCAGCACACGACCGGCAACCACAGCGACCCCCACCCGACACGAACCCGACACGAACTGGGAACCATCGTATCGAGCACACGATCGCAGCGTCATCCGCCCGGTGGACAACCGGGCGCGTGCGGCGCGGGAGGCGGTGCGAAAGTTCCCGTGCACCCCCGGCGTGCGGAGGCGTACGCCGGAGCACTCTGCCTCAACTGGGATGTTTACACCACCAGTTGCGCGTAGCTCCCCCTTTCACGCCATACCCGGCGGCACCACCCGCTGCTTGACTTGATCTCGCGGGTGGCCACCGGGCATCCGCGGGAAGTCCCGGATCGGCCCCGCGGCCGAGTGACCGAGTGGAGTACGCGATGAGCGCCCCCGCGAACGCCGGACCGCGGCGCCCGCTGCCCGGCCCGCCGGCTCTCCGGCCCGCCGGCCTGCGCCGCCGCGGGGTGATCCCCGGCGTCAGGCACCGACCCGTCCCGCCCGCGGACCCGCAGAAGGCGGCCGCCGTCGACGAGCGGCTGGAGGCGTGGGCGCGCGAACTCGACCTCTTCCCGCCGTCCTGGAACGGCGACTTCGCGGGCTTCCAGTTCGGCCGGGCGGTGGTCCTCCAGCACCCGAACGCCCTCGACCTGGACCGGCTGACGGTCGCCGGTGAGCTGCTGCTCGCGGAGAACCTGGTCGACAGCTGCTACTGCGAGGAGGACGAGGGCCGCGGCGCCTCCCGGCACGGGCTGGGCGGACCGCTGCTGCTGGCCCAGTCGGCGATCGACCCCTTCCACGGCACTCCGGAGCTGGAGGCGGACTGGCAGCGCGGGATGCAGGCGGACGGCCCGCTGCGCTCGTACCACTGGGCGATGAAGGACCTCGGACGCTTCGCCACGCCGAGCCAGACCGACCGCTTCGTGCACGACATCGCCCGGCTGCACCTGGGGTATCTCGCCGAGGCGGCCTGGGCCGAGACGCGCTATGCCCCGCAGGTGTGGGAGTACGTGGTGATGCGGCAGTTCAACAACTTCCGCCCGTGCCTGTCGATCGTGGACGCGGTCGACGGCTACGAGCTGCCCGAGGCGCTCTACGCGCGCCCGGAGATCCAGCGGATCACGGCGCTGGCCTGCAACGCGACGACGATCGTCAACGACCTCTACTCCTTCGCCAAGGAGCTGGAGAGCGATCCCGACCACCTCAACCTGCCGCAGGTGGTGGCCCGCAACGAGGGCCGCGGGCTCAAGCACGCCTACTTCCGCAGCATCGAGATCCACAACCAGGTGATGGACGCCTTCGAGGAGGAGGCCGCCGCGGTGTCGCTGCTCTCGCCACTCGTCGGCCGCTACGCCCAGGGCCTTTCCGACTGGGTGGCCGGCAACCACGAGTGGCACGCGACCAACAGCCACCGCTACCACCTGCCCCAGTACTGGTGAGCGCGTACCGCCGCACCGCGGCCGACGCGTCCACCGCGGGCGACCTCCGTGCCGGCATCCCTGCCGGTACGCGTCCCCGCTCCATATCCACCCGATACCCGCTCGGTCCGGCCCGGCCGGACGACGAGCACTCTCACCAGCACCGCAAGGAGCCACCGTTGGCCATCCCCCAGTCCGGCGCCACCGTCTCGCTGCCCGCCCAGTCGACGTACCAGTCCCGCGTCGCGGACTACTGGAACGCCGAGGAGAATCCGGTCAACCTCGAACTCGGCAAGATCGACGACCTCTACCACCACCACTACGGGGTCGGGGACGTCGACTGGTCCGTCGTGGACGAGCCGGACGCGGCACGGCGGCAGCAGCGGGTGACCGCCGAGCTGCACCGCCTGGAGCACGCCCAGGCGGAACTCCTCGCGTCACACCTCGGACCGCTCTCCCCCGCCGACCGGGTCTTCGACGCCGGCTGCGGGCGCGGCGGCGGCAGCGTCGTGGCGAACCAGCGCTACGGCTGCCACGCCGACGGCGTGACGCTGTCCACCAAGCAGGCGGACTTCGCCAACGCGCAGGCGCGCGCCCGGGGCATCGACGGCAAGGTGCGCTACCACCACCGCAACATGCTGGAGACCGGCTTCGAGACCGGCGGCTACGCGGCCTCGTGGAACAACGAGTCGACCATGTACGTCGAGCTCGACCTGCTCTTCGCCGAACACTCCCGGCTGCTGCGCCGCGGTGGCCGCTACGTGGTGATCACCGGCTGCTACAACGACACCTACGGCCGCGCCTCGCGCGAGGTGTCCCTGATCAACGCGCACTACATCTGCGACATCCACCCGCGGTCGGAGTACTTCCGCGCGATGGCCCGGCACCGGCTCGTCCCGGTCCACGTGGAGGACCTGACGCCGGCCACGATCCCGTACTGGGAGCTGCGCAAGACCGCCGAGCACCTGGTGACGGGGGTGGAGGACGCGTTCCTCGACGCGTACCGCAACGGCAGCTTCCAGTACCTGCTGATCGTCGCCGACCGGGTCTGACACCCCCGTTCTCCGCCGCCCCCGCGGCCGGGCCCCGGACCGGGCCCGGCCGCGGGGGCGCCGCCGTGCTCCCGGGCCCCGGACGGGGCGGGCGTCAGGCGAGGGTGGCGACCATGACCGCCTTGATGGTGTGCATGCGGTTCTCCGCCTGGTCGAAGACGACCGAGTGCGCCGACTCGAAGACCTCGTCGGTGACTTCCAGCTCGCTCAGCCCGTACTGGTCGTGGATCAGCCGGCCGACCTCGGTGCCGAGGTCGTGGAAGGCGGGCAGGCAGTGCAGGAACTTCACGTCCGGCTTGCCGGTGGCGCGCAGCACGTCCATCGTGACCGCGTAGGGCGCGAGGGCGGCGATCCGCTCCGCCCAGACCTCCTTGGGCTCGCCCATCGACACCCAGACGTCGGTGACGACGAAGTCGCAGTCCCGCACGCCCTGCGCGATGTCCTCGGTGAGGGTGATCTGCGCTCCGGAGGCCTCGGCGAGCCTGCGGGCCTCGGCGACGACGTCCTCGGCCGGCCAGTACGCGCGCGGGGCGACGATCCGCACGTCGAGGCCGAGCAGGGCGCCGGTGACCAGGTAGGAGTTGCCCATGTTGAACCGGGCGTCGCCGAGGTAGGCGAAGGCGACACCGCGCTCGCGCAGGCCCGCGACACCGCCGGTGTGCTCGGCCATGGTGAGCACGTCGGCCAGCATCTGGGTGGGGTGCCAGTCGTCGGTGAGGCCGTTGTAGACGGGGACCCCGGCGTGCGCGGCCAGCTCCTCGACGGCGGCCTGGCTGGCGCCCCGGTACTGGATCGCGTCGAACATCCGGCCGAGCACCCGGGCGGTGTCCTTGACCGACTCCTTGTGCCCTATCTGCGAGCCCGACGGATCCAGGTACGTCGTGGCCGCGCCCTGGTCGGCGGCGGCGACCTCGAAGGAGCAGCGGGTACGCGTCGAGGTCTTCTCGAAGATCAGCGCGATGCTGCGACCGCGCAGCCGCGGCTCCTCCGTGCCGGCCTTCTTCGCCGCCTTGAGCTCGGCGGCCAGCTCCACCAGGCCCAGGAACTCCTCGGGCGTGTAGTCCAGCTCCTTGACGAAGGGGCGGCCCTTGAGATCGACGGGCATGACGGGGACTCCTCGGTCGGTGGTGCACGGCAACCATGGAAGTCTATACGAGACACGACATGCTTATACAGTGCCTTTTCCGGGCGGCCTCGGGCTGCCGCACCCCTACCCGGTCGATGCCCCGCCCGGGCACCGCTCACACGGTCCGAAGCGGATCCGGCCTGGTCGGGACCGTTTTCGTAGCTGCGCCTTCTGTGGACCGGGGGCGGCTCACACCGGGTCCCGCTCGATGGGGCAGCTCATGCAGCGCGGGCCGCCGCGGCCCCGGCCCAGCTCGCTGCCCGGGATCTCGATGACCTCGATACCGCGCTTGCGCAGGAAGGTGTTGGTCGTCGCGTTGCGCTCGTAGGCCACCACCACACCGGGCTCCACCGCCAGCACGTTGCAGCCGTCGTCCCACTGCTCCCGCTCGGCCGCGTGCACGTCCTGCGTCGCGGTCAGCACCTTGACCGACTCCAGGCCGAGCGCGGCCGCGATCGCCCGGTGCATGTGCTCCGGGGGATGGTCGGTGACCTTCAGCTCGCCCTCCTCGCCACCGGGCTCGATGGTGTAGGACGGCAGCATCCCCAGGCCCGCGTACTGCGTGAAGGTGTCGCCGTCCACCATCGTCATCACCGTGTCGAGGTGCATGAACGCGCGCCGCTTGGGCATGTCGAGCGCCACGATGGCGCGGGCCGAACCGGCCGCGAACATCCGGCGGGCCAGCATCTCCACGGCTTGCGGGGTGGTGCGCTCGCTCATCCCGATGAGCACCACACCCGAACCCAGCACCAGGACGTCGCCGCCCTCGATCGTCGAGGGGTAGGCGCTCTGCCCCTCGGACCAGACGTGGAAGCGGCCGCCCGCGAAGAGCGGGTGGTGCCGGTAGATCGCCTCGAAATGCACGGTCTCCCGCTGCCGGGCGGGCCAGCGCATCGCGTTGATGCTGACCCCGTCGTAGATCCAGGCCGAGGTGTCGCGGGTGAAGATGTGGTTGGGCAGCGGGGAGAGCAGGAAGTCGTCCAGCTCCAGGGCGTGGAAACGGACCGAGACCGGCTCCGCGAAACGGGCCAGGAACTCGCGCTTGGTCATCCCGCCGACCAGGGCCTCGGTCAGGTCCGGGGTGCTCAGCTCGTCGAAGGCGGCCCGCAGGTGCCCGGTGGCGAGCGGGCCGTACTCCTTCTCGTCGAAGACCCGGTCCAGGACCAGCGCCTTGGCCGCGGGACGCTCCAGGGCCTCGGTCAGCAGGTCGCCGAAGAGGTGCACCTCGACGCCGCGGTCGCGCAGCACGTCGGCGAAGCCGTCGTGCTCGGCCCGCGCGCGGCGCACCCACAGCACGTCGTCGAAGAGCAGCGCGTCCTTGTTGCTGGGCGTCAGGCGCTTCAGCTCCAGATCCGGGCGGTGCAGGATGACGCGGCGCAGCCGCCCGGTCTCGGAGTCGACGTGGAATCCCATGGGATCAGACCTTCCCACCCGGGATGGGCTTTATCACGTACCCGGCCCGCGCCCGGGCGGGCCCGCACCGCTCGGGGTGCGGGCCCGCGGGGTCACAGCCGGGGGTCGACCGGCTCGGACTCCAGGGCCAGCACGGCGAACACCGGCTCGTGGACGCGCCACAGCGGCTCGCCGCCCGCGAGACGGTCCAGGGCCTCCAGCCCGAGGGCGTACTCGCGCAGGGCGAGCGACCGCTTGTGGCCGAGCGAGCGCTGCCGGAGCCGGACCAGGTGGTCGGGGCGGGTGTACTCGGGTCCGTAGATGATCCGCAGGTACTCCCGGCCCCGGCACTTCAGGCCCGGCTGGACGAGGCCGCCGCCCGGCTCGCGCAGCCCGGTCGCGAGCGGCTTGACGACCATGCCCTCGCCGCCCGCCGCCGTGAGGTCGAGCCACCAGGTGGTGCCCGCGGCGACGGACGCCTCGTCCGCGGTGTCGACCAGCAGCCGCCGGGTGGTGCGCAGCAGCCCGGAGCCGTCACCGGCGACCAGCCGGTCGAGCAGCGCGAGCTGCCGGTCCTGCGGCAGCTCGGCCGCCAGGCTGCGGCCGCGGGCGGCCAGGATCTGGAAGGGCGCGAACTCCACGCCCGCCAGGCCGTCGGTGGTCCAGCAGTAGCGGCGGTAGGCGTCGGTGAACGCCCGCGCGTCCGCGGCTCTCTCGCGCTGCCGGGCGAGCAGCCTGGCCACGTCGGCGCCGCGGCCGGCCGCCGACTCCAGCGCGGCGAGCGCCGGCGGGAAGGCGGCGCCCGCGGCGGCCCCGACCGCGGCGTACTGGGTGCGCAGCAGGCCGGAGGCCTTGAGCGACCAGGGCAGCAGCTCGCCGTCGAGCAGCAGCCAGTCGGTGTCCAGCTCCTCCCACAGGCCTGCGGCGTCCGCGGCGGCGCGCAGCCGGGCGAGCACCTCCTCGGTGACCACCGCGTCGTCGAAGAAGGGGCGTCCGGTGCGGGTGTGCAGCGTCCCCGTCACGCCCGCGGCGGTGCCGAAGCGCTCGGTGGCGGCCGCCTCGTCGCGGCACACCAGGGCGATGGCGCGCGAGCCCATGTGCTTCTCCTCGCACACGACCTCGCGCACCCCGGCGTCGCGGTAGTAGGCGAAGGCCTCTGCGGGGTGTTCGAGGAAACCCTCCTCGGCGGAGGTGGCGCAGGGTGCCATGGTCGGCGGCAGGTGGCACAGCAGCCGCGGGTCGACCGCGAAACGGCTCATGACCTCCAGCGCCGCCGCGGCGTTCTGCTCACGCACCGCGAGCCGTCCCATGCGGGAGGTCTCCACGATCCGGCGGCCCGCGACGTCACCGAGGTCGAGCGGACGGCCCTCCCGCCCGCCGGGTGCCTCGCTGAGCAGCGGCCGGACCGGCTCGTACCAGACCCGCTCGGCGGGGACGTCCACCAGCTCGCGCTCGGGCCAGCGCAGCGCGGTGAGCCGGCCGCCGAAGACGGCGCCGGTGTCGAGGCAGATGGTGTTGTTGATCCAGGAGGCCGCGGGCACCGGGGTGTGGCCGTAGACGACCGCCGCCCTGCCCCGGTAGTCCTCCGCCCACGGGTAGCGGACGGGCAGGCCGAACTCGTCGGTCTCCCCGGTCGTGTCGCCGTAGAGGGCGTGCGAGCGCACCCGGCCGGAGGTGCGGCCGTGGTACTTCTCCGGCAGCCCGGCGTGGCAGACCACCAGCCGGCCGCCGTCCAGGACGTAGTGGCTGACCAGGCCTTCGATGAAGGTGGCGACACGGCGCCGGAAGTCCGGGTCGCGCTCGTCCTCGGCGGCGAACTGCTCCACCGTCTCGGCCAGGCCGTGGGTGAGCTGGACCTGGCGGCCCTTGAGGTGGCGGCCGAGCTTGTTCTCGTGGTTGCCGGGCACGCACAGCGCGGTGCCGGCCTCGACCATGCTCATGACGCGGCGCAGCACACCGGGGCTGTCCGGGCCGCGGTCGACGAGGTCGCCGACGAAGACCGCGGTGCGGCCCTCGGGGTGGCGGCCGTCGTCGTAGCCGAGCTCGGCCAGCAGCGCCTCCAGCTCGGCGCTGCATCCGTGGATGTCGCCGATGATGTCGAAGGGGCCGGTCAGATGCCGCAGGTCGTTGTAGCGCGGCTCGGTCACCACCCGGGCGGCCTCGATCTCCGCGGTGCCGCGCAGGATGTGGACCTTGCGGAAACCCTCCCGCTCCAGGCCGCGCAGCGAGCGGCGCAGCTCGCGCTGGTGGCGCTGGATGACGTGCCGCGGCAGGGTGGCCCGTTCGGGGCGCCGGGCGTTGCGGTCGGCGCACACCCGCTCGGGGACGTCGAGGACGATCGCGATAGGCAGCACGTCGTGCTCCCGCGCCAGGTTCACCAGCTGGCGGCGGGCCTCCGGCTGGACGCTGGTGGCGTCCACGACCGTGCGGCGCCCGGCGGCGAGCCGCTTGCCGGCGATGTAGTGCAGCACGTCGAAGGCGTCGGACGTCGCGCTCTGGTCGTTCTCGTCGTCGCTGACCAGGCCGCGGCAGTAGTCGGAGGAGATCACCTCGGTGGGCTTGAAGTGCCGTGCGGCGAAGGTGGACTTGCCGGAGCCGGTGGCGCCGATCAGCACCACCAGGGACAGGTCGGTGACCGCCAGGCTGCGGCCCTCGGCGGGGGCGGCGCTGGTGGTGGTCTCGTCGGTGCCGGTCATGCCGCCTCCTCCTCCTTCTTCTTCTTCTCGTCGTGCGGTGCGTGTGTCTCGTGCGTGGTGAACAGGGCGAGCTGGGTCGGCGGGCCCACCTCGGGGTCGTCGGGGCCGACGGCGTGGAAGTCCACGGCGTAGCCGTGCCGTCCGGCCACCGCCCGCGCCCAGTCGCGGAACTCCCGCCTGGTCCACTCGAAGCGGTGGTCGTGGTGCCTGCGGTGGCCCGCGGGCAGGGTCTCCCAGCGCACGTTGTACTCGACGTTGGGCGTCGTCACGACGACCGTCCCGGGACGGGCGGCGCCGAAGACGGCGTATTCGAGCGCGGGCAGCCGCGGCGGGTCCAGGTGCTCGACGACCTCGCTGAGCACCGCCGCGTCATAACCCTTGAGCCGCTTGTCGGTGTAGGCGAGCGACCCCTGGAGCAGCGTGACCCGGGACGACTGCCGCTCGCCCATGCGGTCCAGCCGCAGCCGGCGGGCCGCGATCTCCAGGGCCCGCACCGACACGTCCATGCCGACGATCTCCGTGAAGCGCGGGTCCTTGAGCAGCGCCGCCACCAGCTGGCCCTGGCCGCAGCCGAGGTCCAGCACCCGCGCGGCACCGGCGGTGCGCAGCGCGCCGAGGATCGCCTCCCGCCGCTGCACCGCGAGGGGTACGGGGCGTTCCTTGTCCTCGGCGGCTCCCTCGGCCTCCTCCGTTTCCTCCGGCTCCTCCAGCTCCTCGGGCGCGACGGCGTTGTCGATCGCCTCGACCTCCACGTCGTCGGCGTCCGCGAGCCGCACCAGCTCCAGCCGCTCGTCGGCCTCCCTGGTGAGCGACCGGCGGCGGGACAGGTACCGATGGGTGATCAGCCGCTGCTCGGGGTGCGCGGCCAGCCAGCCCTCGCCGAACCGCAGCAGCTTGTCGACCTCGTCGGCCGACACCCAGTAGTGCTTGGCGTCGTCCAGCACCGGCAGCAGCACGTACAGATGCCGCAGGGCGTCGGCGAGCCGCAGCTCGCCCTCCAGCACCAGCCGCACGTAACGCGACGCGCCCCACTCGGGGAAGGCGGCGTCCAGCGGCACCTGCTCCGCGGTCACCTGCCAGCCCAGCGGCTCGAACAGCCGGGCCACCAGCGCGGGCCCACCGCGCGCGGGCAGCGCAGGCACCTCGATCCGCAGCGGCAGCGGCGCCGCGGCCCGCTCGGGCAGCTCCCGGCAGTCACCGCGCAGCGCGCTCGCGAACACCGTGCGCAGCGCCACCGCCAACAGCGACGAGGCCGCGTACGGGCGGTCGTTGACGTACTGCGCCAGTGCCGCGTCGGGCGTCGTACCACTGCGGCCCTTGCCCCGCCCGCGCCGGGCGAGCGCGGGCGGATCGACCTCCAGCAGCAGCGCCGCGGTGCAGCGCTCGGCGTCCGCCTCGGGGTAGAAGACGTGCGCGTCGCCGTAGGAGGTGGCGAAGGTCTGCGCCTTGCCGGGGTGCTTGTGGAGCAGGTAGCCGAGGTCCGTCGCAGGGCCCGCGGACGTCCTGCTCGTCGAGATCGTCAGGAACACCCGCCGAGTATCCGCCCGGCGCGGACTCCGTGACGACGCCTTTTCCGACCCGGAGCCCGCGAGCCCAGAGCCCGGAGCCCGGAGCCCGCGAGCCCGGAGACGAGAGCCCGCACCCGGCCCCGGGCACCCGGGAGCCCCTACGGTCGCGGTCCGCCGTCCAGCCGGACGCGCAGGGCCCCGATCGTCGTCGGGCCCACCCGGCAGCAGCCGCCGATCAGCCGGGCACCGGCCGCCTGCCATGCCAGGGCCGAATCGGCGGTGAGGGTGTGCGGTCCCGTCCAGCGCCGGGTGGCGGCGTCCCATCGCTCGCCGCTGTTCGGATAGGCCACCGCCGGTTTGCCGGTGACCGAGACCGCGAGCTCGACCGCGGCCAGGACGTCCTGCGGCGCGCAGCAGTTGACGCCCACCGCCATCACCTCGTCCCGCCCCGCCGCCAGCGCGAAGGCCTCGGCGAGCGGCTGGCCCGCCC
This sequence comes from Streptomyces sp. NPDC021224, assembly GCF_044332905.1. NCBI lineage: Bacteria > Bacillati > Actinomycetota > Actinomycetes > Kitasatosporales > Streptomycetaceae > Streptomyces > Streptomyces sp. NPDC021224. The sequence goes on along the minus strand of NZ_JBIRPW010000003.1, from coordinate 230,299 downwards.
GCGTCCTGCCGCCCTCGGCGGTGTAGGACAGCCACACCGGCAGCCCGGTCGGCGCCGCCGCCCGCAGCATCGCCTCGGCCTCGTCGATGTCCGGCACCGTCTCCAGCGCCAGCACGTCGGGCCACGCCTCCGCCGCCGCCTCGATCCGCGGACGGTGGAAGGCGGTCAGCTCCCGCACCGTCCTGCCGTACCGCCCGCGGTATTCGCTGCCGTCGGCCAGTACCGCGCCATAGGGCCCGACCGACGCGGCCACCGCGATCCCCGGGCGCTCCGCCGCCGCTTCCCGGGCCAGCGTGACGCTGCGCCGCAGCAGCGCCGACGCCTCCGGGCGGCCGATGCCGCGGCGGGCGAAACCCTCGTAACTGGCCTGGTAGCCCGAGGTGATGAGCACATCCGCACCGGCCCGGACGTAGGCGGTGTGGGCGGCGCGGATCTGCCCGGGGTCGTCGGCCAGCAGCCGGGCCGTCCACAGCGGATCCGACAGGTCGCAGCCCTGGTCGGCCAGCTGGTTGGACAGCCCGCCGTCAAGCACGAGCGTCCGGCCCGGCGGCAGCCGCCGCCCCCGGCCGCCGCCGGGAGCCGGTGACCGGTCCTCGGAACGCTCCGGGGACCGGTCCGGGGAGCCGTCGGAGGACCGGTCCGGGGAGCGCTCCGACGGAGGAACCGGCGAACGGTCCGGTGGCCGGGCGGACGGCGGGAGGGGCGGCGGCGGGGTCATCGCGCGGTCTCAGCCCAGCTGCGGCGCAACCTGGGAGGCGATCAGCTCCAGGTGGTCCAGGTCGTGCAGATCCAGCGTCTGGAGGTAGAAGCGGGTGGCACCCTGCTCCGCGTAGCGGCCGATCTTCTCGACCACCTCCGCCGGGGAACCGGCGAGCCCGTTCTCCTTCAGCTCGGTGACCTCGCGGCCGATCACCGCCGCCCGCCGGGCCACCTCCGCGTCGTCCTTCCCCACGCACACCACCAGCGCGTTGGAGTACGTCATGCTCTCCTCGGGGCGGCCCGCCGCCCGCACCGCCTCCCGTACCCGGGTGAACTGCGTGCCCGTGTCGGCGATCGAGGCGAAGGGCACGTTGAACTCGTCGGCGTAGCGCGCCGCGAGCTCCGGGGTGCGCTTGGCGCCCATCCCGCCGATCAGCACCGGCACCTTCGTCTGCGCGGGCTTCGGCAGCGCCGGGGAGTCGGCGAGCTGGTAGAACTTCCCCTCGAAGTCGAAGGTCTTGCCCACCGGGGTCGCCCACAGCCCGGTGACCACGGCCAGCTGCTCCTCCAGGCGGCCGAACTTCTCCTTCGGGAACGGGATGCCGTACGCCTTGTGCTCCGCCTCGAACCAGCCGGCGCCGAGCCCGAACTCGATCCGGCCACCCGACATCGCGTCGACCTGCGCCACCTGGATCGCCAGCACGCCGGGCAGCCGGAAGGTGCCCGCGGTCATCAGCGTGCCGAGCCTGATCCGGCTGGTCTCCCGGGCCAGGCCCGCCAGCGTGATCCACGCGTCCGTCGGGCCGGGCAGCCCGTCGCCGCCCATCGTCAGGTAGTGGTCCGAGCGGAAGAAGGCGTCGAAGCCGAGGTCTTCCGTCGCCTTGGCGACGCGGAGGAGTGTGTCGTAGTCGGCCCCCTGCTGGGGCTCGGTGAAGATGCGCAGGTCCATTCCCCCATCCTGCACTCTTCCCGCGCCACCACGTCAAACGCCACATGACGACTCACCACCGCGCGCCCCGCCGCCGTCCGCTCCCTCGCGGACCAGCGTCCGTACCCGCTCCCTCGCCTCGTCCACCGCGTCCAGCGCCTCGACGCAGCTCCAGTAGGCGCCTTCGTCCTCCACCGCGCACGTCAGCACCACCAGGGCCTGGTTGATCTCGCCGAGCAGCACCCGCAGCGCCCGCAGCGTCCCGGACGGATCGCGCACCGCCGTCAGCCGGGCGGCGCGCGGCGGACCGGCCCCGGCGGCCGCGACCGGTGGCACCACCCGCCCCGCCCCCGTCTCCTCCCCCGCGGACCCGGCGGCCGCGTGCCCCGCGGACAGCAGCCGCGACACCGCCTCGACCAGCTCGCCCGCCTGCCAGGCCTCCTCGATGACATCCTCGGGCCGCGGCGCACCGCGCATCACCTGCTCCGACTCCGCCACCAGCCGTGCCGCATCCATCGCCTGCCCTCTCGTCCACCGGGGCGGTGACCCGTTCACCACCCGCCGACATCACTCAGCGTGACAGATCATCGACGGGGAGCGAAAGGGCCTTCTCCGCACCTGTGGATAACTTCGAAAGGGACATCTCTCCGGAGGATCGGCGCAGGTCAGCCGGGCTGTGGCGGGTCGCCCGCCACCCGGTCCCGATCGGCCGGCGGGGCTGCCGCGCCCCGCGGCACCTTCGGGAAGCGCTGCTCGTTGCGGTCGATCTTCGCGTCCAGCGCGGCGAGCACATCGACGTCCAGCACCGCGCAGAACTGCAGCAGATACGCCAGTACGTCGGCGACCTCGTCGCGCACGCGGTGCGCGGACTCCGGGTCCGCCATCACCGCGGCCGCCTGTTCGGGCGTCAGCCACTGGAAAATTTCCAGCAGTTCGGCGGCCTCGACGCTCAGCGCGGAGGCGAGGTTCTTGGGGGTGTGGAAGGGCTGCCAGTCGCGGGCCGCGGCGAAGTCGACGAGGCGGCGCTGCAAGCCCGCGACGTCCAGGGGGTGTTGTCCGGTCACCCCGTCCGGTCTACCTCATCCCGGCCGCCGCCCTCACCTCGGGCGCCCGCCGTCCCGGCGGCCCCGTCGCCCGGCTCGCCGCCCTCCACGCCTCCACCACCCGTCGCGCAGCCGCCGCCCGCCTCGCGGTCGGCACCCGGCGCGCGGTCGGCACCCGGCGCGCGGTCAGCACCCGTCTCACCGTCTGCACCCGGCACGAGATCGCCGCTCCACTCGCCGTCGCCACCCGTCACCAGCACCGCGTCCGGCTCCTCGCCCTCCTCCCCCTCCCCGTCCTCCCGCACGGCAGGCTCACCGCCCGCGGCGGAGCCGACCGCATCCACGGAACCGGCCGCCCCGGCGTCGCCGCCCGCCTCCGCCGCACCGGCCTCTCCCCCGTCCTGAGCCGGAACGCGCCGCTTGGCGCCCAGCCGCGCGAGGGTCACCCCGGCGGCGCCCTCCGCGCATTCGGCGTCCTGGAGCGTGCCGATGAGGCGGATGTGGCCGCGGGCGGCGGCCACCCGGGCGAGCCGGAGCAGCTCGCGCACCTGCCTGCGGTCCAGCCCGACGTCGAGGCCGTCGGCCAGCACGGTCAGCACCTGACCGGCCGGGAGCAGTTCCGTGCTGGTGTCGACGTCCAGCACGCCCGGACCGGTGAGCAGCACCAGCGCGAGCGCCACGAAGCGGAGTTCGCCGTCGCCGAGCCGGTCGACCGGCACCACGCCGAGCGGTCCGCGGTCGACGGCGGCGATCACGGCGTCCCGCGGCGCGAGGCCGTCACGCGGTGACGGCAGGAAGGCGGGCAGCACGGTCAGCCCCTCCACGGGCGGGCTGCACACCTCGCGCACCGCGTTGACGAGCGCGGCGTGCCGGGTCACGCACTCGCCCTCGGTCCGGGCGAGGACGGCGGACAGGTTGTCGCACGCGGAGCGCAGCCGCCCGTCCCCCGGCACGACGGGCGCGCGCATCAGCTCGGGCCGCGGGGTGACGGGGAAGACGCCGCGCAGCGCCACCACCAGCTGCTCGGCGGCGGCGAGCACCTGCCGCTGCCCGTCGGTGCGGCCCGAGACGCGCAGCGGCAGCAGCGCCGTGGCCAGGACGTTGTCGGGCAGCGGCGCGCGCGTCACCGGAACGTCGCCCGCGGTGTGCCACGCGGCCTGCACCGTGGGGCGGGAGGGGTCGCGCAGCGCGGTGGTCAGCAGCGTCCGGCCCGCGCCGATCAGCCGTTCGCCGACGATCCGCAGCGTGGGCTCGGCCTGCACGGCGACGTCCAGCCGGACCGGGCCCATCGGGCCGTTGACGGTGCATCCGAGGCGGAAGCCGCGCCGCCCCTCGGCGTCCGCCGGGAGGCCCTGGGGTACGCACGCGCCCGCGCCGCCGCGCACACCGGTGTCGAAGGCCTCGGCCAGTTCCGCGCCGGAGGCGAGCCGGCCGAGCGCGGTGAGCCCTTCGAGGGCGCTCGACTTGCCCGTGCCGCTGCCGCCGCTCAGCAGGGTGAGGGGACCGAGCCGGAAGGTCGCCCCGCGGTGCGATTTGAAGGCGGACAGCCGCAGTTCGGTGACGACCGGGCGGAGGTGGCCCGCACGCCGGGGGGCAGTGATGCTCATGGCGGCGAAGGTAGCCAGCGCCGGGCGTGCGGAACCGTTCCACCGTCCCCGGCGTAACCCGAACGAGGGACATCGCGCGTGTTTCCGTCGACGAACGCGCCCTTTTGCGCTCCGTCGCCGCCCCGCGCGCCCACCCCGGTACGCCCCTCCGCACGCCCTCCCCCGCCGACCCCGCACGCCGGTCCCTACGCCGATGCCGCACGCGCCCGGGCCGTCCGTCCCGCCCGGCCGCCGACGACGGCGCGTTGTCGTACCCGGCGGCTACCGTGTCGGACGTGACCACCACCAGATATGTCGCGCTGCTGCGCGGGATCAACGTCGGGGGCAGGGCGAAGGTCCCGATGCAGACGCTGCGCGAACTGCTGGCCGCCCTCGGCGGCACGGACGTCCGTACGCTCCTGCAGAGCGGCAACGCGGTCTTCACCCACGAGGAGTGCGACCCGGGCCGCCTGGAGGCCGCGCTGCGGCAGGCGCTCGCCGACGAACTGGGCCTGGACATCACCTGCATGGTGCGCACGGCCGCGGATCTCGCGCGCGTCGTCGCGGCCAACCCCTTCGACATGACCGACGTCAACGGCTCGCGCTTCCTGGTCGTCTTCCTCTCCGGCCCCGTCCCGCCCGACCGCATCGCCGCGCTGGACCTCGCGGCCTACGCCCCCGACGAACTGCGCGCGGGGGAACGTGAGATCTACGCCCACTTCCCCGACTCGATCCGCGACTCCAAGCTCGCCGCCCGCCTCACCGACCGCGGCCTCGGCCTCGCGGCCACCTCCCGCAACTGGAACACGGTCACCAAGCTGCTCGAACTCACCGGCGGCTGAGACCGGCCCTCACCCGGCGCCGCCCCCGGCCGGACAGGAGCGGCGGACCACGCGACGGATCGGCCCGTCGGGCGTGGAGCGACCGGCACTCAGGCGACGGGGAACCACTCCGCCAGACGCTTGGCGATGACCGGTACGTCGACGCGGTCCTGCGCGACGTCCTCGACGAACGGGCCCGCCACCGAGACCGGCGGCGGGGGCGTGCCGGCGGCGACGCCGTTGAACCGCAGGAAGAGGCGCATGGCGAGCCAGGCGGTGCGCTTGTTGCCGTCGATCAGCGCGTGGTTGCGGGCGACCGAGTGCAGCAGCGCCGCCGCCTTCTCGTGCACTGCGGGATAGACCTCGACCCCGAACACGTCGGTCCGGGGCCGTTCGATCGCCGAGACCAGCAGGCCCATGTCCCGCACGCTGTGGTCGGTGCCGTTGACCGCGCGGGCGACGGCCAGGATCTCGTCGATCTGGACGTACCGCACATCGGTCACTTCAGGTAGTCCAGGATCTCCGCATCGCTGTCCATGAGCTCGGCCAGGACGTCGTCGACCTTCAGTTCGGCCCGGTTCTGGGCGTCCCGGATGGCCTCGATGGCAAGCTCCTGCTTGCTGCGCCCCTCCCGGCGGGCACGCTCGGTGAGCTGCGCGTCGAGGTCGTCGGGGAGCCGGAGGGTCATCGCCATACCCCGATGATACCGGGCTGGTATCAAAGCGGCCAGGCGTCGGCGGCGGCCCCTACTTCGCCGGTTCCAGGATCGCCACGCACTCCATGTGGTGCGTCATCGGGAAGAGGTCGAAGGCGCGCAGGCGGACCGGGTGGTAGCCGCCCTCGGCGAAGTAGGCGAGGTCGCGGGCGAGGGCGGCGGGGTCGCAGGCGACGTAGGCGATACGGCGGGGGGCGAGGGTGGTGAGGTGCTGGACGGTGGGGCGGCGGGCGCCGGTGCGCGGGGGGTCGAGGACGACGAGGTCGGCCTCGGTGATGCCGGTGCGGGGCAGGACGTGATCGACCTTGCCCTGCTCGATGCGGACCCGCGGGAGGTCCTGGAGGTTGTGGCGGGCGTCCTGGACCGCGCGCTTGCCGGACTCGATGCCGAGCACGGCACCGGTCTCGCCGACGCGTTCGGCCAGCGCCCCGGCGAACAGGCCGACGCCGCAGAAGAGGTCGAGGGCCATGTCGCCCTTGCGGGGCATCAGGCCCTGCATGACGGCCTCGACCAGCAGGTCGGCCGCCTTGGGGTGGACCTGCCAGAAGCCGCCGTCGCCGACCCGCCAGGTGCGGCCCGCCGCACGCTCGCGCACGAAGTCGCGGCCGTGCACCCGGTGGACGGCGTGGTCGCGCTCGCCGATGCGCAGGACGGAGACGGGGCGGTCGAGCTCGACGATGGGCAGCCGCCCGCCGGGGCGCGGGGTCAGCACGACCTGGCGGTCGCTGGAGCCGGTCGCCGCGATCGCCTCGACGGCGGCCATCTGCGGCCAGGTCCGGGCCTCGACGCCCAGCTCGGAGACCTCGGGCGCGGCGATCATGCAGTGGTCGACGACCTCGACGTCGTGCGAGCGGTGCCGGCGCAGGCCCGCCCGGCCCTCGGCGTCCACCGCGTACTGCACCCGGGTGCGCCACGCGGGCACCTCGCCCTTGGCGACCTTGTCGCCGGGCGCGGGCTCCACCGTGCCGTCCCAGCCGGCCTCCTCGGGGGTGAGGCCTGCGAGGCGGGCGAGCTGCTCGGTCAGGACGGCGGCCTTGAGGCGGCGCTGCGCGCCCGGGGCGGCGTGCTGCCAGTCGCAGCCGCCGCAGCGGCCGGGTCCGGCGAAGGGGCAGGGGGCCTCGACCCGGTCCTTGGACGCGGTCAGGACGCGTACGGCGTCGGCCCGCAGGTAGCGGGCGCCCTCCTCGCCCTCGGTGACACGGGCCACGACCCGCTCGCCGGGCAGCGCGTGCCGTACGAAGAGCACCTGCCCGGCCTCGTTGCGGGCGAGGCAGTGGCCGCCGTGCGCGACCGGCCCGATCTCTACCTCGTACTCCTGGCCGACCAGTGACGGGGCGGGCTCGGTCTGCATGGCGGTGGTGCTCCTGGCGAGTGCGAGTGCGGGGATGCGGGGTGCGGGGGCGCGGGGGTGCGAGGGTGCGTCGGGACAGGGCGTGCGTGCGGTGCCGGGGCCGTCCGGAAACGGCGGAGCGGCGCCGCGGGCGCGCGGCAGTCCACTCTACGGGCCCGCGGCCCCCGCCGCCGCCCGCGTGCGGCTCAGTGCTCGCGCGGCTGGTCGGACCGGCTCCGCGGGGAGCCGACGGGGCCGCGGCGGATCGAGCCGGGTGCGTTCCAGTCGGCCCGGCGGCGGGCCCGGGCCCGGGCCACCTCGGAGGATTCCAGCTGGTAGGGCACCGAGGTGACCATCACGCCCGAGGTGAAGAGCAGCCGTCCCTTGAGCCGCAGGGCGCTCTGGTTGTGCAGCAGGTGCTCGTACCAGTGGCCGACGACGTACTCGGGGATGTAGATGGCCACCACGTCGCGCGGGCTGTTGCGGCGCAGGCCCTTGACGTAGTCGATGATCGGCCGGGTGATCTCGCGGTAGGGCGAGTCGAGGACCTTGAGGGGGACGTCGATGCCGCGCCGCTGCCATTCGGCCTGGAGGGCCTTGGTGTCGTCGGGGTCGACGTTGACGCTGAGCGCCTCCAGCGTGTCGGAACGGACCAGCTTGGCGTACGACAGGGCACGCAGCGTGGGCTTGTGGACCTTGGAGACCAGCACGATGGAGTGGACGCGCGACGGGCGGACGTAGTCGTCGCCCGGTTCCTCGTCGGCGGCGATCTCGTCGGAGACCCGGGTGTAGTGGCGGCGGATCGCGGTCATCGTGGCGTAGAACACGCACATGCCGAGGACGGCGACCCAGGCGCCGTGGGTGAACTTCGTCAGCAGCACGATGACGAGCACCAGGCCGGTGAGGAAGCCGCCGAAGGTGTTGATGGCCCGGGAGCGGACCATGTGGCGGCGCTTGGCCTGGTCGGTCTCGGTGCGCAGCAGGCGGTTCCAGTGCCGGACCATGCCGGTCTGGCTGAGGGTGAAGGAGACGAAGACGCCGACGATGTAGAGCTGGATGAGCCGGGTGGAGTCGGCTCCGTAGACCACCACCAGGATGATGGCGAAGGCGGCGAGCAGCACGATGCCGTTGGAGAAGGCCAGCCGGTCGCCGCGGGTGTGCAGCTGGCGGGGCAGGTAGCGGTCCTGGGCGAGGATCGAGCCGAGCACCGGGAAGCCGTTGTAGGCGGTGTTGGCGGCCAGGAAGAGCACCAGGGCGGTGGCGGCGGCCAGGAAGATGAACGGCACCGAGTTGTGTCCGAAGACCGCCTCGGCGACCTGGGCGATGACCGGGTCCTGGGTGAAGCCGGAGCCGACCGGCTTGCCGTGGTCGAGCAGGTCGGAGGCGGGGTTCTCGGCCATCCGGACCTTGGTGTTCACCGCGAGCGCGATGATGCCGAGCAGCATGGTGACGGCCAGCAGGCCGATGAGCGCGAGCGTGGTCGCGGCGTTCTTCGACTTGGGCTTGCGGAAGGCCGGGACGCCGTTGCTGATGGCCTCGACGCCGGTGAGCGCGGCGCAGCCGGAGGAGAAGGCGCGCAGCAGCAGGAAGACCAGGGCGAAGCCGCCGATTCCGGAGGACTCGGCGTGGATGGTCAGATGCGCCGTGGGCGCGCGCATGTCGTGCCCGGTGGCGATCCTCAGCACGCCCCAGGCGATCATGCAGAAGACCCCGAAGACGAAGGCGTACGTCGGGATCGCGAAGATCGTGCCGGACTCGCGCACCCCGCGCAGGTTCATCAGCATCAGCACGATGATCATGGCGACCGCGCCCAGCACCTTGTGCGTGACGAAGAACGGCACCGCGGAACCGAGGTTCTCGATGCCGGAGGCGATCGACACCGCGACGGTGAGCACGTAGTCCACCATCAGCGCGCTGGCGACGGTCAGGCCCGCCCTGGCCCCCAGGTTGGTGGTGGCGACCTCGTAGTCGCCGCCGCCGGAGGGGTAGGCGTGCACGTTCTGCCGGTACGACGCGACGACGGTGAACATCACCACGGCGACCGCGACGACGATCCACGGGCTGTAGTGGTAGGCCGCCCCGCCGGCGATGGACAGGACGAGCAGCACCTCGCCCGGCGCGTACGCCACCGACGACAGCGAGTCGGATGCGAAGACCGGGAGCGCCAGCCGCTTGGGCAGCAGCGTCTCACCCAGTCTGTCGCTGCGGAGCGCCCGGCCGATGAGGATCCGCTTCGGCAGGTCGGTCAGTTTGGACACCCCGCGATGTTAAGGGATCGTCAATACGTGCGGGTCCCCCCGGTCGGACTCGGACTGTGGCGATCTTGTGTGCCCGGCGTGCGCCGCCCGCGCGCGGCGCCCGCCGGGACGCAACCTTCTGCGGCGCCGGGCGCGTGTGTAGCTTTGGCCGCGGTCTGAGACGCTGGACGAGGGCCCTGACGACCAGATCGGTCGCGGGCCGTCTCAGGCGAAAACGTTGGCAGCCGGAAGGACGGTCGTGCACGTCGTGATTATGGGGTGCGGGCGGGTGGGGTCCACCCTCGCGCACTCCCTCGAACAGCAAGGTCACACGGTCGCGGTGATCGACCAGGACCCCACGGCGTTCCGCCGTCTCGGGTCCGGGTTCGGCGGGCGCCGGGTGACCGGGGTGGGGTTCGACCAGGACACGCTGCGCGAGGCCGGGATCGAGGAGGCGGGAGCCTTCGCGGCGGTCAGCAGCGGTGACAACTCCAACATCATCGCGGCCCGGGTGGCGCGCGAGATGTTCGGGATCGAGAACGTCGTGGCACGGATCTACGACCCCCGGCGGGCCGAGGTCTACCAGCGGCTGGGGATCCCGACGGTGGCCACCGTGCGGTGGACGGCCGACCAGATGCTGCGCAGGCTGCTGCCGTCCGGTGCGGAGCCGCTGTGGCGCGACCCCAGCGGCGGGGTGCAGCTCGCGGAGGTGCACACGTCCGCGGCCTGGATCGGCCACAAGATCAGCCTGCTCCAGGAGGAGACCGGCGCCCGGGTGGCGTTCATCACCCGGCTCGGCGAGGCGATGCTGCCCGGCGCGCAGACCGTGCTGCAGGAAGGCGACCTGGTGCATGTGATGCTGCGCACCGACGAGGTCGCGGCCGTCGAGGCGGCCTTCGCCAAGGGACCCGAGGAGGACCACTCATGAGGGTGGCCATTGCCGGCGCCGGCGCGGTCGGCCGGTCCATCGCGGCGGAGCTGCTGGAGAACGGGCACGAGGTGCTGCTCGTCGACAAGAACCCCACCTCGATCTCCGTGGAGCGGGTCCCGCAGGCCGAGTGGCTGCTGGCCGACGCGTGCGAGATCACCTCGCTCGACGAGGCCGCGCTGCAGCGCTGCAACGTGGTGATCGCCGCGACCGGCGACGACAAGGTCAACCTGGTGGTGTCGCTGCTCGCCAAGACCGAGTACGGCGTGCCGCGGGTCGTCGCCCGGGTGAACAACCCGAAGAACGAGTGGCTCTTCAACGAGTCCTGGGGCGTGGACGTCGCCGTGTCCACCCCGCGGCTGATGTCCGCGCTGGTCGAGGAGGCGGTGAGCGTCGGCGACCTGGTCCGGCTGCTGCGCTTCAGCCAGGGCGACGCCAACCTGGTGGAGCTGACGCTGCCCGAGGAGGCCGCGCTCGTCGGCACCCGGGTCGGCGACGTGGAGTGGCCGCAGGACACCTCGCTGGTCACCATCATCCGCGGCAACCGGGTGCTGACGCCGTCCAAGGACGACGCGCTGGAGGCGGGCGACGAGCTGCTGTTCGTGGCCGCCCCGCACCGCGAGGAGCAGCTGGAGGACCTGCTGTCGGTGCAGGACCGCAGCGGCGGCTGAGCGGCGTACACGACCGCGTGACACGGCGGTGGCCCGGACCCCCTCGCGAAGGGGGTCCGGGCCACCGCCGTACGTACGCGGGCCGTCCGCGGCTACTTGACCGGCTGTTCCTCGGCCTCCGCCGACTCGGCGCGCTCCTTCTCGGCCTTGCGCTCCTCCTCGGCGGCCTCCATCTCCGCGATCACGTCGATCGGCGGCGGCGCCTTCACCAGGAAGATCCAGGTCAGGTAGACCGACAGCAGGAAGGGCGGGATGCCGAGCGCGACCTTGACCCAGCCCAGCTGCGTGGCGTCACCCCACCAGTAGAGCGGGAAGAGGATCGCCGACTTGCCCAGCAGGATCAGGCCCCACGCCCAGCTGGCCTTGGTGTACGCCACCAGGCGGCCGGGGTTGCGGGTGCGCCACGACAGGTTCTCCCGGAAGACCGGGCCGAGGATCAGTCCCAGCAGCGGGAAGCGGGCCAGCGAGGAGACGACGTAGGCGATGCCGAGGCCCAGGGTGTAGAGCATGCCGGGCAGGTAGAAGTTCTTCGCGTTGCCCGACATCATCGCGAAGAGCACGCCGAAGCCGATGCCGAAGACGCCGCCGAAGGCGTGCTTGAGGGTGTCCTTGCGGGCCAGCCGCACGACGGCCAGCACCAGCGACAGCGCGAGCGCGGCGAACGCGGACGGCGCGATGCTGTGGTTGACCGTGTAGATCACCACGAAGACCAGGCCCGGGACGGTGGTCTCCACCATGCCCAGCACCCCGCCGAACGCCTCCAGCAGGGCCGCCTCGGTCGCGGCCCGCACGTCGGCGCTGTCGCCGTCGGGTGCGGCGCCCGCGGGGCGGGTGGTCTCGTGGTCCTCGTGGTCCGTGTTGTCGATCGACGCCACCGGCTACTCCTGTCCGACCGGACGCAGTTCGTACTTCGGGTTGAAGAGCACCGGACGGCCATGGTTCATGGAGATCCGGCCGGAGGCGATGATCCGGCGGCCGGGTTCGATCCCGGTGATGCTGCGGCGGCCGAGCCAGACCACGTCCAGCGCGGCGGATCCGTCGAACAGCTCCGCCTCCAGTGCGGGCACCCCCGCCCGAGGACGGAGAGTGACCGTACGCAGCGTACCCGTGACGGACACTATCTGGCGGTCGGAGCAGTCCTTGATCCGCGTACAGCCCACCGCCCGGGACTCCTCCTGGAGCTCCTCGGAGTGCAGTTCCTCCTGCGAGGTCGACAGCCGGCCGAGCATACGACGGAAGCGGCCCGCGGGTCGCTCGTCACGGATGGCACCACTCATGCGTTCCAGCGTACCGGCCGGACCTCACGCCTCGAAGCGGTAACCCATGCCGGGTTCGGTGATGAAGTGCCGCGGCCTGGCCGGGTCGGCCTCCAGCTTGCGGCGCAGCTGCGCCATGTAGACCCGCAGGTAGTTGCTCTCCGTGCCGTAGGCGGGGCCCCAGACCTCCTGCAGCAGCTGCTTCTGCGAGACCAGCCGCCCGGGGTTGCGCACCAGCACCTCCAGCAGGTGCCACTCGGTGGGGGTGAGGCGGACGTCGGCGCCGTCGCGGTGCACCTTGCGCGCGGCGAGATCGACGGTGAAGCTGTCGGTCTCCACGGCCGAGGCGCCCTCGTCGGGCGCGGTGGGCGCGGCGCGGCGGACCGCGGCGCGCAGCCGGGCCAGCAGCTCGTCCATGCCGAAGGGCTTGGTGACGTAGTCGTCGGCCCCGGCGTCCAGCGCCTCGACCTTCTCGTCGGAGGCGTGCCGGGCCGACAGCACGATGATCGGCACCCGGGTCCAGCCGCGCAGGCCCCGGATCACCTCGACGCCGTCCATGTCGGGCAGCCCCAGGTCCAGGACCACGACGTCGGGGTGCCGGGCCGCCGCGAGCCGCAGCGCGGCCGCCCCGTCGTGGGCGGCGTCCACCTCGTAGGACCGCGCCCGCAGGTTGATCACCAGCGCCCTGACGATCTGCGGTTCGTCGTCGACCACCAGCACCCGGTACATCCGCCGCTCTCTTCCGCTCCCCGGCTCGCGCCGCTCGCCGCCCCCGCCCGCCGCGGGCTCCCGGCCCGCCGCCCCGCCGCTCATGTGGTCGCCGTCGCCGGCAGCCCGGGGCGGGCCGGCGCGCCGCCGGCGGCCGCCCGCAGGGTCAGCACCATCGTCAGGCCGCCGCCGGGGGTGTCCTCGGCGACCAGGGTGCCGCCCATGGCCTCGGCGAAGCCGCGGGCGACGGCGAGGCCGAGGCCGACGCCGGTGCCGCGCGGGGCGTCGCCGTACCGCTGGAAGGGCTCGAAGATCTGCTCCTTGGCGTCCTCCGGGACGCCGGGGCCGCGATCGGCGACGCGCACCTCGACCCGGTCGCCGAGGGCGCTCGCCGCGACCAGCACGGGTTCGCCGGGCGGGCTGTACTTGACGGCGTTCTCGACGACGTTGGCGACGCTGCGCTCCAGCAGGCCCGGGTCGACGGCGACCATCGGCAGCGACTCGGGGATGTCGAGGGTGACGCTGCCGTCGGGGACACCGCCGAGCGCCTTGGGCACCACCTCGTCGAGGTCCAGCTCGCGGATCAGCGGGTTGACGGTGCCGGTCTGGAGCCGGGACATGTCCAGCAGGTTGCCCACCAGGTGGTCCAGCCGGTCGGCGCCGTCCTCGATGCCGGCCAGCAGCTCCGCCTCGTCCTCCGGCGACCAGGCGACGTCCGCGGAGCGCAGCGAGCTGACGGAGGCCTTGATGCCGGCCAGCGGGGTGCGCAGGTCGTGCGAGACGGCGGCGAGCAGCGCGGTGCGGATCCGGTTGCCCTCGGCGAGCTCGCGGGCCTGCCCGGCCTCGTCGGCGAGCCGCTTGCGGTCCAGCACCACCGCGGCCTGCGCGGCGAACGCGGACAGCACCCGGCGGTCGGCGGCGGGCAGCACCCGACCCAGCAGCGCGAGCGAGAGCCGGTCGTTGACGGCCACCTCCACGTCGGCGTCCTCCGGGCGCACGCACGGAACGGCCCCGACGGAGGCGGCGCAGGTCCACGCGTCGCGCTCGTCGTCGCGTTCCAGCAGCACCACCGAATCCATCGCGAAGGTCTCCCGGACGCGCTCCAGCAGCGCGTCCAGCGAGCTCTCGCCGCGCAGCACGCTGCCGGCCAGGTGGGAGAGGATCTCCGCCTCGGCGCGCAGCCGGGCGGCCTGCTGGGTGCGCCGGGCGGCGAGGTCCACCACCGAGGCGACGGCGACACCGACCATCACGAAGATCACGATCGCGATGATGTTCTCCGGCTGCGCGATCGTGAAGGAGTGCGTGGGCCGGGTGAAGTAGTAGTTCAGCAGCAGCGAGCCGCCCACCGCGCACACCAGGGCGGGCAGCAGTCCGCCGGTGAGCGCCGCGGCCACCGTGAGGGCCAGGAAGAGCAGCATGTCGGTGGCCTGGCCCATGCCGGGGTGCCACTGGGTGAGCAGCAGCGTCAGCAGCAGCGGCCCCGCCACGCCGGTCAGCCAGCCGCCGACGACCCGGGAGCGGCCGAGCTTGGCGCCGCGCGCGGACGGCAGCCCGCGGCCCTTGGCGACCTGCTCGTGGGTGACGATGTGAACGTCGATGTCGGCGCTCTCGCGTGCGACGGTGCTGCCGACGCCGGGGCCGAAGACGTACTGCCAGGGCTTGCGGCGGCTGCTGCCGAGCACGATCTGGGTGGCGTCGACACCGCGGGCGAAGTCCAGCAGCGCGTCGGGGATGTCGTCGCCGATGACGTGGTGGAAGGATCCGCCGAGGTCCTCGACCAGGGTCCGCTGGACGGCCAGCTCCTTGGCGGAGCCGGACACCGGGCCGTCACTGCGCACGATGTGCACGGCCATGATCTCGCTGCCCGAGCCCTTGGCGGCCATCCGCGCGGCCCGCCGGATCAGCGTACGGCCCTCGGGTCCGCCGGTGAGGCCGACGACGATGCGCTCACGGGCCTGCCAGGCGGCGGATATGCGGTGCTCGGCGCGGTATTCCTGGAGGTACTCGTCGACCCGGTCGGCGGTCCACAGCAGCGCGAGCTCGCGCAGCGCGGTCAGGTTGCCGGGGCGGAAGTAGTTGGACAGGGCCGCGTCGACCTTGTCGGGCGCGTAGATGTTGCCGTGCGCCATGCGGCGGCGCAGCGCCTGGGGCGACATGTCGACAAGCTCTATCTGGCCGGCGCGGCGGACCACCTCGTCGGGGACGGTCTCGCGCTGACGCACCCCGGTGATCGACTCGACGACGTCGCCGAGCGACTCCAGGTGCTGGATGTTGACGTTTGAGACGACGTCGATGCCCGCCTTGAGCAGCTCCTCGACGTCCTGCCAGCGCTTGGCGTTGCGCGAGCCCGGCACATTGGTGTGGGCCAGCTCGTCGACGAGCGCGATCTCCGGGGCGCGGCGCAGGATCGCGTCGAGGTCCATCTCGGTGAAGGCCGTGCCGCGGTAGTCGCACGTGCGCCGCGGTATCTCCTCCAGGCCGTGCATCATCACCTCGGTGCGCGGCCTGCGGTGGTGCTCGACGTAGCCGATCACCACGTCCGTGCCGCGCTCGGCCCGCCGGTGGGCCTCGGAGAGCATGGCGTAGGTCTTGCCGACGCCGGGGGCGGCCCCCAGGTAGATGCGCAACGTGCCGCGTGCCATGGTCAGACCTTAGATCGGCCGAAGCGGACACATCGGACTCGGGGCCTCCGTCCGGGCGCACCTTGACGCCGTCTTGACGCCTGCGTACGTCCATGGTCCCTCGGAAGCGACCCGGGGGCGTCCCGCCGTTCAGCCGTCCGAGACGATCCGGCCGTCGCGCAGCTCCAGCACCCGGTCGGCCAGCGCGATGAGCTGGTTGTCGTGGGTGGCCACCAGCGCGGTGACGCCCTCGCTGCGCACCACCGCCCGCAGCAGCTCCATCACGGCGAGGCCGGTGTCCGCGTCGAGCTGGCCGGTGGGCTCGTCGGCGATGATCAGGTCGGGCCGGTTGGCGAGCGCGCGGGCGATCGCGACCCGCTGCTGCTGGCCGCCGGACAGCTCACCGGGACGCTGGGCGGCGTGGTCGGCCAGGCCCACCAGAGCGAGCAGCAGCGACACACGCTCCTCGCGCTCCTTGGGCGGGGTCTTGCGCAGCCGCATCGGCACACCGACGTTCTCCGCGGCGGTGAGGATCGGGATCAGGCCGAAGGACTGGAAGACGAAGCCGATACGGTCGCGGCGCAGCGCCAGCAGGTCGTCGTCGCCGAGCCCGGCGAGGTCGGTGCCGTCCAGGGATATCCGGCCGCCGTCCGGCGAGTCCAGGCCGCCCACCAGGTTGAGCACGGTGGTCTTGCCCGAGCCGGAGCGGCCCTTGAGGGCGACCAGCTCGCCGCGCCCCACCGAGAAGGACACCCCGCGCAGCGCGTGCACGGCCGTCTCGCCGCTGCCGTACGTCCGGCGCAGGTCCTCGACCACCACCATCCCGCCGGTTCCCGGTACCGTCGCCACCGCCGCCGCGGACTGCTCGGCCATCCCCGCGCCTTCCTCCTGGTCGCTCATCCGTCGTCCCGCCCCCGCTGCTCCCCGCCGGACGGCTGTCCGGCCTCGTCGCCCGCCGTGCCCGGATCTCCGGCGCCGCGGTCGGGCCACACCCCGATGTGGTCGTTCTCCGCGGTGAGCCGGACGCGGCGGCTCAGGCCGTAGCGCTCGGTGTACTCCCGCGGGAGCTGGAGCCGCCCCACCCGGTCCAGGACGGCGTACTCCTCCGCGACTCCCGGCCCGCCGCCGTCGGCCCCGCCCGCCCCGGGGCGCAGCACCTCGGTCGCCGTGCGGCCGTCGCGTATCCGTACCGTACGCCGGACCTGTTCCGAGACGGCCGGGTCGTGGGTAACGATCAGGATCGTTACGCCCAGCTCGGCGTTGGTACGGCGCAGGGCCGCGAAGACCTCCTCGCCGCTGGCGGTGTCCAGCTCGCCGGTGGGCTCGTCGGCGAAGAGCACCCGGGGGGTGTTGGCCGCGGCCACGGCGATCGCGACGCGCTGCTGCTGGCCGCCGGACAGCTCGCCCGGACGGCGGTCGCGGCAGTCGGCGACGCCGAGCATGTCCAGCAGCTCCACGGCCCGCCCGGCGCGCCGGGAGCGCGGCACCCGGGCGTAGCCCATGGGCATGGCGACGTTCTCCCGCGCCGTCAGGTAGGGCAGCAGGTTGCGGGCGGTCTGCTGCCACACGAAGCCGACCGTGCTGCGCCGGTAGTCCAGCCGCTCCCGGCGCTTCATGGCCAGCAGGTCGTGCGCCGCGACCCGGGCGCGCCCGGCGGTCGGCAGGTCGAGCCCGGACAGGATGCCCAGCAGCGTGGACTTGCCCGAACCGGACGCCCCGACGACGGCCAGCAGCTCGCCCTCGTCGACGGTCAGGTCCAGCCCCTGGAGCGCCTGCACCTCGACGCCCTCCGTGCGGTAGACCCGCACGAGGTTGTCGCAGACGATGAGCCCCTCGTCGGGCGCGGGCGCGGTGGAGGCCATGGCGCGGGCCTGGAGCGTGGCGAGGTCGGTCATACGGGCTCCCGGTGGTCGTCGTGCGGTCCTGCGGGGCGGCCCGCGGTACGGGCCTCGGGGCGGGGGGCGCGGCGGGCGCGGGGGGCGCGGCGGGCGCGGCGGGCGCTCATACCGCGTCCCCCAGCCTCAGCACCGCGCCCAGCCCGCGGCGGCGGCCCGCCCATGTCTCGGCGGCGACGGCGGCGGCCACCAGGGCGGCCAGGCCCGCGCCGAGCCCCGCGGTCAGGGCGTAGTCGGTGTGCAGCGCGGGCGCGACCGGCCCCCCGGTGAACTCCCGCAGGGTCAGCGCGGGTCCCAGGATGCCGGGCAGCAGCAGGCCGAGCGCCACTCCCCCGGCGGCCGCGGCGAGCGCCATCGGCAGCAGCTCCAGCAGATCCAGCGCTGCGATCCCACGGGTCGGCAGGCCCAGGGTGCGCAGCCGGGAGGCGGTGCGGCCGCGGTCGCCCGCCGAGAGCAGCAGCTCCAGCACCAGCGCCACCAGCGCGAACACCACGGCCAGCGCGGTGGCGGCCGCGTAGGTGCGGCGCACCCCGCGCAGCAGCCCGTCGTGCTCGGCGAACGCCAGCTCGTCGGCCTTGACCCGGACCTCGCCCGTGGGACCGGTGATCTGCGGGCCCGTGGTGCGCAGGACGTCGCCGTCCAGGTGCGGGCCGTAGAGCAGCACGGCGGCGTTGTCGTACTCGCTGGTGCCGAGCATGCGCAGCTCGGCGGAATCCACCAGCAGCATCGGACCGGCGACGGCCGCCGCCGTCCGGCTGTCGGCGCTCTCGCCGCGCCCGCCGGCCTGCTGCTCGACGCTCAGCAGCGGGCCGAGCGCCGGATCGTGCCGGGCGGCGTCCGGCAGCAGGCCCACGACGCGGATCGAGACCGTGCTGCGCCGCAGGGTCGTGGTGTACGTGTCGCCGACCGTGCCGCCCGCGAAGTCGGCGCTGGCCAGGGCGGGCAGGACGTAGCGGTCCCCGGTCGGCGCGGGCGCGGGCCTGCCCGCGAGGCCCGCGGCGGCGAGCGCGCGGGCGGCGGCGGAGTCGGGGGCCTGCCGGGCGAGCACGGCGGCATCCACGCCCGCGACCCGGGTGAGGGTGTGGCGGGAGCCGTCCTTCGTGCTGGTGACCTGGCAGACCAGGCTGCGCACGACGGTGGCCCCGCGCACGCCCTGGACGCCGCTGAGGGCGCTGTCCACGGTGCCGTCCCGGCCCGCGCCGATCACGACCGCGTCGGCCCCGGCGCTCCACACGGCCGCCGCCCGGCTGCCGTCGGCGACCGTACGGGACACCAGCCCGCCGAAGACCGCCGTGGACAGCGTCATGACCAGCACCAGCAGGGCCAGCGCGTGTCCGGGCGCCTCCCGGGCGGCACGCGAGAACGCGATCAGCGGCACGGTCCCGCGGCGCCCGCGCGCGGCCCGCGACACCAGCCGCAGCGGCAGCGGGTACAGCCGTACCAGCAGCACCACCGCGGCCGCCCCCAGCAGCGCGGGCACCACCGCGAGCTGCACGTCCAGCCCGCCCGCCCCGGCGCCGTGGGCGCGCAGCATCAGCACGCCCGCTGCCGCGAGCAGCAGCACCGTGCCCTCGACGACGAGCCGCCGCACGGCCGGAGGACGGCTCTCCCGGCCACCGCGGTCGCGGGCGGCGGCCAGCGTGAGCACCGGCAGCGCCAGCCACGCGACGGCGGCGACCAGGATCCCGGGCAGCAGGCTGCCGTGCCCCGCTCCCGCCGGCGTGGCCAGGACCGCGGCGCCGGTACCGAGCGCGGCGCCGAGCAGCGCGGCGGGGGCGGTCTGGACGAGCCGGACCAGCGCGAGGTCGGTCGCGGAGGCGCCGCGGGCGCGTTGCAGCGCCTGTGCCCGCGCGCGGCGGTGGACGGCGAGCCGGGCGGTGACCACGACGGTGGCCAGGCCGACCGCCACGAGCCCCGCGAGCGCGAAGGACTCCAGCGTGCGGGCCTGGTCACGGGCCCGCGCGAAGGGTTCCAGCAGCGCGGACACGCTGTCGGAGGTGGTGATCGTGGACGCGGGGTGGCGCCCGACCTTGCAGGGCGCGGCCTCGTAGTCGTCGGCGCCGGGGCAGAAGACGCCGGCGACGGCCGCCGTGAAGCTGTCGGTCGCGTCCTGCAGCGTGCGCAGGCCCGCCGGGGTCGCCGTCCGGGTCGCCTGCTCGGGCGACATCCGCACCGAGTCGCGCCACTCCACCGTGAAGGGGTCGCCGAAGCCGCGGTCGAGCCGCTGGAGCGCGTCGATCGAGCCCGCGGCGATCACGCCCTGGGCGCGCCACATGCCGTCCGGGCGGGTGGGCCGGGCGAGCAGCGCCTCCTCGTGCCAGAGCGCGGCGGCGGAGCCGGTCGGCGGCGCGAAGAAGCCGCTCACGACGGCGTCGGTGTCGTTGGTGCCGATGTCCCGGGAGAGGTGGAAGCGCTGGCCCACCCGCAGGTGCAGGGCGTCCCGGGCGGCGGTGGAGAAGGCGACCGGGATCGGCGAGGACGCGGTCGGCGGACCGGGCGGGGTGCCCTGGGTGTACGCGGAGCGCGGCGGCGCGTCGTCCGCGTACAGCAGCCCGAGCCGCAGGGTGCCCGCGGACGTGCTGGTCCGCAGCAGGGGGACCTCGATACGGGTCGAGTCGTGCACCAGCATCGCGCGCAGCGGCGGCTTCGCCGCGGTGAGCAGCTGCGCGCCGGTCGTCCGGAGGTCGTCCGCGAGAGCCGAGCGGGACGGGTCGGGAACGGAGACCGCGTCGTCGCGCTTGAGATCGACGGTGTGCCGGAACTCGGGACCGTTCTGCCGCGCCACGGCGAAGCGGCTGCGCAGCGCGTCGCCCGCCCACCGGTCGAGCAGCGGCGGCCCGGCCGCGGTGACGAGCGCGAGCAGCGCGACGACCAGGGTCAGGCACGCCAGCAGCGGCACCTCCGTCCGCGCCTCGCGCCGCACCTCCGGATCCCGTACCCCGCTCCCCGGCCGCAGCCTGCGCACCACCCCGAACCCGCTCATGCCCGTCCCCCCGCTCGCCCCCGACATGTCCCCCACCCGCTGCTCCCGCGCGCGCACCACTGCCCGGCACGGACAGCGCCCCGGACCCCGCCGGCCGCCGGGCCGGAACCGGGAACCCGGCGGGCGCGCGGGCCACGGCAGCCACTGCCCGGCACCCCCGGCGACGCGCGACCGCAGGCCCGGGGGGCGCACGGGACACGGCAACCGGCACCGGCACCGGCACCATGAACGCCCCGGACCTCGCCCGCCGCCGGACCGCACCCGCGGGCCCCGTGGGCGCCCTGTGCGCGGCGGGCAGCACCCCGGACGCCCCGGGTCCCGCCCGCCGGGCCGCCGCCGTGGGTTCGGCGGGCGGGCGCGGGCGGCCTCGCGTGGGGCGGCTTCATCCGTCGTCACCCGCGCGCAGGACGCGGACCAGGTCGACGCGGGCGAAGACGCGGGCCAGGGCGGTGACCACGGCAACGATCAGCAGGGCCGTGCCGAGGGCCACCGCGGCGACCTTCAGCCAGGGCACCGCCACGGTCAGGCTCGGGACGATCGGCGCCCCGGTGGCGTCCACGCTGACCAGCGGGGTGATCACGGCCGCGAGGAAGGCGCCGAGCGCGCTGCCGACCACGACGGCGAGCAGCGCGAGGCCGAGTTGCTCGGTCCACAGCAGCGCGGACAGCTGGCGTCTGCGGACGCCGATGGCGCGCAGCAGCGCGAACTCGCCGCGCCGCGAGCGGGCCGACATCGCGGTGTGCAGGGTGAAGCCGATGACGGCGAAGGCCGGGGCGAGCACCAGGGCGAGCACGAGGGCGGCGCGGGTGCCGCGCTGCAACGGGTCGTCGCGGATCTGCCGGGTGGCCTGCGCCACGGTGGTGCCGGTGCCTGCGGCGGGGTCGGCGCGCAGCGCGGCCGCGGCGGCGGTGGCGTCGCCGTGCCGGGCGGACAGCAGCCAGAAGTCGTCGGGCGGCGGTTCGCCGCCGGTCGCGACGACGGCGGCGGCGAGCACGCGCGAGTCGACGAGCAGCCGGGGGACCGAGCGGTCGACGCCGGGTACGGCGGTGATCTGGCCGATGATCCGCACCGTGAGGTTCACCCCGGCTCCGGCGTCCAGGGAGACGACCGCCCCGGTGCCGAACTCGCCGGTGGCCCGGAGCGTGGCGTCGGCGAGGGCGGGCACGACGGGCTGGGCGTGCGTCCCGACGGGGCCGAGGCTCATGTCCCACTCCGGCGGCATCGCCGCGGGGTCCGGGCCGCGGAAGGTGCCGGAGAAGAGCGCGCCGGGCACGGGCGCGTTGGCGCACAGGTGCGGCCCGGCCGAGGACTCGACGCCGACGCTCTCGGGGGTGCATCCGGACGTGTCGAAGACCGGGTTGCTCAGGTCCCGCCACAGTGCGCCGTCGGGGGCCGCGGCGGAGTCGATCCGCAGGTGGTACAGGCGGCGCTGGTGCGGGAAGCGGATGCTGAAGGAGAGCCCGACGACGCGCAGCGGGTAGTGGCGGGCGGCGGGGGCGCGGCCGGGGTAGCCGAGCGGCAGCCGCACGGTGTACGGCGTGCCGTCGGTGACCGGCAGCGAGGTGGTGAGGTGGTCGGGGAGCCCGTCGGCGTCCTCGACGGTGAGGGTCAGCTCCACCGGCACGTAGGGTCCGGCGCCGCCCGCGGACAGCCGTACGGTGAGCGGCAGTTCGGTGGGGCGGCCGGGCAGGGTGAAGCCGTGGGCGGGGACGGTGGCGCCGAGGCCGGCGATCAGGTCGGCGGCGGGGCGGTCGGTAAGGTCGGGCCGCAGCGCGGGCACGGGCCCGGACGTGCCGGACGTCTGGGTCCCGAGGATCGCCGCGGTGTTCAGGCCCTCCACGGTCAGCGACCGGTCGCCGCGGCTGACGCCCAGGCCGGTGACGGGGGTGACGGCGGCGATGCCGGGCAGACCGGCGTAGACGTCGTGCCGCTGCCCGATGGGCGGCACCTGCCCCACGGTCCGGAGCGGCGGGACCACCCGCAGGTCGCCGCCGACGCCGAAGGCGGCCTGGTCGTCCGCCCCGCGGTCGAGGATCGCGAGCGCGGTCACGCCGAGCGAGCCGACGGCGAGCGCGAGCGTCATGAGCAGGGCGGGGCCGGTGTGCCGGGCGGCGCGGCGGCCGACCTGCCAGCCGCCCAGCGGCAGGACGAAGCCGGCGGCGCGGCGCGCGGCCCGGTCGATGAACGGGGCGGCGAGCGGCAGCAGGCGCAGGCTCAGCAGCGTGGCGGCCGCGGTCATCAGGACGGGGGTGAGGACCAGCACCGGGTCGACGGAGGTGCCGCTGAGCCCGCCGCCGGCCACCGGGCTGCGGTAGTGGCGCAGTTCGAGCCAGCCGGCCACGGCGACCGCGGCGAGCACCAGGTCGGTGCCGGCCCGCTGGAAGGCGGCGGCACGGGCGCCGCGCAGCCGCAGCCGCATCCCCGCGCGGCGGTCGGCGGCGGTGCGGGCGGTGGGGACCAGCACCGCGGCGCCGTGCACGGCGAGGGCCAGCAGGGCCGCGGCCCAGCCGACGGCTGTCGCGCCGGAGGCGGCCAGGTCGCCGTGCAGCAGTCCGGCGTGGTGCAGCCCGGCGAGCAGGGGTCCGGCCAGGAAGGGCGCGGCCACCGCGGCGGGCACCGCGACCAGCGCCCACTGCCCGGCCGCGGCGCCGACCTGCCGGAGCGTTCCGGCGCCGCGCGCGCCCTTGAGCGCGACCTCCGCGGCGCGTGCCTGGGCGAGCTGGCGGGCGGTCAGCACCAGGGCCGCGGTGGCGAGCGCGGCGAGCAGGGCGGCGGGGATGTAGATGCCGGCGCGGGCGACGGCCATCGGCACGGACAGGGCGCCGAGCGCGTCGGGCAGGTGCGAGACGGTGTAGACGTCGCTCATGGCGGGCGTCCGGCCCTGGAAGACCGACAGCGCGGTGTCGCTGCCCGCGAAGTCGGCCACGCGGTCGCGGAGCGGGTCGATCGCGCCGAGGCTCAGCCGCGAGGTGTCGGGGGTGCCGATCCAGGCGGCGAGCGCGTCGGCGGTGAGCGCGGGCCGCGCGGTGAAGGCGCCGGGGGCGACGAGGACGAGGCCGTCGGTGGTGCCGTAGGAGCTGGTGAGCCCGGCCAGGACACCGGGCTCTCCGGGCGCGGGGACGTAGGTGCCGGTGAGCCGCAGGAGGACGCCGGCCGGGCCGACCTGGAGCCGGAAGGTCTCGCCGACGCGCAGGCCGACCTGGGCGGCGGCGGACTGGCTGAGCACGGCTTCCAGGGCGGCGCCCGGCCCGCCCGCGGTAGTCCGCGGCCAGGCGCCCGCGGTGAGCCGGGCGTGCGCCGCGGGGTCGGGCAGGGCGAGGACCACGGAGGACGCGCCGCTGACCGTGCCGTCGGCGCGGAGCAGGGAGTATTCGGAGGACAGCGAGATCGGGGCGCGCAGCGCGGTGTAGGTGTGGTGCGGCACGCCGCCGAAGACCCGGTCGAGCGCGGCGCGGGCGGCCTTGTCGCCGCCGGGGAGGTCCTGCGCCCGGTAGCGGCCGAGGACGTCGACGCCGATGTCGGTGCCGGTGGCCAGCCGCTGCTGGACGGCGTTCTGCACGGACCGGTCCGCGAGCGCGGCGAGGGCCGACAGGACGGTGGCGGACAGCAGGATCGCGAGGGCGGTGGCGATCAGAACGGCGAGGTGGTGGGTGCTGCCACGCACCGCCGCGGGTGCGGCGGGGCCGCCTGTTCCGCGGCGCACCGGCCCAGGCCGTACGTCCGTCGCCATGCGCCGTTCCACCCCCGTGCCGCCCCCCGGCGGGTGGCCGAGCGGCCGCCCGGCGGCGACGGTAGTCCCGGAGATGACGCAGTGCAATACTTCCGATCAACTGGAGTTTATTTTCCGGTTGACGCAAAAATTTGCGGCAGGGTTCCAGGGCGAACCAGGGTGTTCCGCGCCCGGCCCGGCACATGGCTGCGGGTCCGGACCTGACGTACAGGTCCGGACCCGCGGGAACCGCTCGTTCGGTGCGCAGCGCCCGGCGTCAGTGCAGCTCGGTGATCTCCGGGCCGCGGCGCATCGGGTCGATGCCGTCGCCGAACCGCGACTGCGGCTCGGGCGCGGCGCCGCCGTCCGGCACCATCTGGGCGTCGTTGGGCAGCTTCAGGACGATCGGGTCGCGCGGCGCCATCGGCGACTCGCCGCGCACCACGACGGTGTCGCGGAAGACCGACTCCAGCACGCCCGCGGCCTCCGGCTGCACCGCGCCCTGCCCGGAGATGACCCCGCGCAGGAACCAGCGCGGCCCGTCGCAGCCGACGAAGCGCACCAGCTGCACGCCGTTGCGCCCGTCCGGCAGCGGCACGGGCACCTGGGCCCGCAGCTCCCAGCCCAGCGGACCCTCGACCTCGTCGACGACACCGCCCTGCTGGGTGATCCCGGAGGCGATCTCCTCGCGCACCTCGCCCCAGATCCCCTCGGACTTGGGGGCGGCGAAGGCCTGGAGCTGGACGGCGCTGTCCCGCAGCACCACGGTCGCGGCGACGATCGACTCGCCGGCGACCTCGACCCGCAGCTCCATGCCCTCGACCCCGGGCACGAACAGTCCGCCGAGGTCGACCCGGCCGTCGGCCGGGCTGCTGGTCTCGCTCACGTCCCACGGGCCGTCCGGCCGCGGCGCGGGCGGCAGGTTGTACCCGGAGTCGTCCGACCCGGCAGTGTCTTCGGCCGGCTCTTCGTCGGCCTCGACGGCCTCGTCGAGCTCGTCGAGGGCGTCTTCGCGCTCCTTGCGACGACGGAACACGGTCACTGTCCTTCCCGGTCTGCTACGACCGATGCGTATCCGTATCTGGACGTGTCAGCCGAGGGCGCTTCCCCCGCGGCATGACCCCCCGTGGAGCCGAAGCCCCCCGCGGCCCGGGCAGATCCGGGCAGTTCCGCCACCTCGTGGAAGCGGACCCGCTCGACCTGCTGCACGACCAGTTGGGCGATCCGGTCGCCCTTGGCGAACCGCACGGACTCGCGCGGGTCGAGATTGACGACGATCACCTTGATCTCTCCACGGTACCCGGCATCGACCGTTCCCGGGGCATTCACCATGGCCACACCGCAGCGCGCGGCCAGTCCGGAGCGCGCGTGCACGAAGGCCGCGTAGCCGTCGGGCAGCGCGAGTGCGATCCCGGTCGGCAGCACGGCCCGCTCGCCGGGCGCCAGCTCGGCGGGCTCGGTGGTGGTGAGGTCGACCCCGGCGTCGCCGGGGTGCGCGTAGGAGGGCACCGGCACGGAGTCGTCGAGGCGGCGCAGCAGCACGTCCACGGGCGGCCGGGTCACGGGTTCACCTCGAAGGCGCGGGCGACCTTGACCTGGTCCGGGTCGGCCATCGCGGCCCGGATCTCCTCGGGCCGGCCGTTGTCGGTGAAGTGCTCCAGCTTGACCTCGACGAAGAGCGCGTCGGCGCGCACCGCGAGCGGCCCGTCGGGGCCGCCGATCCGGCCCTCCGCCGAGCTGTAGATCTTGCGTCCGGACACCGCGGTGCAGCGGGCCGACAGGTGGAGGGTGGCGCCGACCGGCACCGGGCGCAGGAAGTCCGTCTCCAGCCGCCCGGTCACGGCGATGACGCGCAGCATCCAGCCGAGCGCGCCCAGCGTCTCGTCCAGCGCCGAGACCAGCACCCCGCCGTGCGCCAGGCCCGGAGCGCCCTGGTGGGCGGGCTGCACGGTGAACTCGGCGGTCAGGGTGACGCCCTCGCCGGCCCGCGCCGCCAGGTGCAGGCCGTGCGGCTGGCCGTCGCCGCAGCCGAAGCAGTGGTCGTAGTGCGCGCCCAGCAGCTCACCCGGCGCCGGGGCGTCGGGGTGGCGTACCGGCGCGACGGCGTCGGCGGGGGGTGTCAGGCCGGCGCGCGGGGCGCCGGGAGGTGTCGTGGCTGCACTCACGCCCGAGACCCTACCCTCCTGGGGCCGCCGAGCGGGCGGCGCGGGCACGCACATTCGCGCGTGGCAGTCTGGTGGCATGCAGCCTTACGACGAACGCCTCACCGTCCCGCGCTCCTGGTGGTTCCTCGCCGTCGGCGTGGGCGTCGCGATGGCGCTGATCCTGCTCCCCTTCGGCCCGCTGCCGCTGCTGGCCGGGCTGGTGGTCGGCGCGGCGCTGTCGCTCATGGCGGTCAGCTCGTACGGGTCGGCGCGGATCCGGGTGGTGGCGGGCTCGCTGGTGGCCGGGAAGGCCCGCATCCCGGTGGGCGCGCTCGGTGAGGCGACCGTGCTGGACCGCGAGGAGACGGTCGCGTGGCGGACGTACAAGGCCGATCCGCGGGCCTTCATGCTGCTGCGCTCGTACGTGCCGACCGCGGTCCGCGTCGAGGTGACCGACCCGGCGGACCCGACGCCGTACGTCTACCTGTCGACGCGCTCCCCGCAGCGGCTGGCGGCGGCGCTGGAGGCGGTACGGGAGGCGGTACGGGAGCAGGCCGCGGCGGAGAGCCCCGAGCCCGCTCCGGGGGCCGCGGAGGCGCGCTGAGGGCGCGCGGGGGCGGGGACGGCGGGGGACGCCGTCACGGGCTGGGGTACGGGCCGGGGCCGGCCTCGGACTCCGGCACCTCGGGCCACGGGAACTGCGCCGCCTGCAGGTCACGGCGGACCCGCTCGGCGAGCTTGCGGGTGTCGCGCCGGTTGACCACCGCGCCGACGGCCGCGCCGATCATGAACGGGGTCAGTGTCGGCGCGTTGCGCAGGGTGCGGCGCAGCAGCTGCTGGCGCACGCTGCGTTTCATGCTGCTGCCCAGGGCGACGTTGACCGTGGACAGCTTCAGCACGTCGATGCCGCGCTGCTCGGTCCAGGACCACAGATAGGCGGTGGCCCGCTCGCGGGCACCGCCGGGGACGCGCAGTCCGTAGACCTCGTGCAGCTCGGCGATCAGCTTGTACTCGATGGCCGCGACGCCGAGCGTCTCGGTGGCCAGTTCGGCCGGCATGGTCGGCGGGCTGGGCAGCATCGCGGCGGCGCCGACACCGGCGCCGACCGTCATCGTGCCCCTCACCGCGGCGGCGATCAGCCGGTCGGCGATCTCGTCGGGGCCGAGGCCGGGAAACTGCCTGCGCAGGGTAGCGAGGTCCCGCACCGGAATGCGGGGTGCCACCTCGATCAGCCGCTCCGCGACCGATCCGATCCCGGCCCTCGCGGCGCTCCCGCTCCTGCGGGCTCCGCCGCGCACGCCGTGCACACCGCGCACGCCGTGCCGGACGCCGTACCTGACCCCGCGGCCGAGGCCGCGCGCGGTCATGGCTGCGAGCGAGGCCGCACGGCCTCGCTCGGCGCCCTCACGGCCCGTCGGTGCGCCGGACACCGGATCAGGCCGCGCAGTCGCGGCAGATCGGGTTCCCGTTCTTCTCCGACGCGAGCTGGCTGCGGTGGTGGACCAGGAAGCAGCTCATGCAGGTGAACTCGTCCGCCTGGCGGGGCAGCACGCGGACCGACAGCTCCTCGTTGGACAGGTCGGCGCCGGGCAGCTCCAGGGATTCGGCCTGGTCGAACTCGTCGACGTCGACGGCGGAGGTCGTCTTCTCGTTCCGCCGGGCCTTCAGTTCTTCGATGCTGTCCTCGTTGACGTCATCGTCGGTCTTGCGTGGGGTGTCGTAATCAGTAGCCATTTTCGCTCTCCCCCTGTGGGTGTCTGCGGTGTCTCCAGCGCACGTAACGCGCGGGAGGCCGGACTTGTGCCCGACCTGAAGCGGAGATTTTGCCTCACATCAAGGCCCGTTACTCAATCGACACCCAGCCGCACCCCCGAAGAGGTGATCACGACTGTGGCCGATCATGGTCGGCAGTGGCCGGGAATGTATCGGCCGCGGCCGCCAGTACCTGTACTTCCCGTGATCATGACCTGCGGAAACATGGATTTTCCGGTCTTTTCCCCAATGTCTTGATCACTGGGTGTAGGCACTGGGTAGATCGTGTGTGCGATCGATCACAACCATCCCATGGTCGTCACAGACCGCAAAATTACTCGCAAAGCGAACAGCGATCGGGCATGTCGCGACACTGTGTGATCACCCGAGTGACACGCTTCACACCCGCCGGGCGGCATCACCCCGCCCCAGGTCAGACCGGGATCGCCACCCGCATCACCAGTCCGCCGCCCTCACGGGGCTCCGCGGTGATGACGCCGCCGTGCGCCCGGGCGACCGAGCGGGCGATGGACAGGCCCAGCCCGACGCCCTTGTCGCTGCCCGTGCGCTCGGTGCGCAGCCGCCGGAAGGGTTCGAAGAGGTTGTCGATCTCGTACGCCGGGACGACGGGCCCGGTGTTGACCACGACCAGCACCGCGTGGCCGTGCACGACCTCGGTGCTCAGATCGACCCAGCCGTCGTCGGGCACGTTGTAGCGCACCGCGTTCTGCACCAGGTTCAGCGCGATGCGCTCCAGCAGCACGCCGTTGCCCTGCACCACCGCGGGCGACAGGGCCGCGCGCAGCTGCACGCCCTTGGCCTGCGCCTCGCCGCGGGCCTGGTCCAGCGCCCGGGAGGCGGCCTCGGCCAGGTCCACCGGCTTGCGGTCGATGATCTCGTTGTCGCTGCGGGCCAGCAGCAGCAGGCCCTCGACGAGCTGCTCGCTGCGCTCGTTGGTGGCCAGCAGCGTCTTGCCGAGCTGCTGGAGATCCGGGGAGGCCACCGGGTCGGACAACTGCACCTCCAGCAGGGTGCGGTTGATCGCGAGCGGGGTGCGCAGCTCGTGCGAGGCGTTCGCGACGAAGCGGCGCTGGGCGTCGAAGGACCGCTCCAGCCGGTCGAGCATCTCGTCGAAGGTGTCGGCCAGCTCCTTCAGTTCGTCGTCCGGGCCCTCCAGCTCGATACGGCGCTTGAGGTCGGAGCTGACGACGCTGCGGGCGGTGCGGGTGATGCGGCCCAGCGGGGCCAGCACCCGCCCGGCCATCATGTAGCCGAAGGCGAAGGCGACGACCGCCAGGCCGATCAGGGCCAGCAGTGAGCGCTTGAACATGGTGTTGAGTGCCACGTCGCGCTGGTGCTGCATGCAGACGTTGATCGCCGCGGTGAAGTCGCGGGTGTTGGTGTTCTCCCCCGTGGGCAGGCTGGGGCAGTTGACCGGCTGGAACGTCCCCGTGATGATCTTGAAGGGCAGCTCGCTGCCCTGCTTGATGGCCTGCGCCGCCAGCAGGTAGATCACCCACAGCAGCAGCACGCCCGCGATCAGGAACATCCCGCCGTAGAGCACGGTGAGGCGTATCCGGATCGTCGGCCGCAGCCACGGCGGCGGCCGGTCGGCGGGCTGCGGATCCCACGGCGGACGCGGCGGCGCCTGCGGGGCGGGCGGGGTCGGGGAGGCGGAGGAAGCGGTGGCCACGCGATCAGATCCGGTAGCCGGAGCCGGGCACCGTGACGATCACCGGCGGCTCGCCCAGCTTGCGGCGCAGCGTCATCACGGTGACCCGGACGACGTTGGTGAACGGGTCGGTGTTCTCGTCCCAGGCCTTCTCCAGCAGCTGCTCCGCCGAGACGACCGAGCCCTCGGAGCGCATCAGCACCTCCAGCACGGCGAACTCCTTGGGCGCCAGATGCACCTCGTTGCCGTCCCGCGTGACCTCGCGGCGGTTGGGGTCGAGCCGGATACCGGAGCGCTCCAGGACGGGCGGCAGGGCCGTCGTCGTACGGCGGCCGAGGGCGCGCACCCGGGCGGTCAGCTCGGTGAAGGCGAAGGGCTTGGGCAGGTAGTCGTCGGCGCCGAGCTCCAGTCCCTCCACGCGTTCGCTGACGTCGCCGGCCGCGGTGAGCATGAGCACCCGGGTGGGCAGGCCCAGCTCGACGATCTGGCGGCACACGTCGTCGCCGTGGACGACGGGCAGGTCGCGGTCGAGGACGACCACGTCGTAGTCGTTGACGCCGATCCGCTCCAGGGCGGCACCGCCGTCGTAGACCACGTCGACGGCCATCGCCTCGCGGCGCAGGCCGGTGGCAACCGCGTCGGCGAGCAGTTGCTCGTCCTCGACGACCAGTACGCGCAAGGCGCTGTTCCTTCCATGAGCTGTGTGGATTCTTGTCCATCCTGCACCGGGGACCGGTAAATCGGCGGTAAGTGCGGAACCCGTGGAATTTCCGGGGGGTCGCCGAGGTTTCCGCCGCGGGCACGGCGGGGAGGACGACTGCACACCCACCCACCACGCCCGTCGCGTGTCGTCACGCGCGGCATCTGGCTTGACACGCAGCGCGTGTCAACGGAGACGAGGAGGGGGCGCCATGGACGCGTTCACCACCGGAATCCTGCAGCGCATACACACCACGGAGTCCGATCTGCGCAGGGCTCGCGAGACGGGCGACGACTTCCTCGTCGAGGTCGAGCAAGGAGAGCTGGACGATCTGCGCCGGCTCGCGGCAGAGCACGGCGTGGACGTACGGCCCAAGGTCGCCTGACCCCCAGCCGCACGCCCCGGCCCCTGGAGGGAGCCGGGGCGTTCGCATGTCCGGGGCCGGGCCCCCGGGCCCCCGGCCCCCCGGTCCCCCGGCCCCGCGGCGTCCTCGGGGCCCTGGGAGCCGTACGGGCGGCCCGGCGGCCACGGCGGGGTCCGGTGGGCCCGGGTCAGTCGTGCCAGGCGCCCAGGTCGTCCAGCAGCCGCTGGAGCGGCTCGAAGAGCCCGGCGGGGGCGGCGACGGTCAGCTCGCCCGAGGGCCGCTCCCCCGGCCGGCCGCCGGTGAGGGCGCCCGCCTCGCGCGCGAAGAGGTCGCCCGCGGCGAGGTCCCAGGGGTTCAGGCCGCGCTCGTAGTAGGCGTCCAGCCGCCCGCAGCCGAGGTCGGCGAGGTCGATCGCGGCAGAACCGGCCCGCCGGATGTCGCGGACCTGCGGGATGAGCCGGCGGGCCACCTCGGCCTGGGCGGTGCGCCGCTCGGTGAGGTAGCCGAAGCCGGTGGCGACGAGCGCCTGCGCCATCTCCGGCGCCGGGCGGCAGCGCGCCCGCACCCCGTTGACGAAGGCGCCGCCGCCGAGCACGGCCTGGTAGGTCTCACCGCGCATGGGCGCCTCGACGACGCCGACGACGACCTCGCCGTCCAGTTCGGCGGCGATGCTGACCGACCACGACGGCAGGCCGTAGAGGTAGTTGACGGTGCCGTCAAGCGGGTCGACGATCCAGCGCACCCCGCTGCTGCCGGGGCTGCTGGCGCCCTCCTCGCCGAGGATGCCGTCGTCGGGGCGGGAGCGGGCGATGCGGTCGGCGACGAGCTTCTCGGCCGCGATGTCCATCTCGGTGACGACGTCGATGGGGCTGCTCTTGGTCGCGGCGACGCCCAGGTCGGCGGGGCGGCCGTCGCGCAGCAGCGCGCCGGCGGCGCGCGCGGCGTCCAGGGCGACCTCCAGCAGTTCGGCGTACAGCGCGCCGTTGCCGTCCGGTGGCGGTGTGCTCACGTCGTGCTCCTCGGGTCGGGGGCTCCGGTCGCGGCGACCGGTGCGGTCGGGTGCGGCACGGGCTCAGTCCAGACCCGCGGCGGCGGGCAGCGGCGTCCGGGCGGGGCAGCAGCCGCGCGGGCAGACGTCGTGGCTCGGGCCGAGCGCGCCGAGCGCGCAGCGCTCGGGGGTCTGGCCGCGCTCGGTGGCGGCCCGCTCCAGGACCAGTTCGCGCACGGCCGCGGCGAAGCGCGGGTCGGCGCCGACGGTGGCGGCGCGGGCGACCGGCAGGCCGAGTTCCGCGGCCTTGGCGGCGGCCTCGGTGTCCAGGTCGTACTTCACCTCCATGTGGTCGGAGACGAAGCCGATGGGCACCATCACGACGGCGGGGGCGCCGTCGGCGTGCTGCTGCTCCAGGTGGTCGCAGATGTCGGGCTCCAGCCAGGGGATGGTCGGGGCGCCGCTGCGCGACTGGTAGACGAGTTCCCAGGGGCGGTCCACGCCGTCGGCGGCCCGTACCGCGTCGGCGACGAGCCGGGCGGTGTCCAGGTGCTGGGCGACGTAGGCGCCGCCGTCGCCGTGGTCCTCGACGGGGCCGGAGGTGTCGGCCGCGGCGGTGGGGATGGAGTGGGTGGTGAAGGCCAGCCGGGCGCCGGCCCGTACCCCGGGCGGCAGTTCGGCGAGCGCGGCGAGGGTGGCGTCGGCCATGGGGCCGACGAAGCCGGGGTGGTTGAAGTAGTGCCGGAGCTTGTCGACCTGCGGCACGGCGCGGCCCTCGGCGTCGAGCGTGGCCAGGGCCGCGGCGAGGTTCTCGCGGTACTGCCGGCAGCCGGAGTAGGAGGCGTAGGCGCTGGTGGCCAGGACCAGGACCCGGCGGTGCCCGGCGTCGGACATCTCCCGCAGGGTGTCGGTCAGGTAGGGCGCCCAGTTGCGGTTGCCCCAGTGGACCGGCAGGTCGAGGCCGTGGTCGGCGAAGTCCTTGCGGAGCGCGTCGAGCAGCTCGCGGTTCTGCGCGTTGATCGGGCTGACGCCGCCGAAGAGGAAGTAGTGCCGGCCGACCTCCTTCAGCCGCTCGCGGGGGATGCCCCGGCCGCGGGTGACGTTCTCCAGGAAGGGCACGACGTCGTCGGGCCCCTCGGGGCCGCCGAAGGACAGCAGCAGCAGGGCGTCGTACGGCGCCGGACCGCTGGTCGGCGCGCCGGCCCCGGGCGCGGGGGTGTCGGGCGTGGGTGACTGCTCTGGCATGGCTCCGATCCTGCCACCCGGGGACCCCGCCGCCCGACCTGCCCCGGCGCCGGTTAAGCGGTGTTCACCGGCCGGTCGGCTCCGTAAGCTGTATAGACCATCCACAGTCCTTACGGGAGCACCGCCGTGACCAGCCCCTACGTTGCGATCTTCGCTGCCCCCGGCAGCCGGGCGTTCTCCGCGGCGGGGCTGATAGGCCGGATGCCGCTGTCCATGCTGGGCATCGGCATCGTCACGATGATCTCCCAGGTGACCGGCCAGTACGGGCTCGCGGGCGGGCTGTCGGCGACGACCGCGCTGTCCGGCGCGGCGATCGGCCCGCTGGTCTCCCGACTGGTGGACCGCTACGGCCAGGCGCGGGTGCTGCGCCCGGCCGCCGCCGTCACCGTGCTGTCGGTCGCGGTGCTGCTGCTGGGGGTACGGGCCGGGGCGCCGCACTGGGTGTTCTTCCTGGGCGCGGCGGGGGTGGGCGCGACACCGAGCCTGGGCGCGATGGTGCGGGCACGCTGGTCGGTCATCCACCGGGACGCCCCGGAACTCCTCCACACCGCTTATTCGTTCGAATCAGTGGTGGACGAGATCGTCTTCATCGTCGGCCCGATCCTGTCGGTCGGCCTGTGCACGGTCTGGTTCGCCGAGGCGGGGCCGCTGCTGGCCGCCGCCTTCCTGGGCATCGGCGTGCTGCTGCTGGCCGCGCAGCGCGGCACCGAGCCGCGGCCGCATCCGCGCGCCCACCACGCGGGCGGCTCGGCGCTGCGGGCCCCGGGCATGCCGGTGCTCGTCGTCGTCTTCACGGGGATGGGCGCGATGTTCGGCGCCGTCGAGGTCATCACGCTGGCGTTCGCGGACGAGCGCGGGCACAAGGCGCTGGCCAGCCTGGTGCTGGCCACGTACGCGCTGGGCTCGTGCCTGGCGGGTGTGGTGTTCGGGCTGGCGCAGCCGCGCGGGAGCGCCCGCGGGAGGTTCCTGCTGGGCGTCGTCCTGATGGCGGTGAGTATGATCCCGCCACTACTGGTCGGAAACCTGGTGTTCCTGGCCATGGCGCTGTTCGTCTCCGGCCTCACGATCGCCCCCACCATGGTGACGACGATGAGCCTGGTCGAACGGATCGTGCCGCGGGCACGCCTGACCGAGGGCATCACGTGGACCTCCACGGGCCTGGCGGTCGGGGTGTCCCTGGGGGCCGCGCTCGCCGGTCGGGTGACCGACGCGCACGGCGCCTCGACGGCATTCGCGGTACCCGCCGGCGCGGCTTTCCTCGCCGCGGCGGCGGCGGGACTCGGGTACCGCCGGCTGCGGCCGGCGCCGGAGCGGGAGGACGTGCACGGTGAGTACGACGGCGACGAGGAGCGGGACGCGTTCGGCGCGCTCGAAAAGCACGGCGACGTGGCGTAACTGGGCGGGGAACGTGGCAGCGCGCCCGGTGCGCAGCGTGGCGCCCGCCTCCCCCGACGAGCTGGCCGCGGTGCTGCGCAAGGCCGCCGAGGACGGGCTGACGGCCAAGGCGGTCGGCTCCGGGCACTCCTTCACGTCCGCCGCCGCGACGGGCGGGGTGCTGATCCGCCCCGACGGGCTCACCGCGATCCGCTCCGTCGACCCGGCCGCCGGCACCGTGACGGTCGAGGCGGGCGTGCAGCTCAAGCACCTCAACGCGGCGCTCGCCGCCGAGGGCCTGTCGCTGACCAACATGGGCGACATCATGGAGCAGACCGTGGCCGGCGCGATCAGCACCGGCACCCACGGCACGGGCCGCGACTCCGCCTCGATCGCCGCGCAGATCACCGCGCTGGAGCTGGTCACCGCCGACGGCTCGGTGCTCACCTGCTCCGCCGACGAGCGGCCCGAGGTCTTCGCGGCCGCGCGGGTCGGGCTCGGCGCGCTCGGCGTGGTCAGCGCGGTCACCTTCGCGGTGGAACCGGTCTTCCTGCTGACCGCGCGCGAGGAGCCGATGCGCTTCGACCGGGTGATGGCGGAGTTCGAGGAGCTCGCGACCGGGAACGAGCACTTCGAGTTCTACTGGTTCCCGCACACCGACAACTGCAACACCAAGCGCAACAACCGCAGCCAGGGGCCCGCCGCGCCGCTGCCCGCGGTGCGCGGCTGGATCGACGACGAGCTGCTGTCCAACGGCGTCTTCCAGGCCGCGTGCGCGCTCGGCAGGGCCGCCCCCGGCACCATCCCGGGCATCGCCCGGATCTCCAGCCGGGCGCTGTCCGCCCGCACGTACACCGACATCCCGTACAAGGTCTTCACCAGCCCGCGCCGGGTGCGCTTCGTGGAGATGGAGTACGCGGTGCCGCGCGAGGCCGCGGTCGACGCGATCCGGGAGCTCAAGGCGACGGTGGAGCGGTCCGACTTCCGGATCAGCTTCCCCGTGGAGGTGCGCGTCGCGCCCGCCGACGACATCACGCTCTCCACGGCGTCCGGCCGCGACAGCGCCTACATCGCGGTGCACATGTACCGGGGCAGCCGGTACCAGGAGTACTTCACCGCGGTGGAGCGGATCATGACGGAGCGGGAGGGCCGCCCGCACTGGGGCAAGATGCACACCCGCGACGCGGACTATTTCCGCGCCGTCTACCCCCGGTTCGCCGAGTTCACCGGATTGCGCGACCAGTTGGATCCCGGACGGCTTTTCGGCAACGACTACCTCCGTCGGGTGCTGGGTTCGTAGGACTTCGCCCCTTTTATCCAGCGGCGTTCACTCCCGCGAGTGAGACGCGTCACCCAACTCCCGCCCGGCGCACCACAATCGGCGGCGCGGCAGCCACCCTGCGGTGGCCCAAATGGAGTACCGTGACGATTCCGTGCTCCCGGTGCCCGTCCGGTCGCTCGGACGGATGGGAGGTAGCTGCGACGGCAGTCGCCCCGCTGCGTGGCGTAAGGTCACCCAGGGTGGCCAATCGTCCACCTTCCCATAACGGGGTGTCACCACACAGGGACGACACGCCGGGCAACTCTGCAAGGTTGTGGCACGCTGCACCCGGGAAGGCCACACTCGTCCAACGGGAGCAGCGACGCACCCGACGTCGGCAGGCACCATCCGGGAGGTAACCGTGCCCGAACTGCGCGTCGTGGCCGTCAGCAACGACGGCACACGACTGGTGCTCAAGGCTGCCGACAGCACGGAATACACGCTCCCGATCGACGAGCGGCTGCGCGCCGCCGTGCGCAACGACCGGGCCCGGCTCGGCCAGATCGAGATCGAGGTCGAGAGCCATCTGCGGCCCCGCGACATCCAGGCGCGGATACGCGCGGGTGCCTCCGCGGAAGAGGTCGCCCAGCTCGCCGGGATCCCCGTGGAGCGGGTCCGCCGCTTCGAGGGCCCCGTGCTGGCCGAACGCGCCTTCATGGCCGAACGCGCCCGCAAGACCCCCGTCCGGCGGCAGGGCGAGAGCACCGGCCCGCAGCTCGGCGAGGCGGTGGCCGAACGGCTGCTGATGCGCGGCGCCGAGAAGGAGACCGTGCTGTGGGACTCCTGGCGGCGTGACGACGGCACGTGGGAAGTGCTGCTGGTCTACCGCGTCGCCGGCGAACCGCACTCCGCGAGCTGGACGTACGACCCGCCGCGCCGCCTGGTGCAGGCCGTCGACGACGAGGCCAGGTCGCTGATCGGCGAGAACCCGCCCTCCCAGGCGCAGGAGCCGAGCTTCCCCTTCGTGCCGCGCATCGCCCGGCTGCCGCGCGAGCGCACGATGGACCGCGCGCTGGAGCGCCCGGAGCGGCCCGACCGCCCCGAGCGGCCGGACCGCGCTGCCGCGCGCGCCGAGGAACGCGGGGCCGCCGCCGCTGCTGCCGCTGCCGCCTCGGCGGAGACGGACGAACGGGACTCACTCACGAGCCTGCTGGAGGCGGTACCGAGCTTCCGCGGCGACATGGTGGTGCCGGCGCCCCCGACGGCACCGGACGCACCGCCCGCACAGGAGCCCGCGGCCGAGGCCGAGCAGGAGTCGGCCGCCCCGGCCGCCTCTGCGGGGTCCGCGTACGCGGACGTCCTCATGCCGCGGGCAGTCGCGGGGCACCGCGACCGGCTGATCGGGACGACCGACCGCCAGGCCGAGGCGGACGGCGTCCGGCCGGGCCGCCGGGCGACCGTCCCGAGCTGGGACGAGATCGTCTTCGGCAGCCGCCGCAAGAAGCAGGAGTAATCCCCGCCGGGTCCCCCCTCGACCGCCGCCGCGCCCGACCGAGCTTCCCGCCTGCGCGCGGGGCGCGCATTCCGCCGCTGCACGGAGGTAGGGCTGCGCGCTGCCGCGCCGGGCGAGCGTTTTCCGCTGCCGCGCGGGGCGAGCGTTTTTAGGGGCGCGTGGGGGTACCTCCCAGGCGAAGCTCTGGGGGAGAACTGCGCGCTCAGCCCTCACCGGGGCGGGGGTCGTCACCGACCCGAAGGGTCTCTTCGGTCCGATCCGGACCACCGGCCGGTGGTGGGTTGCTCGCGCAGTTCCCCGCGCCCCGGGGGGTTGCCCGGCGCGGCAAGCGCGAACGCTCGCCGCGCGGGGCGGAGGAGTCAGACGGGGCCGGGGCCCGTTTCGACGGGGAGGCCGGACGCGGTCCATTCGCTCCAGGAACCGGGGTAGAGCGCCGCGGTGATCCCCGCCTCCGCGAGGGCCAGCACCTCCTGCGCGGCGGAGACGCCGGACCCGCAGTAGACACCGACCTCCGTGCCGGGCGCGGCCCCCAGCGCGGTGAAGCGGGCGGCGAGGGCCTGGGCGGGCAGGAACGTGCCCTCGGGGGTGACGTTCTCGGTCGTGGGGGCGTTGACGGCGCCCGGGATGTGCCCGGCGACCGGGTCGATCGGCTCGACCTCTCCCCGGTAGCGCTCCCCGGCGCGGGCGTCGAGCAGCAGTCCGCTGCGGGCGAGCGCGGCGGCCCCGGCGGCGTCGAGCACGGGCATGCCGCCCGGCTTCGGCGTGAAGTCGCCCTCCCCCGGCGGGGGTTCCTCCGTGGAGAGCGGCTGCCCGGCGGCGCGCCAGGCGGCGAGTCCGCCGTCGAGGACCTTGACCCGGTGGTGGCCGGTCCAGCGCAGCAGCCACCAGGCGCGGGCGGGTCCCCAGCCGTTGCCGTCGTCGTAGACGACGACGTCGCGGTCGGCGCTGACCCCGGCCCGGCGCATGGCGGCGCCGAACTCCCCGGTGTCGGGCAGTGGGTGCCGGCCGCCGGCGCCGGGCGGCGCGGCGAGTTCGGCGTCCAGGTCGACGTAACGGGCCCCGGGGATGTGTCCCTTGGCGTATTCGCCGTGTCCGGGCGGGCCGCCCATCGTGTAGCGCACGTCGAGCAGGACCGGCGGTACGGGCGCGGCGGCGAGGTCGCCGGCGGAGATCAGGAAATCCATACGCCTATTGTGGAGGCCCGGCACCGCGTTGCGGCGCGGTCAGACCGCGTACCGCCGCCCCGGGTGCGACGATCGCTGGTGCCGGCTCCCGCGGAAAGCCGGGCAGGCAGCGGGCTGCCCACGAGGAGAGCGTTCGCATGACCACCGAGGTACGGCACCGGCGGGCGCCGGGCACTCCTTGCTGGGCCAGTCTCATGGCGCACCGGGCGGACCGGACGCGGGAGTTCTACGCGGCCCTGTTCGGCTGGGAGTTCACGCCGGGCCCGCCGCAACTGGGCTCGTACACGCTGGCGGAGAAGGACGGGCTGCGGGTCGCCGGGATCGGCGAGGGGTCGTCGGAGCCGCACCGTCCGGTGTCGTGGACGACGATGCTGGCGGCGGACGACGTGGACACGGCGGCGGAGCGGGTGCGCGAGTGCGGCGGCACGGTGGGCATCGGGCCGCTGAACGCGGGCGAGGACGGCCGGCTGGCCATCGCGGTGGACCCCTCGGGCGCGGTCTTCGGCATCTGGCAGGGCGGCCTGTTCAGCGGCGCGGACGTCACGGGGGTGCCGGGCAGTGTCGGCTGGAGCGAGCTGCTGACCCGTGAGGCCTCGACGGTCGGGAAGTTCTACGAGGTGGTGTTCGGCCTCACCGTGGAGCGCGTCGGGGACCAGGACGAGGACCGCGCGGTGCTGGTGACGGGCGGCAACGCGGTCGCCGGGGTCCGCGGGCTGGGTCGCGCGCTGCCGCGCGACCGCGGGGCGCACTGGATGACGAGCTTCGCGGTCGCGGACGTGGACGCCGCGGCCCATCTGGCCGTGCGGCTGGGCGGCCGGATCCTGACCGCCCCGCACGCGGGCCCGCACGGGCCGACGGCGACCCTGTCCGACCCCGAGGGCTCCCCCTTCTCGCTCGTCGGCCTTCCCTGAATTCCCCTCACGCCAGCAGTTGCGGGGCGGCGGTCAGGACCAGGCCTGCCGCGCCGCGGACCTCGGCGCCGGGGCCGAGGCCGCCGGTGACGATCTCGATGCCGCGGGCGGCGGACGGCAGGGTGTGCCGCTCGATGCCGGCCCGGAGCGGTTCGAGCAGGTCCTCACCGGCCGCGGCGAGGTCGCCGCCGACCACGACGAGCCGCGGGTTGAGCAGCGTGACCAGGGTGGCCAGGGCGCGGCCGACGGCGTCTCCGGCGTCCCGGACGGCCCGCAGCGCGCCGGTGTTGCGCTGCTTGATGAGGGCGAGCAGGTCGCGCGGGGCGATCGGGCGGCCCCAACTCTGGCTGAGCAGCCGGGCGATGGCGACGGGGCTGGCGACGGTCTCCAGGCAGCCGCGGTTGCCGCAGCGGCAGATGAGCCCGTCGGTGATGAGCGGCAGGTGGCCGATCTCGCCCGCGAGGCCGCGCGCTCCGAGCAGCAGCCGTCCGTTGCTGACGATCCCCGCGCCGATGCCGGCGGACAGCCGGACGTAGACCATGTCGTCGACCTGCCGTCCGGCGCCGTACATCAGCTCGGCCAGCGCACCCGCGTTGGCGTCGTTGGTGACGCGGACGGGCAGCCCGGTGCGCTCGCGCAGTTCGTCGGTGAGGTGCAGGCCGACCCAGCCGGGCATGATGCCCTCGGCGCCGAGTTCGCCGCTGCCCTTCTCGACGGGCGAGGCGATGCCCGCGCCGATGCCGAGCACCCGGTCGCGGGCGACGCCGGCCTCCTGGAGGGCGCGGCCGACGAGAACGGCGACGAGGTCGAGGGTCTCGCCGGGGGCGCGGTCGACGTCCTTGGCGACCCAGTGCTCCCACAGCACCGTGCCGAACAGGTCGCTGAGGATGACCCGGACGTGCTGGTGGCCGATGTCCGCGCCGATCGCGTACCCGGCGCTGGGTACCAGGGACAGCGTCTGGGCGGGGCGACCGGTGCGCCGCGGTTCGGGCTCGTCCGCCGTCTCCCGGTGGGCCTCCTCGGTGACGAGGCCGACGGTGATGAGGTCGGCGACGAGCGAGGACACGGTGGCCCGGGAGAGCCCGGTGACCCGTACCAGTTCGGGGCGGCTGATGCGCGGCGCGGCGTGCAGCGCCTCCAGCACCCGGAGCCGTCCGACCTCGCGCAGGTTGACTGGTGTGTCGATCGTGACTCCCGTGGTGTGCCGGCGCGGTGCTGCGGGTAATCG
This sequence comes from Streptomyces sp. NPDC021224, assembly GCF_044332905.1. Taxonomy (NCBI): domain Bacteria; kingdom Bacillati; phylum Actinomycetota; class Actinomycetes; order Kitasatosporales; family Streptomycetaceae; genus Streptomyces; species Streptomyces sp. NPDC021224. Next base: position 189,833 of record NZ_JBIRPW010000003.1, on the reverse strand, counting down.
GTTCGCAACACGGCGCCCTCTTGCGTCAGGCCCGGTCAAGAGCCTTGACTTATGACGAACTTCAGGCAGAAACTCGCGAACTGTTCTACCCAACTCGCTGAGTTTCAGTCGATCCCGGATGAATAACGATTCCCGGCCGTGCGCCGCCCGAGGAGGACACACGTGACGACGACAGACCCGCAGCCCCTGCGGATCGGCATGGTGGGCCATGCGTTCATGGGGGCGGCGCACTCGCACGCGTGGCGTACCGCGGGCCGCTTCTTCGACCTGCCGCGGCCGGTCGAGCTGACGGCGGTGTGCGGCCGGTCGGCCGACCGTGTCAAGCAGGCCGCCGAGCGCTACGGCTGGCAGTCGTACGAGACGGACTGGCGCGCGCTGGTGGCCCGGCCGGACATCGACGTGGTGGACATCTGCACGCCCGGTGACAGCCACGCGGAGATCGCGCTCGCCGCGCTGGCCGCGGGCAAGCACGTGCTGTGCGAGAAGCCGCTGGCCAACTCGGTGCGGGAGGCCGAGGAGATGACCGTCGCGGCCGCCAAGGCGGCGGCCGAGGGCGTGCGCTCGATGGTCGCCTTCAACTACCGCCGGGTGCCCGCGCTGGCGCTGGCCCGGCAGCTGGTGGAGGACGGCCGGCTGGGCCGGATCCACCAGGTGCGCGCGCAGTACCTCCAGGACTGGCTCGTCGACCCCGAGTTCCCGCTGGCCTGGCGGCTGCGCAAGGACCGCGCGGGCTCGGGGGCGCTCGGCGATCTCGGCGCGCACAGTATCGACGTCGCGCAGTACCTGACCGGCCAGCGGATCTCGTCGGTGGGCGCGGTGCTGGAGACGTTCGTGACCGAGCGGCCGCTGCCGGCCAGTTCCAGCGGCCTGTCCGGCACCGCGAGCAGCGAGCGCGGCCAGGTGACGGTGGACGACGCGGCGCTGTTCACCGCGCGCTTCGACGGCGGCGCGATCGGCGTGTTCGAGGCGACGCGCTTCGCCACCGGCCACAAGAACGCGATGCGGATCGAGATCAGCGGCTCGGCGGGCAGCCTGGCCTTCGACGCGGAGTCGATGAACGAGCTGTCCTTCCACGACCGTTCGGAGGACCCGGCGACCGCGGGCTTCCGCCGCATCCTGGTGACCGAGGACACCCACCCCTACCTGCACGCCTGGTGGCCGCCCGGCCACCTGATCGGCTACGAGCACACCTTCACCCACCAGGTGTCGGACTTCGTGACGGCGATCGCCGAGGGCCGCGACCCGAAGCCGTCCTTCGCGGACGGCCTGCAGGTGCAGAAGGTGCTGTCCGCCGTCGAGTCCAGCGCGGCCGCGCTGGGCGTGCACATCCCCGTCCAGGGCCCCCCGGCGGCGTCCTGACACCCGCACCCACACCCGCACCTCCCGACCGTACCCCCGCCCACCTGTCCCAGGAGGACGCACCATGGCACGACCCGTCACGCTCTTCACCGGCCAGTTCGCCGACCTGCCCTTCACCGAGGTGTGCCGGCTGGCCTCGCAGTGGGGCTACGACGGCCTGGAGATCGCCTGCTGGGGCGACCACTTCGACGTCGAGGCGGCGCTCAGCGACGACGGCTACCTGCCGCGGCTGCGCGACACCCTCGACAAGCACGGCCTCAAGTGCTGGACGATCTCCTGCCACCTGACCGGCCAGGCGGTGTGCGACCACCCGATCGACGAGCGGCACCAGGGCATCCTGCCGGCCCGCATCTGGGGCGACGGGGAGCCCGAGGGCGTGCGACAGCGGGCGGCGGAGGAGATCAAGAACACCGCGCGCGCCGCGGCGGCCTTCGGGGTGGACACGGTCGTGGGCTTCACCGGTTCGTCGATCTGGCACACCGTGGCGATGTTCCCGCCCGTGCCGCCGTCGATGATCGAGCGCGGCTACCAGGACTTCGCCGACCGCTGGAACCCGATCCTGGACGTCTTCGACGAGGTCGGCGTGCGTTTCGCGCACGAGGTGCACCCCAGCGAGATCGCGTACGACTACCACACCACCGTGCGGACGCTGGAGGCGATCGGCCACCGCCCCGCCTTCGGGCTGAACTTCGACCCGAGCCACTTCGTGTGGCAGGACCTCGACCCGGTCGGCTTCCTGTGGGACTTCAAGGACCGCATCTACCACGTCGACTGCAAGGAGTCCGTCAAGCAGCTGAACGGGCGGAACGGCCGCCTCGGCTCGCACCTGCCGTGGGGCGACCCGCGGCGCGGCTGGGACTTCGTCTCCACCGGGCACGGCGACGTGCCGTGGGAGCCGGTCTTCCGGATGCTCAACAGCATCGGCTACGCGGGACCGATCTCCGTCGAGTGGGAGGACGCCGGCATGGACCGCACCCTGGGCGCCCCGCAGGCCCTCGCGCACGTGCGGGCGCTGGCCGCGATCGAGCCGCCGGCCGCGTCCTTCGACTCGGCCTTCAGCTCCTCCTCCTGACCGCGGGACGTACGCGTACGGCGGCGGCCGCCCCGCCCGGTGATCCCGGGCGGGGCGGCCGCCGCCGTGTGCGCCGCGGGCGGGTCAGCCGCCGATCGCGACCGAGAACAGGTGCATGCCGACCTGGTGGTCGATCTGCCCCTTGCTGACGTCCGGCAGGGTGATCGCCTGCACGGTCTTGCCCGGCAGCAGGTCCACGGTCGCCGCGGACATGTGCACGGTCTGCGTCTGCTGCCCGCCGCCGTTGTTCAGGTACGGCGTGCTGGCGGCGAAGTCGCTGCCCTGCGAGGGTGATCCGGCCCACCAGTCCGACAGCGCCAGCGCGTACGTCTGGGTCGTGCCGTCGGTGTAGAGGATCACGCCGGTGCCGGAGGTGGAGCCGAAGGTGCTGGTGCCGACGAAGCCGAGCTTGCTGCCGGTGCCGGTGATCTGGACGGCCTGGCCGCCCGCCACGACGTTGTCGGGCTCGCCGGTGCCCGCGGTGGCGGGCCAGGGGAAGGACAGCCCGTCGTGGTCGGTGCTCTTCCCCGCCGTCCAGCCCTGTGCGGCGAGCGCCTGGAGGGAGAAGCTGGCGCCCTCGGCGTCGATGCTGCCGGTCTTGGTGTTGGCGTCGTCGCTGATGCCGGAGTTGTCGAAGGCGGCGGCGAAGGAGGCGTACGGCACGGTGACCGGGGCCTGGGCACCGTAGTCGCCGCCCGGGGTGCTGACGGTCGCGCCGAGCGTGAGGTTGTCGGGCTTCGCCCCGTCGGGGACGGTCACGTTCCACCGGGTGGTGACCGACTGCCCGGGGCCGACCTCACCGAAGACGTCCGGGGTGGCGGCGGTGGCCTGCCAGCCGTCCGGGACGGTGAGCCCCACGGCCACGTTCTGCACGGCCTGCGGGCTGCCGTTGGTGTACGTGGTCGTCGCCGTGACGGTGCTGCCCGCGGCGGCGACGGGCGGTGCGGTGAGGGTCAGCGTGTCGCGGACGACGATCGGCGCGGAGCCGGTGACGCCGCCGACGGTGGCCGACAGGGTCGCGACGCCGTCGGCGACCGCGTGCACGGTGCCGTCCGCGTCGACCGAGGCGACCGCCGGGTCGCTGCTGGCGTAGCGGACCTTGCTCTTCGTCAGGTCCACGAAGGACTGGTCGTTGTTGACCGCCTCCACGACGCCGTCGGCGGTGATCGAGGTGTCGCGCTGCTCCCGGGTGTGGTCGGTGTCGTCCTTGATCCACCGGTTCTTCCCGGCGAGCGAGAAGGTGGCGCCCGCCTCCAGCACCACGTTCTCCGGCTGGACGGTGACGGTCTGCACCTTCGGGGTGAGGGTGCCGGTGACCTTGACCTTGGTGCTGCCCGCGGGGTGCGCGGAGTCGGGGCCGACGGAGAAGCGGTAGCCGCCGGCGGGCACGGTCTGCCGGGAGGCGGCGGCGTCCCACACCGCGAGGTCGGCGGCCGCGACGGTGAAGGTGAGGTGCTGGGACTTCCCGGGGCCGAGCACCTTGGTCTTGCCGAAGCCCGCGAGCCGCTGCTGCGGCATGTCGATGCCGGGCACGTCGAACGGCGTGGTGGCGTAGAGCTGGGCGACGGCCGCGCCGGGGGTCTTCCCGGTGTTGGTGACGTCCACGCCGATCTTCACGGTGCCGTCCGCGGTGATCGAGGACTTGTTCGCGGTGATGTTCTTGTACGAGAAGGTGGTGTAGCTCAGGCCGTAGCCGAAGGGGTAGGTCGGCTCGCCGGTGAAGTACTGGTAGGTGCGGCCGAGTCCGCCGGTCTCGGCCGGGGTGAGGCCGTAGTTCTGCTTGTCGGGGAGCTGCGAGTCGTCCTTGTACCAGGTGAAGTTGAGGTGCGCCGACGGATTCTGCTTCCCGAAGAGGACGTCGGCGAGCGCGGTGCCCTGGTCCTGGCCGTTGTAGCCGCTGAAGAGGACCGAGGAGACCTTGTCCTGCACGTCGTCAATCGTGACCGGGCCGTCGGACTGGATGACCAGCGCCGTCCTGTCGTTGCCGAGGGCGGCGGTCTGGTCGATGAGCGAGCGGTAGTTGCCGGGCATCGCGAGGTTGTCGCGGTCGTTGCCCTCGTCGCCGTTGGCCTGGGTGGTGCCGACGAAGACCACGACCAGGTCGGCGGCCTTGATCGCGTCCTTGGTGGCGTCGCTGAGCACGGCCGGGCCGGTCGCGGTCGAGGAGGTGCCGGCCGCGTCGTAGACCACCGAGGCGTACGGGTCGACCGAGTGGACCGCGTTGAGCACGCCGCGCAGCGGGGTCGTGGTGTGGGTGGGCTTGCCGGAGTAGAGGCCGAGGGTGGTGGTGTCGGCGAGGTCGCCGAGGACGACGACCTTCTTGGCCTTGGTGACGTCCACCGGCAGCAGCGGCGCCTTGGCGGCGGCCGGCTTCCCGTTCTTCAGCAGCACCAGCGAGTTGTCGGCGACCTTGGTGGCCAGCGCCTGGTGCGCGGGGCTCTCCACCTGGTCCTTGGTGATCTTCGTGTACGGCACCGAGCCCGCCGGGTCGAACTCGCCGGTGGCCATCCGCACGCTGAAGACCTGCACCAGCGCGGTGTCCACGACGCCCTCCCCGAGCGCGCCGGAGGCGATGGCCTCCTGGATGTTCGCGGTGGTGGCCTCGTCGCCGGTGCAGTTCAGGTCGGTGCCGGCGCGCAGCGCGTAGGCCTGGCTGCCGGCCTGGCCGGAGAGCTTCTTGCCGGTCGCGGTCTCGGTCCAGGTGGGGTTGTCGGCGTGGTCGGTGGTCCAGCCGGGCGGCGCCCAGTCGTGGCCGCCGGGGAACTGCCGCCAGCCGGTGCCGACGGCGCCGCAGTCGGAGGTGATGTAGCCGTCGAAGCCGAAGGTGCGCCGGGCCAGCTCGTCGGTGGTGTACGTGTCGGCGACCGACGGGGTGCCGTTGATCGCGTTGTACGACGTCATGAGGCCCGCGACGTGCGCCTGCTCGATCAGGTCGCGGAACTGCGCGGTGTAGTAGTCGCGCAGCTCGGTGTCGCTCACGTCGGAGCTGATGCCGGTGCGGTTGTCCTCGACGTTGTTGAGGGCGTAGTGCTTGGCGGTCGCGGCGACCTTGAGGTAGCCCGTGGGGGAGCTGCCGTCCTGGTTGTTGCCCTGGTAGCCGTCGATGAACTGGCCCGCCATCTGGCCGACGAAGTACGGGTCCTCGCCGAAGGCCTCGTCGGTGCGGCCCCAGCGCGGGTCGCGGTCCAGGTTGACGGTAGGCGCCCAGAAGGTGAGCGAGCCGTAGTCGTCGGCCGAGGGCCCGAGGTTGTTCTGCCCCTTGCCGAACAGCGACTTGTCGAGGAAGCCGCGGATCTCGTCGGAGATCGCCGTGGTCTCCTGGTACATCAGGTCCTTGTCCCAGGACATCGACGACGCGAAGTTGACCGGGAAGCTGGTCGCCGCCGGGTTCAGCTCGCCCTGGCCGCCCGCCGCGGTGTCCGCGCCGAGCCGGTTGACGCCGTGCTGGCCCTCGCTCCAGTAGGTGTACTGCTGGACGCCGAGCCGCGGAATGGCGGGGGCGTTGTTCGTGCTGAGCTGCTGGACCTTCTCCTGGAGCGTCATCCGGGACACCAGGTCCGCGGCGCGCTCCTCGAAGGAGTAGTGGGTGTCCAGGTAGATCGGGGTGGCCGCGGCCGTCGCGCGGGGGGTGCCGGCCACGGCCGCGGCGCCGCTCCCCGCGGTCAACGCGGCCGCGCACGCCAGGGCGCACGCGACGGCGACTCCCGCGCGCCGGCGCTTTCGCTGGTCCATCCTGCCTCCGTACGTCATCGAGCAGGGACCCGGGCCGCTCCGCGACTTTCGTCCAAGTCCGGAGAAAGGTCCGGGCAGTGCGGTAACAACTGGGCAGTGTGTGGCCAGTTCTGATGCAAGGTCAAGACGTATGCGCGAAATTATCCGATGAATAATGCTGGAAAATGGCATGCCGGATCACGCAAATTGCGCAAGTTTCTTGCAATGACACGGTGGTGACGGGCCCGGCAGCACCGCTCAGGGGCGGTCCCGGCCGCGCAGCCGCGGGGTGAAGGTGGCGTGGAAGATCGTCGAGGCCGCGCCGACCGCCGCGGCCTCCGCGCTGAGCACCGACGGCTCCACCTCGACCTGCCGCAGCCGGCGCGCCTGCGGGAAGTCGTTGACCACCCGGCGGATCTCGTCCAGGTAGTAGGACGCGGTGTCGTCGGTGAAGAAGGGGCCGCCCAGCACGATCAGGTCGATGTCCAGCAGATCGACCAGGCCCAGCGCGCCGCGCCCGACCGCGCCCGCGACCTCGCGCAGCGCGGCGACCGCCGCCGGGTCGCCGCCCGCCGCCGCCCGTCCCACCGCGCGGTAGGCCGCCGAGGAGCCGCCCGGCGGCGGCAGGTCGGCGCCGCCCGCCGCCCGCAGGCCCAGCCGCGCCGCGGCCTCGGGGACGGACACCGGCGGATTGCACTCCGGCAGCAGCTCGGGCTTGCCGTCCGGGCCGACCCGGCCCAGCGCGACCGCGCACAGCTGGCCGAACTCCCCCGCGTTGGCGCTCACCCCGCGGTAGATGTCGCCGTTGAGATAGAGGCCGGAGCCCACCCCCGTACCGAGGTAGAGGTACGCGAAGTCGCGTGCCCGGCGGTCGCGGCCGATCCACCGCTCCCCCGCCGCCGCGGCCAGCGAGTCCTTCTCGATGATCACCGGGCAGGGGAAGTGGTCCTGGAGCAGGTAGAGCAGCGGCAGGTCGTTCCACGCCGACATCAGCGGCGGGTCCAGCACCGTGCCCGACGCGATGTCGACCGGGCCGGGCACGGCGACGCCGATACCGAGGAAGCCGTCCTCGCGCACCGCGCCGCGCGCCTTCTCCAGCGCCTCCCGGCCCAGCGCGACGACCTGCGCGACGAAGTCGCCCGGGTCGATGTCGGCGCTGACCGGCCGGGTGCAGGTGCACACGAGGGCGCCGTCCAGGTCGATGACCACCGCGGTGATGACCTCGGGATCGATGTGCAGGCCCAGCGCGTGCGCCGCGCTGCCGCACAGCCGCACCGGGGTGCGCGGCTTGCCCGAGGTCGCCCGGCGCTGCGCGTCCTCGACGAGGATGCCGCGGTCCAGCAGCGACCGGGCGATCCGGGAGACGGACTGCTGGGTCAGGCCCGTGCGGTGCGCGATCTCGCCGCGGGTGATGGTGCCGGCCAGCCGCACCGCCTCGATCACCACGCACTCGTTGAACGAGCCCAGGTCGATCTGGTTGACACCGCTGGAGGACACCTGGCGTGGGACCGCTCCCAGAACGGCGGCGTCCGGGGCCGCCGTCCGCGGTGCGCGCAGGTGCCCGGCGACGCTCTCCCGCAGCCAGCCCACCGGGCCCTCGGACTGCTGGAGCGCGGCGATCAGGTCGAGGTAGACGCGGCGCGAGGACTCCGGGTGGCTGGTGCTGTCCAGGGCGACCATCGCGCGCAGGAAGCCGCGCCAGGACGAGCGGGCCGGCAGCAGGTGCCGGCTGGGCCCGCCCGGCGCCGCCGTGGGCGGCACGTCCGGCACGGCCGCGTCGTCCCACAGCGTGACGGCGTGCAGCGCGATGTCCGGGTGGTGCCCGGCCGCGGCGGCGAGGAAGGCGGCGAGCCCGTCCGGACCGGGCTGCCGCGGTGCGGCGGCGGCGCGGCCCGCGGGGCGCCGCTCCTCCAGCGCCCGGCCCAGCCCGGCCAGCACGTCCTCGCCGATCACGGTCGCGGCCGGGCCCGGCGCGGCGGCCGGGCGACTGCGGGTCCCGGCCAGCAGCACCGCCCGGCGGGCGTCGGCGTAGAGGCCGAGCACCCACACGTCGGGGCCGGGCAGCGGCGGGACGGTCGGCACCTCGGGGCCGGGCCCGGCGGCGTCCGGGGTGAGGCGCCAGCGGCGGCGGATGGCAGCCACCGTGGCGTGCGACAGGCCCAGTTCGCGGGCGATGGCCCGGCCCGCGCCGCTGCCGCCGGGGGCGAGCAGCGCGCGGGTGACGACCTCCGCCTCGTCGACGGTGGCGGGCCGTCCGGTGCGCGGGCGCTGCTCGAGGCCGCGCAGTCCGGCGCTCTGCCAGCGGTGCCGCCAGGTGCCGACGGTCTGCCGGGAGATGCCGAGGCGGCGGGCGATCTCGGCGTCCCGCACGCCCTCCTCGGCGAGCAGCACCACCCGGGCGCGGACCGCGAGCGGCCCGCCCTCGGCGGCCCACCCGCGCAGGACCTCGCGGCTGCCGGACCGTGGGTCCGCCTGCTCCCCCGGCTCCCCCGCGACGGCGGTGACGGTGCGGACCTCAGTCACGGCCCACCCCCTGCGCGGCGGCCGGGGTCAGCCGCAGCGTGAGGATCTGGAAGGGGCGCAGGGTGAGCGGTACGCCGTCGGCGGCGTGCGGGCGGGGGCTCAGCGGGGACTCCAGCAGGTCGGTTTCGTGGACGGCGGCGACGGGGAAGCCGGCCGCAAGCGTGGCACGCGCGCGGCCACCACGCGATTCATACAGTCTGACAACGATGTCTCCGCTGCGGTCGTCGGCCAGCTTGACCGTCTCGACCAGCACGTCCGGGTGGTCCACCCCGACCAGCGGTTCCTGCGGCAGCGCGGGACCGGGCCGCAGCGGCAGCGCGAGCGCGTAGCCCTCGGCGACCGCGTCGCCGACCCCGGCCCCCGGGCGCAGGGTGTGCCGGAAGTGCTGGACACCGCGGTCGGCGTGCGGGTCGGGGCTGTGCGGGGCGCGCAGCAGGGTGCTGCGGACGACCGTGGTGGTGCCGCCGTCGGCGCGGGTGTGCCGGGTGACGTCGTAGCCGTAGCCCGCGTCACCGGCCAGGGCGACGCCGAAGCCGTGCTCGCCGACGTGGATCCAGCGCTGGGCGGCGGCCTCCTGGTGGGCGGCGTCCTGTGCGGTGTTCTCGTGCGTGGGGCGGGTGACGTGCCCGAACTGCACCTCGGCGCGGGTGTTCTCGGCGTGCACGTCGAGCGGCCAGGCGGCCTTGAGCACGGTGTCCTGCTCGCGCCAGTCGATCTCGGTGTCCACCGCGAGCGCCCGGCTGCCCGCGCCCAGCGCGAGGTCCTGGACGACGGTGGAACGGCCGGTGCCGCGCGTCACCCGCACGACGGCGAGCAGCGGTCCGGCCGCCCGCACCTCGACCCGCTCGGCGGTGTCGAGGTCGCGGCGGGTGGCGCGGTAGCCGGGGTCGAGCTGCAGCGCGCTCCAGCCGGCCGGCTCGTCGCGGTGCAGCTGGAGCAGGTTGCCCGCCTCGCCGGGGGCGATGGCGTCGCGCCCGGTGGCCAGGTCGACCGCGGAGCGCACCAGGCCGTGGGCGTCCACACGGACCCGCAGCAGCCCGTTGTCCAGGACGTGCCCGCCGTCCTCCGCGGGGGTGACGGTGACCGGGGCGGTGCCGTCGAGCGGGAGTCCGGCGGGGCCGCCGCCGAGGGCGGGCGCCTGCGCCAGGACGGCCACCTTGCCGTCGGGCAGCGGCTGCGCGGTGGGGTAGAAGGTGCCGGTCCCGGCCTCGGGGGCGGGGAGCACGGCGACCTCACGGCGGGCGTGCGGCGCGGAGTTGAGCACGTGGGTGCCCTCGGGGTCGCCGGCCGCGCGCCGGACGAGCCGGTCGAGGCGGCGGTGGACGTCGCGGTGGGTCTGCTCGGCCTCCTCGTGCACCCAGGCGATCGAGGTGCCGGGCAGGATGTCGTGGCACTGCTGGAGCAGCACCTTCTTCCACAGCCGTTCCAGCTCCTGGTAGGGGTAGCTGACGCCGAGCCGTACCGCGGCGGTCGCCGACCACAGCTCGGCCTCGTGCAGCAGCGCCTCGCTGCGCCGGTTGCCGCGCTTGGTGCGGGCCTGGCTGGTGTACGCACCGGTGTGCGGGGTCAGGTCGATCTCGCCGCGCCACACCGGGGCGGCCACGCAGGACTCTCCCCCGGCGGGTCCGGCCGGTGCGCCCGCGGGGGCGGCGTACTCGGCGGCGGCGTCGCGGAAGAAGTGGCCGGGCTGGCGGAGCGTCACGCGCGGGGCTCCGTCGAGGTCGGCGAGGCGGCGGGCGCGCTCCAGCATCGCGCGGTCGGGCCCGCCGTCGCTGCGGCCGAAGGGCAGCAGGGAGCGGGTGGCCAGGCCCTTCTCGGCGAAGCCGGCGACGGCGTCCGCGGTGTCCCCGGCGGTCAGCTCGCTGCCCTCGGGTCCGCCGGGGGCGAGGTGGGTGAACAGCCGGGTGCCGTCGAGGCCTTCCCACCAGAAGGTGTGGTGGGCGGGGCCGCAGCCCGGGTCGGGGCGGCGGCTGAGGAACCAGGTGGCGCCGGACAGCGCGGCGATCTGCGGGAAGGCGGCGGAGGCCCCGGAGGCGTCGGGCAGCCAGACCCCGTCGGCCTCGACGCCCAGCTCGTCGCGGAAGAAGCGCCGCCCGTAGACGAACTGCCGCACCAGCGCCTCGCCGCCGGGCAGTTCGGCGTCGGCCTCGACCCACATGCCGCCGACCGGCGCCCAGGTGCCGTGCGCGACGGCCTTGCGTATCCGCTCGAAGACGTGCGGGTGGTGCTCCTTGGTCCAGGCGTAGTGCTGGGCGGCGGAGGCGGCGACGATCAGCTCGGGGTATTCCTCGGCGAGCGCGGCCATGGTGCTGAAGGTGCGGGCGCACTTGCGCACGGTCTCGCGCACCGGCCACAGCCAGGCGGAGTCGATGTGGGCGTGGCCGACGGCGTCCAGGTGGTGGGCGGAGTCGTGGGCCGGGCGGGCGAGCAGCGGGGCGAGGACGCCGCGGGCGCGGGCCGCGGTCCGGCCGACCGCGCGCGGATCGACGGCGGCGACCGCGCGCTCCAGGCCGACGGCGATCTCGTACCGCCGCGGGGCGTCGGCGGGCAGTGCGCGCATCAGGCCGAGCAGTGTCTCGACGTCGTGGACGAGCTGCCAGACGTCCTCGTCGCGGATGGCCAGGTCCGCCCGGCGCAGCCGGAACAGCGGGGTGTCGCCGGCGGTCACGGGGTCGCCGTAGCGGGTGCCGGCGCCGCTGCCGCCCTCGATGCGGGGGTTGGCCGCGGCCTCGACGAGCAGCCGGACGCTCTCGCCGCCGGACGCCGAGCGGTGCAGCAGCACCGCGCCGAGCCCGGGGTGCAGGCCTTGCAGCGGGATGCCGTGGGCGTCGTGGACGAGGGCCTCGGCGCGGCCGCCGTACTCCCCGGCGCCCTCCTCGGAGCCGAGGTCGACGAGCGCCTCGACGCGGCGCCCGGCCCAGCGCTCGGGCACGGTCGCGCGGACGTCGAACCAGCTGGTCGCCCAGGGGCGGCCCCAGGGCTCGCCCACGGCGAAGGGGGTGTAGTCGGCACGCAGGGCCACCTCGGCGGGCACCGGTTCGCCGGCGATGTGCCAGGCGCCGACATCCATGGGCAGCCGCTGCGGATAGAGCGCGGGGCGCAGCCTGTCGGCGAGGAAGGCGGCCGTGCGCTCTTCCCCGGAAGTGGTCCGGTCATGCATGGGCAGCCCTTCCTGTCCAGCCAGTAACCGCTATGTAAAACCATGTGTGTTATCAAGTCAACGCTTACGACACTTTCGGCTTTCCTGCTGGTCGTGACCTGCGAAGACGTATACGTCAGGCGAATTAACCGCCGCGCCGCGCATTCTTCGGACATTAATTGACATGACATCGTGCAGACGAAAAGGCGGCGGAGGGACCGGCCCCCATGACCGGTCCCTCCGCCGCCTTCCGTGCCCGTGCCGCCGCTGGTGGCGGGCTTACGTGAGCGGCACCGCCGCCGGGCGCTCGCAAGCGGTGGCGACCGGCAGCGACCGGCCCTCGTGCGCCGCGTCCAGCAGGGTGAGCATCACGTCCAGGACGTGCTCGGCGAGTTCGCCCGACGCCAGGTGCGGGCGGTCCCCGGCCACGGCGTCGGCGAGGTCCGCGAGCCCGGTGCCGCGTCCGGCGCCACGGTGCCCCGCGGAGACCGGCAGCTCCTGCCACGCGCCGCCGGTGAACAGCTCCACCGGGCCGTCGAAGCCGTTCGGGTCCGGCACCCCGAGCGAGCCCCGCGTGCCGTGCACCTCGATCCGCGGCAGGTGGGCGGCGTGGATGTCGAAGCTCATCACCAGCGTGGACAGCGCGCCGCCCGCGTGCTCCAGCACGCCCGTGACGTGTGTGTCGACCTCGACCGGGAAGCGCTGCCCGGCCCGCGGCCCGCTGCCGATCTCCCGCTCGGCGCGCGGGGTGCTGGCCGCGCCGGTCGCCCGGACGACAGGGCCGAGCAGGTGCACCAGCGCCGAGAGGTAGTACGGGCCCATGTCCAGCAGCGGCCCGCCGCCCGGCCGGTAGTAGAACTCCGGGTCCGGGTGCCAGGCCTCGTGGCCCGCGGTGGTCATGAAGGCGGTCGCGGCGACGGGCCGGCCGATCAGCCCGTCGTCGACCGCCTTGCGCGCGGTCTGGGTGCCGGTGCCGAGCACGGTGTCCGGCGCGCTGCCGACCCGTACGCCCGCGGTGCGCGCGGCGGCCAGGACGGCGGTGGCCTCCGCGCGGGTCGCGGCCAGCGGCTTCTCGCCGTAGACGTGCTTGCCCGCCGCGATCGCGGCGAGCGCGACCTCGGCGTGCACGGCCGGGATCGTCAGGTTGAGCACCGCGTCCACGTCGTCGCGCGCGACCAGTTCGGCGACGTCGCCCGCGACCTCGGCGCCGGCCGAAGCGGCGGCCTCCTTCGCGCGCTCCGGGTCGAGGTCGGTGACGGCGGTCAGCCGCAGGGTCTCCAGCCGGGCGATGGTGTCGAGGTACTGGCCGCTGATCTTGCCGGCCCCGACCATGCCTATCCTCAGCGGCTCGCCCACAGAAGTCCCCTCTCGGTGATCGCCCGCACCTCGGGCACGTCGAAGTCGTCGGCCTTGTGGCCGATGGCGGAGACGAAGACCCGTCCCCCGCCGTGCGTCCTGGTCCACACCTGCGGCATGACCACGTCCCGCGAGCGGTCCCCGGCGGCCGGGAAGACCGAGGTGGCCAGCACCTCGCTCGCCGGGTCGGTGGACATGAAGTAGTGCTCGGTGTGGACGGCGAAGTCCTTCAGGCCCGCGGTGATCTCGTGGCCGCCGTCCGCCAGTTCGACGGTGTAGTCGACGAACCCGGCCGGGTGCATGAGGAACTGGCCGCCGGTCAGCTGGGCGTAGTCCAGGTCGCCGCGGAAGGAGTCCAGGACCCCGCCGTGCCAGCCGGCGAAGCCGGTGCCCGCGCGCACCGCCGCGGACAGGCCGCGGCTCTGCCCGGGAGTGATCTCGCCCATGGTCCAGCACTGGACGACCAGGTCGGTACCGGCCAGCAGGGCCTCGTCGGTGTAGACGTCGAGCGAGTCGGAGATCTCGACGGCGAAGCCGTTCTCCTCCAGGAAGGGCAGGAAGAGGCCGGTGATCTCCACCGGGCTGTGCCCCTCCCAGCCGCCCCGGACGACAAGGGCCTTCCGTACGGATTCGGTCACGGGCGTTGCACGCTCCCATCGGTGTTGCGCAGCAGGGCCCACCGGTCGTGGGCCAGCGGTTCGGGTACCGGGTACCGGCGTGCGGCGGCCTCGTCGAAGTCGACGCCGTGCCCGGGCGTATCGTGCGGGCGCAGGCCCCCGCCCTCCGCCACGACCGTACCCGGGAAGACCTCGTGCACCGGCGGCTTGAAGACGGCCGCCTCCTGCACCCCGAAGGCGTGGCTGGAGATGTCCATGGCCAGGGTCGCGGCCTGCGCGACCGGGCTGACGTCGGCCGGGCCGTGCGGCGCCAGGCGCACCCCGCGCAGCTCGCACATCGCCGCGATCTTGCGCGCCGGGGTCAGTCCGCCGAGCGTGGGGACCCTGATCCGGGCGAAGTCGATGTCGGGTCCGGCGAGCAGCGCGGTGAACTGCGCCGGGTCGTGGAAGAGTTCGCCGACCGCGAGGGGGACGGGCGAGGCGTCGTGCAGCCGCTTGAAGTGGCCGGCGTCCTCGGGGGCGAGGAGGTCCTCCACGAAGTACATCCGGGCGTCCTCGACACGGCGCAGGAACTCCCGGGCCTGCCGCGGGTCGAGGCGCTCGTGGACGTCGTGCAGCAGCTCGACGTCGTCGCCGACCAGCTCGCGGACCCGGGTGAGGACGGGCGGGACGTGCCGCAGGTAGCCGGCGCTGTCCCACGGCACGCGCCGCTCGTGCACCGCCTGCGGGTCGGCCGCGCCGCCGCCCGCGGTGCCGTAGGTGTCGGCGCCGGGCACCGCGGCCTGGATCCGGACGTGCCGGTAGCCGCGCTCGCGGGCGGCCAGCACCTTGTCGGCGATCTCGGCGGCGTCCTGGCCGTCGACGTGCGTGTAGGCCTCGGCGAAGGCCCGGACCCGGCCGCCGAACAGCGAGTGCAGCGGGACCCCGAGGCGCTTGGCCTTCAGGTCCCACAGGGCGACGTCGACACCGCCGAGGGCGTTGCCGGTGACGGAGCCGCCGCGCCAGTAGCCGCTGTTGAGCAGCAGCCGGTGGATGTCCTCGATGTCGTCGGGGTCGCGCCCCACCAGCATCGGGGCGACGTAGTCGTCGAGGACCGACCGGACGGCCAGCGTACGCTGGGGGTCGCTCGCACAGCCGAGGCCGTAGAGTCCGGGGTCGTCGGTCTCGACCCGGACGATGAGGTGCGGACAGCCGTGCGGGGCCGTCAGGAACGTGCGAACGGCCGTGATGCGTACGGCGGCTCCGCGCTCCTCGACCCAGGGCGCGGGGGCGAGGACGACGGGACGGCCGGGGTCGGTGCCGGTATGGCTGTCGGTGCCGGCATCAGGCAATGCCATGTGGGACTCCCACGTACAGATAGCAGAATGTCGTACTGCCATCCGAACGTATGGAGGGCGGTCGACAGTTGTCAATGCCTGTCCGCGGCCGCCACCCGGTCACCCGTCAACAACCCTGCGGTCAGCGGGAGTTGGTCTGCGAGAGGCGGCAGGGCATGCCGCGGCACGCACCGGCGGCGCGGAGGGGACGCCGGGGCGTGCCGGGAGCGACTGGGGGCGGCCGAGGGGCGGCCGGTCAGTGCTGGCCGAGGCGTTTGAGCAGGGTGCTGAGGCTGTGCGCGGCCTCGGTGACGGCCTGCGCGACCTCTTCCAGCCGGGCGTCGTCCATTCGGCTCTTGGGGGCGGAGCAGCTGATCGCGTCCATGCCCTGGCCGCCGCCGAGCGGCACCGCGACACAGCGGATGTCGACGGAGTTCTCGCCGTCGTCGGTCGCCCAGCCGCGCAGCCGGGTCTCGGCGAGCTGGGCCAGGAAGGAGTCGGGGTCGGTCACCGTGCTGGGGGTCAGCCGCTCCAGCGGCCAGTCCAGCCGGCGCTGCACCTCGGCCGGATCGAGCTGCGAGAGTACCGCCTTGCCCAGCCCGGTGGCGTGCGCGGGCAGTCGGCGGCCGACCGCCGAGTACATCCGTAGCGCATGTCTGGACTCGCGTTTGGCCAGGTAGACGACGTGCGTGCCATCCAGCCTGCCCAGGTGCACCGCCTCGCCGGTCTCCTCGGCGAGCGCGTCCAGCACCGGCCCGGCCAGGCTCGTGACGTCGTCGCCCTCCAGGTAGGCGGTGCCCGTCAGCAGCGCCTTCAGACCGATGCCGTAGCGCGTGCCCGACGCGTCCAGGTCGACCCATCTGCGGGCCTCCATGGTCCGCAGGATCGCATGCAGGCTGCTCTTCGGCACGGACATCGCCGCGGCCATCTCCGCCAGTGAGAGGCGGGCTCCCTGCACCCCGAGCAGCTCCAGCACTTCCAGCACGCGCGCCGCGGACTTGACCTCTTCCGGCTTCCGTCCGCGCGCCGCTTCTGCCACCGATTCCACTGATCCTCCGCTCCCCGCGCCGACGCCTCTCGGCCGCGCTGTGCCCATCTCACCTCAGCGCGCGTCTTGACGCTATACCAAACACGACCCTAAGTTCAGGGACTCCAACGTCATTCGGTCTTCTGAACGGCCGAAGCCTAGGTAGGGGCCCATGCGCACACCATTCGCACGTTTTACCCCGAAAACGAGACTTGCCGCGGGAGCGGTGGCGGCCGTCCTGTCGATGAGCCCGCTCGCCGCGTGCGGCGGCGGCTCCTCCGGTGGCGGCGACGCCAAGTCGCTGACCATGTGGACCTTCAAGCAGTCCCACGTGGCGGCGCTGAAGAACGCGGCGGCGGAGTTCAAGAAGCAGACCGGCATCACGGTGAACGTCCAGGCGTACGGCCCGGACGACGCCTACACCACCAAGGTGCAGGCCGCCGCCAAGACGCACGACCTGCCCGACGTCCTGGAAGTGCACTCCGACGGCGAGGACTTCGCGCTCGGTGCCACCGGCATCACCAAGGACATCGCCAAGGACGTCGGCAGCGACTGGAGCGGCCTGTACCAGAAGGGCGTCCAGACCTCCGGCACGGTGACCCCCGCGCACTACAAGGAGTCGGTCCCCACCGACTCCAAGTCGCACGGCGTCAAGGAGGGCCAGCGCTTCAGCGTGCCGCTGACCTCGGGCACCTTCGGCATCATCATGGGCAACAAGAAGATGCTGGCCGCGGCGGGCGTCACCAAGCCCCCGGCCAGCTACGAGGAGTGGCTCGCCGACCTCAAGGCGACGACCGACAAGGACCCGAAGAACGGCGGCGTCTCCCTCGGTCTGAAGGTCAAGGCCACCGGCCTGACCTGGGCGCTCCAGCCGCTGGCCTTCGGCGAACTGGGCAAGGACAAGTACCAGGCGCTGTGGAACAAGGACGCCGCCACGGACTTCGCCTCGCCCGACGGCCAGAAGGTGCTCGCCGACTACGCGAAGATGCAGCCGTACTGGATGCCCGGCACCCAGACCCTGGACATCGACGCGGCCGACCAGGCCTTCGCCCAGGGCAAGTCGGCCTGGGACATCGGCGGCACCTTCACGCTGGCCTTCCTCCAGCAGAACGGCATGAACCCCGACGACGTCATGGCCTTCGGCTTCCCCGGCCCGCAGTCCGGCGCGGTGCCCAAGCCGGCGCTCGCCCCGCTCGCCCTGACCGGCCTGGCCGTCACCTCCACCAGCGCGCACCCTGACAACGCGCTCAAGTGGATGAAGTTCCTGGGCCAGCCCGACGTCGCCTCGAAGTTCGCCAAGGACGCCACCGAGGTGCCCTCCACCGAACTCGGCGCGGACGCCGCCTCGGTGATGGGCGCGACCCTCGCCGACATGACCAAGGCCTTCGAGGGGACCCCGGAGAACACCTACGACCCGAACGTCGCCGACTTCCGGCCGCCGGGCTACGACCAGGACTCGATGGCGGAGATCCTCGCCGACCTCACGCCGCTGAAGCAGAAGGGCGTGGACGCCACCGGCAAGGCCCTGGCCAAGCTGAACAACAACTTCTGGGCGACGGCGAACAAGTGAGCACCGCACCCCGTCCCGTACTGACGGAGACGGCCGCCGCCGGCCGGGGCGCCCCCCGGCCGGCGGACGCGGCCGGCCCCGAGGGCGGCCGCCGTATGCGCCGCCGCACCTACGAGGCCTTCTCCGGTTATCTGTTCGTCGCCCCGGCCGTGATCCTCTTCGCGGTCATGGGCCTGTACACGGTGGGCTACGGCTTCATGCTCAGCTTCGCCCGGTGGAACGGCTTCGCGCCGCACTGGGACTGGGTGGGCCTGCAGAACTACAAGGACCTGCTCTGGCAGAACCCCGCCTACGCCCCCCGGCTGCACCACGCCGCGAAGCACACGCTCTACGTGATGATCTTCGTACCGCTGCTGACCGTGCTGGTGTCCTTCCCGCTCGCGGTGCTGCTCAACTCCGCCAAGCGGATGCAGGGCCTGCTGCGCTCGGTCTACTTCGTGCCGTACGTGACCAGCGGCGTCGCGGTGTTCTTCGCCTGGCAGTACATCCTCCAGCCGGACGGCGCGATCAACACCGTGCTGAGCAGTCTGGGCATGGGCTCGCTCAGTCAGCCGCAGGGCTGGCTCGGCAACCCGGACACCGCGCTGCCGACGATGATCGTCGTCACGGTGTGGGGCGCGGTGCCGGTCGCGATGCTGCTGTACCTGACGGGGCTCCAGGGCATCGACCGCAGCGTGCTGGAGGCCGCGCAGCTCGACGGCGCGGGCTGGTGGCGCACCAATGTCTCGGTGGTGTGGCCGCTGGTGCGGCCGATCACCTCGATCGTGGTGCTGCTCAACCTGCGCGACTCGCTGCAGGGCTTCCAGACCTTCCTGGTGATGACCAACGGCGGACCCGGCGACCACACCAACGTGCTGGGCCTGGAGGCCTACCGGCTGGCCTTCCTCAAGGACCTCGCGCCGACGCTGGGCCTGGCGAGCGCGCTGGGCTGGCTGCTGTTCGCCGCCGCGCTGGTCATCGCGCTGATCAACCTGCGAGTCATGCGGAGCAAAACATGACAACGATTTCCCTCGGCTCGGGGACGGGCCGCGGCAGCGGAGACGCAAACCGCAAGGACGGCGCCGCGGCGGCCCGCGCCCGCAGGGTCAGTGCCCGGGTACTGGTCGGGGTGCTGCTCGCGCTCTACGGCGTGATCAGCATCTACCCCTTCCTGTGGATGGTGTCGGCGGCCTTCAAGGACCAGATCGAGGTGGTCCGCGGCGGCCATCTGATCCCGCACCACCCGACGCTGGACACCCTCACCAGCACGTGGAACCAGCTGCACTTCTTCCGCTACTTCATGAACAGCCTGGAAGTCACCCTGCTGACCGTGGTGCTGACGCTGGTGGTCTACGCGGCCGCCGGCTACGCCTTCGCGGTGCTGGACTTCCCCGGCCGCGGCGCGCTCCAGAAGCTGTTCGTCGCGCTGCTGTTCGTGCCCGGCGTGACGGTGATGCTGCCGATCGTGCTGCTGGAGAACAAGATGGGCATCCTCGGCACCCACATGGGACTGGTGCTGCCCTTCGTCAACGGCGGCGCACCGCTGTCGGTGCTGCTGATGACCGGTGCCTTCGCGTCCGTGCCGAAGGAGCTGCGCGAGTCGGCGCGGGTGGACGGGGCGAACGAGTTCCACATCTTCACCCGCATCTACCTGCCGCTGACCCGCCCGGCGCTCATCACGGTGGCGCTGATCACCGCGATCCCCACCTGGAACGAGTACCTGCTCACCCGGGTGTCGCTCAACGACCCGAACACCTACACGCTGCCGCTGGGCCTGCAAACCCTCGCCTCGGAGAACGTGCCGCACTACAACAACCTGATGGCCGGCGCGCTCATCGTCGTGGTGCCGGTGGTCCTGCTCTTCCTGGCCCTGCAGCGCTACTTCGTCAACGGCCTGGTCGGGGCGGTGAAGGGCTGATGCGGATCCTGGTGACCGGCGCCGCCGGCCACATCGGCGGCCATGTCACCGAAGAGCTGCTCACGGCCGGCCACGAGCTGGTGCTCACCGACCTGCTGCCGGTGGACGAGCCGCGCGCGCTGCGGGTGCACACCGGCGACCTGCAGGACGCCGACCTGGTGAGCAAGGCCGTGGACGGCGTGGACGCGGTCGTCCACCTGGGGGCGATCCCGCACCCCAACGTGCCCGACCACAGCGCGATGTTCGCCGCCAACTGCCTCTCGGCGCACCGGGTGTTCGACGAGGCCGGCCGCTCCGGGGTCCGCCGCGTGGTGGCCGCCTCCAGCATGGCGGCGGCCGGCCTCGCGTGGTCCCCGGTGCCGGTCTCGCCGTCCTACGTGCCGCTGGACGAGGGGCACCCGAGCCTGGTGCGCGACCCGTACGGGCTGTCCAAGGTGGTGCTGGAGGAGATCGCCCGGACGGCGCACCGGCGCTGGGGGCTGGACGCGGTGTGCATGCGCTTCCCGTTCACCGGCACCGGCGACCGGCTCGCGGACTTCCTGGCCACCTGCGCGGCCGATCCCGCGGCGCAGCGGCACGACCTGTGGGGCTGGCTGCACACGGACGACGCGGCGCGGGCGATCCGGCTCGCCGTCGAGGGCGACGTGACCGGCTGCCACGTCGTCAACGTCACCGCCGCCGACACCACGTCGGCCGTGCCCTCGGCGGAGCTGATGGCGGCGCACCACCCCGGCGTACCCGTACCGCCCTCGGTCACGGGGCACGCGAGCCTGTTCGACACGACGGCATGCACCGATCTGCTGGGGTTCGTCCCCCGGCTCACCTGGCGTACCACCGAAGGAGAGAGCTGATGTCGCACGCATCCCCCTCCCGCCGCTGACCGCACCCTCCCCCGGCCCTCGGCAAACCCCCAGCAGAAAGAGCACACCAGTGCATGACGACCGGCATATCGTCGAAGAGCGGATCACCAAATTCCTCGCGCAGGTGGTCAGGCCCGCCCTCTACCGCGACCCGGTGGACCTGGACCTGACCGTCTGGCACGTCCCGGGCGAACCCGTCCCGGTGGCGGACGCCCTGGCCGCCGCGTACGAGCCGACGGCGATCGGCGAGACCTGGGGCGGCCCCTGGTCGACCAGCTGGCTCAAGGCCACCGGCCGCGTCCCGCAGGAGTGGGCGGGCCGTCGCGTCGAGGCCGTCTTCGACCTGGGCTTCGACCCCACCAAGGGGCCGGGCGGGCAGGCGGAGGGCTTCGCCCACGACGCCTCCGGCTCCCCCTTGCAGGGCCTGCACCCGCACCACCGCAGTGTGCTGCTCGCCGAGTCCGCCGCGGGCGGCGAGCCGGTGGAGTTGCTGGTGGAGCTGGCCGCCAACCCGATGATCGAGGGCGCGAAGTCGGTCGGGACGTGGTTCGGCTCCAAGGAGACCGCGGGCACCGAGCACCTCTACCTGCTGCGCGAGGCGCACATCGCGGTGCGCGAGAACACCGTCTGGCACCTGCTGCACGACATGGAGGTGCTCGACGAGCTGATGCGCGAGCTGCCCGTGGGCGGCTCACGGCGGCACGAGATCCTGCGCGCGCTGGCGCACGCGATCGACGCGGTCGACGTGCGGGACGTCGCGGGTACCGCGCAGGCCGCCCGCGACCGGCTCGCCGACGTGCTGTCCCGCCCGGCATACGCGTCCGCGCACACCGTCACCGCGGTCGGCCACGCGCACATCGACTCGGCGTGGCTGTGGCCGATCCGGGAGACGGTGCGCAAGTGCGCCCGCACCTTCACCAACATGACGACGCTCGCCGAGGAATACCCCGAGCTGGTCTTCGCGTGCTCGTCCGCGCAGCAGTACGCGTGGATCAAGGAGCGCCGCCCGGAGATCTTCGAGCGCATCAAGAAGGCGATCACCGAGGGCAACTGGGCGCCGGTCGGCGGCATGTGGGTGGAGGCCGACGGCAATCTGCCCGGCGGCGAGGCGCTGGCCCGGCAGCTGGTCTTCGGCCGCCGCTTCTTCGCCGAGGAGTTCGGCCTGGAGCAGGAGGGCGTGTGGCTGCCGGACTCCTTCGGCTACACCGCCGCCTACCCGCAGCTGGCCACCCTCGCCGGGGCCAAGTGGTTCCTCACCCAGAAGCTGTCGTGGAACGAGACCAACCGGCTGCCGCACCACACCTTCGCGTGGGAGGGCATCGACGGCACCCGCATCTTCACCCACTTCCCGCCCGTCGACACCTACAACGCGAGCCTGACCGGCGCCGAACTGGCGCACGCCGAGAACAACTTCGCCGACAAGGGCGCCGCGACCCGCTCGCTGGCCCCGTTCGGCTTCGGTGACGGCGGCGGCGGCCCCACCCGCGAGATGCTGGAGAAGGCCCGGCGGCTGCGCGACCTGGAGGGCTCCACCCGCGTCGAGGTCGGCCACCCGGAGGACTTCTTCGCCGCCGCCCGCGCGGAGTACGAGAAGCTGCCGGTCTGGCGCGGCGAGCTGTACCTGGAGAACCACCGCGGCACGTACACCAGCCAGGCCCGCACCAAGCACGGCAACCGGCGCGCCGAGGCGCTGCTGCGCGAGGCCGAGCTGTGGTCGGTGGCCGCGGCGGTGCGGGGCGGGGCGCCCTACCCGTACGAGAAGCTGGAGTCGATCTGGCAGCGGGTGCTGCTGCACCAGTTCCACGACATCCTGCCCGGCTCGTCGATCGCCTGGGTGCACCAGGAGGCCGAGAAGGTGCACGGCGAACTCCAGGCGGAGCTGGCCGAGGTGATCGGCACCGCGCTGGACGGCGGCGAGGGGGTGGCGTTCTTCAACGCCGGGCCCTACGCGCGCCGCGAGGTCGCGCTGCTGCCGGAGGGCATGCACACCGAGGGCGGCCAGCGGCTGTCCGACGGGCGGCAGGCCGTGCTGGTCGAGGCGCCCGCGCTGGGCAGCGGCCGGGCCGTCGACCCTGCCGGTACCCAGGCCGTGACCGCGGTCGCCGAGGACGGCACGATCACCCTCGACAACGGGGTGCTGCGGGTCGTCGTCGACGCCCAGGGCCTGGTGCGCTCGGCGTACGACCTGCGGGCGCGCCGCGAGGCCATCGCGCCGGGCGCCGCGGGCAACCTGCTCCAGCTGCACCCGGACGACCCGAACCTGTGGAGCGCCTGGAACATCGACGGCTACTACCGCGACACCGTCCGGGACCTCACCGACGCGGTGTCCGTCGAGATCGCCGAGTCCGGTCCGCTGCTGGCGTCGGTACGGGTGGAGCGCGCGTTCGGCGACTCGCACCTGGTGCAGCACCTGGAGCTGACGGCGGGCAGCGACCGGCTGGCCGTCAGGACCGACATCGACTGGCAGGAGCGCGACACCCTGCTCAAGGCCGCCTGGCCGGTCAACGTGCACGCCGAGACCGAGAGCGCGGAGATCCAGTTCGGCCACGTCCGCCGCCCCACGCACGAGAACACGAGCTGGGACGCGGCCCGCTTCGAGCTGTGGGCGCACCGCTGGGTGCACATCGGCGAGCACAACTGGGGCGCCGCGGTCGTCAACGACTCGACCTACGGCCACGACGTGTCCCGCACCACCCGTGAGGACGGCGGCACCACGACCACGCTGCGGCTGTCGCTGCTGCGCTCCCCGCACAGCCCCGACCCGCAGGCCGACCGCGGCCGGCACAGCTTCGGCTACGCGCTCGTCGTCGGCGCCGGGGTCGGCGACGCCGTCGCCGCGGGCTACGCCTTCAACCTGCCGCTGCGCCCCGCGGGCGCGGCGCCGGCGGGCGGGCCCGCGCTCGTCACCGTCGACAACCCGGACATCACCGTGGAGACGGTCAAGCTCGCCGACGACCGCAGCGGCGACGTCGTGGTGCGGCTGTACGAGTCGCGCGGCGGCGCCGCCCGCGGTGTGCTGCACACCGGCTTCGCCCTGGCCGGGGCCGAGGTCACCGACCTGCTGGAGAACCCGCTGGAGCCGGTGGCGGCCGGCGCCGACGGCGGACTGCCGCTGGAGCTGCGGCCCTTCCAGATCCTGACCCTCCGGCTGCGCCGGGCCTGACCCCGCGCCACCCCTGAACGGCCGCGCCGCCCCCTGCCGACGGGGGCGGCGCGGTCCGGGCCCGCCCCGGGCCGGTCCGCCGGTCCGGCGGTTCCGGCTGCCCCGGAACCGGGCCCGCACCGCACCACCGGCAAGAACAGCACCGCACGCACACGCACCATCCGCACGACCCCTGACCGTACGTCCTGTCGTGATCCTCCGGAGGTTGTCCCCGTGCCACCCAGACGTTCCCCGCTCCGGGCGCTGCTGCGCGCCCCCGCGCTGCTGCTGCTCACCGTGGCCGCGCTGCTGCTGCCGGCCTCGCTGCCGGCGTGGGCCGCCGCGCCCACCCTCTACCCGCTGGGCGTCGGCGCCGATCTCGGCCCCGACCCCTTCACCCTGGGCCTGACCGCGACCGCCGGTGACGACGCCTCCGCGCTGCGGACCGGGACGCAGGACGGTACGCCGTACTGGCGCACCGACGTCGCGAACGGCGCCGGATACCTGGCGTTCGACCTCGACCAGGACTACACCGACACCGTGACGGCCGGTCAGCTCACCGTCGCCGTCACCTACCAGGACACCGGCAGCGGCACCCTCCAGCTCACCCGGGGCACCGGCTCCGGGGACGCGCTGGGCAGTGTCGCGCTGGCCGGGTCCGGTGACTTCACCACCGCGGCCTTCACCGTCCCTGCCGACTTCTCCGCGGGCCGCGAGCTGCGGATCTCCGGTACGGACGGCGGCGCTCCGGCCGACGTCACGGTGGCCCGGGTGCGGATCGCCGCGGGCCTGTCGGTGGACCTCGGCCCCACGGTCGAGACGCACGGTGTCGACCCGCGCGCGGGCGACAACGACTCCCACCTGGTCACCGGCACCGTGGACGGCCGCGGCTACTGGCAGACCGACCACAGCCACGCGGGCGCCGAGACCGGCTTCTTCTACATGAACGCCGACGACACCGTGGTCTACGACACCACGGACCCGGTGGCCGTCAGCATCGACTACTACGACCAGGGCAGCGGCGGGATCCAGCTGGAGTACGACTCCCCGGGCGACACCATCCCGCAGATGTTCAAGCAGTCGCCGCTGTTCACCTACGGCGACTCGGGGACGTGGAGGACCCACACCTTCGTGCTGGACGACGCGATCCTCACCAACCGCTCCAACGGCTCCGACTTCCGCATCACGACCGGCGGCAGCGCGGCCGAACTCAAGGTCGCCCGGGTCACGGTGACGGCGCTGCCGAAGACCCTCGACCCGACGACGGGCCTGAAGCAGCTCGTCGCCCAGGCCGACCTGGCCTACCTCGCCGCCCGCGAGGGCACCCGCGACGGCCAGTACCCGGCGGGCGCCAAGGAGGCCCTGAAGCAGGCCGCGGACCAGGCCCGTACGGTCGCCGAGGGCACCGGCGTGACGGACGAGCAGGCCCGTACCGCCTTCCACACCCTGCAGGCGGCGCTCGACGCCTTCCACGCGCTGGCAGTGAACACCGACCTGGCGCACCTGGGCACCGCCACCGCGTCCAGCTCCGCGGCCGGCTCCTCCCCCGCCGCGGCCATCGACGGCAACGGCGGCACCGCCTGGACCAGCGGCGACGCCGGAAAGGGCGAGACCTTCACGGTGGACCTGGGCAAGCCGCAGCGCTTCGACCAGGTGCTCGCCACCTGGCAGGGCTCCTTCGGCTGGGACTACACCGTGCAGGTCGGCACCGACGGCCGGCACTTCACCACCGTCGGCCGCAGCGGCGCCACCGGCGCGGGCTCCGCGACCAGCACCGCCTTCCCGATCACCACCGCGCGCTACGTCCGGCTCGCGGTGACCGGCTACGCACCCGGCGCGAACAAGGTCGCGCTGGCCGACCTGGAGGTGCACCGGCGCAACGCCGTCACCCCGCACCCGGTGCTCGTGCACACCCGCTACCCCACCCCCGACCCGGTGGTCGCCGACTTCGACGTCCGTGCCTACGGCGCCGACGCCACCGGCCGCAAGGACGCGACGGCCGCCGTGCAGCGGGCGCTGTACGACTGCCAGGACGCGGGCGGCGGCACGGTGTGGATGGGCGCGGGCACCTACCGGATCACCACCACCGTGGAGGTCCCGGCCTTCTGCTCGCTGCGCGGCGACCGGCGTGACCCGGACACCGGCTCGGGCTCGTACGGCACCGTGATCAGCGCCGATCTGCCGTCCGGCGCGGACGGCCCGGTGCTCTTCCGGATCGGCGGCAGCGCCTCCGTGCAGGGCGTCACCACGTACTACCCGCGCCAGAACGCCGCCCACCCGGTCCCGTACGGCAACACGTTCGAGATCCCGGGCTCGGCCTGGCAGAGCGACGCCAACTTCATGATGGGCACCGTCGCACACGTCACGATGCTCAACTCCTACCAGGGCATCGGCATCTCCACGAAGGCCGACGACCGCGGGCGTCCCGCGGTGCAGGGCCAGGTGCACGAGTCGGCGACCGTCGCCGACGTCAAGGGCACCGTGCTGTCGGCCGGAGCGACCGCGTACAACGGCTCGGACGTCGGCACCTGGAGCGACGTCACCTTCTCCAACGCCTACTGGGCGAAGGCACCGGCGGCCTACCAGCCGCCGAAGCGGGCCGACCTGGACCGCTGGACCCGGGCCAACGCCACCGGGCTGGTGCTCGGTGACCTCGAATGGGACCAGTTCTCCGGTATCTCGCTGTCCGACCTCCACATCGGCATCCGGACGGTCAAGGGCCAGCGCGCCACCTTCACCGGCTCGTTCCTGCGCACCTCGGTGGTCCGCACGGACGTCGCCCTCCAGGTGGACGACCTCGACAGCCGCTGGGGCATGTCCTTCGCGGGCGGCACCCTCCAGGGCAGCACGGCCTCGGTGCGCAACACCACCGGCGGCTATGTGAAGCTCACCGGCACCACCCTGGACGGCCCCGCCTCCGGCACCGTCGTCCGGATGCCCGGCGCCGTCCCGGCCGCTCCGGCCGCGACCGCCGACCCGGGCCCGAAGCGGCAGGCGCTGTACGTCGCGAGCGGCGTGCCGCACGGCGCGGGCTACCTGCCCGCGGCCGACGCGACCGGCCCGCTGCAGAAGCTGCTGGACACCGCGGGCAGGCAGGGCGGCGGCACCGTCTACCTGCCGGCCGGCTGGTACCGCGTCAGCACCCATGTGAAGGTCCCGGCGGGCGTCGAACTGCGCGGCGCGGCGGCCTCGCCGAACCGCGACGAGGACGGCGACAGCGGCGGCACCGTGCTCTTCGCCTTCGAGGGCCGGAACACCTCGGCCCCCGCCACCGCCACCGCGCTCGTCACGCTGGCCGGCGACGGTGCCGGGGTCCGCGGCCTGCGGGTCTTCCACCCGGAGAACAACCCGGCGACCGGCTACGTCCCCTACCCGTACGCCATCCGCGGGGCGGGGCGCGGCACCTACGTCGTCGACGTCACGATGACCAACACCTGGAACGGCATCGACCTCACCTCGGAGCGCAGCGACGGCTTCACGGTGCGCAAGGTCGGCGGTGTCTTCCTCAACCGGGGCATCACGGTCGGCGCCAACGACCACGGCACGATCGACGGTGTCCTGAGCAACGGCAATGCCGTCAACCGGACCGGCTTCTACCAGCCGGGCTGGGGCCTGGGGAGCAACCTCTTCCCGCAGACCATCGACGGCGTCACCCGCAAGAACACCGACCTGGTGCACGTCGCGGGCGCCCGCGCCCTGACGGTCCTGGACGTCTTCGGCTACGGCATGCACGACGGCCTGGCCGTGGAGTCCGGCCAGGTCAGCGCCTTCAACCTGGGCACGGACAACCTCGGTGACGGCGGCTACACCGTCAAGGCCGGTCCGTCCGCGGACGTCCGCGCGGTGAACGTCATGCGCTACAACGGCACGACGTACACCGGTCCGGCGAAGCTGTTCAACATCATGGCGATCACCATGGTGCAGCAGTCGGTGACCGCGAGCGCCTCACCCGCGGCCGGCGGCACGGTCACGGTGACCGGCAACGCCACCGAGCCGGGCCGCTACGAGAAGGGCGACACGGTGACGGTCACCGCCGTCCCGGCCGCCGGGTACCGGCTGCTCGGCTGGACGCTGGACGGGGCCGACGTGCCCGCCGACGGCAACGCGCTGAGCGTCCCGGTCACGGCCGACCGCACGGTCGAGGCCGAGTTCGGCCCGGCCGCGGGCTGACCGGCCCCGGAAGAACGCGCGGGCCCGGGGCCGTCCCCCGGGCCCGCGCCCTTCGCGTACCGGCCGTCAGGCGCCCGGCACCGGCAGCACGTCGGGCGCCAGGGCCGCGGCGCCCGCCGACGCGGAGGTCATCCGGCGCCGGTGGTGGCGGCGGCACAGCACCTCGTAGCCCGTCTCGTCCTGCTGGGAGACGTCCCCGACCACCACCTGGGCGCCCTCCACGACCATCTGCCCGCCGACCGTGCGGGCGTTGTGCGTGGCCCGCGCACCGCACCAGCACAGCGCCTCGACCTGCAACGCCTCGATGCGGTCGGCGAGTTCGATGAGCCGCTGGGAGCCGGGGAAGAGCCGGGTGCGGAAGTCGGTCGCGATACCGAAGGCGTAGACGTCCACGTCCAGCTCGTCGACCGCGCGGGCGAGCTGGTCGATCTGCTCCGGCGCCAGGAACTGCGCCTCGTCCACGACCACGAAGTCCGCGCGGCCGCCGCGGCTTATCAGGGCGACCAGGTGCGCGTAGAGATCCATGCCGTCCACCGCCTCGACGGCGTCGGTGACCAGCCCGAGCCGCGACGACAGCTTGCCCTCGCCCGCCCGGTCGTCCTTGGTGAAGATCACCGCCTGCAGGCCGCGCGAGGCGCGGTTGTGGACGATCTGCAGGGCGAGGGTGCTCTTGCCGCAGTCCATCGTTCCGGAGAAGAAAACCAGCTCGGACATGGCGGGACAGCGGCCTTTCGGTGGAGGGACAGGACAGGGGGCGCGGACGCGGGAGGGCTCAGGTGCGGACTTCGAGCAGCGGCACGAGCTGCTCGGCGGGGACCATCGAGCCGTGCAGGCCGGTCATCCTCGTCTCCCCCGGCTCACCGCGGCTCGCGACGATCGCGATGTCGTCGCGGGCGACGGCGACCACGTCGCCGATCCTGGGCAGCACCCGCGGCTCCACGTGCGGCCCGAACCAGCCCGCCGCCACCGCCTCGTCGCGGCCCGCGACCCACATCCGGTCGCCCAGCACCTCGCGCCACACCGCGAGCACGTCGGCGGCCGCGCCCGGCACCGCGTAGACGTGCCGGGCACGCCCCTCGCCGCCCAGCAGACCGACCCCGGCGCGCAGCTCCCAGTCCTCGTCGACGTCGATGCGCGACTCCTCGTCGAAGGGGATGTCGGTCATGCCGTGGTCGGCGGTGACGTAGAGCACCGAGCGCGGCGGCAGCTGCTCGGCGAGCCGCTGCACCAGCCGGTCGACCGTCATCAGCTGGCCGCGCCAGGCGTCGGAGTCCACCCCGTGCCGGTGGCCCATGCCGTCCAGCTCGCTGTAGTACGTGTAGACGAGCGTGCGGTCCGCGGCGGCGAGCCGGTCGGCGGCCAGATCCATCCGCTCCTCGCCGGTCAGCCGGCCGTGGAAGGTGCCGCCGGACAGCGCGACCTGGGTGAGCGGGGTGCGCGCGAAGTCGGGCGAGGACACCTGGCAGGTGGCGATGCCCGCGGCGTCGGCGAGCCGGAAGACGGTGGGGTGCGGCTGCCAGACCGCCGGGGCGGTCCAGGGCTGCCAGCGCAGCTGGTTCATCAGCTCGCCGGTCGCCGGGTTGAGCGTCATGTAGCTCGCCAGGCCGTGCCGGCCGGGCGGCAGGCCGGTGCCGACGGAGGCCAGCGAGGTCGCGGTGGTGGCGGGGAAACCGGCCGTCAGCGGGCGGCCGGTGCCGTTCAGCGAACTGGGCAGCAGCGCGTTCAGGTAGGGCGCCTCGTCCGGGTGCCGGGTGATCAGCTCCCAGCCGAGCCCGTCCACGAGGAAGACGCACACCCGGTCGGCGGGGGCGAGCCGCAGCCCGGTGCGCGGCATGCCGTCGATGCCGAACCCCGCGACCGCGGCCGGGACGACGTCGCACAGCGCGGCGCTGCCGTAGGCGGGTACGGGGGCGGTGCGGGGGTCGAGCAGCCCGTCGTCGTGCAGGGGCTGGACCATCAGGCGGCGGCCGCGGTCGCCTCGGAGAGCGCCTGCGCGAAGGCGAGCGCCTGCCGTACGGTGTCGGGCCCGTCGCCCGCCTCGCTGACCCGCAGGGACAGGTCGTCGGCGGTGGAGGAGCCGGTGTAGCCGTGGTCCGCCTCGCAGTTGGGATCCCCGCACGCGGCCGGTTCCAGGTCGATCCGGGAGACGGCGCCCCAGCCGATCGTCAGCACGACCTCGCGCGGCAGCGTGCCCGGGGTGTACGCCTCCGGGTTGGCCACCACCCGGCTGACCACGACGGAGGAGATCCGGCCGATCTTGACCGACTCGGTCGACGTCGTGGCATAGGGCGTGGGCGAGGAGTCGTCGGCGGCCTGCTCGTCGGTATGGCTGACGATGAAGCGGCTCGCGGTGAGCACCAGCACGGTCACATGCCGGCGCACCTCGTTCGCGTCGAACGTGGTCTCCTGGTGCACCAGGTACGACGTGACGGGCTCCTGCCCGACCGCGGCCTCCACGGCCTCCGACACGAGCCCCGGGTAGTACCCGCTGCGCTCGATCGCCGTCCGCAGTCCCTGCGTGGTGATCCCCGACTTCGCCATACGTCCATCCTAGGGGTCCTGCAGGTCCCCGCGGTGTCGCGTGCCCGGCGCGCGCCCGCCGCCGGTCCGTGCCGCGCGGCGGCCGTCAGTACTGCGACAGGGCCCGCGGGCCGAGGTCGGTCCGGGCGGGCGGCGGCGCGAGCCGTACGGTCGCGGCCAGCACGGTCAGCCCGTGCGGGGCGACGACCACCGGGTCCAGCCGCACCGCGACGACCTCCGGCAGGTCGTCGGCCAGCAGCGACACCCGCAGCAGCAGCTCCTCCAGCGCGCCGGTGTCGACCGGTTCGGCGCCGCGCCAGCCGAAGAGCAGCGGCGCGGCCTTGATGGAGCGCACCAGGTCCGCGGCGTCCCGGTCGGTCGCGGGGACGAGCCGGTGCGCGAGGTCGCCGAGCAGTTCGGAGGGCGGACCGGCCAGCCCGAAGGACAGCACCGCCCCGGCGGCCGGGTCCACCCCGGCCCGGATCACCGTGTCCACTCCGCGCGGCGCCATCGCCTGGACGACGGGGCGCAGCTCCGCGGGCCCGCCCAGCCGCGCGGTCAGCTCCTCGTACGCGCGCCGCAGGTCGCCCTCGTCGGCGAGGTCCAGGCGGACACCGCCGAGGTCCGGGCGGTGCCGCAGGTGCGGGGCGGTGGCCTTGAGGGCGACGGGGTAGCCGATCGACCCGGCGGCGGCGACGGCCGCGTCGGGGTCCGGCGCGGGCAGCGCGCGGCGCACGGTGACGCCGTAGCGGGCGAGCAGGGCCGCCGCGTCGGCGTCGGCCAGGGTCACGCCCTGCGGCGGCGAGCCGGGCGGCAGCAGCCGGCGCACGTCCTCGGCGGCCGCGGCCTCCTGGATGTCGTCGAAGGCCGGGACGCGTCCCGGGTCGGCCGAACCCGCGCGCCACACGGCGTACCGGGCGGCCTCGGCGAGCGAGCCGACGGCCCGGTCCGGTGCCCGGTAGGCGGGCAGCCGCGCGCCCTCGCCGCCGGGTGCGCCGAGGCGTTCGGCGAAGGTCTCCAGGGCCAGGTGCACCACGACGACCGGCTTGTCCCCGGCGGCGGCGCGGCGCAGCGCGTCGGCGAGCGCCGGGTCGTCGCCCTCGTCCGGCACCCCGTCCAGGGCCCCGGCCTCGCCCGGCGGGGCGGTGGGCGGCAGGGCGTCGGCGGTGACCCGCGGGATGGCGGTGACCACGACCGCGTCGGTCGCCGGGTCGGCCAGCGCGCGGGTCAGGGCCTCGGCGAAGTCGGCGGGGGCGGCGGAGGTGGTGAGGTCCAGCGGGATGGAGGGGCGCAGGCCCGCGGTGAGCGCGGCGTCGTAGGTGAGCAGGCCGAGGGATTCGGAGTTGCCCAGGATCGCCAGCCGGTCGCCCGCCGGGAGCGGCTGGAGGGCCAGCAGGAGCCCGGCGTCGAGGAGTTCGGTGACGGTGTCGACGCGGATCACACCGGCCTGCCGGAAGAGCGCGCTCACGGTGCTGTCGGGGATGCGCGCGACGGGCACCGCGTGCCCGGCGGGCACCGAGCCGCTGTGCAGGGCGCCCTTGACGACCACGACGGGCTTGACGGCGGCCGTGCGGCGGGCGAGCCGGCTGAACTTGCGGGGGTTGCCGAAGGACTCCAGGTACATCAGCACGGCGTCGGTGTCCGGGTCGTCCTGCCAGAACTGGAGCAGGTCGTTGCCGGAGACGTCCGCGCGGTTGCCGGCCGAGACGAAGGTGGAGGGTCCGGCGCCGCGCCGGTGCAGCCCGGACAGCAGCGCGATGCCGATCGACCCGGACTGCGTGAAGAGCCCCAGCCGCCCCTGGTGCGGCATGGCCGGCGAGAGCGAGGCGTTGAGCCGCACGGAGGGCGCGGTGTTGAGCACCCCGAAGGCGTTCGGCCCGATGAGCCGCATGCCGTGGCCGCGCACCAGCCGTACCAGTTCGCGCTGCCGCTCGCGGCCCTCGGGCCCGGTCTCGGAGTAGCCGGCCGCGACCACGACCAGGCCGCGCACACCCGCCTCGCCGCAGTCGGCGACGGCCTGCGGCACCTGCCCGGCGGGCACCGCGACCACCGCGACGTCCACGCTCTCGCCGCGCGCGGCGATCTCCCGCACCGAGCGGAATCCGGGCACCCCGTCGAGGTCGGTGTCCGGCGCGAAGGAGTGGTTGACGGCGTACAGGCGGCCGGTGAAGCCGCCGGCGGCGATGTTGCGCAGCAGGGTGCGCCCCACCCCGCCGGGCCGCCGCCCGGCGCCGATCACGGCGACGGACTCCGGGCGCAGCAGCCGCTGCATGGAGCGGGCCTCGGCGCGGTGCTCGCGCGAGCGCATGACCTGCACGGACTCGGCGGTGGGTTCCAGGTCGAGGTCGAGGTGGACGACGCCGTCGGCGAAGCTGCGCCGCTGGGTGTAGCCGGCGTCGGTGAAGACCTTGACCATCTTGCTGTTGGCGGGCAGGACGTCCGCGGTGAAGTGCAGGATGCCGCGCTCGCGGGCGACGGCGGCGATGTGCTCCAGCAGTGCGGAGGCGACCCCGCGGCCCTGGTGGGCGTCCTGGACCAGGAAGGCGACCTCGGCCCGGGTCCCGGCGGCACCGGACACGGCCCGGCCGTGCTCGTCGGTGCGGTCGTAGCGGACGGTCGCGATGAACTCGCCGCCGACGGTGGCGGCCAGGCCCACGCGGTCGTCGTAGTCGTGGTGCGTGAAGCGGTGCACGTCACGGTCGGACAGCCGGGGGTAGGGCGCGAAGAAGCGGTAGTACTTCGACTCGTCGGAGACCTTCTCGTAGAAGTCGACCAGGCGTCCCGCGTCGTCCGGGCCGATGGGCCGGACATGGGTGATGCCGCCGTCCCGCAGCACCACGTCGGCCTCCCAGTGGACGGGGTACGGCCGGGGCGCTGCTCCCCGCGGGCCCTGGGCGTCTCGCGGGCCGTGCGCGCCGTGCGGTTCTTCCGGGCCTTGCGGGTCGGTCATGGCCTCCAGCGTATGCGGCGTGGCCATCTGGCGGGCGGCAGGCGCACGCGGGACCCTGGGCTCACCGGCCGGGTGCCCGGGTTGCGCCCGCGTCGTGCAAAAATGGTCTAGACAACTTGCACGACCTGACACACACACCGAAGGGCAACACCATGGTTGAGCGCCGCGTCAACGTCGGCTGGGCGGAGGGCCTGCACGCCCGCCCGGCGTCCATCTTCGTCCGCGCGGCGACCGCCGCCGGGGTGCCGGTCACCATCGCCAGGCAGGGCGGCGGCCCGGTCAACGCCGCCTCGATGCTCGCGGTGCTGAGCCTGGGCGCGAAGGGCGGCGAGGAGATCGTGCTGGCCTCCGAGGCCGAGGGCGCCGAGGCCGCGCTCGACCGGCTGGCCAAGCTGGTCGCCGAAGGCCTGGAAGAGCTTCCCGAGACCGTCTGACGCCTCGGGCGCCATGACGTGGCGCCGCACGGCTTTCCGCCGCGCGCGAGCAATTGCGCGCACGCCGGAACCAGCGGGTCCCGCAATCCACCAGGATTGCCGGGCCCGCTTTTTCACGCCCGCCTCACGCCTTTTCTGCGACCGCCCGCGGCGATACCCCGGACGATAATCACGCACTCTTGTATACGGTGCGATTGTTAATTGCGGCGGCGCCCCGCGTTTACACGGTGTTTCAGGGTTCTCACCGCCGCGGCGTGCTCCAGATGGACCGCGGCGAGCCTGCGGGCCCGCTCGGCGTCACCGCGCGCGACCGCGTCCACGATCGCCGCGTGCTCCTCCCAGGCCTCCGCGGCGCGCCCCGCCCCGTCGTCGGCGTAGACCCAGGAGATCTTGTGCCGCAGCTGGATCAGCAGCGCGGCCAGCGTCGGGCTGCCGGAGGCCTGCGCGAGGGTCTCGTGGAACCACCCGCTCAGCGACGGCAGATCCGACACCTGCCCCTGCACCGCCCGCTCCTGGCCCAGCCGCACCAGTCCGCGCAGCACCTTCAGATGCGCGTCGGTGCGCCGCTGCGCCGCCCGTGCGGCGCCCAGCGGCTCCAGCAGCCCGCGGATCTCCAGCAGGTCGGCGGCCTCCTGCTCGGTGGGCTCGGCGACCGACGCACCGGCGTGCTTGCGGGTCCTGACGAAGCCCTCGGACTCCAGGGTGCGCAGCGCCTCGCGCACCGGCACCCGCGAGACGCCGTAGCGCTGTGCGAGCAGTTCCTCGGTCAGCCGGCTCCCCGGCGGGAAGTAGCCGGCGACGATGTCGTCGCGTATCGCCGTACACACCACCTCGGCAGAGATTCGCCGCGCGGTGCCTTCCGACCCGCTCACGTCCGATTCCGCATCGCCCGACCACGTCCTTTCCCCGAATTGTGCAGCGACTCTATTCCAGCACACCGGGAAAGGGGAATGCGGCCCCGGAATTACGGTGGTATGCGCATATGCGCGGACCCCGGCGCGCACGGGCGCGCCGGGGTCCGTCGGCGGTCGCGGGGGCGCGCGGGCGGCGGGCGCCCGCGTCTCCCGCGGGGCTCAGCTGGTGACGCGCACCGGTCCGATGCCCAGCTCGCGCACGGGCTCGGCGATGGCGGAGGCGTCGCCGACCAGGATCACCACCATGCGGTCCAGCGGGAAGGCGCTGACCACGGCCGCGGTCGCCTCGACGGTGCCGGTCGCGGCCAGCCGCTCGTACAGATGCGCCTGGAAGTCGTCCGGCAGCTGCTGCTCGACCTGGTCGGTGAGCGTCCCGGCCACGGCCGCGGCCGTCTCGTAGCGCAGCGGGGCCACGCCCACCAGGTTCTGCACCGCGACGTCCCGCTCGTCGTCGGTCAGTCCGCCCTCGGCGAGGGTGCGGACGACCTGCCAGGCGTCCGCCAGCGCGGGCCCGGTGACCTCGGTGGCCACCGAGCCGTTGATCGCCAGCAGCGCCGCGCCGGTCCCGTCCGCGGAGGCCAGCAGCACCTGCGCGAAGGCCCGCACGCCGTAGGTGTAGCCCTTCTCCTCGCGCAGCACCCGGTCCAGCCGCGAGGTGAGGGTGCCGCCCAGGCAGTAGGTGCCGATGACCTGGGCCGGCCACACCGCGGCGTGCCGGTCGGGGCCGGTGCGGCCGATGAGGATCTGGGTCTGCACCGAGCCGGGCCGGTCCACGATGACGACGCGGGCGGCGTCGTTCGCGGTGATCACCGGGCGCGGGCGCGGCTGCGCGGCCGCGCCCGTCCAGCGGCCGAGCGTCTCGTCGAGCAGCGCGGGCAGGTCGATACCGGTCAGGTCGCCGACCACCACCGCGGTGGCCGTCGCGGGCCGGACGTGCGCGGTGTAGAAGGCGCGCACCGCCGCCGCGTCGATCCGCCGGACGGTCTCCTCGGTGCCCAGCCGCGGGCGGGAGCAGCGCAGCTCCGCCGGGAAGAGCTCCTTGGACAGCTCCATGGCCGCGCGGCGCGCGGGGTTGGCCAGCTCGTGCTCGATCTCGTCGAGCCGGTTGGCGACCAGCCGCTCGATCTCGTCCTCGGCGAAGGCCGGCGCGCGCAGCGCCTGGGCCAACAGCGACAGCGCCCGGTCCAGCCGGGAGGCGGGCACCTCCAGCGACACCCGCACCCCGGGGTGGTCGGCGTGCGCGTCCAGGGTGGCGCCGCAGCGCTCCAACTCGGCCGCGAACTCCTCGGCGGTGTGCTCGTCGGTGCCCTCCGACAGCGCCCTGGCCATGATGGTCGCGACACCGTCCAGGCCCTCCGGCTCTGCGTCCAGCGGCGCCGCGAGCAGCACCTCGACCGCGACGACCTGCTGGCCGGGGCGGTGGCTGGTGAGCAGCGTCAGCCCGTTGCCGAGCGCGCCGCGCTCGGGGGCCGGGAAGGCCCACGGCTTGGGCGCACCGGCCTGCGGCTGCGGGTGGAACGTCATGACGGCGGTGGTGTCGCTCACAGCTCGCCCTCCTCCTGGTCCGTGCCGGCGTCCGCGGCGGCGTCCTGCTCCCCGGCCTCGTCGTCGTCGGCGGCCTGCTGCGCCGCCTTGCCGGTGGGCTCGTACAGCAGCACCGCCCGGTTGTCGGGACGCAGCCGGGCCGCGGCGACCGCCCGGACCTCCTCCGGGGTGACCTCCAGCACACGTTGCACCGCGGTCAGCGCCTTCTGCGGGTCGCCGAACAGCACGGCGAAGCGGCACAGCTCGTCGGCCCGGCCGCCGACGGTGGCCAGCCGGTCCAGCCACTCGCGCTCCAGCTGCGCCTGCGCCCGCTCCATCTCCTCGGGCGTGGGGCCCTCGGCGGCGAAGCGTGCCAGCTCCTCGTCGACCGCGGCCTCGATCGCGGCCAGCTCGGCGCCGCCGGACGACTTGACGTCCAGCCACCCCAGCGACGGCGCTCCGGCCAGCCGCAGCAGCCCGAAGCCCGCGGTCACGGCGGTGCGGTCGCGGCGCACCAGCCGGTTGTGCAGCCGGGAGGACTCCCCGCCGCCCAGCACCGTCAGCGCCAGATCGGCGGCGTCACCCGCACGGGTGCCGTCCTCGGGCAGCCGGTAGGCGGCCATCAGGGCGCGCGAGGGCACGTCCTCCTCGACGACCTCGCGCAGCTGACCGCCCATCACGTCGGGCAGCGAGCCGTCGCGCGGCTGCGGCTTGCCGTCGTGGGCGGGGATGGTGCCGAAGTACTTCTCCACCCAGGCGAGCGTCTGCTCCGGGTCGATGTCGCCGACGACCGCGAGCACCGCGTTGCCGGGCGCGTAATACGTGCGGAAGAACGCCTGGGCGTCCTCCAGCGAGGCCGCGTCCAGGTCGGCCATCGAGCCGATCGGGGTGTGGTGGTACGGGTGGCCGTCGGGGTAGGCGAGCGCGGTGAGGCGCTCGAACGCGGTGCCGTAGGGCACGTTGTCGTACCGCTGGCGGCGCTCGTTCTTGACCACGTCCCGCTGGTTGTCCAGGCTCTCCTGGTCCAGTGCGGTCAGCAGGCTGCCCATCCGGTCGGCCTCCAGCCACAGGGCCAGTTCCAGCTGGTGGGCGGGCATGGTCTCGAAGTAGTTGGTGCGCTCGAAGCTGGTGGTGCCGTTGAGGGAGCCGCCCGCGCCCTGGACCAGTTCGAAGTGGCCGTTGCCCTTGACGCTCCCCGAGCCCTGGAACATCAGGTGCTCGAAGAGGTGGGCGAGGCCGGTGCGTCCCTTGACCTCGTGGCGCGAACCGACGTCGTACCAGAGGCAGACGGCCGCGACCGGGGTGAGGTGGTCCTCTGAGAGCACCACCCGCAACCCGTTCGCCAGGCGGTGCTCGGTGGCTGTCAGGCCGCTGGAGTGTGCCTCCGGCGAGGCCGTGTGACCCATGGGCAAGCTGTCCTTCCGGTCGCGTGCGTCTGTCCGCTGACTGCGTAGAGTGCTGCCACTCTAGGCAAGCGAGTGCGCGGGCGGTGAAGTTCCCGGTCGCGGACGCGCTCGTGCCGGGCCGTGGTCGGCGTTGTCGGCGGCGCGGTCCACAATGGTCCGCGTCAGTTCACCCGGTCCAGCCGAACAGATGTCCGGTGCAGCAGAACCACCGGTGCAGCAGGAACCAGACGAAGGAGCGCCGCCGAGATGGCCCGCCGCACGACGAAGACCCCGCCGCCGGACGACGGTTTCGAGGAGCGGATCCTCGACATCGACGTCGTGGACGAGATGCAGGCGTCGTATCTCGAATACGCCTACTCGGTCATCTACGCGCGCGCCCTGCCCGACGCCCGGGACGGCATGAAGCCGGTGCACCGCCGCATCGTCTACCAGATGAACGAGATGGGCCTGCGCCCCGAGCGCGGCTTCGTCAAGTGCGCCCGGGTCGTCGGCGAGGTGATGGGCAAGCTGCACCCGCACGGCGACGCGTCCATCTACGACGCGATGGTGCGGATGGCGCAGCCCTTCTCGCAGCGCCTCCCGCTGGTCGACGGGCACGGCAACTTCGGCTCGCTGGACGACATGCCGGCCGCCATGCGCTACACCGAGGCCCGGATGTCCGGCCCGGCGCAGCTGATGGTCGAGTCGATCGACGAGGACACCGTCGACTTCTCGCCCAACTACGACGGCCAGGAGCAGGAGCCCGCGGTCCTGCCGGCCGCGTATCCGAACCTGCTGGTCAACGGCTCGTCCGGGATCGCGGTCGGCATGGCCACCAACATGCCGCCGCACAACCTCGGCGAGATCGTCGCCGCGGCCCGGCACCTGATCCGCTACCCCAACGCCGACCTGGACGCGCTGATGCGCCACGTCCCGGGCCCCGACCTGCCGACCGGCGGCCGGATCATCGGCCTGGACGGGATCCGCGACGCGTACGAGACCGGCCGCGGCACCTTCCGCATCCGCGCGACGGTCACCGTCGAGGACGTCACGGCGCGCCGCAAGGGCCTGGTCGTCACCGAACTGCCGTTCAACGTCGGCCCCGAGAAGGTCATCGCCAAGATCAAGGACATGGTCGGCGCG
Organism: Streptomyces sp. NPDC021224; assembly: GCF_044332905.1. Classification (NCBI taxonomy): domain Bacteria; kingdom Bacillati; phylum Actinomycetota; class Actinomycetes; order Kitasatosporales; family Streptomycetaceae; genus Streptomyces; species Streptomyces sp. NPDC021224. The sequence goes on along the minus strand of NZ_JBIRPW010000003.1, from coordinate 151,204 downwards.
AAGAAGCTCCAGGGCATCGCCGACGTCAAGGACCTCACCGACCGCGAGCACGGCCTGCGGCTGGTCATCGAGATCAAGAACGGCTTCAACCCCGAGGCCGTGCTGGAGCAGCTCTACAAGCTCACGCCGATGGAGGACTCCTTCGGCATCAACAACGTGGCGCTCGTCGACGGCCAGCCGCTCACCCTGGGCCTGCGCGAGCTGCTCCAGGTCTACGTCGACCACCGCTTCGAGGTGGTGCGCCGGCGCAGCGAGTTCCGCCGCACCAAGCGCCGCGACCGGCTGCACCTGGTGGACGGCCTGCTGGTGGCGCTCGTCGACATCGACGAGGTCATCGCGATCATCCGGGCCAGCGAGAACGCCGCACAGGCCAAGGAGCGCCTGATGGAGCGCTTCGGCCTGTCGGAGATCCAGACGCAGTACATCCTGGACACCCCGCTGCGCCGGCTGACCCGCTTCGACCGGATCGAGCTGGAGGCCGAACGCGACCGGCTGAACGCGGAGATCGCCGAGCTGACGCGGATCCTGGAGTCCGACGCGGAGCTGCGCAAGCTGGTGTCCGCCGAGCTGGCGGCGGTGGCCAAGCAGTACGGCACCGAGCGCCGCACGCTGCTGCTGGAGTCCGGCGGCGCGCCCGTCGCCGCGGTGCCGCTGGAGGTCGCCGACGACCCGTGCCGGGTGCTGCTGTCCTCCACCGGGCTGCTGGCCCGCACCACGGCGGACGCGGCCGGGGACGGGGGCGGCGGCAAACGCGCCAAGCACGACGTGATCGTCTCGGCGGTGCCCACCACCGCCCGCGCCGACATCGGGGCGGTGACCACGCACGGCCGGCTGCTGCGGCTGACGGTCATCGACCTGCCGGTGCTGCCGGAGTCCACCGGGCCGCTGACGCTGGCCGGGGGCGCGCCGCTCGCCGAGTTCGTCTCGCTGGAGGACGACGAGCGGGTGCTGTGCCTGACCACGCTGGACGAGTCGTCGCCGGGCCTCGCGCTCGGCACGGAGCAGGGCGTGGTCAAGCGCGTCGTGCCGGACTACCCGGCCAACAAGGACGACCTGGAGGTCATCGGCCTCAGGGACGGGGACACGGTGGTCGGCGCGGTCGAGCTGCGCACCGGCGAGGAGGACCTGGTCTTCATCACCGACGACGCCCAGCTGCTGCGCTACCCCGCGGGCCAGGTGCGCCCGCAGGGCCGGCCGGCCGGCGGCATGGCGGGCATCAAGCTCGCGGAGGGCGCCAAGGTGATCTCCTTCACCGCGGTGGACCCGGCGGTCGACGCGGTGGTCCTCACCGTGGCCCGCTCCGAGGGCACGCTGGACGGCGCGGGCGAGGGCACCGCGAAGCTCACCCCCTTCGAGCAGTTCCCGCGCAAGGGCCGGGCGACGGGCGGGGTGCGCTGCCAGCGCTTCCTGCGGGGCGAGGACGGGCTGCTGCTGGCCTGGGCGGGCCCCACTCCGGCCCGCGCCGCCACCGCGACGGGCGCACCGGCCGAGCTGCCGCCGAAGGACCCGCGCCGGGACGGCTCGGGCGTGCCGCTGGCCAAGCCGGTGACGGTGGTGGCCGGACCGGTGTGAGGCGGACGGGCCCGGCGCCGGGCCCGTCCTCCGCGGGGGCGGGGGCTCCGCGCCGTTGCCGCGGAGCTGCGGGTTAGGCTCCCCCGGTGACAGTTACGTGCACGTCCGCGTCGGCGGAGCTGGGCGAGTCCGTCGCGGCGACCGCGGCCGTCGCGACCACCTGGCTGCTGGTCGAGCAGCCGGGCCCGTGGGGGAACAAGGCCCTCACGTCCAGCCGGCTCGACCCCGCCGTGGGCCGCGAGCTGGAACACCTCGCCGACGGCACGGGCGTGCGCGTCGCGCTGATCCGCCGCCCCGGGCGGCACGCCGACCGGCACACCCCGGCCGCGCACCGGGTGTTCCTCGCGCACACCGCGCCGGGCAGCTCATGGGTGCGCACCGGCTCCGTCGCGGATCCCGCGGAGCTGACGGCGCTGGACCTCACCGCGCTGGGCGCGGGCACGCACGGGGGCTTCGGCAAGGCGTACACCGGTCCGCCGCTGGCGCTGGTGTGCACCAACGGCAGGCGCGACCGCTGCTGCGCGGTGCAGGGCCGCCCGCTCGTCACCGCGCTGGCCGCGGCCGAGGGCCCCGGCATCTGGGAGGCCACCCACCTGGGCGGCCACCGCTTCTCCCCCACCGTGCTGGTGCTGCCCTACGGCTACGCGTACGGGCGGGTCGACGCGCGGCTCGCAAAGGAGGTGCTGACGGCGGCGCACGCCGGGCGGATCACCCTCGACGGCTGCCGCGGCCGCTCCTTCTGGGACCGCCCCGGGCAGGCCGCCGACCTCGCCGTACGCGCCCTGACCGGCGAGGACCGGGAGGACGCGCTGACGGTGTCGGGCGCCGCCCCGGACGGGCCCGACGGCTGGACGGTCCGGGTGGCGCACACCGACGGCCGGGCCTGGGACGTCGGCGTCTCCCGGACGGCCGGGCAGCCGCCGCGCCCGGAGAGCTGCGGCGGCGCGCTCGGCACCCCTGCCGCGTTCACCGCGGACCGGGTGGCAGCCGTCAGCGGGCCTTCGTGACGAACTCCGTGGTGTAGGTCTTCGCCAGGTCCACCGTGGCGTTCTTCAGGTTGGGGTTGAAGGCCTTCAGCACGCGCTCCACGGTCGCCGGGCCGTCGGGCGGCATGACCCCGTCGGTGGTGAACATCGGCAGCGTCGCCTTGATCGAGGCCGCGTAGAGCTGCGCACCGCCCTGCGCGTAGTCCGCCGGCATCTTGGCGGCGATCTCCTCGGGCGTGTGGGTGGACATCCAGCCCAGGGTCTTGACGAAGGCGTTGGCCAGCTTCTGGACGGTGTCCTTGTGGCCGTTGACCCAGTCGGTGTTCATGTAGAGGCTGGAGGACGGGTAGAGACCGCCGAGTGCCTGCCGCGAGCCCTCCGGGGTGCGCATGTCGTAGAGCACCTTGCCGATGCCCTTGTCCAGGATCTGCGCGACGGTCGGGTCGGTCGTCATACCGCCCTGGATCGCGCCCTGCTGCATGGCGGCGATGAACGTCTGGCCGGCGCCGGCCGCGACCGGTGTGAAGTCGCTGACCTGGACGCCGTTGCTGACAGCCAGGTACTTGGTGAGGAAGTCGGTGGAGGAGCCGAGACCCGTGACGCCGAGCTTCTTGCCCTTGAAGTCCTTGGCGGAGGTGATGTCGGCGGCGGCCTTGTCCGACACGACCTCCACCTCGCCGGGCGCCTGGGCGAACTGCACCACCGACTCCACGTACTTCTTCTTCGTCTGGAGGTCCAGCGTGTGGTCGTAGAAGCCGACCGCGCCCTGGACGTCACCGGACACCAGCGCGGTGGTCGCGTCGACACCGGCGGGCTCGGTCATGAGGGTCACGTCCAGGCCCTCCGCACGGAAGTAACCGAGCTGCTGGGACAGCATCGCCGGCATGTAGATGACCTTGTCCAGGCCGCCGACCATGATCTTGACCTTGGTTCCGCCGCCGCCGGAGCCGCCGGAGGAACCGGCCTTGCCGGAGGAGTCGTCGGCGCAGGCGGTCAGCGTGGTCAGGGCGAGGGCCGCGGTGACGGCGAGCGCGGGGAGGGCTCTGCGGGTGCGCATGGGGGTCACGTCCTTGTGAGGTGGTGGGGCGGTGGAGGGAGGCGGTGGAAGGAGGCGGTACGTCAGCGGCCGGTGCCCGCGTCGGCGGGCTTCCAGCGGAAGAGCCGCTTCTCCAGGAAGGTGAGCAGGCCCTCGGCGACGAGGGCGACGACGGCGAGGATGACCATCGCCGCGTAGACACCGGCGGCGTTGAAGGTGCCCTGCGCGGTGGAGACCATCAGGCCCAGACCCTTGGTGGCGCCGATGTACTCGCCGACGATCGCGCCGATCAGCGCGAAGCCGAAGCTGACGTGGAGGCTGGTGAAGATCCACGAGGTGGCCGAGGGGATGACCACCTGGAAGGTGACCCGCCGGTTGCTCGCCCCGAGGATCCGGGCGTTGGCGACCAGGTTGCGATCGACCTCGCGGGCGCCCTGGAAGGCGTTGAAGAAGACCGGGAAGAAGACCAGCACCACCGCGGAGGCCACCTTGGAGGCCGGTCCGAGGCCGAACCAGATCAGGAAGATCGGGGCCAGCACGATACGCGGCAGGGCGTTGAGCACCTTGACGTAGGGGCCGAAGACGTCGGCGAGGAAACGCACCCGGCCCAGCGCGATGCCCAGCAGCACACCGGCGACGACGCCGATGAGCCAGCCGAACAGCGCCTCGGACAGGGTCGCCCAGATCTGCTCGGCGAGGCTGCCCTGCGCGGTGCCGTGCAGCGCCCACTGCCGGATCTGGTCCCAGATCTTGCTGGGCATGGAGAAGTTGAAGGGGTCGATGACCCCGGTGCGGGCGAACCACTCCCACAGGCCGAGCACCGCGGCGAGCACCAGCAGCCGGCAGCCGTACACCAGCAGCGTGCGGTTGCGGGCGGCGCGGGCCCGCGCCGCCCTGCGGTCGGCCGCGGACCCGGAGGCCGCGGCCTTCACCGTCTCCGGCCTGCCGGGCGCGGCCCGCTCCGGGCTCGCGTCCACGGGGTCACGCAGCGTTTTCGGCGGCTTCGGCACCGGTGGCACCCCTCTCCCTGGTGATGCGGACTTCCTCGCCGAGCGAGGACCAGATCTCGCGGTAGATCTCGACGAAGCGCGGTTCGAGGCGGACCTCCTCGACCTTGCGGGGCCGGGGCAGGTCGATCGTGAAGACCTCCTTCACGGTGGCCGGGCCCGCGGTCATGACCACGACCTTGTCGGCGAGCGCGATCGACTCCTCCAGGTCGTGCGTGACGAAGACCACCGAGGCGCCCGTACCGGCCCACAGCTCCAGCAGCTGGTCCGACATCAGGGCCCTGGTCTGCACGTCGAGCGCCGAGAAGGGCTCGTCCATCAGCAGGATCGACGGGTCGTTGACGAAGGTCGCGGCGAGCGCGACGCGCTTGCGCTGGCCGCCCGACAGCTGGTGCGGGTAGCGGTCCTCGAAGGCCGCGAGCCCCACCCGGGAGAGCCAGTCCCGCGCCCGCTCCCTGGCCTCCGCCCGGGGCACGCCGCGAAAACGCGGCCCCGCCATGACGTTGGACAGCACGGTGCGCCACGGGAAGACGGCGTCCTGCTGGAAGACGAAGCCGACCTCGGTGCCGATGCCGCGCACCGGCTCCCCGCCCACCAGCACCTCGCCTTCCGAGGGCTCCTCCAGGCCGCTGACCAGCGTCAGCGTGGTGGACTTGCCGCAGCCGGTGGGGCCGACGACGGCGACGAACTCACCGCGCCCGACCGTCAGGTCCAGATCTCTCACGGCGGTGTGCAGCGCGCCGGACGGTGTCCGGAACGCCTTTCCCGCCCCCCGCAGCTCGATGGCGGGGCTCGTGTCGTGGGTCATGGCGGTGGACGCTACGAGCGTCCGCCGGGCCCGCACAGGCTTGTGAGCGCAAGCCCGCCTTGTGCCCGCAAGCTGGGCTTGTGCTCGTTTAGCCCACGTCAGGACAACGAAAGCGTGACGGACCCTGCCTTTCGGCGCGCCCAGCGTTTACGTTGCGTGGACGGCACGGGCGCCGGAGCCGCAGGTGCGCCCCGCTGCCGTCAGGGACGGAAACGGGACGCGCGGCCGGAGGAGGCGACGATGCGCATCGGGTGGCCGCGCCGCGTCTCGGCGCAGGTGCTGCTGATGCAGGTGCTGATCACCGCAGGGGTGACGGCCCTGGCGGTCGGGCTCTTCCTGGCACCGCTCAGCCGGCAGCTGGACCAGCAGTCGATGCGCCGGGCCCTGGCCATCGCGCAGACGGTCGCCGCCGAGCCGCAGGTGGCCCAGGCGCTGCTGACCTCCCGGCCGACCCCGCAGGGCCCCGTGCAGGCGGAGGCCGAACGCATCCGGCTGGCCACCGGCGCCAGCTACATCGTGGTCATGGACGTGCACGGCACCCGCTGGTCGCACACCGACCGGTCCCGGATCGGCGAACACGTCTCGACCGACCCGAGCGTCGCGCTCGGCGGGCACGACATCATGCAGATCGACAGCGGCACCCTGGGCCGCACCGCACGCGGCAAGGTGCCGCTGCGGGACGCGCACGGGCGGATCGTCGGGGCGGTGTCCGTCGGCTTCGACTACACCGGCATGCGCGCCCGGCTGCTGGCCGTCGTACCGCTGCTGCGCTACGCCGGAGCGGCGCTCGCGGTGGGCGTGCTCGCCGCGCTCTGGGCGGCGCGGCGGCTCCAGCGCGCCACGCACGGACTGGCCTTCGCGGACATCTCGGCGCTGCTGGACGAGCGGGAGGCGATGCTGCACGGCATCCGCGAAGGCGTCGTCGCGCTCGACCCGCACGGCAGGATCCGCCTGCTCAACGACGAGGCGCAGCGGCTGCTCGGGCTCGGTGCGCAGGACACCGGCCGCCCGCTGGAGGCGGTGCTGCCGCCGGGACGGACCACCGACGTGCTGGCGGGACGGGCCGGGGGCACCGACCTGCTGACCGTCAGCGACGGGCGGGTGCTGGTCGCCAACCGGATGCCGACCGAGGGCGGCGGCGCCGTCGTCACCCTGCGGGACCGCACCGAGTTGGAGCTGCTGGGCCGCGAGCTGGACTCCACCCACGGGCTGCTGGACGCGCTGCGGGCGCAGGACCACGAGCACGCCAACCGGCTGCACACGCTGCTGGGCCTGCTCGAACTCGGACTGCACGACGCCGCCGTGGACTTCCTCGCCGAGGTGGCCGACGCCCACCGGACCTCCGCGGAGGAGGTCGCCGAACGGGTGCGGGACCCGCTGGTCGCCGCGCTGCTGGTGGGGAAGTCGGCGATCGCGGCGGAGCGCGGGGTGAGCTTGCGGATCGCGCCGGACACACTGCTGCCGGACCAGGTGGTGGACCCGCGCGACGTGGTGACCGTGCTGGGCAACCTGGTCGACAACGCGCTGGACGCCGCGGCGGGCGAGGTGGAGGTGGAGCTGCGGGCCGAGCGGTCCACGGTGCTGCTGCGGGTGGGCGACGACGGGCCCGGGGTGCCGCCGGAGCTGCGCGGGCGGATCTTCGAGGAGGGCTGGACGACGAAGGAGCCGCCCGCGCACCGCGGACGGGGCCTCGGCCTGGCACTCGTACGGCGGCTCGCGGAGCGCTACGGCGGCACCGCTCGGGTGACCGCCAGGGCCGGGGGCGGGGCGCTGTTCACCGTGGTCCTGCCCGAGGCACTGATGGCGGGGGACCTGGCGCCGCGGCAGGACGCCGCCGGGCAGCACCGGGTACTCGTTCCGGCGGCCGGAGGAGGGGACCGATGATCGAGGTGCTGGTCGTGGACGACGACTTCCGGGTGGCCGAGATCAACGCCGCCTACGTCGCCAAGGTGCCCGGCTTCCGGGTCGCCGGGCGGGCGCACACCGCCGCGCAGGCGCTGGCGGCGCTGGAGCGCGGCCGTATCGACCTGGTGCTGCTGGACCACTACCTGCCGGACGAGCCCGGGCTGACGCTGGTGCGCCGGATGCGCCAGCAGGGCCACCACGCCGACGTCATCATGGTGACGGCGGCCCGGGACGTCGCGACCGTGCAGGCCGCGCTGCGGCTGGGAGCGCTGCAGTACCTCGTCAAGCCCTTCGGCTTCGCCGGGCTGCGCGCCAAGCTCGACGGCTACGCGGCGCTGCGCCGGGCGCTGGACGGCGTCGCGGGAGGGGGCGGACGCGGTGAGGCGGGGCAGGAGCAGGTCGACCGGATCTTCGGCGCGCTGCGCTCCGCGGCCGCCGCTCCCGCCGACCTGCCCAAGGGCCACTCCGCGCCCACCGCCGACCTCATCCGCCGGGTGCTGCGGGAGGCGCCGCACCCGCTGTCGGCGCACGAGGTGGCGGAGCGGGCGGGGCTCAGCAGATCCACCGCCCAGCGCTATCTCAAGCACCTGGAGCAGGCGGGCCGGCTGAGCCTCACCCTCCGCTACGGCGACACCGGCCGGCCCGAGCACCGCTACGCCTGGGCGGCGCCCGGCCGCTGAACGCGCCGGCCGGGCCCGCCGGGCGCACCGGCTAAACCGCTCCGGCGCCGGTGAGCGACCTGACCTCGGTCTCGGCGAACCGCTTCGGGTCGGCGGGCTCCGGCGACAGCACCGTGCCGAGCCACCCCGCGAGGAAGCCGAGCGGGATCGAGATCAGCCCGGGGTTCTCCAGCGGGAAGACATGGAAGTCGACCCCGGGGAAGAGCGCGTCCGGCCGGCCCGACACCACGGGCGACAGCGCCACCAGCAGCAGTGCCGGCACCAGCCCGCCGTAGATCGCCCACACCGAACCGCGGGTGGTGAAGCGCGACCAGAACAGCGAGAAGAGCAGCGCCGGCAGGTTCGCCGACGCGGCCACCGCGAAGGCAAGGCCCACCAGGAAGGCGATGTTCTGGTCCTGGGCGAGCAGGCTCAGCGCGATGGCCGCCGCGCCGATGCCGACGGCGGCGAACCGCGCGACCCGCACCTCGTCCTCCTCCATGGCCTCGCCCGGGTCCCGCCGCCCGTGCCGGGCCGCGGGGCGGCGCAGCGCGGTGTAGAGGTCGTGCGCGACCGACGCCGAGGAGGCCAGGGTGATACCGGCGACCACGGCCAGGATGGTCGCGAAGGCCACCGCGCCGACGATGGCGAACAGCACCGTCCCGCCGGTCGTCCCCGCGCCGCCGCCGAGCGCCTCGGCGAGCAGCGGCACCGCGGTGTTGCCCGCCGCGTTGGACGAGCGCACGGTGTCCGACCCGACGACGGCCGCGGCGCCGAAGCCCAGCACGATCGTCATCAGGTAGAACGCCCCGATGAGCCCGATGGCCCACACCACCGACTGCCGCGCCGAACGGGCCGTGGGCACCGTGTAGAAGCGCGACAGGATGTGCGGCAGGCCCGCCGTGCCCAGCACCAGCGCGAGGCCGAGGCTCACGAAGTCCAGCCGGGAGGTCCAGCTCCCGCCGTACTTCAGTCCCGGGGCCAGGAACGCGTGCCCCTGCCCGCTGCCGCCGACCGCCGACCGCAGCAGGTCGTCCACGTTTCCGTGGAAGCGCCACAGCACCATCACGGTGAGCAGCACCGTGCCGCTCATGAGCAGCACGGTCTTGACGATCTGGATCCAGGTGGTGGCCCGCATCCCGCCGAACGTCACGTAGAAGACCATGAGCGCGCCGCAGCCGATCACCGCCCAGGTCCGCGCCGCGGTGCTCTCCCCGCCGAGCAGCAGCCCGACCAGGCTGCCGGCGCCGACCATCTGCGCCACCAGGTACAGCACCGACACCACGACCGACGAGGTGCCCGCCGCGATCCGCACCGGACGCTGCTTCATCCGGGCCGACAGCACGTCCGCCAGCGTGTAGCGCCCGCAGTTGCGCACCAGCTCCGCGACCAGCATGAGCACCACGAGCCAGGCGACCAGGAAGCCCACCGAGTACAGCAGGCCGTCGTAGCCGTAGAGCGCGATGAGCCCCGAGATGCCGAGGAAGGACGCCGCCGACATGTAGTCGCCGGAGATCGCGAAGCCGTTCTCCATCGGGCTGAACATCCGGCCGCCGGCGAAGAACTCCACCGACGAGCTGCGCTGCCGCCCCGCCCACGCGGTGATCGCCAGTGTCACCGAGACGAACACCGTGAACAGCACCACGGCCAGACCCTGGTGCTCGCCCGCCGAATCGGCCAGGTACGCCGCCGCTGTCATCCGTTGGTCCTTCACCGCACGCGCTCCTGCCCGGTCCTGGTCGCCAGCGTCCAGCGCAGGTCGAGTGCCGCCCGGTCCCTGCGCAGCCGCGCGTGCCGGGTGTATCCCCAGGTCAGCAGGAACGTCGTGGCGAACTGCGCCAGCCCCGCGACCATCGCCACATTGACCTGCCCGGCCACCCGGTGGCCCATCAGCCCCGGCGCCGTGGTGGCCATCACGACGTAGAGCAGATACCAGGCGACGAACCCCGTCGCCGCCGGAAAGGCGAACCCCCTGTACCGCTGCCGCACTTCCCGGAACGCGGCACTCAACTGCACCTCCTCGTAGACCGCCCCCCGGTCCCCCGTCACCCCCGCGGCAGCCGGCGCCCTCTCCTCAGGTGGCGCGGCGGGCTGGGACTGACCGGGCAACCAGAGTTCTTCCTCTCCGGCGTCCCGCCATGGGTCGTCCACCCGCAGCGCCAAAGGGTCGCCGCCGTCGTGCTTGTCCACCGAACTCTCCTCGTTCCACGGCCAGATGAACCGTGTGCCCCATATTGGACAGAGCGGGAAGATCCCGACCGACAATCACGAATCGCTCACCCCATCAGGTGATGCCCTTCCGGTAGGCGTACCCCACGGCCTGAGCCCGGTCCCGCACCCCGGTCTTGGCGAACAAGTTGTTGATGTGCGTCTTCACCGTAGCCATGCTGACCTGCAATCTTGCCGCGATCTCGGAGTTGGACAGCCCCTCCGCCACGAGCGCCAGCACCTCCGCCTCCCGGACCGTCAACCCATCCGGCAATTCCTTCCCCTCGTCGTGTCGCGTCACCCCTCCCACTTCGTCCTGCCCCGCCAGCATCTCCAGCACCCGTCCCTGGAGCGCCGGCGACAGCCCCGCCCCGCCCGCGGTGACATCCGTGATCACCCGGGCGATCTCGTCGCCGCCCGCGTCCTTCGTCAGATATCCGCGCGCCCCGGCCCGCAGCGCCGGGAAGAGCGAGTCGTCGTCGGCGTAGGTGGTGAGCACCACCACCTGCGTCGCCGGCCGCCCGGCCCGGATCCGCCGGGTCGCCTCCACCCCGTCGCACCGCGGCATCCGCAGATCCATCAGCACCACGTCCGGCTCCAGTTCCGCGGCCAGCCGGACGGCCTCCTCGCCGTCCGCCGCTGCGCCCACCACCTCGATCCCGGGCAGCAGCCCCAGCAGCGTCACGATCCCCTCGCGCACGATCGTCTGGTCGTCCGCGACCACCACCCGCGTCATACGGGCACCCGCAACCGCACCACGAAACCCTCCTCCGCCGGTCCCGCGTCCAGCGCGCCGCCCAGCAGTTCGGCGCGCTCCCGCATCCCCACAAGACCGTAGCCGGATCCGGAGGCCCCCAGAGAGTTGTCCACAGGCACCCTGGCGCCGAAGTCCCTGAACTCCAGCTCCACCTCCGCCGGGCGGTACTCCAGCCGCAGCTCGACCCGCGCTCCCGGCGCGTGCTTGCGGACGTTGGTCATCGCCTCCTGCGCCACCCGCCGCACGGCGAGCCCGGCCTCTGCCGGGAGCCCGCGCGACTCCCCCCTCACCTCCAGCCGTGCTCCCCCGGACGACACCAGCTCGCGCAGGAACTCCTCCACCGGCGACATGTCCCCCCGCAGCGCCGACAGCGCCTGCCGTGTCTCCGCCAGGCCCTCCCGCGCCATCCGGCGTGCCGCCACGACCCGTTCCAGCACCACGTCACGCTCCGCGCCCCGCTCGATGAGCAGCCGCGTCGCCTCCAGGTGGACCGTCTGCGCCGACAGGCTGTGCGCGAGCACGTCGTGGATCTCCCGCGCGATCCTGGCCCGTTCGGCGAGCGCCGCCGTCTCGGCCTCCGCCCTGCGCGCCGCCCGCTCCTGCGCGAGCAGCCGCTGCGTCTTGCCGCGCGCCTCGGCGTCCAGCCGGGCGGTGTAGCCCAGCAGGCACAGGCCCAGCACCGTGAGCAGCGCTGCCGGCCGGCCGTCGGAGCCGCCGATCAGGACGAAGTCGACCAGCGCCGCCCCGGCCAGGGGCGCCGCCGCCGCGAGCGGCAGCCGCTGGAGGGAGAGCATCGCGACCCCGCACACCAGCACCCCCGCCGCGACCGGCGCGCCCAGCGCCTGGCAGCCGGCCGCCGCAGCGATCAGCAGCGCCATGAGCGCCACCGAGGGCCACAGCAGCCGTCGCAGGGTGACCCGGAAGAAGATCCACACGACCGCGCTCGCGGCGGCGATTCCGGCCAGGGCCAGCGCGATCTGCCAGCCGGACAGGTGCGTCCTGGTGGTCGTCGCCCACACCGCGACCGCGAGCAGGACCGCCCTGACCCCGCGGCCGATCCCCCGCCGACTCGCCGACCTGCCCGAACGGTCCAGCGCCTCCTTCGACGGCCAGGACGTCCACATGCTCATGCGACCGTACGGTACGACGGCTCCACGCCCCGGGCCCGCCGCACGAGCAGCGCGGCACGTATCAGCAGCGTGAGGCCCATCGCGAGGAGGACCGAACCCGTCTCCTCGCGCACCCCGGCCGCGGCCCCGGCGGCGTAGAGCGCGACGCGCGCGGCTATGCCGACCACCCACACGGTGATGCTCGCCCGCGTTCCCTGCGTCCAGACCGCGCCGTCCTGCCCCGTCCACACCCGGCTGGTCCGCGCCCAGGCCAGGCCTATGCCCGCCCCCACCAGCAGTTCGGCGCAGAGCAGCAGGACCGACAGGTCGCGGTGGGCCGGGTCGACCAGCCCGCCGTCCCGTATCGCCAGCACCAGCAGGATCCCCGGGATCAGCCACCACCGCCCGCGGGCGGAGATCTGGCGCGGGCGGACCTGGCGGGCGATCACCAGGCCGAGGACCGCGACGATCACCAGGGCGTTGAGCCAGCCGGACATGAGGGGCACCTCCATCAGCGCGACGCGGGAATCACCGGCGGTCTGCCGGTGTCTTCGAATCTACGGAAACACGCAGTTCAGCGGATCAAGCCCCGGGTTGAAATCGCACCTCCACCCCCGGGTGGAGAGACCGCGCGGACCCGCTGCCTCCCCCCGTCCACCCGGCCCGCAGGATCCGCGCCGTCCGCGCGCTCGCGGCACCGTCCGCGCTCCCCCCGCGCGGCCGGGCGCCCCGTACCCCACCCCGCCGAGCCACGGCCGCCGGCCCGCCGCGCCCCACCACCCCCGCCGTCAAGGTTCCGAGAAGACCTCCCCCTCCCGTGCCAGGAGGGCGTACGGAGTGCCGCCCCGCGTGCCGTCCGGCCCGCACGCTGAGGCGATCCGCCGCCGTTCCAGGAGCCGCACATGTCCGTACCGACCACCGCCCGGGACCCTCACAGAGGGGGCGGCCTGCCCGTCCTGATGAGCCTGCTGGCCAGGGACAACTACCTCCCCCACGTCTTCGCGCTCAAGGCCGACCGGCAGGTGCACCGCCACGGCGTGCTGGCGCTCGCGCTCGTCTCGGCGGCGCTGCTGGTGGCGTCCGGCGGCGACACCGACCGGCTCGTCCCGCTGTTCGCGATCGGCGTCTTCCTCGGGTTCACCATCTGCCAGGCCGGCATGGTCAGGCACTGGCGCTCGGTGCGCGACACCGTGCCCGGGTGGCGCCGCAGGGCCCTGCTCAACGGGACCGGCGCCGTTCTCACCGGCGTGGCGGCCGTCGTGGTGACGGCGAGCAAGTTCACCGAGGGTGCCTGGCTGGTCGTGGTGGCCGTGCCGCTGCTGGTGGCCGCGTTCGAGGGCGTGCACCGCTCGTACGCCCGGACGGGCGCCGCCCTCGGACTCGGGCGCGTCCCCGAACCCCCGCACCGCGAACGCTCGCTCGTCGTCGTGCCCGTGGCCACGCTCTCCCGGCTGACCAGCGAGGCGCTGTCGGCCGCCGGGGCGCTGGGCGACGACGTGCGCGCCGTCACCGTCACGCACCCCGAGGACGCGGAGCGCACGGCGGCGCTGCGCCGCGACTGGGAGCTGTGGGCACCCGGCGTCCCGCTCGTCGAACTGCCCTCGCCGCACCGCGACCTGGGCCGTCCGGTGACCGCGTACGTACGCACCCTTGCCGCGGGGCAGCCAGGTGTCCGCGTCACCGTCCTCATCGCGGAGACCGAACCGCGCCACGCCTGGCAGCGGCTGCTGCAGAACCAGCGCGGCGCCGTCCTCGCCCACGCCGTGCGGCGCGACACCGACGCGGTGATCTGCCGGCTGCGCTTCCGCCTCACGGAACGGCCGCCCGGCACCGGCTCCCCCGGGATCTGAGCGGCGCGCCGAGCGTCCGGACCGGGCCGGTGGACGCGCCGTCGGGACCGCGTCGGCGAGGGCCCGCGCGTCCCCGCGCCGGACCCGCGCACGAGCCACGGCCCCCCTCGCGCCTTGCCCAGTCGCACGCCTGCCGGACGGTCCGGCGCGCGCGAGCCCTGCGCCGGGCGGATGCCGGACCCCCGTACGAGCCACGGCCCCTCGCGCCTCGCCAGGCCGCTCGCCTGCCGGACGGTCCGGCGAGCGGATGCCGGCCCCGCGGGCGAGCCGCGGCCTCCTCGCGCCTTGCTAGGTTGCGGCCATGGACCTCTTCACGCAGTCGTGGACCGCTCTGCGCGCGGCCGTCGCCGGCCTCGCGGCGGAGGACTTCGGCGCGCCCTCGGGCTGTGCCGGCTGGCTGGTCCGCGATCTGGTGTGCCATCTGGTCATCGACGCGCAGGACGTGCTGATCACGCTGGCGACCCCCGAGACCGCCGAGCCGACGCGCGACGCGATCACGTACTGGGAGGTGTCGGCCACCGCGCCGACGGGCGAGGACCCGCTCGACGCGCTGACGGTCCGTCTCGCCGCCGCCTACCAGGATCCCGCGCTGCTCGCCTTCCACCTCGACGACGTCGGCTCCGCCGCCGGACGCGCCGCGCGCCTCGCCGACCCCGCGGCCCGGGTCGGCACGCGGGGGCAGGTCCTGACCGCCGCCGACTACCTGGGCGCGTACGTTCTGGAGTGGACCCTGCACCACCTCGACCTGACCGCCCACCTCCCGGCGGTCCCCGGCCCGCCACCCACGGCCCTGGCCAGGTCCCGCGCGATGCTGGAGCAGCTCGCGGACACGCGTTTCCCCGCCGCCTGGTCCGACGCCGACGCCCTGCTGGTCGGCACCGGCCGCCGCTCCCCGAGCGGCGCGCAGCGTGCCGAACTGGGCACTACGGCCGCCCGCCTGCCCTTCGTCGTGGGCTGAGCCGCCCGCCCCCTGCCGCGCCGCCCGCCCGAGCGGCGGCCGGGTCCTCCCTGCGCGGCCACGGCCTCGTCAGATCCGTCCTGCTGGTCAGCAGGCCTCATCCGGCGAAGACGGGGCAGACGGCGAGTGGATGCCGTCGAGCCGAGACGGTCGACGGTCGCCGTGTCACGGGAGGTTCAGATGACCATTGCGGAGTTCCGCGCGCCAGACACCGGTCCGGACGCCGGGCCGCCGCCGGCTCTCGACCGGGATGCCCGCGCCCAGCGACTGCGGAGGCGGCTGGAGCGTCTCATAGGCGTCGCCGCGACCGAGGGCAACGCGCTGCGCCCGCTGCGCAACGGCGACGAGATCTTCCCCGCCCTCCTCTCGGCGGTGCGGGGCGCCCGGCACACCATCGACATGATGACCTTCGTGTACTGGCGCGGCCAGATCGCCCGCGACTTCGCGCACGCCCTCGCCGAACGGGCCGCGGCCGGTGTGCGGGTGCGGGTGCTGCTCGACGGTTTCGGCGCCAAGCAGATCGAGCCGGCCCTCCTCGACGCGATGCACGCGGCCGGCGTGCATGTGGCGTGGTTCCGCAAGCCGTTGTGGCTCTCGCCGTTCAAGCAGAACCACCGCTGCCACCGCAAGGCGCTGATCGTCGACGAGTGCCGGGCGTTCACCGGCGGGGTGGGCATCGCGCAGGAGTGGTGCGGCGACGCCCGCGGCCCCGGCGAGTGGCGCGACACCCACGTGGAGGTCCGCGGCCCCGCCGTCGACGGAATCTGTGCCGCGTTCGCGCAGAACTGGGCCGAGTGCCACACCGAACTCTTCGACGACCGTGACCGCTTCGTCCCGCACGAGCAGCCGGGGAAAGCGGTGGTGCAGGTGGTCCGCGGCTCCGCGAGCGTCGGATGGCAGGACATGCAGACGCTGCTGCGCGTCGTCATCACCTCGGCCGAGGAGCGCTTCCGCCTCGCCACCGCGTACTTCGCCCCCGACGACTACTTCGCGGACCTGCTGTGCGCCACCGCCCGGCGCGGTGTCCAGGTGCAGATCATGCTGCCCGGCGCGCACACCGACCAGCGCGCCTGCCGGCTCGCCGGGCAGCACCTGTACGCGTCGCTGCTCGACGCGGGCGTGGAGATCCTGGAGTACCAGCCGACGATGCTCCACACGAAGATCGCCACCGTGGACGGGGTGGGCGCGCTGATCGGCTCCTCGAACTTCAACCGCCGGTCGATGGACCACGACGAAGAGGTCATGCTCGCGGTGCTGGACGAGGAGTTCACGGCCGAGCTGGACGCCGACTTCGAGCGCGACATGCTGCGGACCGAGGCGATCGACCCCGCCCGGTGGCGCCGCCGGGTCCTGCTCCAGCGCGCCCGCGAGGCCGCCGTGCTGCCCATCCGCCGCTTCCTCTGAGCCGCCTGACCCTGCCGCCGCACCCCCGCGCCCCCGCACACCGGGGCCCGCCGTCCCACCGCCCCTGCCCCGTCCCCAACCCACCCGTAGAACAGGGGGTCCCATGCCCACCGTGCTCCCCGACCGGGGCGTCCCGGACCAGCGGCCCGCCGCGCCGTCCCGCTCCGGACGTCCGTCGCTGCCGACCACCGGCACGGCGGCCGCCGCCGCGCGCGTCGCCGCGCTCACGGTGTGCCAGGCGGCGCTGCTGATCGGACTGGGCCTGCTGATCACCGGCCCGGCGCGCCATATATGGCCGATCACCTCCGAGGACAGCGTCAACGAGGGGTTCGCGCGAATCCGGACGAGCACCTTCGACACGCTGACGTCCTGGGGGTCCGAGGCCGGCAACACCTTGACGATCATCGCGATCACGCTGGTCGTCTGCGCTGTTCTGGTGCTCGCGCCGGTCCTGCCGCGGTGGCGCGAGGCCGTCTTCCTCGCGGTGAGCGTGTCGCTCCAGGCGCTGGTGTTCCTCGCGATCACCAGCGCCGTGGACCGTCAGCGGCCCGAGGTGCACCGGCTCGACGACTCGCCCCCGACGTCGAGCTACACCTCGGGCCACACCGGCGCGGCCACCGCCCTGTACGGCGGGCTCGCCGTCCTGGTGCTCACCCGCGCCCGCAGGCTGAGCCGCCCCTGGCGGATCGCGGTGGCGGTCCTCCTGCTGCTGGTGCCGCTCGGCGTGGGCACCTGCCGC
The DNA here is from genome assembly GCF_044332905.1 of Streptomyces sp. NPDC021224. Lineage (NCBI taxonomy): Bacteria > Bacillati > Actinomycetota > Actinomycetes > Kitasatosporales > Streptomycetaceae > Streptomyces > Streptomyces sp. NPDC021224. The sequence continues at coordinate 134,206 of NZ_JBIRPW010000003.1, read as the reverse complement.
CTGTACCGGGGGATGCACCACCCGACGGATGTCGCGGGCGGAATGCTCAACGGGGCGCTGTCCCTGCTGGTCGTGGGCCGTTCGGTGCTGTCCGGCGACGCCGTGCCCGCCCCGCTCCCGAAGCACGCGGCGGACGAGGCCGCGGACGAGGCCCGCAGCGCCACCGCGCCGGCGCCCGGCCCGACGGTGGTGATCGTCAACCCCGTCTCCGTCTCCGCCGCCGACCGCGACAAACTCCGGCTGGTGCTGGAGCGCCACGGCCGGACGGCGCCGCGCTTCCTGCCCACGACCGCCGACGACCCGGGGCACGGCCAGGCCGCACAGGCGGTTGCGGACGGAGCGGAGCTGGTCGTCGTCTGCGGCGGCGACGGCACCGTCCGCACGGTCGCCGACGCCCTGGCCGGTTCGGGCGTGACGCTGGCGATCGCCCCGCACGGCACCGGCAACCTCCTCGCCCGCAACCTCGGCCTTCCGCTGGACCCCGCCCGTGCGCTCGACGCGGCGCTCGGCGGGTCGCCGCGCCCCGTCGACCTGGGTCTCCTCGAAGGGGACAGCGGGGCGCCCGGCGGCCACTTCTGCGTCATGGCCGGTGCGGGACTGGACGCGGCGCTGATGGAGGGCACGCCGGAGCGCGCCAAGTCCGCGCTGGGCTGGCCCGCCTACGCCCTGGCCTCGCTGCGCGCCCTGCGCACCGCCCGTACCCGGGTCACGCTGCGCCTGGACGGCGCGGAGCCGGTACGCCGCGCCGTCCGCATGGTCCTGGTCGCCAACGTGGGCGGCCTCCAGGGCGGTGCGTCGCTCGCGCCCGACGCCCGTCCCGACGACGGTCTGCTGCACGTCGTCCTCCTGGACCCGCGGGGGATCCGCGGCTGGGTCGCCGCCACCTCGGAGATCCTGCGCGGAGCCTCCCGGCACTCCCGCCCCGGCGGGCTGGAGGTCTTCCCCTGCCACGCGGCGGAAATCGTCCTGGACGCCCCGTGCCCGCGCGAGGTCGACGGGGATCCGGTGGCCGCCGGACGGCGGCTGTCCGCGCGTGTCGTCCCGGGGGCCCTGCACGTCCTCCTCCCCGGCCTCCCCGGCCTCCCCGGCCCCGGGCCCCAGCAGGGGCTGTGACATGGGCACCGCGACACGGGTCCCGCAGACCCACGACATGCCCGAGGACGAGCTGTCGGCCGACGAGGCGATGGCCGCGCTGCGCCGCCACGGCCGCCTGCCGCTGGTGCGCGACTCCTTCGTCCGCTTCCGCTACGCCGACGGCTTCAGCCACGCGCGGGCCCTGGCCCTGCAGATCGTGCTGGCGGTGATCCCGCTCGCCATCGCCTTCGTGGGCCTGTCCACGGCGCTGCACGGCGAGAGCCTGGGCCGGGTCGCCGAGCTGACGATCCGCCGGCTGGCCGCGGGCCCCAGCGAGCAGGTCGTGGAGGACGCGCTCGCGCGCAGCCGGGAACACGCGGGCGAAGGCGCCCAGTTCGCCCTGTGGTTCGGCCTACTCTTCGCCTGGGTGAACCTCACCACAGGGATGTGCCAGATCGAACGCGGCGCGAACCGCATCTACGGCATCGAGCGCGACCGCCCCTTCCGCCAGAAGTACACCCGCGGCCTGGTGATGTCGGTGACGGCCGGGGCCCCGCTGGGCCTGGCGACGATCGCCATGGTGGCCGGGAACGACCTCGGCGCCTCCGCGGTGGCCGTCTGGCACGTGGGCGGCGGAACCACCCTGACCGTCTGGAACTGCGTACGCTGGCCCGCGGGTGTCCTGCTCGCGCTGGCGTCCGCGAGCGTGATCTTCCGCGGCTCGCCCCGCCGCCGCCAGCCGGGCTACACCTGGCTGGCGTTCGGGGCGGCGGTCGCCATCGTGCTGTGGGCCGCCCTGACCGCGCTGCTGGCCCTGTACCTGCGGCTCAGCGGCTCCTTCGACACCGTCTACGGGCCGCTGAGCGCCTTCATGGCCCTGCTGCTGTGGTCCTACCTGACGTCGCTCGCCCTGTTCCTGGGACTGTCCTTCGCGGCCCAGCTCGAAGCGGTACGGGCGCTGCGGCCGGGACCCGTCCGATCCGATCCTGGAGCTTGACATGCCCCCGCACGCCTCCCGCACCGGGTCCCCGCCGGCCCTCGACCGCACGCGCCGGGCCGACCGCCGGTACGGCGTCCACCTGCTGGGATCGGCCGCCGGGGCCGCGGTCGCGGCGGTGCTCTTCGGCCTCGTGCTCGTCCTGGTGGAGGCGCACTGGGGCCCGCTGCGGCGCGTGGACACCGGGGCGGCCGACTCGCTGCACCGGTACGCCGTCCGCCACCACGGCTGGACGCGCACGATGGCCTTCGTGTCGAACTGGATCCTCGCCCCCGGCACCCTGCGCACGCTGGTGGGACTGCTCACCCTGTGGCTCCTGCACCGCAGGGCGTGGCGGCTGGCGGCCTGGTCGGCGGTGACCGCGATCGCGGGGGCGCTCACGGGCATGCTCGTGAAAGCGGTCGTCGAACGGACCCGTCCCGCCCTGCCCGACCCGGTGGCGCACGCCCCTGGCTTCTCCTTCCCCTCCGGGCACGCGATGACGGCCACCACGTCCTTCGCGATCTTCCTGCTGGTGCTGCTCCCGCTGGTGCCCCGGGCCGCGCGCGGGCTGTGCTGGCTGGTGTCGGCGCTGGCGGTCGTGGGCGTGGGCTTCACCCGCGTGGCGCTCGGGGTGCACTGGTGCAGCGACGTGATCGGCGGCTGGCTGCTCGGCCTCGCGGTGGTGGCGGCCACGGCCTGGGCCTTCGACGCCTGGCGGTCCGACGTCCACCGGCCCGTCCCCCCGCTCGCCGACGGCCTGGAGCCCGAACTCGACCGGCCCCGCCCCGAACCGACCGCCCGCCCCCACGACACCTGACGCCTGACGCCTGACACGGGACGTGGAGCGGCAGGGCCCGGCACGTTACAGGGCGACGAGGTCGAACTGCTCCCACGTCCCGACCGTCGCGGCACCGGCGATCAGCGGGGAGGCGCCCGCGTTCGCGGCGGTGACGTACTTGCCGTTGGCCTGGGCGCGCAGGCTCACCGAACCGTTGGGGTTCGCGACGACGAGGAAGGTCTCCCAGCCCTGCGCCGTCGCGCGGTTGGCGACGAGCGGCGAGGCGCCCGCGTCGTCGGCGCTGACATACTTGCCGTTGACCTGCGCCCGGAGCGTGACGTTGCCGCCGGAACCGGCGGTCAGGGTGAAGGTCTCCCACCCCTGCACGGCCGTGCGGTTGGCGATCAGGGGCGACGCGCCGCCGTCCTCCGCGGTCACGTAACGGCCGTTGATCCGGGCACGCAGCGCGTACGTGCCCGAGGCCGGACCGCCGCCGACCGTTCCGGGATCGGCGAGCGCGGCCACTTCCGTGCCGCCCAGGAGGAAGCCGCCGACGCCGAAGTCTGCGCTGCTGTCGTACGTGACGGGCTGGCTGGAGTCGGGGCGGTCGCCGACCTTCTGGACGTAGCCGAGGACTCCGTCCGGGTGGACGGCCGTGGCGACCAGCCCGTTCCAGGCGCGCGCGGCGACCGGCAGGTAAGCCGTCCGGTCCAGCAGGCCCGAGGCGACGGCGTAGGCGGTGCCGTAGAGGAAGAAGGCCGTGCCGCTGGTCTCGGGGCCGGGGTAGTGGCTGGGGTCGGCGAGGTTGACGTTCCAGAAGCCGTCGGCGCGCTGGACGGAAGCGACCGCGGTGATCAGCCGGGTGAGGGTCGCCCGGTATTCCGGGACGTCGGCCTGACCGGCGGGCAGCGCCTTGAGGACCTTGGTGTGCGCACCGGCGACCCAGCCGTTGCCGCGCGACCACACCACCGGCTTCCCGGACGGCGAGACGATGCCGCCGGGCAGGAAGTTCTTGTCCCGGTACCAGAGCCCGGTCGCGGCGTCGTAGAGGCCGGGACCGCCCTCGGCGCTCTTGGTGTGGGTGTAGAGCCGGTGCAGCTTGTCGAAGTAGCCGCCGTCCCCGCGCAGCACACCGAGCCGGGCGAACTGCGGCATGGCCATGTGGAGCGCGTCGTCCCACCACCAGTCGTCGTCCTTGTCGACCTGGTTGACGTACGTCATGGTGTGCAGGCAGCTCTCGATCGCCGCGATCTTGCTGTCGGCCGGCGCGAGGTCGTACAGATCCAGATACGCCTGCCCCGCGCACTGGTTGTCCGCGTCACGGGTACCGGTGCCGCCGTTGAGCCCCCAGCCGTGCGTCTGGGCCCAGTTCGTCACGTAGTTCAGATACGTGACGTCGCCGGTGAGCCGGTGGAGCGCCATGAGCCCGCTCATCAGGGTGGAGTCGGCCCACTGGTTGTCACCACCCCCGGCATGCGCGCCGATCCACTGGTCCGCCACACGCCGCAGCACCGCGACGATGTCGGGCCGCGCCGGAAGCGTGGCCGCCGGAGCCGCGGCACCCGCCGCACGCGCGGCCGCCGGTACGCCCACGGTGGGCACTCCGGCCGCGGTGAGCGCGAGCGCGCCGGTCAGGAACGTGCGTCGGTCCATGGCGATGCCTCTCACGAACGGGTGGTGGGGGACGAACCTTCGTGATCGATCACGCGCGCCACACCGCCCATCCCTTATTCACACATGCGAACAAGAGACACCGACATGACTCGCCGCGCCCCGCGACCATAGGACTGGACCAATCCCGGGGTCAATCCCCCGTACCTCACCCTGCCCGCCGTGGGCGGCACAGCCGCCGTTGGGGGGTCTGGTGCAGGGTTGGGTGACAGGTTTGGTCACCCGGCTCCGGGTTCAGCGGGTCGACGTCCCCATTGGAGGCTCAGGATAGTTGGCGCCCCACTCGCGGGCGTGGAACCGGACTCGCACTGGATCTATCCGTTGGGACCACCGCTCCGCAGCAGCGGTGGACTGAGTAGCCACGCGTCCCCACGGGCGTAGAGGGCAGCCGGACGGCCGGTGGGTGGAATTCGTTGTTCCCCGGTGGGGCGCACGAAGCCTTTGGTGTTGAGTACCTTGCGGCGGAAATTGCTCGGGTCGAGGGATTGCCCCCAGACCACCTCGTAGACCGTACGCAGCTCGCTCAACGCGAACGATTCCCCGCAGAAGGCCGTGGCGATGGCGGTGTACTCGAGCTTCCTGCGGACCTCCTCCAAAGCGTCCGCGAGGATATCGGCGTGGTCGAAAGCCAAGTAGTCCGTGGCGCGCAGGAGCTCTGACACTGGAGTCCAGTAGGCGCGTTCGGCATCCGTGCCGCCCACAGGCACGGGAAGGTCAGGCCCCAGGGCGAGGTAGGCGACGGTGACCACGCGCCCTCTCGGGTCGCGTGGCGGATCCCCGTAGGCACCGAGTTGCTCCAGGTGGAGCCGACTGCCGTCGATCCCGGCCTCCTCCCGCAGTTCGCGCAGCGCCCCTGCACGAAGGGTCTCGCCTTTACGGACGTAGCCGCCGGGCAGCGCGGCTCGGCCGAGGTACGGCTCACGCCCGCGATCGATCAGGAGCACCATCAACCGATCGCTCCTGACGGTGAAGATCGCCAGGTCCACGGTCACCCACGACGGCTCCACCTCGGCGGAACCCTCCAGCCGGTCGTTCATCAGATTCCCTAAAGGTCATATTGACTTAAAGATGTCCAGCACTTATGGTCTCATGGACCTTAACCCTGCAAGGTAGGGGCACAGCATGATCACCGCACATGCACTGCCGACCAAGGAATCAGTCGGAGAACCCACGGCCGCAACCCGCCACTTATGCGCGGGCGTGTATGTCGACGAGCGGTTCCGTGACCTCGTGATCGACGAGGTGTGCACTGCCCCGTACCGGAGGGTCGCCCCCTCCTACGGGTTCGACATCGTCCCCGTCATGCGCCACGCCTGGCGGGCCGCGGCGCTGTCCACCGTCCTCCGCTCGGCTCTCGTGGGAGCGGTAGTCGTCCCGGCCCTGACCGGAGCCCTGCCGTGCGCTGTCCTCGTCGGGTGCGGTCTCGCCCTGCTCTGGCTACTACGCGTCACGAGGGTACTGCGGGAAGCCGATCGGGAGCGGCAGCCGAAGAAGACATCGAAGCGCCGCGAGTGGGAACGCGCGATCATCAACAGCGACTTCCTCGGTCTGCTCTTTCCCGGCAAGAAGACCCAGAAGCCACCCATCTTCCGACGGATCCGCGTCGTCGCGCTCTCGGTCGCCGCGACCGGCGCGGCCGTGGCGGTCTCCGATCCGAGCCAGGCGCTGGCGGCCCTGGCCGTCGCCGCTGGCATGGTGGTTTTGTGCCTGGGAGTCGGCGCCGCGAAGCAGTTAATGCTCAATCACATCCACCGAGCGCGGAATCTCCGGCCCGCACGCCTGTCAGGTCGGCAGCGGGCGGCGGACCTCCAGCAGCGTCACGCCTACGCGGTCTACCGCCGCCCCCGCCACAGCGAGGACGACAACGATGATGAGGAGGACCTGACCTTCTTCACCCTCTTCGGGGACACATCGCCCTTCATCGGGGCCGGCGAACTCATCTACCAGTGGAACCCACCAATGGGCATCCAACTGCTGCGCCCGAGCGACGACGACGGCGCAAAGCTCCATGACCTCGAACACCGGGAGCCGCCTTTCCAGACGCACGAGCTGGTCGACCATCTGCGCGAAGCGGTGCGACTACTCGACACCGACAGCCAGGAAGTCCGGCTTCCCACCCAGGTACGCGACCGCGTCTACGTGGCCGAGACCGACGTGGCGGCGGACCCCTCCCTTCTCGCCCAGCCCTTGGACGACGTCCAACTGCGGGCCGTCATCAACACTCCGGGATCCAGGCGGCACCACTTCCTCGAAGTCACGACGCCCATGGCGGGGTCGGAATACGTTGCGACCGTCCTGCTACGCGTCAACGTGCAGGGAAGGACCTTGAGTATCTCCATGGCGGCTTGCGTTCTCGCCCACACGCCGCGCTCCTTCCAGCGGACCGAGGAATTCGGCCAGCACGGCGCCATGGCCGTGGTCTGGTCCGCGTTCCGCGAACTGCGCGCGCTGCCGAGTGAGATTCAGAAGTCGTGGCGGGTCGTCCGGCACCTCGGTGCTTTGGGAAAGGCCGCCGTGCTCCCTCGCGACCTCACCAACGAGCCGAGACGCAACTTGCTGGTAGGAAGCCGGGTGAGCATCAGGGAGACGTCGAGTCAGGCGTGGTCCAAGGTGCAACTGGAGAAGAGCGAGATCCTGGGCCAGATGAAGACGATCGAACTGAGGCTGCTCCGGGCCGCCAGCGACTTCCTGTCCACCAAGGACGTAGACATATCCGAATTCACCAATCGCGCCATGAAGATCATCAACAGCGGGATCTTCAACTTCGGCGACAACAACAGCTTCAACAACAACGCGGTGGGCGATTCTGCCCACGTCGGCGTCGCGGCGAATCAGCCCATGCGCTCCGGCGCACCCAGCGGAGGAGGAAATCAGTGACCGAAAACCGAGGCATCATCAGCAACGGGAACGGCAACCACTTCAGCAACAACGCCATCGGAAAAAACGCCAGGGTTCTCGGGGAGCCCGCCCCTCCTCACATCGGCGCCCCGGCGAGCGGTGGCTCGGGAGAAGCCGAGCCCACGGCCACATGGGACATCGGCGTGGTCACCATTCTCAGCGAAGAATTACGCTCCGTGGTGGACGAGTTGGACCTGCGGCGCCACAGAGAACCTGGCGGCCTCTACTTCTACCGGGGCAGCCTCGACACCCCGGACTCGACCGTCCGTATCGTGGCCACCCAGAGCCAGAGCCCTGGCCAGCGCTCGGCAATGGCCGCCCTGGAGAACCTGCACCACCACTACGCACCGCGGCTGTGGGCCATGGTCGGCGTGGGTGGGGGCATCGACAGCAAGCGTGCCCGCATCGGCAACGTCATTGTCTCCACCGACGTCGTTTACTACGAGCACCGCAAGATCAACCCGCACGGTGACGTCCGGCACCGTGGGGAGCACCGCCAGGCACCGGCGCCGGTCGTCCACGCTGTCAACGCCTTCTTCGCGGAGAACGGAATGCCGGCACACCTGCGCCGCCGACTCCGTTCGCGCGCCAAGGAGGAATTCGATGTCTACCCGGGGCTGATCGGGTCGGGCGAAGCCGTCATCGCGGACGGGAACAGCGAGATCCGGCAGTACCTCAAGACCTACCACGAGAAGGTTCTGGCCGTGGATATGGAAGCCGGGGGGCTAAGCCAGTACTGGCAGGAGCACTCCGTCCGCGGTGCGGAGAACCCCGGCTGGATCGTCATCAGAGGCGTGTCCGACAACGCCGACGAGAACAAGGGCCACGCGCATCACGAACTCGCGGCCCGAAACGCCGCGTACGTTCTGCGGGAGCTCATCCCCTTCATCTGCTCACCGCTTTCCTGACACGAGCGACAACACGCAGTCACAGGAGATGGTTCGCATGACCCCTTTCCTCCTGGGGATAGTCAGTTCACTGGCCGCCAGCGCGATTGCCCTCGGGCTCGGCCTTCTCCGCGGCTCACGTCCGCTGTGGTGGCTGATCGCCGCCTGCTCCTCGTTCACCGGCACCGGACTCCGCCGCGTCTACCGTCGGCAGGCGTCCGCCGAGCGGGACCTCGCACGCGACCTTGAGCGCGCCCGCTGGATCAAGGTCCTCGCGGGGCGCGGAAACGTGCTCACCCGCGAGGCGTTCTCCCCGGTGTGGACCGGGGAGTTGTCACCCGCTTCCGTTCAGGTCCTGCTCCCCGACTCCCGGGCCCGGCAGAACTCCTGGCTCGACCAGCGCTCACACGACGTGCAGCGGTTCGACCCCGGCTACACCCGGACACTGCTCAGAGGCCAGGTGCGAACGAACGTCGACTACCTCACCCGTGTCACGTCCGCACGAGGCAATGTCGAACTCCGCGCATTCAACCTGCCCAACACCTGTCGCGTGATCGCGACGGACCGAGCCGCCTTCCTGACCTTCTACAGCAGCTCCTCGCATGGCAGGAACTCCGCCTGCCTGTACGTCCGGGCACCCGGACTGCTGTACTCCATCGCCCTCCAGCAGTTCGACACTGCCTGGGCCCACAGCTCCCCCGTCCACCCGCTGCCTCGTCCCTGACGTGCTCCTTCGAAGTCAGCGAGCGCAGGGGCAGGCAGGTAACCGACTGGGCGAGAGCGACCTGATCACGGTTCGCCCCCGGGAGGTCGATCAGGCCGGATGCCTGGCGAGGGCTGCTCTCAGCCGATGGCCTGAAGGACGTGAGCGAAGTGTTCGAGGCCGACTGAGCGGCTGGCCTTGATGAGGACGACGTCGCCCGGGGCGAGGAGTGGGGTGAGCGTGGCGAGGAGGGTGTCGGCGTCTTCTGCGGCGGCGGTCACGACGCTCGGGCTGCTGTCGCGGGCTGCTGAAGTGACGGCGGTGATCTCGGGGGAAGTGCCGACCGTGACCAGGGTGTGGATGCCGAGGGCGGCGACGAGGTGGCCGATGGTCTCGTGGGCCTCGATCGCCTTGGGGCCGAGTTCCTTCATCTCGCCGAGGACGGCGACCGTCCGGCGGCCCTGGGCGAGGGAGACGAGGGTTTCCAGGGCGGCGCGGGTGGATTCGGGGTTGGCGTTGAAGGCGTCGTTGATGATCGTGACGCCGTCGGGGCGCTCCAGGATCTCCAGGCGGGCGGCGGAGACAGGGGCCGCGGAGGTCAGGGCTTCGGCAATGGCGGGGGCCGGCATGCCGAGGGCGTGGGCGGTGGCGGCGACCGCGAGGGCGTTGTGGACCTGGTGGGCGCCGAGGAGCTGGAGGGTGACGGGGGCGTTGCCGTCGGGGGTGTGGAGGTGGAAGGCGGCGCGGCCTGCGGTCAGTTCGATGCCGGTGGCACGGACGGTGGCCTGCTCGCTCGTGCCGTAGTACGTGACCGCCGCCTTCGTGCGGTCGGCCATCGCCGCGACCAGGTCGTCATCGGCGTTGAGGATCGCCACACCGCCCTCGGAGGCGGGCGGGAGGGCCTGGACGAGTTCGCTCTTGGCCTCGGCGATGGCCTCACGGCTGCCGAACTCGCCGACATGCGCGGAGCCGACGTTCAGAACGATGCCGAGGGCGGGCGGGGTCAGGGTCGCGAGGTAGGCGATGTCGCCGACATGCCGGGCACCCATCTCCAGCACCAGGTAGCGGGTGTCCTCGTCGGCGGACAGGACGGTGAGGGGCAGGCCGATCTCCGTGTTGAAGCTGCCGGGCGTCGCGACCGTCCGGCCGTGGCGGGACAGCACCTGGGCGAGCAGGTCCTTCGTCGTGGTCTTGCCCGCCGAGCCCGTCAGCGCGACGACCTGCGCCCCCGTACGCGTCAGGGCGTACTGCGCAAGCCGCCCGAGCGCTACCGTCACGTCCGGGACCACGACCGCGGGCACACCCACCGGCCGGGACGCCAGGACGCAGACCGCTCCCCCGGCCACCGCCTGCTCGACGAAGTCGTGGCCGTCCACCCGCGCGCCCGTCACCGCGACGAACATCCCGCCCGGCCCGACCTGCCGCGAGTCGCTGCCGCTCGGGCCCGTGACACGGACCCGCTCCGGATCGGGCGCGTCATGGACGGTGCCCCCGGTGGCTTCGGCGATCTCGGCGAGCGTCAGTGTGATCACGGGCAGGGCCTTTCTCAGTGCATCGGCGGGAAGGTGATCGCGCGGCCGTCCGCCGTGCTCCCCCTGTGCCGTGGGCCAACGGCACAGGGGCGCGTCGTGGAGGTGTGCACGGGGGCGGGCTCCCTGGGGCGCGTCGGGCGGCGGTCTCCCCCACCTCCGTCGCGGCGCCGCGCGCGGGAGTGGGCCGGGGGTCATCGTACGGTCGGCGCGTCAGCGCCTCGTGGAGGATCGCCCGCACAACATCCACATGGCGGCGAGGACGTCACCGCCTGCGACCTGCCGGATCTCCCCTTCTGACGCACGCCGTCGTTTCGGCGTCCGCTGCGGTGCGGCGGTTCGCCGTGCGGGCTCAGGAACGCAGCGGGCTCCTCCCACCTCGTGGTGGGAGGAGCCCGGGCGTGGTCCTGCGGTCAGTGGGCGGTGCCGGCCGACCAGTAGGTGGAGTTGCCGTCGGGGGAGCTGACGGTCACGTTGCCGTTCGGGTGGATCACCAGTACGGCACCGGGGTGTCCGGCGGTGTTGCTGGCCCACAGCGCGTGCCCGGAGGCGTCGTAGACCACGAGATTGCCGTCGTGCTGGATGGCGACGGTGTGGCCGGAGCCAGGCGTGTGGGACGACCAGCGCACGCCGCCGCCGGGGCCGATGATCACCAGGTTGCCGTCCGCGTCCATCGCGACCTTCGTGCCGTCCCGGTTGGTCACGGACTGGCCCGACCCCATGGACGAGCCCGAGGCGATGGCCGTCGCGTAGACCACCGCGGGCTTCGGAGCCGGCGCGGGATCGCTCTTCGGCTTCTCCTGCGCGGGGTTGGCGGATTTCGCCGGTGTGGCCGGCTTGGCGGGCGTCGCAGGCTTGGCAGGCGTCGCCGGTGTCGAGGGCTTCGACGGGGTGGCCGGGGTGGCCGGGGTGACGGGCTTGGCCGGGGTTGCGGGCTGCGAGACGGCCGGCTTCGAAGAGGTGACCTCAGGCGTGGTGTCCTTGGCGGTGGTGCGGGCCACCGGAGTGCTGGTGGACGACTTCGGGGTCGACGTCTTCGCAGGAGCGGCCGGGGTCACCGGGGTGGTCGGCGTCGCCTTCTGCGGAGTGGCCGATGTGCCCTTGAACGCGATGACCGGGTACTTCCGCGCGTCCTTCCCGTCCTTGGACTCCTTCGCGTCCTTCGTGTCCTTCGTGTCCGCGGGGTCGTCAGAAGGCGTGCCGTGCGGCGTCTTCGTCGTGCCCTTGTCCGACGCGGCCGGGCCCGACGAGGGGGGCGGCGGGGACGACGGAAGGGTGCCCTGCAGGCCCGGGACGAGCGGGGTGCCGTCGGCTCCGACGAGCGTGGGCAGCACGAGGGTGTCCTCGGGGTTGCCGGGGGGCGGCACGGCCGTCAGGTCGCCCGGCGTGGCACCCGGCGTGGGCCCGGCGGCGAAGGGGCCCGCGGTGCCCGTCTCCGTGCCGGGTACGACGGCCGTACCGTTCTGGGGCGCGACGGCCTGGCCGGAGGTCGACGGACTCGGGGTGCCACTGGTGCCGGGCTGCGTGAGCGAGCCGGAACGGGAGCCGTCCGAACCGTGCCGGGCCGGGGCGGGCATCTGGCTCGAGTAGCCGTCCGGTCCGTCGGCGGAGGTGTGGCCCTGGTGGGCCGTGTCCCCGCCGAGAGAGGCGAGCGGCTGCGGGCTGTTGGCGCCTTCGAGGGTCGTGGTGTCACGGTCGTTGCCGTGCACGAACGGGAGGGTGACCAGGACCGCTCCGGCGACCGCGGCCGCCGTCATCAGCGGCCAGCGGCCGACCTTGGCCGCCCGGGCGGCGATGCGGTGCCTGCGTTCCGCGCCGCCCTCGGACACGCCCTCGACCGTGGCGACACCCGCGAGGCTGCCGGTGAGGACGGCCTCCGCCGCGGCCTCGGCCTGCGGGTCCGCGGCGGCAGCGGCCTGCCGGCCCCGGCTGTCCCGGCGCGGCAGCCGGCCGGCGACCGGTCCGCTCTCCCGCACGCCGGTCACGGGGGCCGCGGTGGCCGGTCCCGCGGCGGCGACGAGCTGGGCCGCCGCGATCGCGGCCGACGCGGCGGTACCGCCGGTGTCGGTCTCGTCCAGGGGCAGAGCCAGCGCCCGCCGTATGCGCGGCGGTGCGGCCGGGCCGCCTGTCCCCGCCGTCGGCGGGTGTCCGCCCGCCGGGTGGTCGAGGGCCATCCGTCCTCCTCGGTCGTCTGGGGTGATGAGGCGTGTCGTCAGGGCCCGGCGGCGGGGCGACCGCCGTCGGGGTGCGGGTCGGGGGTGAGCAGGCCCAGTACGCCGGTGCAGCGTCCGGGCAGCCGGGCAGGGTCGAGCGGACCGGCCACGGTTCCCTCGGCGCGGGCGCGTGACCGCAGCCGGTCGAGGGCCGTCGCGTCGGCCGCGTCCAGGACGCCGGGGACGGCCGCGGGGGCGGTCTCGGACAGTTCGCGCAGCAGAACGACGGCCGCTCCGTCCAGGTCGTCGACGGCCAGCAGCCGCAGACGCGTCCCGGGGGCGAACAGCACCTCGTCGGCGGGTGCGGGCCCCGCGGCCTCGGCGCCAGCGCCGCCCAGCAGCGAGCCGGCCCGGCGGCCCGTCATCGACCACACGAGGTAGCGGTCACCGGCCACCGCCGGGCCGCCCCGCTCCACGGCGAGTCCGCTGACCGGCAGCACGTCGCCCAACTCCTCGCCGGGCAGCAGGAGCCGGGCCGTCCCGGCGATCCCGGGCGCACCCGCGGGGCGCACCACGGCGCCCCGGTAGGAGGGCAGTCGGCGCAGCGCGGCGGCCACGCACGCGAGCACCGGGACCAGGGCGCGGTCGCCGGAGACGGCGGCCGCGCGCAGCCCCTCGTACGACCAGGGCGCACTCTGGTCCACGTTCATGTAGGCGTGCAGCAGCGCCAGTTCGGCGGTGGCGTCCTCCGACTCGGCGACGGAGCCGCCACGCAGGACGGGGACCTGGGTCATGGCCCGCGTCACCGCCGCGCTGTGGCCGTCCCAGGTGGCGCCCAGCAACGCCCGGACCAGGTTGCGTTCGGCTTCGGTGCTGCGCCGGGACGGCAGGACGAGGGCGCGTCCCGCGATCACCGGCGCACCGGGGGCGGCGGGGGTGCCGGGGGCGGCGGACGGTTGCGCCGCGGCGGACGGCTCGGGGGCGGACGGCTCCGGGGCGGTCGGCGGGAGGGACGCGGCGGGTGCCTCCGGGCTCACGGGTACCGACGAGGTCACGGGTGTCTCCAGGGCGGCGGGCCTCTCCAAGGCGGCAGGGGCCACCGCCGCGCCGGAGGCCTCGGGAGTGACCGCCTCCCCCGATCCGTCAGATCCTGGCGCCTCGCCGGACGCGGACGCTCCCGGCGGCTGCGGCGGGACGGCCGGGGACGCGAGGGGAGACGTACCGCCGGTACCGCCCTCGGTGGCCAGCCGCAGCGGGGGGTGCACGGGCGACTCCTCGGCTCGGCCGTCGCTCTCGCCCGCGGGCGGTTCGGACGCCTGCGCGGGCCGGGAGGCGTGGTCGCCGCCCGCTGCTCCGGGCCGGTTCGCGCTCCCCGAGGTGAGGCCGGGGAATCCCCGCAGGCGCGGCCTCGCGGGCGCGGCGCCCGCCGAGGACGACCCGCCCGACGACAGCGCCCCCGTCCTCCCCCCTGCCGCACGGGGCGCCCCCGCGTCACTGTCCGCGGCGGCCGCTCGCTCGGGCGCACCCGTCGAAGCAGCGTCCGGGGACGGCGTCTCCTCCACCGGGGAGCCGACGGAGCGCACCCTCCCGGACGCGGCGGAGGCGGGGGTCCGGCCGTCCGACGACGTTGTCATCCCTGCGGCGGCCGGTGTCTCCTCCACGGACGGCACCACCCGAAGTGCCGTGCGGTCCGGCGCCGTTGGCGCGGCCTCGTGGGTCCCGGTCGGTGCGGCGCTCCCGTGCTCGGCCGGGCCGGCACCGCCCGCGCCGGTACCCGCGGCAGCCGTACGGCCCGCGCCCGGCGCGGGCGGTCCCTCGACGGAGCGAGCCGACGCGCCCTCGATCGGCACGCCCGGCGCCGCGGCACCCGAAGCCCTGCCGGAGGGGACCACCGCGTCCGAACCCTCACCGGCGTGCGCCGCCGCCCCCGCCGCGGGAACGGGCACGGCCGGGCGTGACGGATCCGGCACCGACCGGACCTGGACGGGCGGGGCGGCGGCGGCAGCACCCGTCACCGCGGAGGTCGGCGCAGCAGCGGAGGGCGCCGCGGGGGCTGGTGCCGCAGCGGACGGCGCCGCGAGGGCTGGTGCCGCAGCGGACTGCGCCGCGGGGGCTGGTGCCGCAGCGGACGGCGCCGGGCCCGGAGCCGCGTCCGGCAGGAGGGGGCGCCAGCCGCGCGCGGCGACCGCCAGCCCGTGCTGGACGGCGAGTCTGCGCACCGCCCGGTGCGTCGCCGCCGACGCCTCCCCGTGGAGCTGGATCATCGTCCGGTCCCGGACGTCGTCCTGGAGCGCGCCGAAGAGCCGTTGCAGCGGCACCCAGAGCGTGGCGTCGTCGAGGGTGAGATCCGGGTGGCCGAGATCGATGGCCATCACGTCGGGTTCGACGGGCCGCGCCGCGGCGCTCTCCGGCAGACGCGCGTCGCCGGGACCGACCCACAGGCCGGCCCGGGTGACGGCCACCTGCCAGCGGCGGTCGAGCAGGAGGTGGCCGGGCTCCGCGCCCGGGCGCAGGCCGCCGATCGGGGGGCGCCAGTCGGCCAGTCGGGGCCGTGTCCCGGCGGGGAGGCAGGTGACCGTTTCGACGTAGGGGCGCCAGGAAGGGTTGCCGTGCTCGTCCAGCATCACGATGCGGCTGGCCGGGTTGCGGGCGGGGTGGTCCCAGGGCGAGCCCCCGGCGTTGTGCGTGGCGTCGTCGAGGAGGACGGGGACACCGCTGGCGACGCGGAGTTCGGTGCCGAGCAGGTCGGCGGCCTGCTGAGCGGCGGGCAGCAGGTCGTGGCCGTCGCCGGGAAGCAGCCGGACGGTGCCTCGTACGGAGGCGGGCAGGGCGGCGACGATGTCGGCGAGGGCGTCGGCGGGCACGGGTACGGAACCGGGGGCGCCGACGAGGACGACGGGGTGCGCGGGGTCGGCCGGCAGGGCGTAGCGGACGGCGTCGGCGCCCTCGGCGGGCCCGTCCGCCGGCAGCACCAGCAGGCCGGCGGGTATGTGGTGCACCACGCAGCCCTCGGCGGTGTCGGCCGCGATCCGGTCCAGCGCGGCCTGCCAGCCGGGCTGGGGGTGCCGGGCGCCGAGCCGCCGGGGCAGCAGCCCGCGGGAGAAGTGCCACCAGGCGCCGGGCGTGCCGGGGACGTCAGGAGCGAAGAGACCGCCGCCGGGGACGACCATCGCGGCTCCGGCGGGTGCGACCACCTCGAACGGCCAGCGTTCGGACAGGCGGCGGGCCGGTGCGGGCCGGCCGGGCAGTTCCGCGGCGCCGCCGGTCATCACCAGCCGGATCTCGGTGACGCCGGACGCCTCGCAGGCGTCGAGCGCCGGGGCGAGGCCGTCGCAGAGGGCGTCGGGGTCGTCGAAGCCGGCACCGACGAGCACGGTGGCCCGGCCGGTGGCGGGCGCGCCGAGCACCTCCCGTGCGGACGCCGCGAGATGCTCGGGCAGTGGGCCGGGGCCGTGCACGACGTAGACTCCGTCGCCGCCGGTGACCCGCAGACCTCCGGACTCGGCGTGCCTGGTGGTGCGGGGACTCACCGGCGGCTCCCGTCCGGGCCGGCGCCGTCCGGGGCCGCCCCGTGGACCACCCCGTTCTCTCGCCGGAGAACGCTGCTCGTCGTCACCCGGGAAAAGATACCGGGTCCGCCACCGGATCATCGGACAAAAGGCCCTTCCGGCACGGCAATTGACCAGATCGCATTCCCGAATACGCCCGTAATTCACCTGGCGGCGGGCGGCCCCCGGATACGAAGGGGGAACGATAGGCTGGCGATTCCGCGGCCGTGACGGTCGCGGCCCGGAACACCGCGTCGCTCCGGGCCGCTGGACCACCCGGCCACCCGGTGGGCCGACATCCCCCGGCGGACGGGCGTCGGCGAACCACCCGGCCGGGCGCGGGCGGCCGCGGAACGGGACCGTACGATACGGGCCGTCACGAGCCCGACGCTGCACGGACGGAGACGGGATGGCTGCCACGAGCGGGTCCGGCCGTACGGGAGCCGGCCGGCGGACGTACGCCGCGGCGTGCTGCTCGCTGGCGCTGCTCCTCAGCGGGGCCGCGGCCGGGTCCTCGGCGGCCGACACGGCGCCGACTCCGCTGCCCTCAAGCGGCGGGACGGCGGCGCCGCTGCGGCTGCCGGTGATCCCGACGGGTCTCGACCCGCAGGCGCTGAAGGGCTGCACGAAGGCGTCGCCCACGGTGGCCCACACGGTGCCGTGGGCACAGCAGAGTCTCGAACTCGACCGTGCCGGGCAGTTGTCGTCCGGCGCCGGGGTGACGGTGGCGGTGGTGGACACCGGCGTGTCCCGGAGCGCGCCCGCGCTGGCCGGCCGGGTCACGGCGAAGGGCGCCGCCGGGAAGGACTGCGTCGGGCACGGCACGTTCGTGGCCGGGCTGATCGCGGCGGCGCCGGCCGCGGGCAGCGGTTTCAGCGGAGTGGCGCCGGGCGCGCGGGTGCTGGGGCTGAGCGGTTTCGGGCCGGGGGGCGCGCCGAGCGAGCCGGCCGTGGCGCAGGCGGTGCGGACGGCGGTGGACGCCGGGGCGTCGGTGGTGGACGTGTCGCTGGGCTTCCAGAGTTCCGGCGCCGCGCTGGACTCGGCGCTGGCCTACGCGGCCGCCAAGGACGTCCTGGTGGTGGCCGCCGCGGTCCCCGACGGGGTGTACTACAAGGACGCGAGCGACGACGATCCGCCCGCGATCCCGTTCTGGCCCGCGGCGCACCCGGGTGTGCTGTCGGTGGTCGACGTGGACGGCACCGGCAGCCGGCCGGTCGGTGCCGTCCGGCCGGCCCGGGCCGACCTGGCCGCGCCCGGCGACGCGGTGATCTCCATCGGTCCGAGCGGCCGGGGGCACTTCCTGGGGGACGGGCCCTCGGTGGCGGCCGCCCTGGTGGCGGGCGCGGCGGTCCTCCTCCGCTCGTACGAACCGGAGCTGACCGCCCCCGAGGTGGCGGCGCGGCTGGAGGCGACGGCGTATCCGGGGGCGGTGCCGGTGCTCGACGCGTACGCGGCGCTGTCCGACGTCCTCCCCGGCGCTCCCGGCCGGACCGCCGCTCCGGACACGGCGTTCAGCCTGCACCGCGAGCCTGCCGATCCGGGCCCCGAGCACCGGGCGCTGCTGGTGGTGGGCGGCTCCGCGCTGACCGCCGCCGCCCTCGCGGCGAACGCGGCGCTGGCTCGACGGCGCCGTTCCGCCCCGCCCCGCCCGGCCGCTACGACCTCGGCCGCTCCCCCGGCGTAGCGGTTCCCGGCCGCCGTTCAGAAGAGGTCCGGCGCCGGCTCCTCCGCTTCGGTGACCGCCGTCTGGACCTGGACGGTGCTGCGACGGGTGATGTAGAGGGCCCGGCCGGGCGGCAGCAGCCGCGGCTTGGTGTTGTTGAAGAGATAGCCCTCGGACGGCGGGCAGGACATCAGCAGGCCGGGCGCGTTGACCTCCAGCAGCCGCCGCACCAGGGGGTCGTTGATGCCGCGCATGGCCCCGGCCGCAGCCCGGGTGAGGACGGTGTGGAAACCGATCTCGTAGCCCAGCGGCAGGTGTTCGAGGAGCGGCTCGAAGGGGTTGCGCATCGGGTTGGCGACGAGGTCGTAGTCGTCGATGAGGATGAACAGCCGCGGCCCGGGCCACCAGTCCGCCTGCCGCATCCGGGCGGGGGTGATCTCGGGTCCGGGTGTGCGGGAGCGCAGCGCGCGGGCGACACCGTCGACGAGTTCCCGGAGCTGGTCGACGGAGACGGCGTGGCCGAGCCGGTAGGGCTCGGGGACCGCCTCGATCAGCTCGCGGCGGAAGTCGACGACGAGGATGCGGGCCTGGGCGGGGGTGAACCGCTCGGTGACGCTGCGGGCTATCAGCCGCAGCAGGTTGGTCTTGCCGCTCTCGGTGTCGCCGAACGCCACCAGGTGCGGTGCCTCGGTGAAGTCGTGCCAGGCGGTGCCGAGTTCGGTCTCCTCCACGCCGATCGGGATACGGAACAGCGTGCGGGGCGGGCGGCCGTCCCGCGCGGCGGCCACGGCGGCGGCGGGCGGCGGCGGCAGTTCGGCGACGGGCAGCAGCGTGGGCAGCATCCGCACCGGCGGGGCGGCCGGACCGGTCCAGCTCTCGGCGACGGCGGCGACCAGGTCGCCGACGCCGTCGGCGAGGTCGGCGGCGCTCTCCACGCCGTCGATCCGCGGCAGCGCGGCGAGGAAGTGCAGCTTGCTGTCGGTGGTCAGACCGCGGCCGGGGCTGCGCGGCACGGTGCCGGCGCGGCGGATGTCGACCATCGAGTCGAGCGGGTCGCCCATCCGCAGTTCCACCCGGGTCGCCGACTGGTCGCGGATCTGCGAGGAGAGTTCCACCCAGCGGGCGGTGGTGGTGACGAGGTGGACGCCGTAGCTGAGTCCGCGCGCGGCGATCCGGTTGACGGTGGGGACGTGGTCCTGGAAGTCCTGCCGGACGGTGGACCAGCCGTCGATGACGAGGAAGACGTCGCCGAACGGCTCGTCGGGGAACTCACCGGCCGCGCGGCGGCGCCGGAACGTCGGCATGGAGTCGATGCCGTGCTCCAGGAACAGCCGCTCGCGGCGGCCGAGCAGGGAGGTGATCTCGGCCAGGGTGCGGCTGACGCGTTCGTGGTCCAGCCGGCCGGCGACCCCGCCGACGTGCGGCAGCCCGGCCAGCGCCGCGAGCGTGCCGCCGCCGAAGTCCAGGCAGTAGAACTGCACTTCGCGCGGGGTGTGGGTGAGGGCGAGAGCGGCGATGAAGCTGCGCACGAGGGTGGACTTGCCGCTCTGCGGGCCGCCCGCGATGCCGACGTGGCCGCCGGCCCCGGACACGTCGAGGGTGAGCAGGTCGCGCTTCTGCTCGAACGGCCGGTCGATGATGCCGACGGGGAGGGTGAGGCCGCCGCGGCCGGGCCAGTCCACGGTGGTCAGGCCGAGCGCGTGGTCGGGGGCGAGTGGGGGCAGCAGCCGGTCGAGGGTGGGCGGCAGGTCCAGCGGGGGCAGCCACACCTGGTGGGCGGGCGGTCCGGCGGCGTGCAGCCGCCCGATGGCGACCGACAGCAGCGAGTTCTCTCCCGCGTCTGGCTCGGAGACCAGCGGGTCGGGCCCGGCCGACTGGGTGCCCGCGCCGAGGGGGTGCGCGCCGGGGCCGAGCATGGGGGCACCGGCCGGGGCGAGGTGCTCCGGGGCCGGCCCGGCGCCGGCTTCCTGCGGCCGCTCGCGCTGCTCGACCCACTCGCCGGTCCACGGCACGACCTGGCTGGCGACCTGCGCCTGGGCCAGCGCACCGGCCCGCCGGCGGTAGGCGCCCGAGACGTACGCGGCGCGGAACCGCGTCAGCGCCTCGACGCCGCTCTTGAGGAAGCCGCTGCCGGGCTGCGGCGGCAGCTCGTAGGCGTCGGGCACGCCGAGCACGCCGCGGGACTCCATCGCGGAGAACGTGCGCAGCCCGATCCGGTAGGACAGGTGCGACTCCAACTGGTGCATGCGGCCCTCGTCCAGCCGCTGCGAGGCCAGCAGCAGATGGACGCCGAGCGACCGGCCGAGCCGGCCGATCATCACGAACAGGTCCATGAACTCGCGGTGGGCGGCGAGCAGTTCGCTGAACTCGTCGACGACGACGAAGAGGCTGGGCAGCGGTGCGAGCGGCGCGCCCGCCGCGCGGGCCCGCTCGTACTCCAGCGCCGAGGTGTGGTTTCCGGCGGCTCGCAGCAGTTCCTGGCGGCGGATGAGTTCGCCGTGCAGGGCGTCCTGCATGCGGGAGACGAGCCCGGCCTCGTCGGCGAGGTTGGTGATCACCGCCGAGGTGTGCGGGAGTTCGTCCAGGCCGAGGAAGGTCGCGCCGCCCTTGAAGTCGACGAGGACGAAGTTGAGGGTCTCCGAGGAGTGGGTGAGGGCCAGGCCCAGGACGAGGGTGCGCAGCAGCTCGGACTTGCCGGAGCCGGTGGCGCCGATGAGCATGCCGTGCGGTCCCATGCCTCCCTGCGCGGACTCCTTGATGTCGAGTTCGACCGCGCGGCCGTCGGCGCCGACCGCGATGGGCACCCGCAGCCGGGCGTGCTCGTTCGCTGCCCGCCGCAGCCAGTGGTCGTGGACGTCGAGCCGGTGCAGGTCGGGTATGCCGAGCAGGCTGGTGAGCTGGATGTCGGACTCCAGCGGGTGGGCCGCCTCACCGCTGTCGCCGGTGCGCATCGGGGCGAGCCGCGCGGCCAGGGCGCGGGCGGCGTGCGCGCCGAGGGAGTCGGCGCGGCCGAGCGGGGTGGTGGTCTCCTTGCGGTTGCGGTCGGTGCGGACCAGGCCGACCTCCCCGTCGCCGTCGAACCGTAGCCGAAGCACGGTGCGGCCGGGCCGCCAGCTCAGGGTGGCGCCGCAGTCCACGACGACGGCGTTGCGGAAACCGGCCCGGTCGAAGCGGTGGCCGGCCGGGAGCCGGCCGCCGTCGAGGACGACCACGGTGAACGGCTCGTCCTTGGAGGGAACGGCGGCCGCATCGAAGGGCGGCCGTCCGGTGAAGTCCTCGCCGAGCAGGTCCTCCAGGTCGTCGGCGGTGGTGGCGATGAGCCGGGCGGGGCCGGCGCCGTCGTTCTCCAGCGGGTGCAGGGCGTGCGGCAGCCACTTGGCCCAGTCCCATTCCGGCCGCCGTTCGGGCGCGACACAGAAGGCCACCACCAGATCCTGCGGGGCGTGCATGACGGTGAGCTGGGCGACGAGCGCGCGGGTGGCGCCGAGTGTGCGCTCGCGGTCACCGTGCAGCAGCACCCGGGCCCAGGTGCGCAGGAACACCGCGATGGGCTGCTCGGGCACGGTGGAGTAGGTGTTGATGAACGCCCGGAGCGCGTGCGCGGTCAGCGGGTCGAGGTCGTCGACGGGCCGGGTGGCGTTGGCGGTCAGCCGCAGCGAGAGCCGCTGGTCGCCGACAGCGATCCGCACCTCGCCGAAGTCCTCGTCGCCGGGGCGGCGTTCCCACAGCCGGCTGGTGTCGGCGAAGGACCACAGGGCGGCCGGCTCGGGGTGCTGCCAGGCCAGCGCGCGCTGCTGGTCGGCGACCGCCCTGCGCACCCGGCGGCGCTGCGCGCCGAGGTAGCGCAGGTAGTCGCGGCGGGCGCCCTTGAGCTTGTTGCGGCGCTCGCTGCCGGCCCGGGCGAGCTGGCCGAGGAGCATCATGCCCATGGAGAGCACCATCATGCCGACGATCAGATACGTGACCGGGCTGGAGGCCGTGCCGGGGCGGGTGTAGAGCAGCACGATGGCGCCGGACATCATGGCCATCGGCAGGTAGGTGAGCATGGCGTTGCCGCTGGGCTGCGGCTCCGACATCACCGGGGGCTCCTGGAGGGCCAGGTCGCCCTCGGGCATCTGCGGGCCGCTCCGGCGGGCCGGACGGCGGAAGTGCACCACGCTCAACGGGAGTTCACCTCACGGGCTGTCATACTCGGCACCGCACCATCCCATCACGCGCAGGTGTGCGGACGACAAGGACCCCGCTCACGTCCCGTTGGCCACCAGGTGGACCTCCCATCACATCGCCGGGGTAGGGTGCCCGGCGTTCGAGGTGGCCGGGTCGCGGTGCCACGGGTTCCTGGGAGGGCGGCACATGAGCGAGAGCTCGGTTGCTGGGCTGTGCAGACTGACCGTCAGAGCGCCGGGATCGGCGCTGGATCTGGCGGTGCCTTCGGACATCCCGCTGGCCGACCTGCTGCCCGCGATCGTCGGCCACGCGGGCGGTGAGCTGGCCGAGTCCGGCCTGGAGCACGGTGGCTGGGTGTTGCAGCGGATCGGCGGACCGCCGCTGGACGCGGAGGGCACCCCGCAGTCGCTGGAGCTGCGCGAGGGTGAGGTGCTGCTGCTGAGGCCGATGGCGGAGGCACTGCCGCCGGTGCGCTTCGACAACCTCGTGGACGGCGTCAGCGCCACGATGCGGGAGCTGCCGCACGCCTGGTCGCCGCTCGTGAGCCGCTGGGCGCTGCACGGGGTGCTGCTGGCGGTGCTGAGCGCGGCACTGGTGCTGCTGGCGCTGTCCGGCGGGGACTCGTCGTCGCGGGCGGCGCTGGCCGCGGGGGCGGCGCTGCTGGCGCTGGCCGGGGCGGGCGCGGCGGCCCGGGTGCTGGACGACCTGCCCGGCGCGGTGCTGCTGGGGCTGTCCGCGGGGCCGTTCGCGGCGCTGGCCGGATCGCTGGCGGCCGGCGGCGGGCAGCCGGGGCCGCGCTGGCTGGCGGCCGGGGCGGCCTGGTGCGTGGCCGGTGCGCTGGCGCTGACGCTGGTGGCCGCCTGTCCGGTGGCGTTCGTGCCGAGCGTGGTCGCCGGGGTGGCCGCGCTGCTGGCCGGGGCGCTGATGACGGGCGTGCACGACGCGGGCCTGGACGGTGCGGGAGCCGCGGTGGCGGTGCCGGTGGTGGTGTTCGGCGCGTTCGTGCCGATGATGTCGTTCTCGCTGGCCGGGCTGCGGCTGCCGCTGCTGCCGACGACGTCCGACCAGCTCCAGGAGGGCATCGAGCCGTACCCGAGCACGGAGGTCGAGACGCGCACCCGGGCCACCGACCAGTGGATGACGGGGCTGTACGCGGCGGCCGGTGTGATCTGCGCGGCCTGCGCGGCCGGGCTGGCGACCGATCCCGGGTGGGCGCAGGGGCTGACGGGGACGCTGCTGGCGCTGCTGCTGGTGCTGCACGGCCGCAGCCTCGGCAATGCCTGGCAGCGGTTGTCGCTGGTGCTGCCCGGGGCGCTCGGCGCGGTGCTGCTGGCCGTCTGCGCCGCCCGTCGGCACGGGCCGCACGCCCAGTTGCTCACCGTCGCCTGCCTGCTGGCGGTGGCGGCGCTGACCGCGGTCGTGGCGTGGACGGTGCCGGGGCGGCGGCTGCTGCCCTACTGGGGACGGGCCGGGGACATCCTGCAGTCGGTGGCGGCGGTGGGACTGCTGCCCGCCGTGCTGTGGGTGCTGGACGTCTACGGCCGGCTGCGCGGGATCCGGGGGTAGGGCGGTGCAGACCCGACGCGACCAGGTCCAGGCGCACCGCTTCGTGGTGTCGCGGCTCACCTCCGGGCTGCTGCGCAACGACCCCGACGTGCCGGAGGGCCCCAACACGCGCACCAACCGGGCGCTGGCGTTCGGCGGGGCGCTGGGCGCGGTGATCGCCGCGGGTTTCCTGGTGTTCGGCTTCGTCTCACCCGGTGGCTCCGCGGCGTGGAAGCAGCCCGGCACGCTCATCGTCGAGCAGGGCACAGGCAACCGGTACCTGTACGACGGGACGCTGCGCCCGGTGCGCAACTACGCCTCCGCGCGGCTGATCGCCGGCGCCGGCATGGCCGTGCACACGGTGCCGCGTGCGACGCTGGCGCAGGTGCGGCGCGGCGGCCCGGTGGGCATCACCGGGGCCCCGGACGCGCTGCCGTCGGCGGCCCGGTTCGACACCGGCGCGTGGCAGGTGTGCGCCGCGACCCGGACCACCGACAGCGGCGGCACCGCGCCGGCCACCACCCTGGCCGTGGGCGGCGCCCGGTCCGGGGACGGGGTCGGCCCCGGCCAGGCACTGCTGGTCGACGGGCCGGACGGCACCTCGTACCTGCTGTGGCGGGGCAACCGGTTCCGGATGTCGTCGGGGACCTCCACCGCGGACGCGCTCGGGTACGGGACCGCGCGGGCGCTGCCGGTGTCGGCGGCCTTCCTCGACGCGGTCCCGGCAGGCCCGGACCTGGCCCCGCGGGACGTGCCGGGCAAGGGCACGCCCGGCCCGGTGCTGGACGGCCTGGCCACCCGCGTCGGACAGGTCTTCGTGGTGCGCACGCCGGGCGCCGCCCAGCAGTACTACCTGCTCGAACGGGCGGGCCTGGTGCCGGTGACCACCACGCAGGCGGCGCTGGAACTGGCAGCGCCGGACGAGCGCTCCGCGGCCTACGCGGGCAGCGCCCCCACCGCCGTGCCGCTCGCGACGGACGCGCTCAACTCGGCGCTGGTGCGCGGCGGCACGGCGGCCACCGGCGACGGCTCCCAGGCGCTGCCGCCGACGCCGCCGGCCCTGGTGCCGGTGGACGCCGGGCAGGCCGCGTGCGTCCGGCTGGACCCCGCGGCGCCCGCGGACGGTGACGGGACGGGCACCGGGGCACGGATCAGCCTGTCGGTGGCACCGGCGGCCGGTCTCGGCGCGGGGAGCGCGGGCGCCGGGGCGGACACCTCCGCGGCCCAGGCGCACGCGGCCCCCGCGTGCCTGCCGGTCGACGCGGTGCTGCTGCCGCCCGGCGGCGGCGCGCTGGTGCGGGCCCTGGGCGCGGGCGGCGGCCCGGTGGGCGCGACGACCTACCTGGTGGCCGACGACGGGGTGAAGTACCTGGTGCCCGACGCGCAGGCGGCCGAGGCGCTCGGGTACGACCGCGCGGCGGCCCGCGGGGTGCCCGCGCCGCTGCTGGCCATGCTGCCG
The DNA here is from genome assembly GCF_044332905.1 of Streptomyces sp. NPDC021224. Classification (NCBI taxonomy): domain Bacteria; kingdom Bacillati; phylum Actinomycetota; class Actinomycetes; order Kitasatosporales; family Streptomycetaceae; genus Streptomyces; species Streptomyces sp. NPDC021224. The sequence continues at coordinate 109,152 of NZ_JBIRPW010000003.1, read as the reverse complement.
ACCGGACCTGACCTGTCGCCGCGGGACGCCCTGGCGGGCCGTGCCGAGACCACCGGCGGCAGCACGTGCACCGACGGGAACGGCGGCACCGGCACCGTCGGCAGCGGCGCCGCGGGCGATTCCTGACCGGTATTCCGCCGCCGCGCCGCCCCGTCCGGTGCGCGCGATGCGTGTATCCCGCATTACCTCGCGAAATGGCCTACGGGCAACCGCAGTCGGCAGAACGGCGAGATTTCTTTCATCGTTGAAAAGGATTCACTCAGGCTTTGTTGCAGCTGAGTTGGCGGTCGGCTTACGCTGGCGCGCGATCGCAGTCCGAGTGGGCCACCGTTCGCCGCCCACCGGTGCACACGGGTCCCTCAGGGGCGCCCGCGCCCCGGGGTCCGGCGCGCAGCCCGGTGCCGCCCGCCAACCGGGAAGGACACCGTATGAGCACCCCCTCCGGCACGACGCAGCAGTCGTCGACAGCGACATACAGCCAGGCGGTCTCGTACCTCGAGACCGCGCGGAGCAAGATGACCGCGGTGCAGCAGCAGGTGGCCGACGCCGCCGCGACGCTGTCCACGCACTACCAGGGTCCCGACGGCCAGGCGTACGCGCAGGTGATGGCGGCCTGGTCGGCGGAGGTGGACCGGATCAAGGCCACCTGCGAGGCCATGGAGGACCAGCTGGACAACAGCCTCCAGGCGTCCAACAAGACGCAGAGCGACAACCTCGGCGCCGTCCAGCAGGCGGGCCATCTGTCGATCACCCACGGCTCGGTCTCCGACGGCGTCTACGGCGCGCTGACCAGCTGACGCGACGTCCGAGCAGCCCGAACCGCCCCGCCCCTCCCACCTTCTGGAGCGCACATGTCCGCCGAGGACGGCATCTACATCGACCACGGGCAGGCAATGACCTTCTCCGAGGAGATGCAGCAGCAGACGCAGCGCATCGCCGGGATCGTCAGTGACCTGCAGAGCGAGCTGGGGACGATCGTCGCCAGCTGGCTCGGCCCGGACCGCGACATCTACTACAACAAGGTCCAGCCCACCTGGAACGCCGAGGTGAACGCGCTCAGCACGATCCTTTCCAGCCATGCGCAGACGCTGGAGGGCATCTCGGACAACTACAAGCAGACGGTGTACCGCAACGCGCAGGGCTTCGAGGAGATCAAGTTCTGAGTCCCCGCAACGGGGCGTGCCCGGCGGCCGGCCGCCGCCCGGGCCCGTCCCGCGCCGGGCCCGCCACACCGACCGCCGCCAGGAAGGCACCGCGATGACCCACAAGGCCGATCTGACGAAGCTGGACGCGAAAGCGCTCCAGGATTTCATCGACGACGACGTCAGCGCCTTCATCACCGACATCGCCAACCTGCGCAAGGCCGGCCAGAAGCCGCCGGCCCTCTTCGACCTGGGCAGCTCACCGACGCCGGTCACCATGGGCCAGATGGGCGGTGACGACACCACCGGCGGCAAGAACGTGGTGAGCAACGCGCAGAACGCGGCCCAGGCCATCGACAAGGTGCTGCGCACGCACAAGGAGTCCTTCGAGGAGCTGAAGAAGGAGCTCCAGAAGGTCATCACCACGATGCTGAAGACCCAGGGCGACACGCTGGCCACCCTCGACGGGCAGAAGTTCGTCGACGCGCTCTCCGGCTACGACTTCGACATGAACGGCGGCGACTCCACCGGCCAGCAGCCGTCCGGCTCGGGCCACGACTCCTCGTCCTGACGTCCCGCACCCGCCCGGCCGCGCCGCCGCGGCCCGGGTCGCTCCCGGAGGTACCGCATGGCCGCGTCGGCCGACAACTGGGAAGACATCATCAACCTGGTCACCGGCTTCACCCTGCCCGCCCGCAGTGACATCACCGGGGCGAAGGGCCAGGGCGGCCTGCACTGGCTGGACGTGAAGATCGACAAGGTGAAGCAGGGCACCAGCGCCACCGGCGGACCGCACGCCGACGGCAAGGGTTTCGACATCTACTTCTTCTCCGGCAGCGGCGACGACGTCGACGGTTACAAGGCCACGGTCACCTTCACCGACCAGACCGACGGCCTCCACTACTGGACGCGCTCGCAGAACGCGCTGAAGGTCCTTGTGGGCAAGCCCTACACGACGCTGGACGCGCGCACCGACGACGACAGCGCCGGGGATCCGAGCGCCGGCAACGCGGTCGACCTCACCACGTTCCCGGTGATGGCCAAGTCCTTCGACGCCGCGGGTACGTTCTTCAAGAACCACAGCGAGACGCTGAAGCAGTGGGCGGAGAGCCTCGGCGACGAGAACGCGGCGTGGAAGGGCCATGCGGCCGGTGTCTTCTACCACCTGGTCACCGACCTGCACGACACGTACGACACCCTCACCGCCGACCTGATCCCGCCGGGCTTCTCCCCGACGCACACCTCGCCGTCGACCGGCTACGTCTCCTCCACCCAGTTCGGGGACTCGATCGTGGGCGCGGAGGTGTCACTGCACGACGCGTTCACCTCCCTCAACGACCACCTCACGAAGTTCGTGAAGAAGACCGGGAGCACGGTCAAGAACACTCATCCGGACGGCAGCACCACCCAGGCCACGGTGAGCGGTGACACCCGCGAGGTGCTGGTGGCGGTCATGAACGACATCGTCACGTGGGTGAACGACCACAACCTGACGAAGGTGACGACCTACGACAAGCCCAATCCGTACGGCGGCTACATGGGCAACCCCGGGGCGCCGATCCCGACGCTCACCACAGGTCCCGGCTTCTCCGACACCACGACGTGGGGAAGCCTGAAGGACACCGCCACCTGGGGAGGCGCGGCCAACGAGGCGATCGCCCGGTGGACCGCCAACGTCCAGACCAACCTGGACGATCCGGCCCGCGCGGTGATCAAGACCCTCCAGCAGTCCTGGAGCCGGGTGCTCAACCCGAACTGGGACGGCGCCTTCCAGTTCAGCCCCGGCCCCGCCGTCTCGCTGGCCTCCGAGTACCAGAAGGAGGAGGCGGCGATCGAGAAGGCGAAGGCGGACGAGGCCAACGACAAGCTCAACAAGGCGCTGAACAACATCGGCGACGGCATGAACAACTTCAAGAACGGGCTGGACGACTTCGGGAAGGACATCAACAACGGCCTGGACCACTTCGGCGACAGCGTCGGCGACCTCGGCAACAACATCAACAACGGTCTCGACCACTTCGGCGACAGCGTCGGCGACCTCGGCAACAACATCAACAACGGCCTGGACCACTTCGGCGACAGCGTCGGCGACAACCTCGGCGACGGGCTGCACGGCCTGGGCAACGAGTTCCGGACGGTCGGCGGCGGCCTGAACAACCTCAACGACGGGCTGAACCACTTCGGCGACAACATCAACAACGGCCTGGGCGGTCTCGGCGACAGCTTCGCCAACGGCCTGGGCGGCCTCAACAACCTCAACAACCTCGGTAATCTCGGTAATCTCGGCAACCTCTTCACCGGCCCCAACGGCACCGGCAGCCCGACCGGGCTGCTCGACCCGGTCACCTCCTTCGTGCCGACGCCCAACAGCGACCTGCTGACGAACACCGTCGACCCCTCCCTCGCCGGCTTCCGCAACAGCACCGGCTCGACGACCACGCAGAACGCCGACGGCAGCGTCACCACGACCTATCCCGACGGCAGTTCGACGACCGTCGCGCCCGACGGCACCGTCACCTCCACGGGCCCGAACCGCAGCACCACCACGACCAAACTCAACCCCGGTCAGACGCTGACCAACCCGGACGGCTCGACCACGGCGATCGGCTCGGACGGCTCGATCACCACCCACTTCCCGGACGGCTCCACGGTCACGCAGAAGCCCGACGGCAGCCTCGTCACGACCGACCCGGACGGCAGCACCACCACCCACTTCGGCAACGGCGTCGTGGAGACCACCGGAACCGACGGCGTCACCCACCTGACGTCGCCCGACGGCACGACGATGACGCAGAACCCCAACGGCAGCGTCACCTCGGACTTCCCGGACGGCAGCCACACGACGCTCTCACCCGACGGCACGGTGACGACCACGGATGCCTCCGGCCACACCGTCACCAGCCACCTGGGCAACGGGCAGTCGCTGGTCAACCCCGACGGCAGCAGCACCACGCTCGGCGGCGACGGGTCGATGACGACGCACTACCCGGACGGCTCGACCGTCACCGTCCACCCCGACGGGAGCGTCACGACCACCGACGCGACCGGCACCGGCACCGGGCCGGGCAAGGGACCGGGCGGTCTGGGCAACGAGTCGGACCTGTCGCACGGCGGCGGACCCCGGGTGCCGACCTCCAGCAGCGGGCTGACCCTGCGGGACAGCACGGGTCACACCACCACACACTTCCCCAGCGGGGCCGTCGCCACCACGGACTCGCTGGGCAACACCACCACGACGTTCCCCGACGGCAGCTCGACCGTGGCCGGCCCCAACGGCGAGTTCCAGACCGTGCCCAGCCCGCAGACCCTGGCCGCGGCGCAAGCCGCCGCGGCGCAGCCGCTGGGCGGCGTCGGGGGCGGCCTCGGCGGCGCCCAGGGAGCGACCGCGGCCACCGACGCGGTGGGGCTGAGCGGACTCGCGTCCCCCATGATGATGATGATGGGGATGTCGCGCATGGGTCAGCAGGGCCAGCAGCGGGAGGGCGAGCGGGTCCGCGAGACGTACGCCCAGCGCGACGGGGACGGCGCCTTCATCCAGGGCGGCAGCCACCAGCACCACACCCCGCCGCCCGAGGACGCGTTCGAGGAGGAGGACGCCGACCCGGACGAGCTGCCGAGCCGCACCCCGCCCGGCGGCCAGGGCGGCCGGACCGGCCGCGGCGCGCCCCAGCGGCCCTCCACCCAGTCCAGCTGGTCGGACGGTGACGACGTGTGGGGCACCGGCGAGGAGGGACTGCCCGCCTCCCTCGGCCGCTAGGACCTTCCCCCCCCCGGGGCCGCCGGCACCCGCCCGTGAGCGCCCCCCGCCCCTGACCATGGAGGACCACCCGTGAGCGACGACCTGCGCAGCCGGCTCGACCAGGCGATGGCCGAGTTCGAGACGCAGCGGCAGGCCCTGGTCGCGGCCAGGGACCGGATCGCCGCCGTGGAGGTGACCGCCCGCTCGCGCGACAACGCCGTCGAGGTCACGCTCGGCGCCGACGGCGCCCCCACCGCGCTGCGCTTCCCCGACAACCGGCACCAGAAGATGTCCGGCCAGGAACTGGCCGCCTCCGTGCTGGAGGTGATCAGGGTCGCCCGCGAGGAGCTCGCGGTGCGGGTGCGGACCGGCTTCGACGAGGCGGTGGGAGTGGTGCGCGGCTCCGCCGCCGACCCGGCCGAGGACCGCCTCCAGGGCCTGGGCCTGGACCGGCTGCTCGACCCCCTGCGGGCCCCCGGCGGCCCGCTCGACCCGTCCGGAGGCAAGCCCCGTGGCTGACGACAACGTGTTCGCGGCGATACCCGACGAGGTCCGGCAGGGTGGTGCGGTCACCGACGAGGTGGGGCTCGCCGCCCGGCAACTGGCCAAGGCGTACGAGACGTACAGCGCCTTCGACCCCAACGACCCGCCGTGGGGCCGGAGCGGCGAGACCGCCAAGGCGTTCCAGGAGAAGTACGTGCAGCCGCACGCCGACCTGCGGGACGCCCTCGACGCCCTCGCCCAGGCCATCGCCTCGGCCGCCACGAAGACCGTCAACTCCGGGAAGGGCTTCCACAACGCCCAGTCCGACGCCCTCGACGCCCTGCACGGGGACGGAGGTCGGCGCTGACCGGTGGCCGTTGACCCGTTCCTCGACGGAATCGTCGTCTCCCTGACCGGGATGCACATCCCGGACGCGGACGCGTCGATGATCCGTGCCGTCGTCGAGGAGCCCAACACCGCGCTGGCCGAGGCGCTGGACGACCTCCAGGCCGAGCTGGCGAAGATCGCCGGCTCGGTCGGCGGCTCCGTCGACGGCCGGTGGAGCGAGGCGTACGTCCAGGCGATGTCGACGTTCGCCTCCGGCAAGGGCGGCGACGCCATCAAGAACCTGCGCGACACGGCCGCGGCGATGGCGGACTTCGGGCACGAGTCGGCCTACCAGGTCGACTACACCAACCGGATGATCATCGCCCAGGCCGTGATGTTCCTCGCCGAGTGGGCGATCACGCTCATCCTGGCGATCTTCAACCCGATCCAGGCGGCGATCGAGCAGTCGTTCCTGCGCGCCCTGTACCGGGCCATCATGCGCAGCCTGATCAGCCGGCTGGCCATGATGATCGCCGAGCACGAGGCCCTCAACATCGGCCTGGGCGCTGCGATGGACCTGCTGGTGCGCTGGTCGCTGTCGAACGACGGCGAGACCACCTCGCACGGCGGCGACTACATCAAGCAGGCCGTCGGGTTCGGCGCGGTCCAGGGCGCGTTCGGCGCGTTCGTGCCGATCCTCGGCAACTGGGCGGCCAAAGGGCTGGGCGGGGTCTTCGGCAAGGACACCGCGAAGAACCTCTTCGGCAACCTCTCGCACGACCTCGACCTCAGACCCCCGCCGGCCAAGGGCGGCCCCGGCAAGGGCGGCGGCGAACACGGGCCGGGCGGCGGCCCGTTCCGCGGCCTCGGCGACGGCCCGGGCGACCACGGCGTGCCGCCGCCCGGCGGCAGGCCCGGCCCGCACCTCGACGGGAACGGCGAACCGGTGCCGCACGGTGGCCCGCTCGGCACGGGACCGCGCGACGGCGGCGTCAAGGACCCGGTCCCCCCGCACCTCACGCCGGATCCGGTGACGCTCGGACCCGGGTTCCTCAAGGACTTCTCCGGCCTCACCGGCCGTTTCGTCGACGACCACGCCTTCGGGGCCTTCGGCAGGGACGCCTCCGACGCGTTCCGCTCCTCCATCGGCGACCTGTTCGCCCGGGATCTGCGCACCCTGGACGCCGGCACCGCCCGGGCGATCGGCGAGGGCTGGGCGGACGCGTTCGTCCGGAACTTCGGCCGCAAGGGCCTCGCCCAGGAGCTGGACGGCGCGCTGTCCGGCCTGCCGGGCGGCCTGGGCGGGCTGCGCGGCGCGCTCAGCGACGGCGTCGCCCGCGGGATCGGCTCCGACTGGCGGCGCAAGATGGTCTTCCACACCACCATGACCGTTCTGCAGGCCGGCCACCAGAACCTCTCCGAGGGCGTCTACAACCTCGCCACGACCGGCCACTTCACCACGAGCGTCGCCACCGGCCTGGCCGGCGCGGTCGGTGGCCGGCTCAGCCACGTCCTCCACATCAACGCGCACGCCCTGGGCTCCGGGCTGGGCTCCTCCCTGCATTCCCTGAAGAACCTCGGCTCGGTCGGCGGGGACCACCTCGGGCCCGTCAACGGGAGTGCCGACGGCGGTGTCGGCGGGGGCGGCGGGGGCGGACGCGGTGGCCACGGAGGGCCGCTGCCCGACCCGCACCCGTCGTCCCACCCGGCACCGACCCGGGACCCGGCACCTGTCCCGGCCCCGGTGACGACCTCGTCCGACGGGCACACTCCCGGCTCGGACTCCCTGCACGTCCCGCCCGCGCTCTCCCAGCCGTCCGGCTCCGGCGGCGGACACGTGTCCGGCACGGTCGGCGCCGGGTCAGGACCCGACGGTCCACGGGTCCCCACGCGCGTGCCCACGGTGGACGGCAGCAGCCTCCACCAGCCGCCACCGCCCCCGCTGTCGCCGGGCCGGCACTCCGAGCTCGTCCACCAGGTCAACACCGAGCTGACCGGCCTCGGACGGCCCGGCCCGCACGTCGGCTCCGACACGGTCGCTTCGTACTACCGGCAGTTGCCACCGGACTGGCACCACCAGCCGCTGAAGCACCAGGCGTTCGAGATCGCCGGACGGATCGCCAACGGCGGGCAGCCGCTGCGGCTGCCCGGCGGCGCCCCGCCACCGCCCGCGCCCGCGCACGACGGCACCGCGCAGCCGGGACCCAGCACCACGCCGGGCCAGGGGACGAACGGCACGACCGACACCACAAACACGCTCGACGCCCCGCCGCTCGTGCCTCCGGCGGTCGACACGCCTGCCGCCCCACCGGTCGGCCCGTCCGCGGCGCCCACCGACGGCCGGACGCCGTCCCCGCAGGATGTCTCCGAGCAACCGCCCGCCGCCCCGCGCCCCGCCACCGGCCCGCGGGGCGAGGGCGGGCTCCAGGGCGGCTCGGGACGGCAGACCCCGCCCGCGGACGGGTCCGGTCTCGACGAAGCGCCGCCCATCCGCACCTCCGGCACGGACCTCGCCCCCCACCCGTCCGGCACGGACCCCGGCCTCCGCCCGTCCGGCACGGACCCCGGCCCCCGCACCGGACCTGCGAACGGGACGGATCTCGGGACCGGTCACGGGACGGATTCCACGACGGATCTCGGAACCGGTCGGGGGACGACTCCCGGCAACCAGGGCGGCCACGGCACGACCGGCGACCCGGCACCGCGTCCTCGGACGGAGACCACCACCACCGACACACGCGTCCCCGCTCCCCCGGAGCACCCCCCGGGGCACGGCGACGACGACCCGCTCACCCCGCCGCGGCAGGTGCCGACCACGACGGCGACCGAGCCCGTCCCGGTCCCGGAGGCGCGGCCCCTGCCGCAGCCGCCGCTCCCCGCGCTGGGGCCCGAGCAACGCGCCGCCTGGGGGCGGGCGCTGGGGCAGCACGCCCAGGGCCCCGGGCCCAGCGAAGCCAAGGGCAAGGCACGCGAGGGCGCCCCGGCGGAACCGCTGGACGCCTGGGACGCCTACGCCCACGCCTACAACACCCACCAGTCGGCCCTCACCGACCCGGGGAACCCCGCTACGGCCACGGCCACCGACCTCCAGCTCGCCGCCCGCGACCTGGGCCCCTGGGGCCTGGACCCGCAGGCGCTGGTGACCGACTACCGGGCCCGCTTCGACGTCCCGCCGCCGCGCCCCCTCACCACGACCGGGCAGGGCGGCACGCGGGCCACGGACCCGGTGCCCGCGACGGAGGACCCGGCCGAGCAGCGGCCCGCGCCCAGGACCCCGGTACCGTCGCCGCCCCCGGCCGGGTCCGAGGTCGAGCCGGAGCCGCCCCGCCCCACCGAGACCGGCCCCCCGCCGCCGGCCGAACACGTGGTCACGACACCGCCACCCGCCGTCGAACCGCACGACGAGCACCAGGACGTCCAGGACCAGGACCAGAGCCAGGATCACCAGCAGGAGCAGGAGGAGCAGCAGGACGGCCAGGACCGGGACCAGGGGGAGGACGAGGGGCAGCGGCACGTCCCCCCGCCCGTCGAGCCGCGGCCCGCGCCCGAACCCGAACCCGAACCCGAACCCGCGCTGCCGGCCCGGATCGGGGACGACCTGCGGCTGGGCGGGCTCGACGTCATGGAGGACTTCCACTCCGGCGACGCGGTGCTCGCGCAGGTGCGGACGCTGATCGAGCAGGCCGGCGGGAAGGCGGCGTGGGACCGCAGCGGGGGGCGGGCGACGGCGCTCTTCTCGGACGGCAGCCTGCGCCCGAAGGCCCCGGGGATGCTGCGCGGTGGCCGCCCGGTCACGCTGGTGGTGCCGCTCGGCATGGGCCGCTCGCTCAGCCTGTCCCTGCACCTGGACGGCAGCTCGGCGGCGTCCAGGCTCGGCTACAAGGACTCGGTCACCACGTACGAGTTCGAGCACAGCGCCGACGCGACCGAGACCGTGGCGGACGTCCAGGACGGGCGCACCACCGTCATCGGCGGGGTGCGCGGGCAGATCGGCGGCCACGGGGTGGGGGACAGCGCGGCGCTGCTCGGCGCCCGCCAGTACCAGTGGTCGCAGAGCGACCAGCGTGCGGACCGGCAGATCAGCGGCGGCAAGACGGTGGAGCCGGCCACCCGGTTCGAGGGCACGGTGCGGGCCGTGCTCAGCCACCGGTTCAGCGACTCGCCCGCCGACCGGCCGCCCACCACCGAGGACTTCGACTTCGACACCCGCGTCGCCGTCCCCACCCGGGACGTCATCGCCCCGGCCCCGGCCCCGGCCCCGGCCCCGGCCCCGAGGGACGCCGTGGACGAGACGGGCGAGGCGCGCGACACCCTGGGGCCGCTGCCCACCCGTTCCGACCTTCGGATCGCGCCGCCCGCCCGGCCGGACGGGCCACCGCGGGTGCGGGAGTCGCGGTCGCTGCGCGGCTCCGACGTCGTCACCGACTTCCACCTCCTCCCCGACGACCCGGCCCCGGACGCCCACGCCACGGCGCCGGCCGGCCGCCCCGGATGGCGCAGCATCACCTCCTTCCTCACCGGCCGCCCGATGTCCGACGCCTTCACCAAGGCGTACGGCGCGAAGGCGGGCCGGGTCGCCAACGAGGTGGACTCCTGGCTGTCCGTGGAGCTGATCGAGGCGAACCTGCACGGAATGACCAACAAGCAGCCGCTGGTGCTGGAGTTGGAGGGCGTCCCGGGCGGCCGGGTGGAGGTGCACGGGTTCACCGAGCCGCTGGGCACGCCGTCCGCGGTCCGGCCGCCCGGCGGCCCCGGGGACGGCCAGGACCCCGGCCGCCCGATGATGCGACCGACCGGCGAGACGGCGACGACGGAGTTCCAGTACGGGTCGGAGACCGACACCACGCAGACCCGGCAGGACACCGTCTCCTGGTCCGGCCAGCTCCCGGTGCCCGGGCGGCTGCGCGGGCAGGCCGGCACCGACACGGGCCAGTTCTCGGGCGGGTTCGACAGCAACGCGAACCTCGGCCACGGGCTCGGCGAGTCCGGCAGTCACCAGTTCCGGCAGCGCGTCACCGTCACCAACCCCGTAGCGGGCCAGAGCTGGCGCGGCCAGGTGCGCCTGCGGTTCGTCATGCACGCACCCGGCTCGACGTCGCCCACCGCGGCGGGAGCGCCGTTCCGGGGAGCCGTCCACGAGACCCGGGGCGGATTCGAGGTGCTGAGCGAGAAGTCCGCGACCACGCCGTCGGCCGGATACCGCGACACCGTGGTGTACGCGCCGCCGCAACGGATCTGGCACCCGGACGGGCCGTCCACCGAGCACAACTCCAAGGCGACGGGACCCTGGTGGCGGCCCGGCACCGGCCACCGTACCGTCCCCGGCAGCGGCAACGGCAACGGCAACGGCAACCGGGCGCCGCGCCCGGCGTACCGGCCGCCCCGGCCGGCGGTGCCGAGGGGGGACGCCGGGAGTGTGCCGCTGCACGGCCTCGGCAGCATGGACCGGGTCACCAACCTGGACCTCGGCGGCTTCCACGGCATGCTCGACGCGATGGGCCGTCGCGCCTTCGGCGGTGACTGGGCCGCCGTCCGCCCGCGGGCGTCGAGCTGGTTCCACCTGACCCGGGTGCGGGCGGCGCTGCCGGGGATGACGCAGCACAGCCCGCTCACCCGCAGCGGGCTCTCCGGCCCCGGCTCCTCGACCCGGGCCTCGCTGACCGCGGACATCCACGAGCTGACCTTCAGCCGGGTGATCCAGCCGCTGTCCAGCCCCGGTACGGAGCACACCCAGGGCCGGGCGGTGACCGGCACCTCCACCCGGCAGATCACCGCCCAGCCCGGCCTCGGCGGCCGGGGCGGGGACGTCGCCGACGGCACCGTGCTCGGCGAGGTGATCGCCGGTGGCAGCCACACCGTCCGGGACGGCGACCGGCAACGCGACCAGCACCGGTCGGTGGTGGCGGTGAAGTTCGAGCAGCCCATGGCGATCTTCGAGGGCTGGGTGCGGCTGGACGGCACGATGACCGGGCCCCGGGCGACCGTGCACGAGTCCGGGCTCTTCCCGATCGAGGTGGCCATCCCGCTCAGCGAGGTGCAGGGCTCACGGCTGCACGACGCCGACGGGCCGCCGACGTTCACCCGCGAACAGCCGGCCGGCTTCGTCCGGCCGCCGGCACCGCCCCGGCCCGCGCCGCTGCCCACCGAGAGCACGGCGCCGCACATCGCCTCGGACACCCGTACCGCCTTCGGCAACATCCCCCCGGCCGTGGCCAAGAGCGGCTTCATGAAGCACTTCCTCACCGGCCTGGCGGCGGGCCCGCTCACCGCGACACCCGTCAACCCCACGGCGGCAGCTGCCGTTTCGGCACCTGGCGGGCACGGCGATCCGGCGCCGGTGCCGCCCACGGTGAAACCGGCCCCGTCCCCGGCCAAGTTGACGTTCCGCCGGTTCTTCCCGTCGCCCCCGGCAACGTCGTCGTCCCCCGCGACGTCGTCGTCCGTGGCGCCGAACTCCACGGTGCCGACCTCGGCGGTGCCGACCGATGCGGGCGGGACCTCGGTCCGGCCCGGGACAGTCCCGCCGGGCCCCGGCGACGAATCCGGCGCGATCGAGTTGGAGCCCGTGACGATCCCGCGTCCGGAGACCGTCGGTGGTACTCCCCCGGAGCCCGGCGGCGCACCGCGCGAGCAGGCGCCGCCGCCACTCCGCGCCGCCGTGACCACGCAGCGGGCGCCCGAGCCCGTACCCGCGCTGAACTGGACGCCGCCGGTCCGGGTGGCCGAGCCGCCGCAGCCGCCGCCGCACGCGCTGCGGGAGAGCTGGCACCCGTCGGACGTGCTGCTGGGCGTGGACCCGTCCACCGGCCTCGTCGAGGCGATCCGGCACGACCTGGCGCCGGTGCTCGGCGGCGGCCTCGACACCGCGATGAGCGGCGTCGAGTCGGAGTTCGGGCCGCACGTGCTCAACGCCCGGCTCGCCCACCAGTCCGGGCAGGAGTGGTCGCACGACATCCCGGTGGCCGGCGGCCGGCTCACCGTGAAGGTCCGTCCGGTGCGCGAGCCGGAGGCCGCGTACCTCGGATCGACGAAGAAGCTGGAGACCGACGTCACGGCCGAGACCCAGTCGTCCCAGGGCCACCTGCACGACGACGCGCTCCGCCGGGTCGCCGGCGGCCGGGTCGCCGTGCCCTTCCCGCACGGTTCGGTGAGCGTCCAGGTCACCCACACCGGCACCGTGCGCCCCCGGGACGTCCAGGCGCCGCTGCACAGCGACGGCACCCGGCTGACCGGCAACCCCGGCGAGGGCACCAGCGGCGAGCAGGAGGAACGGGTACCGACGCGCTTCAAGATCGCCGAGCCGCACGACCTGTTCCGCCAGCCGGTCCGGTTCGAGATCTCCTACGAGAAGCACCTGGGCGCCCACCTTCTCTCCGGTGTACCCGAAGCACCGGAACCGGTCCGCCTCCAGGGGGTGTTCGCCTACCCGTCGACCCCTCCCGCCGACCCTCCCGCCGACCTGGCCGACGGCACCGCGCCGACCGCACACCCGGTCCTCGACCCGGGCCAGGTGGTGCTGAAGGTCCGCCCGCACATAGCCCCTGCCGCCCCGCCGGAGACGCGAACGCCCGTGCCCGCGCCCGCGCCCGCGCCCGTACCCGCGCCCGTACCTGCACCCGGCAACGGTGTCGGTCCGTCGACCGGGCCCCGGACGGGACCGCCGACCGAGCCCGTGACGCAACCGCCGGCCGAGCCCCGGACGGGACCGCCGGCCCGGTCCACGCCGGCCGGGGCTCCGCCCCGGGAGACGCCCGTACCGGCGCGGGGCGAGGACGCCGGCACCGAAGCCGTCCGGCCGCCCGCGGCCGCCCCTGCGCCACCGGTCGAGCACCGCACGCCCGGCGAGGACCTGATCGCCACGCATGTCCTCGACGGGCTCGCGGGCGAGGGCCGCCGCGTGTTCGGCGACGAATGGCCCGCGGTGCGGGCCGAACTCGCCCCGCACGTACGGACGATGTCCGTGCAGCACGGACTCGGCCCGAAGAGCCGCGGTGAGCGGCAGACCGTGGAGCTGAAGTCGGTGCGCGGCGGCCGGGTCGTCCTCGGCGCCCACCTCGACACGCTGCAGGAGTCGGACACCGGCACCACCGGCGAGTTCCTGACCGGCGGCCAGACCGTCCACACGGTCAGCACCTCGACCACCAGCGCGAGCAACTGGCAGATGATCGTCCAGGTGCAGGGCGACGTGCTGCCCGTGCAGCATCCCGGGGCCCCCGGGGTGTCCGCGTTCGGCCGGGTCGACGGCGGCTTCGGCGAGGAGACGGCGACCGTCCGCACCGAGAGCGGCGCCTCGGGCCTCGTCGTCCGCAAGAAGGCGCCCACCGTCGCGCACGTCGGAACCGCCACCGTGAACGCGGAGATGAGCCGCCCCTCCGGCCTGCTCGGACACGGCGACCGCGTCACCGGCACGGGGTCGGCGCGCATCGACTTCCTCACCCGGCAGTCGCAGGTGGACTCCCAGGAGCACACCCGTTGGGCGCCGCGCCCGGGTATCGTCCGGACCCCCACACCGGCCGGCGGCGACGGTGCGGACGGACACGGACACGGGCTCGGGCTCGGGGCGGACGAGCACGGGCAGGGCTCCGGCGAGCGGGCGGGCGGGGGGCTGCCGGAACGCGGCCTGAGCCGCGACAGCATCGTGCGCAGGCTCGTCGACGGCGGCCGGTTCCGCGCCGGTGCGCTGCGCCAGCTCCGCACGCGGCTGGGCGGGGGCCGAACCGACCGCCTCGCCGATCGTGTCGAGCACGCCCTCGGTGACGCCCGGCTGGAGCGTGCCGTCCCGGCGATGAGCCGCGGCACGGAGGTCGAGCTGCTCCGGTCCGGGTCGCTGCGGATCACCGCGACGGCCGACGTCACCGGCCTCGACTTCCGCACGATCGAGCACGAGGGCACCAACGCGTACACGCTCAACGAGGTCAACCACATCCGGGTGAGCCAGCCGAGCCGTTCGCGCGATCTGGGGTTGCGCTTCCTGCTCGGCCCGCACTGGAAACCGGCCAAGTTCGGCGGCTCGCTGCTGGGCGGCGCGGGCGTCAACCACCGCCGGAACGTGGCCACGAGCTTCACCCAGACGGCCAAGCTCGCCGCGCACTCCACCACCGGCCGGCCCTATGCGGCGTTCGGCGGCACCGCCCGTATCACCCTCACCGTGCACGACGGCTCGCGCGACCACGTGCTGGAGCCCATCGACGTCCACGGTGAGGTGCTGCTGCCGCAGTCGGAGGTCCACCCGGTCCCCGCCACTCCGCCGCCCGGTGAGCGCGCCGTCCCGCAGACGGAGGCGGTGGCGGAGGTGGAGCCCATCACCCCCGTCGTGACGACGAGTTCGGAGCCCGCGCCGGCCCCCGCGCTGGGTTCGCCGCTCCCCGCCCCACCGGTGGAACACGCCCCGCTCCCCGTCCCGCCCCGGGCTCCCGCCGAGCCCGCCCCGCTGCCCGTCCCGTCGACGGAGAGCGCCCCCGTCCCCGTACGGCCGAGCGGCCCCCTCCCCGTACCGCCCGTCGAGCACGCCCCCGTGCCCGCGCGGTCCGCTCCGGAGGCTCCCGTGCCGCTGCCGCACCACCCGGCGCCGACACCGACGCCGACACCGAGCAGCACCGGGGCGCGGCGGACGGACGTCCCGTCCACGGTCAACTCCGCGTTCCAGCAGTCCGTTCACCCCGACGACCGTGACGGCTCGCCGATCTCCGAGCAGGACTACCTCGACTTCGTCTCGCACAGCGTCGGCTCCGACCGCGGGCTGGCGTTCGTCGTCAACATGATGGTGGGGTACCGCGGGCTGGGCTCCCTCGGCACGGTGCTGAACCGGGTCACCGAGGGCCTCCAGGGCTTCCCCGGCAAGGTGGCGTTCGTCATCGGCGTCAACGCGCCGGAAGGCGAGGTGGCGGAGCTGCGGCAGGCGCTGGCGGCCGCGCAGCCGGTCGTCGACGGACTGACCGTCCCCGTCGCCCTCGTCCCCTCGACGTTCCGCGGCGCGTTCCCGTTCGGGCAGATGCGCAACGACGTCCTGCACAGTCCGCAGACCCGCGGTCTGGTCAAGGCGTTCATGCGCAACGGCGACCATCCGTACGTGTCCGTGCAGGACTTCGACGACTCGTCCCGGCGCGTTCCCTCCGGTGCCCACGTGTTCGACCACTTCGCCGGGCTGCTCGCCGACCAGGGCGACGGCTCCGACGCCGGATCGGTGCACGGCTCCGATTCCGGTGACGAGGAGATGGAGACGACCTCGCGGCCGATCAGGCCGTTGATGGTGGCGGGCGGCTACCGGGTGCCGGACGCACCGGACATGGGCGACCTCGTCCAGCGCATCGACGCCCGCTTCGCCCAGCCAGGACACGACACCGGCGACGACGACGCGATGGACACCGACGACGTCCCCGGGCCGCCCGGTCACGGCGTTCCGGAGCAGTGGTCCGACCCGGAGCAGCGGGCCCGGTTCCTGACCCGGTTGGACCACGCCATCCAGGCCGACATGGCCGACCGCGAGCAGCAGGCCCTCATCCACCCGCTGCTCCCCTACGCCCCCGAGCCCAACCTCTTCGTCGACGGCCCGGCCACCCTCCTGGACACCGCGCAGGGCCCCCGGCTGCGCTTCGGCGAGGGCAGGGCGGAGTTCACCCGCCTCGCCCAGGACCTCAACCGCCTCAACGCCTGGGAACTCGGGCAGCGTTACGAACCCCAGCTCCAGGGCCTCCCGCACACCGTGGACGTCCCCGCCACCCGTGCCCCCGGCGCGTCCGGCCACCTCCCGCGGAGCCAGGAGGAGATCGTCCAGCAGGCGCGCGGCGACGCCGAGAACGGCCGGCTGCCCGAACGCGGCCTCGCCTTCGTCACCGACTACCGCGAAGGCGCCACCGTCACGGACGTCTCGCGCCTCGCGCACGACATGCTCACCAAGGGCAAGCTGGCCCAGGAAGGTCTGGCCAACCACCTCGGCCGCTACTTCAACAACGACCTGGGCAGCAACCCGCGCGGCGCCAAGAAGGGCCTGAAGCTGTCCGACTACCGCAAGGCCTACCGGCCCGGCGAGCTGAACACGTACACCGCGGAGGAGTTCCTGCGGCCGCACGGCCCCGAGGCCGGACCGGCCACCACCGAACTGCCCAGGAAGAAGGCCGACGTCCTGGGCGGCAAGAAGGTCAACGTCATGACGCAGGCGCTGTCGGCGCCGCTGGACGGTCCGTTCGACGGCATCCGGGCAGGCATCGCGGAGGAGCACCGTGTCTACGGCGCCCAGGCGCTGGCGCTGTCGACCCCCGAGATCCGGCTCGGCCGCCGGCTGGCGATGGTGCGGTTCGACCCCGCCGCGGGCGCGCCGCCGGCCCGGAGCCTCTACGGGCAGGTGGCCTCGGCGCTGTCCCCTGCGGGCGGCGGCCCCTCGGCGGGCGACGTGCGGTCCCGGGCGCTCCAGTGGGCCCTGGACCCGGGCAACCTGCGGACCCTCGCCGACCGGGCGGCGCACGGCGGCGACGTCGAGTCGCTCTTCCACGCGCTGGCCACGGGCGGCAGCCGGGACGGCTTCACCACCCTGACGCCGCCCCAGCTCACCGCCGCCAGGGCGATCGCCTCGGCGCTCGACCGGCCGCTGGTCCTGCACACCCCGACGGGCGACGTCACCGCCGACCCGCTGCCCACCGGTCCCCGCGACCTGGAGGCCCCGCCCGGACCGCCGCTGCACATCGACCTCACCCGCCCGTCCGGCCACGCCCCGGTGACCACCACGGGCGGCACCGGCAGCGGCAAGCGACGGGCCGAGGACCCGGAGCCCGCCGTCGACGAGCGGCCTCCGACCGGGCCCCGGCCGCACGGGGAGGAGGGCGGGGCGTCCCACCGGGCCGAGCCCGGCGAGCCCCCGGCCAAGCGGCAGCGGCGGGTCTACCGCACCGGCGTCCTCGGCTCGGAGGACCCCGCCCGCGGCGCGCTGCCGGACCCGGTCCCCGGCTTCGCCCCGGTGCGGGCGTTCTCCCTGGACGGCACCTACCTGCCGGCCACCCCGGAGGAGCACGCCGCGCTGCTCGCCGCCGTCCCCCGGGGCACCGACGGCGAGCCGCTGCCCTTCGCCGACCCGCGGGCCTACCTTCCCCGGATCAACGCCGCCGGTCCCGGCCACGACCCGGGGCGGGGCGTGAACTGCGTGGACGCCTCCATGGCCTTCCACGCCACCTGGCACGGCAACCCCCAGGTCGCCGGGCGCCGCACCGTTCCCACGGGCGAGCCGGACACCCCGTACAGCGGAGTGCACCGCCTCCAGGAGTGGGCCAACGGGCTGATGGAGCCCATGGGTCACGGGACGGTCGCCCTGGCCGGCGTCGCCGACCGGCTGGTGCGCGCCGGTCACGGTTCCGCCGCCCTGATCCGCACCAGCCAGGGCGACAACGGGCACGCCGTCAACGTCGTGAACTGGAACGGCGAGATCCTGTACATCGATCCCCAGTCGGCGGCGTGGTCCACCACGCCGTCGGGCATCGCCCCCACCGACGCCATCCACGCGATCGCGCTCGGCCCCGACAACCAGCTCCTCCCCGACCCGGCCACCGTCTCCGCGGGCCCATCCGAGGACGGGAGCGCGCCGAATCCGGACGGCGACGTGCACATGACCGACGCCCCGCCGACACGCGAGCCCTCCCCGGCCCCCGGGGACGTCCGGGCGCCCGGCCTCCGCCCCGGGGGCGGCCCCGCCGACGGCGCCCCCGGTCCGTCCGCGGGCCACGGAGCCCTCACCACCGAGTCGTCCGACCTCGCCCCGGGCCCCGGCAGCCCGATGGACCTCGACTCCCACCCCGCCAGCCCCCAGGCCCACGACTCCCGCCCCGGCAGCCCGATGGACCTGGACTCCGACCCCGCGAACCCCCAGGGTCACGACTCCCGCCCCGGCAGCCCCGAGCCGCAGCCCGGCGACCCGGGCGTTCCCGGCCCGCACCACGGCACGCCCGCCGCTCCGCACCACGGCCCCGGCCGGACCGGCCCCACCCTCACCGGTGCTCCGCGTCCCGACGTGCCGGCCGTCGCCAACCCGGCCTTCCACCGGGCCGTCCCCGGCGGCCCGGCGCGGCCACTCACGGAGGACGGTTACCTCGACTTCGTCTCCCGCAGCGTGGACGGCAACCGCGACCTCGCGTTCGTCGTGAACGCGATGGTCGGCCACCGGAACCTGGGCGACCTGCCCGCCGTGCTCCAGCGGATGACCGCCGGGCTGCGGGGGTACGGCCACACCGACGTCGCGTTCGTCATCGGCGTGAACGCGCCGGAGGACGAGGTGGCGGCACTGCGCGAGGCGATGGCCGCCGCCGCACCCGTCATCGAGGGGTACCCGGCACCCGTGGCGCTGGTCGGCTCGACCTTCCGCGGCGCGTTCCCGTTCGGCCGGATGCGCAACGACGTCCTGCACAGCCCGCAGACGCGTGCGCTGGTGGCCTCGTTCATGACGCGCAACCGCCACCCGTACGTCTCCGTGCAGGACTTCGACGACTCCTCCCGGCTGGTGCCCTCCGGCGCCCACGTGTTCGACCACTTCGCCGGGCTGCTCGCCGACCACGGCGACGACTCCGACGCCGGATCGGCGCACGGCTCCGACACCGACGCCGAAGCCGACGAGGAGATGAGCGACCCGCCGCGCCCGGTGCGGCCGTTGATGATGGCCGGCGGCTACCGGGTGCCGGACGCCGCGGACATGGACGGCCTCGTCCAACGCATCGACGCCCGCCTCGCCCGGCCCGCGCAGGAAGGCGGCGAGGACGGGGAGCAGGACGGCGACGACGACGCCATGGACACCGACGACGCCGGGCCGTCCCGGCAGGACGTCCCGGAGCAGTGGTCGGACCCGATGCGACGCGCCGAGTTCCTGCTCCGGTTGGACCGGGCCGTCCAGGCCGACATGGCCGACCGCGAGCAGCAGGCCCGCATCCACCCGCTGCTCCCCTACGCCCCCGAGCCCAACCTCTTCGTCGACGGGCCCGCGACCCTGCTGGACACCGACCAGGGGCCGCGCCTGCGCTTCGGCGAGGGCCAGGCCGAGTTCGCCCGGCTCGCCCAGGACCTCAACCGCCTCAACGCCTGGGAACTCGGGCAGCGTTACGAGCCGCAGCTCCAGGGCCTCCCGCACACCGTGGACGTCCCCGCCACCCGCACGCCGGGAAGCGGTCCCGCGCATCTGCCGAGGAGCCGGGAGGAGATCGTCCAGCAGGCCCGCGGCGACGCCGAGAACGGCCGGCTGCCCGAACGCGGCCTCGCCTTCGTCACCGACTACCGCGAAGGCGCCACCGTCACGGACGTCTCCCGCCTGGCCCACGACCTCCTCACCAAGAACAAGCTGCCGCAGCAGGGCCTGGCCAACCACATCGGCCGCTACTTCAACAACGACCTGGGCAGCAATCCACGCGGCGCCAAGAAGGGCGTGAAGCTCGGCCCCTACCGGTCGGCGTACCGGCCGGGCGACGCCGGCACGTTCCGGTCCGAGGAGTTCCTGCGCCCGCACGGCGGCGACCTGGGACCGGCCACCACCCAACTGCCGAGGAAGAGCGCGGACATCCTCGGCGGCAAGCGGGTCAACGTGGCCTCGCACGCGGTGTCGGCGCCGCTGGACGGCCCGTTCGACGGCATCCGGGTTGGCATCGCGCAGGAACACCGCGTCCACGGCGCCCAGGCACTGGCCCTGTCCACCCCCGAGATCCGCCTGGGACGGCACCTCGCCCTGCTGAGATTCGGACCGCCGCCGGGAGCCCCGGCCGCCGGCAGCCTCTACGGGCACGTCGCGGCGGCGCTGTCGGGGACGCCGGACGCGCCGTCGGCCCCGGAGGTGCGCGAGCGGGCTGTGGACTGGGCCCTGGACATCGGCAACCTGGGAACGCTGGCGGAGCAGGTGGCGGCGATCGGTGGTGAGGTGGAACCGCTGTTCCATGCCATGGTCTCGGGTGCCCGGCCCGACTCCCCCACAGGACTGCTGACGGCGCGGGTGGTCGCGTCGGCGCTGGGCCGCCCGCTCGTCCTGCACACCGCCACCGGGGACGTCACGGTCGACCCGCTGCCCGTCTCCGCCGAGGACGAGGACGGGCCCCTGCCCGGGCCGCCGCTGCGCGTGGACCTGACGCGGCCGCCGGGCGGGGCCCCTTCGGTCACGGGCGGCGGCGGGCCGGGAGCGCCGGCGCTGTTCGGCGGGCCGCGGCACGACCCGGAACCGGCCGCAGTACCGGGCCCGGAGCCGTTCGCGGGGCAGCACCCAGGGCCTTTCGTCGGGCAGCACCCGAAGCCGTCCCCGGTGTCCGATCAGGTGCTCGCCATCCTGACCGGAGAGGACCAGGACGTGATCACGACACCGGAAGCCGGTCCGTGACCCGTATCGTGCAGAGCAGCACGACAACGGCGGCGTACCGGCCACGCACCAGCGGCGCAGACCGGCGGCACCGCACGGCAACACACCACCCGGCAAGGGGACATGAGGAGGAGAATCGGCCGTGGCACGCCAGATTCTGACCGTCGCCCAGGACGGCTCAGGCGAGTTCCGGACGATCGGGGACGCACTCGCCCGCGCCCGTTCGGGGGCCGTGGTCAGCCTCCGGCCGGGCGTCTACACCGAGGCGCTGACGGTCCGCACCCGCGTGACGATCGTCGCCGACGGGCCGCGCGGCAGCGTGCGGATCGAGCCCGGGCACGGCACCGCGGTCACGCTGGCGGCGGACGCGGTGCTCCTCTCCGACCTGACGCTGCGCGGCGGCGAAGGTGACCTGCCGGTGGTGGACGCGGCGCGCGGCCAGGTCGCGCTCGACGGCTGCGAGATCACCGGCACCGGCTGGACGGCGCTGCTCAGCCGCGGCACCGGCTCGCTGGCCATGCGCCGCTGCCGGGTGACCAACCCGATCGGCGCCGGAGTGGTGGAGACCGGCACCACGGGCAGCGTCGTCGAGGACTGCGTGCTGGAGCATCTGGGCACCTCGGCGATCGTGGTCAGCGAGCAGGGCCGGGCCACGGTGCGCGGCTGCACCGTGCGTGACGCGCGCGGCAACGGGCTGCTGGCCAACGGAAGTTCACGCGGTTCCATGGAGGACTGCGAGATCTCCTCGACCGACAAGCCGGCGCTGGCGCTGGAGGGGGCGACGACTATGACGGTGTCGCGTACCGCCGTGCACTCCGCGGCGGTCGGCGCGTACCTGGCCACGTCGACCCGCACCACGCTGGAGGAGGTGCGGATCAGCGACACCTCCGGACACGGCGTGGTGGTGGCCGGCGGCTGCGACCCGTACCTGGTGCGGTGCGCCACCGCGCGGACCCGGGGCGCGGGGCTGGCAGTGGTGGGCCGCTCGCGCGGTACCTATGACGCGTGCTCGTTCACCGCGGCGCAGGGACCGGCGGTGCACGTCGCGGAGTCCAGCGCCCCGGTGCTCACGGGCGCGAGGGTCGCGGACGCGGAGGGCATCGGAGTGCTGCTGACGGAGGAATCGGCGGCCGAGTTCGACCGGCTGACCGTCGAGGGCACGGGCGGCGTCGGGATCGCCATCAGGTCCGGGGCGAACCCGCTGCTGCGGCGTGCCCGGGTGGTGGCGCCCAAGGGCCCGGGGGTGCTGGTCGCCGAGGACGGCCGGGGCCGGCTGGAGGAGTGCCTGGTCGAGGACGCGGGCGGCCACGGCGTGCGCATCGAGGGCCTCGGCAACCCCCATATCGGCAACACGGTGGTGCGCGGCGCCGGTTCGGCCGGGGTGTCGGTGGGAGCGCGCGGCCTGGGCTCGCTGCGGGACTGCGAGGTGGCCGGGGCGGGCGGCTGCGGCGTCAGCGTGGAGGACGGCGGGGAGATCTCCCTGGTACGGGTGCGGTGCACCGGAGCGGCGTCGCACGGCGTCCTGGTCGCCGCGGGAGGGCGCAGCGCGCTGAGCGGCTGCGAGGTGGTGGACAGCGGCGGCGACGGCATCCGGGTGGACAGCACCGAGCAGGTCTCGGTGACCTCGTGCACGGTCCGCAGCAGCAAGGGCGCCGGGTTGCGGGCCGCCCGGCCCGGACCGCGGCTGTCGGTCACCGAGCTGACCAGCACCGGCAACCGGGCCCCCGACGCCTGGCCCGGCGCGCGGCCGGCCGCCGAGGACGACGGCCCGGCGGCCGGCGGGGAGCAGGCCGCCGCCGACACCGAACCGCAGCCGCCGACGGGGCCGTTCGCGGAGCTGGACGCCCTCATCGGCCTGGCGGGCGTCAAGCACCAGGTGGACACCCTCGTCAACCTGGGCCGGCTGGCGCAGCGCCGCGCACAACTGGGGATACCCGCGCCGCCGATGAGCCGTCACCTGGTCTTCGCCGGCCCGCCCGGCACGGGCAAGACCACGGTGGCCCGGCTGTACGGCGGCATCCTGGCCGAGCTGGGCCTGCTGCCCTCGGGGCACATCACGGAGGTGTCCCGCTCGGACCTGGTCGCCCAGGTCATCGGCGGCACCGCGATCAAGACCACGGAGGCCTTCGAACGGGCTCTGGGCGGAGTGCTGTTCATCGACGAGGCGTACACCCTGCTGTCGGACGGGAAGCGCTCGGGCGCGAACTTCGGCCAGGAGGCGATCGACACCCTGGTGAAGCTGATGGAGGACCACCGCGACGAGGTGGTGGTGATCGTCGCGGGCTACTCCAAGGAGATGACCACGTTCCTGACCGCCAACCCGGGCCTGGCGTCCCGCTTCACCCGCACCATCGAGTTCGCCAACTACTCGGTGGAGGAGCTGGTCACCATCGTCGAGAGCATGTGCGCGGCCCACCGCTACGTGCTCGATCCGCTGGCGCTCAAGGCGCTGGGGCTGCGCTTCTCGCGGATGAAGCGGGACGCGACCTTCGGCAACGGCCGCGCCGCGCGGCAGGTGTTCGAGGAGATGGTGGACCGGCAGTCGTTGCGGCTGGCGTCGGTGCCCGAGGCCGGGGAGAGCGACCTGCTGGAGATCCTGCCGGAGGACGTCGGCGAGGAGGAGGCGGCCGAGGTCCGGACGGGCGGCCGGAGCGAGCCGGGCGACTCCGACGTGCTGGCGCGGCTGCGCGGCATGATCGGCCTGGGGGCCGTCAAGCGGGAGGTCGGCGGCATCCTGGACCTGCTCGGCACGGCCCGGCAGCGGCAGGCCGTGGGGCTGCCCACCCCGAAGGTCAGCCACCACCTGGTCTTCTCCGGCCCGCCGGGCACCGGCAAGACGACGGTGGCCCGGCTGTACGCGGACCTGCTGCGGTCCTTCGGGGTCCTGCCGCGCGGCCAGCTCGTGGAGGTGGCCCGCGCCGACCTGGTCGGCCGCTACATCGGCCACACCGCACAGCTCACCACGGAGGCCTTCGAACGCGCCCTGGGCGGGGTGCTGTTCATCGACGAGGCCTACACGCTCACCCCGGAGAACGCGCCGCAGGACTTCGGCCGGGAGGCCGTCGACACCCTGCTGAAGCTCATGGAGGACCACCGCGACGAGGTGGTGGTGATCGCGGCCGGCTACACCGAGGAGATGGCCCGCTTCCTGGCCTCCAACCCCGGGCTGGCCAGCCGGTTCTCCCGGCAGGTGCGGTTCGAGGACTACACCACGGCCGAGCTCCTGGAGATCGTGCAGGAGATGGCCTCCGGCGCGGGCTACCGGTGCGCGCCGCAGACGGTGGAGGCCCTGCGCACCCACCTGGACGCCGTCCCGCGCACGCGCTCCTTCGGCAACGCCCGCCTTGCCCGCCAGCTGGTGGAGGCGATGATGACCCGCCAGGCCGGCCGCCTGGGCTCGGTCACCGCCCCCGACCTGGAAGCACTGACCCTACTGCTCCCCCAGGACCTCCCCTACGCCGACGAGCCCGCCCACTGACCCCTCACCACCGCCCCGCACGGGCGCCACCCCGCATCAGCCCACCCGCGGTCCGGCCGCGGACGCCGACCGGCCCCCTGCAGCCGCTCGACGCCGAGGCCGCCGGTCAGACGTCGATCTTCGAGCGGTCGAGCGTCGTGGCTGAGTTGGTGATGAACTCCTTGCGCGGGGCGACCTCGTTGCCCATCAGGAGGTCGAAGGCGCGTTCGGCGGCCTCGATGTCGCTGATGTTGATGCGGCGCAGGGTGCGGTGGCGGGGGTCCATCGTGGTTTCGGCCAGCTGGTTGGCGTCCATCTCGCCGAGGCCCTTGTAGCGCTGGATGCTGTCCTTGTAGCGGACGTTGCGGCGCTGGAGGTCGAGCAGGGTCTGGCGGAGTTCGTTGTCGGAGTAGGTGTAGAGGTACTTGTCCTGGCCCTTCTTGGGCTGGACGAGCTCGATGCGGTGCAGCGGCGGGACGGCGGAGAAGACGCGGCCCTCCTCGACCATGGGGCGCATGTAGCGCTGGAAGAGGGTCAGCAGCAGGCAGCGGATGTGGGCGCCGTCGACGTCGGCGTCGGCGAGGAAGATCACCTTGCCGTAGCGCGCCTGGTCGATGTCGAAGGTGCGGCCGGAGCCGGCTCCTATGACCTGGATGATCGCGCCGCACTCGGCGTTCTTGAGCATGTCGGAGACCGACGACTTCTGCGTGTTGAGGATCTTGCCGCGGATCGGCAGCAGCGCCTGGAACTCGGAGTTGCGCGCGAGCTTGGCCGTGCCGAGGGCCGAGTCGCCCTCGACGATGAACAGTTCGCTGCGGTCGACGTCGTCGCTGCGGCAGTCGGCGAGCTTGGCCGGCAGGGAGGACGTCTCCAGCGCCGTCTTCCTGCGCTGGGCCTCCTTGTGCTGGCGGGCCGCGATACGCGTCCTGGCGGCCGCCACAGCCTTCTCCAGGACGGCACGGGCCTGGGCCTTGGCGTCGCGCTTGGTGGAGGTCAGGAACTCCTTCAGCTCCTTCGCCACGACGTTGGCCACGATCCGGTTGGCGGCGGAGGTGCCGAGCACCTCCTTGGTCTGGCCCTCGAACTGCGGCTCGGCGAGCCGGACGGTGACGACCGCCGTGAGGCCCTCCATGGCGTCGTCCTTGACGATGTCGTCCTCGGCGACGCGCAGCAGCTTGGTGGCGCGCAGCACTTCGTTCACCGTCTTGGCCACCGAGCGCTCGAAGCCGGTGACGTGGGTGCCGCCCTTGGGCGTGGCGATGATGTTGACGAAGGAGCGGAGCGTGGTGTCGTACCCGGTGCCCCAGCGCAGCGCGATGTCGACGCCCAGTTCCCGGGTGACCTCGGTGGGTGTCATGTGGCCGCGGTCGTCGAGGACCGGGACGGTCTCCTTGAACGTGCCGCTGCCGGTGAGCCGCAGGACGTCGCAGATGGGCTTGTCGGGGGCCAGGAACTCGCAGAACTCGCTGATGCCGCCGTCGAAGTGGAAGATCTCCTCGACCGGCTTCTCGGACTCGATGCCGCGTTCGTCGCGGACCACGATCGTCAGGCCGGGCACCAGGAAGGCCGTCTGCCGGGCGCGCTGGTACAGCGTCTCCAGCGACAGCTTGGCGTCCTTGAGGAAGATCTGCCGGTCCGGCCAGTAGCGGACGCGGGTGCCGGTCCGGGTGCGCGGGATCTTCTTGGTCTTCGCCAGGCCGCTCGCGGGCTCGAACTTCGCGTCCGGCCCGGCGCCGGCGAAGGAGCCGGGGACGCCGCGCCGGAAGCTGATGGCGTGGGTGCTGCCGCTGCGGTCGACCTCGACGTCGAGCCGCGCCGAGAGCGCGTTGACGACGGAGGCGCCGACGCCGTGCAGGCCGCCGGAGGCCGCGTAGGAGCCGCCGCCGAACTTTCCGCCGGCGTGCAGCTTGGTCATGACGACCTCGACGCCCGACAGGCCCGTCTTGGGCTCGACGTCGACGGGGATCCCGCGGCCGTTGTCGCGGACCTCGATGGAGCCGTCGGCCGCGAGGACGACCTCGATGCTGTCGCAGTGGCCGCCGAGGGCCTCGTCGACGGAGTTGTCGATGATCTCCCAGACGCAGTGCATCAGACCGCGGCTGTCGGTGGACCCGATGTACATGCCGGGACGCTTGCGCACCGCTTCGAGACCTTCGAGAACGAGCAGGTGCCGCGCTGTGTAGTTGGAGCCGTCGCGATCTGCGCCCGTCAGCAGCGCGGTGGACGGCACGGATGTTTCGGCGGTCACGCGGGCAACTCCTCGATCAGGTGTGGCCTGAATCTCTTCGGCCGTGTCGGTGAGAGGGTACCGAGGTCGGGGAGGGCAACTGCGCCGCGACCCGGGTATCCCGGCCTTCATCGTAGCCCTGCTCGCTCACGCGTTCGATAACCCGCACGAGTGATACACATGTCACGTTCCCAAAGAGGCATGAACCATTTAGGCTCCGGGCACGTCCTCACCAACACCCCGGCAAGCCGGTCGGGGCGAGTGTGGATCAGTACGACAAAAGCCCCATACGCGACATCCGACGCAACTGACTCCTATTCGCCGCCAATCGGTAACACCCAGTCACTCCGAGGCCCGTTTTCGAGGAAAAGCCGTCAGCGGGAACGTTTTCGGGCTGGTTGGATGTTGACCCTGGTACGACAGCTCGTCGAGCTAGAGAAGAGGCGACGTGACTACTGTTCTGACCCCCGCGAGTCCGCTGACTGCGGCAGACCGCTGCGACCGTTGCGGCGCTCAGGCCTACCTGCGTGTCATTCTCACCAGCGGCGGAGAGCTGCTCTTCTGCGCACACCACGGACGCAAGTTCGAGCCGGAACTCAAGAAGATCGCTGCGGAAATACAGGACGAGACGGGGCGGCTCACCGACACCCCGGCCTCGGCGGGAGATGACGAGCGCTGACACATCGCACCACGCGACGAGCTCGGCCCCGCGGGCGGACGGACCCCTTCAGGGGGTGTCCGCCCGCGGGCTTTCCCCCGCCGACGGGCCGACCTCACATGTGCTGGGCCACCAGCCCGGACACCGCCGAGACACGGGTGTAGACACCCGGGTAGTCGGCCTCCGCGCAGCCCGTCCCCCACGACACGAGCCCGATCAGCCGGCCCGCCGCCACGAGCGGCCCGCCGCTGTCGCCCTGGCACGCGTCCTTGCCCCCACCTGACATCCCCGCGCACACCATGGAGTCGCGCAGGTACGTGCCGTCGTCGTCACCGGGGTAGGCCTTCTCGCACACCGAATCGGCCAGCACGTCCACCGTGGCCGTCCGTAGCGCCTGCGGGTACGTTCCCTGCCCCGTGGTGTCACCCCACCCGTAGACCTCGGCCTGCGTGCCCGGCGCGTACGGCGCGGTGTCCGACGGTTGGGCCATCGGGATCACGGCGCCACCCGGCAGGGCCTGGGAGAGCGTGATCACCGCGACGTCCCCGGCATTGGTGGAGGCGTCGAAATCGGGATTGACCCACACGTCGGCCAGCGACATCTCCTGCCCGTCCGACCCGCTCAGATCCGTCCGCCCGGCGATGACCCGAAGGTCCGGCAGCTTGCGCCAGTCCGTGACGCCGAGCGCCTCCTGCCCGAAGCAGTGAGCCGCGGTGACGACCGTGTGCGGCCCCACCGCCACGCCGCCGCAGAACTGCCCCGATCTGGCGGAGCCGAAACGCTCCCGGCTGGCGAGCGCCACCACCCACGGCTCGTCGTCGGTCGATGTCGGCACACCGCCGACCACTACTCCGTTGGCGGCGGCCGGAGCCGTCGGCACCGCCAGGGGAAGGGCGAACGCCGGCAGCAGGGCCGCCGCGGCTATGGCCGTACGGCGGCGGCCACGGCGGCCGCGGTGACGCAGGCAGGTGGGAACGGGGAGATGCATACGGCCTCCTGACCCTATGAACCACTCTGAGCACCCAGAGTCATCGATAGGGCCGGAGGCCGCATCCGCAGACCGGCGACGCGCGCAGTGCCGCGCGCCCCGGCCGGGCCGTCCGGGAGGACGGCCGCGGGAGGATCAGTCGAGGTAGTCCCGCAGCACCTGGGAGCGCGACGGGTGGCGCAGCTTGGACATCGTCTTCGACTCGATCTGCCGGATCCGCTCGCGCGTGACGCCGTAGACCTTGCCGATCTCGTCCAGCGTCTTCGGCTGGCCGTCGGTCAGGCCGAAGCGCATGGAGACCACGCCCGCCTCCCGCTCGGACAGCGTGTCGAGGACCGAGTGCAGCTGCTCCTGCAGAAGCGTGAAGCTGACCGCGTCGGCGGGCACGACCGCCTCGGAGTCCTCGATGAGGTCACCGAACTCGCTGTCGCCGTCCTCGCCGAGCGGGGTGTGCAGCGAGATGGGCTCGCGGCCGTACTTCTGGACCTCGATGACCTTCTCGGGGGTCATGTCGAGTTCCTTGGCCAGCTCCTCCGGGGTGGGCTCGCGGCCCAGGTCCTGGAGCATCTGGCGCTGCACCCGGGCGAGCTTGTTGATGACCTCGACCATGTGCACCGGGATACGGATGGTGCGGGCCTGGTCGGCCATCGCGCGGGTGATCGCCTGGCGGATCCACCAGGTGGCGTACGTGGAGAACTTGAAGCCCTTGGTGTAGTCGAACTTCTCGACCGCACGGATCAGGCCCAGGTTGCCCTCCTGGATCAGGTCCAGGAAGAGCATGCCGCGGCCGGTGTAGCGCTTGGCCAGCGAGACGACGAGCCGGAGGTTGGCCTCCAGCAGGTGGTTCTTGGCCCAGCGCCCGTCCTCGGCGATGATCTCCAGCTCGCGCTTGAGCTTGGGGGCGAGCTTGTCGGCCGCCGCCAGCTTGTCCTCGGCGAACAGACCCGCCTCGATGCGCTTGGCCAGCTCCACCTCCTGCTCGGCGTTGAGCAGCGGGACCTTGCCGATCTGCTTGAGGTAGTCCTTGACCGGGTCGGCGGTGGCGCCGGCCACCGCGACCTGCTGCGCGGGCGCGTCGTCCTCGTCGTCGTCGGAGAGCACGAAGCTCTCGGACTCCGTCTTCTCCGCCTCCTCGTCGCCCTTGCCGGGCGCGACGTCCTCCAGCGGCTCGTCCACCTCGACGACGTCGTCCTCGCCCGGACCGGCGGCGGACTTCTTGGCTGCCGCCGTCTTCTTCGCGGGCGCCTTCTTGGCTGCCGTCTTCTTCACGGCGGCCTTCTTCGCCGGCGCCTTCCTGGCTGCTGAGTTCTCCGCCTCCACCGATGGCTCCACCGTGGTCTCGGCCTCGGCGACCGGCTCGGGAGCCGGCGCCTTGGGCGCTACGGTCTTCTTGGCAGGGGCCGCCTTGGCGGCGACCGTCTTGGTGGCAGTACGTTTCGCCGGGCTCTTGGCTGCGACGCTCTTGCGGGTGCGCTTGGGCGCCTCGGCGGCACTCACCATCAGCGTCACACCCTCCTCGTCGAGGACCTGGTTGAGGCTGCGCAGAACGTTCTTCCACTGGGTTGCCGGAATCTGGTCCGCTTCGAACGCCCGACGCACGTCGTCGCCTGCGATCTGCCCCTGGGCCTTACCCTGCTCGATGAGCGCCATCAGAGACTCGGACTCGGCGATCTCGGACGGGAGCGTACGGGATGTGCTGGCCGACACGAACAACCTCTCGGAACGATGGGAACGACTCGGTGGAACCGTACGGCGACTCAGCGTCGGATTCGATGCCGAATATTCCTCGTACGGCCGCCACCTCTTAAGTCATCGCACTGCCTCGCCTGGCGTTACGCCCAGCTTACGTGGCCCGAGTCACACCCCAAATTGTGCAGATCAGCGGCAAAGTCGGACATGTGACGCGCACGAACCGCCGCAGGCCCCGGTCACGCGGGGCCCGCGGCGGCCGGCCGGGCGGTCAGTGCTCTCGGGGGGCCGGGACGACGTGGTCGGCGGCGGCCGAGGACTGCTCCGTGGAACCGGAGAGCAGCTGGCGCATCGCCGCCTCGGCAGTACCGCCGTCGCCCTCTGCGAGCGCCTCGACGATCCGGTGGTGCAGCCCCACCGAGGCGTCGCCCGGACGCTCACAGCCGGTGACCGGGCCGCCGGAGACCTGGAGGGCCGCCAGGACGATCCCGGACAGGTGCTCCAGCATGCGGTTGCCGGCGACGGTCAGCAGCAGTCCGTGGAACTCCACGTCCGCGCGCGTGAAGGTGAGCGCGTCTCCCTGGGCCGCCGCGTGGGCCATGATCTCGGCCATGTCGGCGAGCCGCTGCTGGACGTCCTCGCGCCCGTGGCCGGCGGCGAGCCGGGCGGCGAGCGGTTCGATCGTCGAGCGCAGGTCGAGCAGCTCGCGGCGCTGCTCCTCACGGTGCGGGCCGAAGGCGCGCCATTCGATGATGTCGGGGTCGAGCAGATTCCAGTCGCTGACGGGGCGGACCCGGGTGCCGACGTTCGGCCGGGCGCTGACCAGGCCCTTGGCCTCCAGCACCCGCAGCGATTCACGGACCACGGTGCGGGAGACCTCGAAGCGCTGGCCGATCTCCTCGGGCACCAGCGGGCGGTCGGCACCGAGGTCGCCGGACACGATCATCTGTCCGAGCTGCTGGACGAGTTGGCCGTGCAGCCCGCGGCCGCGGCTGCCGCCGGTGCGGCGGCCCACCCGGCCCACGTCCGGATCCATGCCCTCCCAGGATGTGATCCCGCCTCCTGGGCGGTCGCCGGCGGGAGAATCGGCATACGAGTAGCGGTCCAGCTCGCCCGAGCCGGCGATGCCGGAGTCAGCGGAACGAGCCGCGGTCATCATGGTGTGCGCAAGGGTACTCACGCATCCTTTGTCGGCGATGCCGCAGCAGGCCTTGAGGGCTTTGCTGAAAAGCACACGAAAGGGTGAGCGCTCATCACCTGATAATTGACGCTTTATCGGGACGAATCAGGCCTCTTCGCGGTCGACGCGCACAGCCGCGGTGGAGCGCACGGGAGTTGACCCGCGCCCGCGCCGGCGCACCCGCAACGCCCCTGCCAGATAGGCGATGACCAGGCACGACAGTGACAACACCAGGGCCACGGCGAGCGGTTGGGCCGCCGAGCGCAACGCCGCGAGTGCCGCCCGGTCGTCGGTACGCGGCGCCCCCGTGGCCACCGACCACAGCGCAGCGGCCGCGTCACGGAACTGCGCTCCCGTCCGCCCGCCGAGTACGTACCGGAGTCCGGGCGCCACCAGCAGCGGTACGGAGAGCACCGCGGAGAGCCCGAGCGCCGTGGTGCGGAACGCGCACGCCGCCAGCACCCCCGTCCACGCGCAGGCCGTGCACAGCGCGGCCCAGCCCGCCGTGGTGGCCGACAGCGCCAGCGGATCGGGCGCCGCGGCGGGCCCGAGGGCAAGGCGCAGCACGGCGGTGTCCGCGAGCGCCGCCAGCAGGGCGAGCAGCAGCGCCAGGGTCCCGCTGACCGCGAGTTTGGCGGCGAGCAGCCGGGGCGCGCGGGGCTCCGGGCCGAAGCCGGGCGTCAGCGCCGGGAAGGCGAACTCCTGCCCGTACGACAACGCCCCCAGCACCGCCGCGCCCAGCGCCGCGGCGGGCAACGGCAGATCTGCGGGCCAGCCCGACAGCAGCCGCAGCGCCGGGGTGTGCGCCGCTCCCCCGCGCGCGACGACCAGCGCCCCGAGCACGGATCCGGCGACCGCGACCGCCGCCACCGGCCAGGAGGTGCGCAGCCCGAAGCACCGGCGCAGCTCGTACCGCAGCGGCTGCAGCGGACCGTGCGGCGTGCGCAGGGGCGCGGGGCGCGACCGGGGAACGGACCTGCGGCGCACGGGGCGTTCCCCGGCGGCCGGGTCCGGGAGCGGTTCCCGGCCGTCCGTCTCGCCGCCGGCCGGGCGGTCGGCGAGCTGGTGCAGCAGGATGCCGTGCCGGTGGGCGGTCTCGCCGACGGCGGCGGACGTCGCGCCGTAGACGGCGATACGGCTGCCGCCCGCGGCGACCACCTCGGCGCCGTCCTCGGCGAGCAGGCCCGCCAGCCGCTGGGCGTAGGGCGAGCGCACGGCGACGTGCGGGCGCAGCCGGGTGCCGGCGAAACTGTCCGCCGGCTCGTCGGCGGTGATCCGGCCGCCGTCCAGCACGACGATCCGGTCCGCCGTCCTGGCGAGCGCGCCGGGGTCGCGGCCGGTGAGCAGCACCGCCCCGCCCGCGGCGGCGTGGCGGCGCACGAGTGCGTGCACCCAGGCGGCCTCGCGCGGCGGCAGGTCTCGCGCCGGGTCGTCGACGACGAGGGCGTGCGGGTCGGGCAGCAGCGCGACGGCGAAGGCGAGGCGGCGGTCCATGCCGAGCGAGTACGTGCCGAGCTTCCGGTCCGCCATGGCGCCGAGTCCGACGGTTTCCAGCAGGTCGTCGGCGCGGGAGACGGGCAGGCCGTGGGCGGCGCAGAGCATCCGCAGGTGTCCGCGGGCGGTGCGGCGGGGGTGTCCGGGCACGTCTCCGAGGACGGCGCCCACGGCCCGTTCGGGACGGACCAGGTCGCGCAGCGGGCAGCCGTCGACGAGCGTGGCGCCCTTGCCGGACTGCACACCGAGCAGCAGGCGGACGGCGGTGGTCTTCCCGGACCGGGCCGGGCCGAGCAGGCCGGTGACCTCGCCGGGCCGGATGTCGAAGGTGAGGTCGGCGACGGCGGGCGGGGTGTTGCGCCTTGGCGTGCTGGTCAGTCCGATGGCCTGGATCACCCCAGCACCATAACGCCAGAATTGGTGCAATATGCCCGATATGTGACCGACGTCCGCGGGGGAATTACACCTCGGGCCGGAGCATCGGCGGGTTGAGCAGGGTGGCCCCGCCCGCCCGGAACAGCTGCGCGGGGCGGCCGCCCTGACGCGTCGTCGTCCCGCCCGTCGGCACCAGAAAGCCCACCGTCCCGGTCACCTTGCGGTGGAAGTTGCGCGGGTCGAGCGCCACCCCCCACACCGCCTCGTACACCCGGCGCAGCTCTCCGACCGTGAACTCCGCCGGGCAGAAAGCCGTGGCCAGCGAGGAGTACTCGATCTTCGACCTCGCCCGCTCCACCCCGTCGGCCAGGATCCGCGCATGGTCGAAGGCCAGCGGCGGCGCTTCGGCGGCGTGCTCCTGGCCGTCCTCGCCGAGCAGCGTGCCGACCGGCGCCCAGCGGGCACTGCGCGCGTCACCGCCCGCCCGCGGCGCGGGCAGGTCGGGCGCGAGCACCAGATGGGCGACGCTGACCACCCGCATCCGCGGGTCGCGCTGCGGATCGCCGTAGGTGGCGAGCTGCTCCAGGTGAGCGCCGCTCTGTGCCCGAAGGCCCGTCTCCTCGGCCAGTTCCCTGGCCGCGGCCTGGGACAGGTCCTCGTCCTGCCGGACGAAGCCGCCGGGCAGCGCCCACCTCCCCTGGAAGGGAGGCTCGCCGCGGCGCACCGACAGCGCGCACAGGGCATGGTGCCGCACCGTGAGCACGACCAGATCGACGGTCACGGCGAAGGGCGGGAAGGCCGACGGGTCGTAGGGCGACATGGTGGTGATCTTAGTCGTCTGCCTGACGATAATCAGCCGGATCGACACCTTGCGCGATCACGTCCTGAGCCGCGTCGGCCCCGTCACGCACCGAGTCGCAGCCCTGGCGCCGCCTCCTCGACCATCGCCGTCCCCTGCCTGCCGATCCGCACCGCGAAGGGCGCCCCGGCGACCTGCATCCCGCTCACCCTGACCGCACCGGCGGGCGTGCGGGCCAGCGGCCGCAGCGCGACGGAGCCCCCCGGCACATCGGGCCGTACGCCCGCCAGCGCGGCCAGCAGGTGCACCGCGCCGCCCGCCGCGAGCGCCGCGGGTCTGCACGCCATGGGGTGCGGGCACGGCGCCCGGCCGCCCGCGCGCTGCTCCCCGGCGTACATCTCGGGCAGCCGCATCCCGAACGCCGCGGCCGCGTCGAGCACCCCGGTGAGCAGCGCGGCCGCCGCGTCCTCGTATCCGGCGGCCGCCAGCCCGGCCACGGCGACGGCGGTCTCGTGCACGCGCACGGCGCCGCCGCGGTGTCCGAACGGGCTGAACCCGGGGGCCCCCGCCGCCAGCGTGCGCAGCCCCCAGCCGCTGTCCAGGCCGGGCCCGGCCAGCACCCGTGCGAGCCGGGCGGTGGCCTCCGCGTCCAGCAGTCCGGGCGCCGCGGAACCGCCTGGGCCCAGCCCCGTGTCCAGCAGGTGCGCCAGCGCCGAGGAAGGCACGTCCAGCACTCCGCCCTCCGCCGTGCACGCCACCGCGAAGCGGCCGCCCGCGAACTCCGCCGCCCGGAACCGCCGCCGGAACTCCGTCCGCAACCGCGCCGCCCACTCCCGCCATCTGTCTCCGCCCGGTCTTCCGAAGGCCTCCAGCAGGTCGGCGCCGTGCAGAGCGGCCCGGTGCGCGTACGCCTGGACCTCGGCCCGCAGCGGACCGCCGGGCACGGGATCGGCGACCAGCCCGCCGGCCCCGGCCGCCGACACGCTCCGCTCCAGCCAGGCCAGGCAGCGCTCGGCCGCCGGGAGCAGGGCCTCCACCTCCCGGGACGGCAACCCCCACCGCCAGGCTTCCGCCAGCACGGTGACGAACAGCGGTACGGCCTCCGCCGCACAGGACAGCGGCGGCAGTCCGGGCCCGCCGTCGCGCGATGGTCCGGCGATGCCCCCGCCCCGCGGATCCTGGGCCCGCGCGAGCGTGCGCAGCGTGCCGGCTGCGAGCCTGGTGCCGAAGGGGAGCAGCATCCGTGCCGCCCACAGCGCGTCGGAGGGCGTCCCCGCGAGCCGCCAGGGTGCTCCGGCCGCGAGGTGCAGGTCCGCGGGGTGGGCAGGGTCCCGCAGCAGCAGGTTCTGCAGGTCGTCGAGAGACGTGCGCAGCAGGGCGCCCGCCCGCGCGTCGTCCGCCTCCAGCCCGGCGGTGGGCCAGAGGACCGGGGGACGTGCCGGGGGCGGTGTGCGGCCGGCCGCCCCCGGCATCGGGACGGGTCCGGTCCGCAGCTCGATCGTCCGCGCCTCCCCGGCCGGCAGTTCGAGCCGCCACACCAGCGCGCCCGCCGCCGCGAACACCTCGTCCGGTGCGGGGCGGGCCGTCGTCAGCACCGCGCGCTCACCGTCCGTCCAGCGCAGCCCCGCTCCGCTGACGGTGCAGGACACCCCGCGCCCCGTTCGTCCCGCCGCCACGGCGGCGAGCGGCGCGAGGTCGGTGCCGAGGAGGATCTCGACCGGCAGCCGTACGGCCCGGGTGCCGGTGTTCGCGACCGTGATCCGCTCCTCTCCCCCGGCGGATCGCACACGCTCGACCGTCACGGCGGGGTCGGGCCCGTGGCCGGCGCCGCTTCCCGCGACCGCGACGAAGCGGGCCCGGTCGGCGGCCAGCATCACGGCCTGCACCGCGACCGGTTCCGCGCCCGCCACCGTGAGCAGGCACCGGGCGAGCAGCCGCCGTCCGTCGCGGTAGAGGCCGGCGACCCCGTCGCCCCGCAACTGGCCGTCGCGGTCCGACACGGCCAGGGCCGGGGCGGCCACGCAGACCAGCGTGTCATGGACGGCCGCCGTCCGGCGCCCGGCCCGGGGCGGTGCCGGGCGCGGCGGTGCGCTCACCGATGCCCGCCGGTCCGCGCGGGGCGCCGCCGCGCGGCGGTTGCCCCGTCCGCTCCCGGATGCTGCTTCGGCTGCTGCGGTGAGTGCTGCACGCCTGGTGAACGGTGCGCCGACCGGCCAGGTCACGGGCCGCATAGCGTTCCTGGACGAAAGGCGCCGCGTATGCTTCGCCGCTCCCGCTCCCGACCGCAGAAACGAGGCAGCATGCCCGTCCTCCGCCAGCCCGGCATCGTCGTCAGCGACCATGTCCTTCCCGTACCGCTCGACCATGCCGAGCCGGGCGGCGAGCAGATCGAGGTCTTCGCCCGGGAAGTGGTGGCGGCCGGGAAGAACCCGGAGCGGCTGCCCTGGCTGGTCTTCCTGCAGGGCGGACCGGGCAACCGCAGCCCGCGGCCGCTGGGCCGGGACGGCTGGCTCTCGCGGGCGCTCGACGACTACCGGGTGCTGCTGCTCGACCAGCGCGGGACCGGCCGCTCGACGCCCGCCAACCGCCAGACTCTGCCGCTGCGCGGGGATGCCGCGGCCCAGGCGGACTATCTGGCCCATTTCCGGGCCGACTCCATCGTCAGGGACTGCGAGATCCTGCGCCGCCACCTCCTCGGTGACGACGGCCGGTGGAGCGTGCTCGGCCAGAGCTTCGGCGGCTTCTGCGCCGTCACCTACCTCTCCTTCGCGCCCGAGGCGCTGCGCGAGGTGCTGATCACCGGTGGGCTGCCGGGCCTGCGGGTGACGGCCGACGACGTCTACCGCGCCGCCTACCCGCGCATCAGGAGCAAGAACGCCGCCCATTACGCGCGTTATCCCGAGGACGTCGCCAGGGTCGGGGACATCGTCCGCCATCTGCACGAGCACTCCGTGGCGCTCCCGGACGGCGGGCTGCTCACCCCGCACGCCTTCCAGGCGCTCGGGCTGATGCTCGGCTCCGGGAGCGGCTCGCACACGCTGCACTACTTGATCGAGGACGCCTTCGTCACCGGACCCGCGGGGCCCGTCCTCTCCGACTCCTTCCTCGCCCAGGCCCAGGGCCATCTCTCCTTCGCGGGCGCCCCTCTGTACGCGCTGCTCCACGAGCCGAGCTACGGGCAGCACTCGGTCTCCCCGGAGGGAACGCGGTGGGCGGCCGAGCGCGTCAGGGCCGAGTTCCCCGAGTTCGACGCCGAGGCAGCGTTGAAGAACGACGCGCCGGTGCTCTTCTCCGGCGAGACGATCCACCCGTGGATGTTCGAGACCGACCCGGCGCTCGCACCACTGCGCGAGACGGCGGAACTGCTGGCGCAGCGCGGCCAGTGGCCCGACCTGTACGACCCGGCGCGGCTCGCGCACAACGACGTGCCGGTCGTCGCGGCCGTCTACCACGACGACATGTACGTCGACACCGTGGACTCGCTGGCGACCGCCCGGTCGATCCGGGGGCTGCGTACCTGGATCACCGACGAATACGAGCACGACGGTCTCCGGGTGAGCGACGGCCGGGTCCTCGACCGGCTGGTCCGGATGGTCCGCGGCGAGCGGTAGCCGCTTCCACGACCCTGCGGCGCCGGGTGCCGCGCAGCGCCCGGCGCACCACTTCGGGGTCGAGTCCCTGGCTGACGGCGTGCTGGAGCAGAAGGGCGAAGGAGCAGTGCGGCTCCAGCTCCAGTGCCGTGCACAGCGCCACCCGGGCCTCCGCCTCGTCCCCCGAGCACCAGGCCACCCACCCGGTCAGGGCGAGCAGCACCGCGGCGTGCTCCGCGTACGGCCCGGGGCAGCGGCGGGCCAGTGCGCGCCAGAGCCTGAGCGCCGCGCCCGCCCGCTGGGGGTCGGCCCATTCCACGACGCGGTCGCGCGCCTCCCGGTCCTGGAGCCCGAGGATCATCTCCGCGGCCTGGCCGTCGGCGAGCAGTGCGTCGTCCCTGGTGTCGGCCGCCGCGCTGTCGGCGATCGGGGGCGCCTCGGCGAAGGCGTCGAGAGCGGCGCGGGCCAGTTCGACCGTGCGGTCGGCGACGGACCGGCCCGCGGCCCTGTCGAGCATGCGCGGCACGAGTTCGGCGCAGGCCTGGTCGAGCGCGGCCTCGTGGGAGGCGGCCCGGTGTTCGCTCGGCCTGAGCCGGGCCTCCAGGTCCCGCAGCGAGGCCGGCATCGGGATACCGGCGTAGGCGGCGGCCGCGGCGATGGCTGACGTGCCGGGTCGGGCGAGGGGCGCCCCTTCGTCCACGGCTCCCGGATCTGCGTCCGGCCCCGGCCGGCAGTAGGACCACCAGCGTCCGGCGGAAAGGCACATCGCCTCGACCACCGGCACGTCCAGCGCCCCGCAGGAGACCCGCAGTTGCTGGGCCACCGGCCGCAGCCGCTCCTTCACCTCCGACGGGCGCTCGCCCTCGCGCGGATCCTGGCAGAGGAAGGCGACGATCGCGGCCGGCCGCCCGGCGCGCCGCAGGCTGCCGTCCACCAGGCAGTCGGCCAGGTGCCTGGCGACCTCCGGCCACTCCGCGAAATCCTGCGGTGTGCGGGGCAGGGCGATCCGCACCCGCCCGCCGAAGCGTCCCTCTTCCCCGTGCAGGGCCAGCAGGACGATGGAGTCCGTCGGGTGGTACCCCATGAGGAAGGGCAGCGCGTCGGCCAGCTCCCCCGGCCCGCTCAGGACGACCTTGATGCCGTCGACCGATGATGACTCTCCGTGTCGCACTTCGTTGCTCTGTGTCATGATTCGAGCTTGCCGTACCGCTCACGTCCCGCACCAGATCGCCCGAACGGCTGTGGAAAACTCCGGACGCGAGTTGTCCACAGGCGGCCCGGCGGAGTTGGCGCTCTGTCGGTCCAGTCCTGTTGCATGGAGCCATGACGGAAACCACCAGCGGACTGCGCGCCGCCGCCGACAACGTCCTGAGCCGCCTCGTCGGGGCCGAGCCGGGTGCCGCCCGGCTGCGCGAAGACCAGTGGCGCGCGGTCGAGGCCCTCGTCGCGCACGCGCGCAGAACGCTGGTGGTGCAGCGCACGGGCTGGGGGAAGTCGGCGGTGTACTTCGTGGCCACCGCGCTGCTGCGCGAGCGGGGCGCGGGCCCCACGGTGATCGTCTCCCCGCTGCTGGCGCTCATGCGCAACCAGGTGGAGGCCGCCGCCCGCGCGGGGATCACCGCCCGCACCATCAACTCGTCCAACGCCGAGGAATGGGACGGGATCGAGGCCGAGGTCGCCGCCGGAGCGGTGGACGTGCTGCTCGTCAGCCCCGAACGGCTGAACAACCCGGATTTCCGGGACCAGGTGCTGCCCCGGCTCACTGCCACCACCGGGCTGCTCGTGGTGGACGAGGCGCACTGCATCTCCGACTGGGGCCACGACTTCCGCCCCGACTACCGGCGGCTGCGCACGATGCTGGCCGAGCTCAAGCCGGACGTCCCCGTGCTGGCGACGACCGCCACGGCGAACGCCCGGGTCACCGCCGACGTGGCCGAGCAGCTCGGCACAGGCATGGGCACGGGCACGACGCAGGACACCGACACCGACACCGGCGGCACTCTCGTGCTGCGCGGCTCGCTGGAGCGGGAGAGCCTGTCGCTCGGCGTGCTCACCCTCCCGGACGCCGCCCACCGGCTGGCCTGGCTCGCCGACCACCTCGACACGCTACCGGGCTCGGGGATCATCTACACGCTGACCGTGGCGGCGGCCGAGGAGATCACCGCCTTCCTGCGTCAGCGCGGATTCGCCGTGGCCTCCTACTCGGGCCGCACCGAGAACGCCGAACGGCAGGAGGCGGAGGCGGATCTGCTCGCCAACCGCGTCAAGGCGCTGGTGGCCACGTCGGCCCTCGGCATGGGCTTCGACAAACCGGACCTCGGCTTCGTGGTGCACGTCGGCTCGCCGTCCTCGCCGATCGCCTACTACCAGCAGGTCGGCCGCGCGGGCCGTGGGGTGGACCACGCGGAGGTCCTGCTCCTGCCCGGCCGCGAGGACGAGTCGATCTGGCGCTACTTCGCCTCCCTCGCCTTCCCGCCCGAGGAGCAGGTGCGCCGCACCCTGGCGGAGTTCGCGGCGGCGGACCGCCCGCTGTCGCTGCCCGCGCTGGAGAGCCGGGTCGACCTGCGCCGTTCCCGGCTGGAGATCATGCTCAAGGTACTGGACGTCGACGGAGCGGTCCGCCGCGTGCGAGGCGGCTGGACGGCGACGGGCGCGCCCTGGGCGTACGACACGGAGCGGTACGCCTGGGTCGCGCGCCAGCGCGCCGCGGAACAGCAGGCGATGCGGGAGTACGCGGGCACCACGCAGTGCCGGATGGAGTTCCTGCGCCGCCAGCTGGACGACGACCTGGCCGCCCCGTGCGGGCGCTGCGACAACTGCGCGGGGGCGCGCTTCCCCGCCGAGGTCTCCGACAAGTCCCTGGCGCTGGCGCGGCAGGCCCTCGGCCGCCCCGGGACGGAGCTGGAGCCGCGCAAGATGTGGCCGACCGGTCTCGAAGCCGTCGGTGTCCCGTTCAAGGGCCGCATCCCGGCGGGCGAGCAGGCGGCCACCGGCCGGGCGCTGGGAAGGCTGTCGGACATCGGCTGGGGCAACCGGCTGCGGCCGCTGTTCACGGAGGGTGCCCCCGACCGCCCCGTCCCCGCCGACGCGGTGGACGCGGTGGTGCAGGTCCTGTCGGACTGGGCGCGCGGCCCCGGCGGTTGGGCGAGTGGTGAAACGGGGGCTCCCGAGCGCCCGGCGGGCGTCGTCACCGTCGCCTCGCGGCGCCACGGCACCCTGGTGGACAGCCTCGGCGCCGCTATTGCCGAGGTCGGACGGATGCCGCTGCTCGGCCGGGTCGAGTACGCCCCCGACGCCGACCCCGGTTCGGTGCCGCGCAGCAACAGCGCCCAGCGCGTACGGGCACTGCACGCAGCGTTCGTCCTGCCGCCGGAGTTGATTGAAGCCGTGAAGACGGCGGGGGGTCCGGTGCTGCTCGTCGACGACATGGCGGACACCGGCTGGACACTCGCCGTCACCGCCCGGCTGCTTCGCCGGGCCGGCGCGACCACGGTGTTTCCGCTGGTCCTGGCGGTTCAGGGCTGACGGATCCCACCGGCTGTACAGGCCACGGGATCTATCAGACGGACGGGCTCATTCCGGTCCGCGACGGCAATTGCCCGTTGCCGCAAGGCAGTACGC
Organism: Streptomyces sp. NPDC021224; assembly: GCF_044332905.1. Lineage (NCBI taxonomy): Bacteria > Bacillati > Actinomycetota > Actinomycetes > Kitasatosporales > Streptomycetaceae > Streptomyces > Streptomyces sp. NPDC021224. The sequence goes on along the minus strand of NZ_JBIRPW010000003.1, from coordinate 68,076 downwards.
GGGGAAGAATTGGACGCGGATCCCCGAACGGCTCTCCGAGCCCCCTGACCGGCGCACGCCCGCGGCCGGTCCACGGGTGTATCCGCGAAGGGAGGACCGTGACCATCGGGTTCGTTCCGGAGACGTCCTCCGCCGCCGCGTCCTTCGTCGCCCGCACGCTGGAGCCCGCCGAGTGGGCCGACATGGACGTTCCCCTGCTGGCCAGCCCCCGTGAGGTCGTCAAGGACCTGTACGCGCGGCACCTCCCGGCCCCGCCCACCGCGGTGGTCGCGGCCTACGACCCGGACGGCCGGATCCGGGCCAGCGCCTCCTTCGGCTACCGCACCGGCGTCGTCGACGGCTGGGAGCGCCGCAACGCCCTGCTGTCCCACCTCCGCCGGGTCATCCCGCACGACCTGCGGCTGCGCAACCCGGTGCGCACGGCGGTCCTGATGGTCAGCCGGGACGGGATTCCCGGCTGGACCTCCGAGGACGGTGCCTGGATGTGGGGACTGCGGGACGCGTGCACCCTGCACGGGCTGCGCTGCGGCTCGTACGTGACGCTCACCCGCGACGGCTGGAACGTCATCGGGGAGAACCGCGCCGGGCGCACGCCCAACGCCGCCTCCTGGCCGCACAGCCGCCCGGAACCGCACCGGACGGAACCGGCCGAGGCCATGGCGAACGCGCTGCGCCCTGCGTCGGTGCGCTGAGCACCCGGGCAGGCGGACCGCCGGCCCGGGCGCTCAGGCGCTCGCGCCCAGAAGGCTGTTGATACGGGTGGGGTCCCCGCACACGATCAGCAGAACCCCGGCCCGGGACAGCGCACCGGACAGGGCCTGCGGCAGCGTCTCGTCGCTGCCGCCGTTGAGCGCCACGACCACGACGGGCCGGCCGACGGCGCGCGGGGCCGAGATGTCGGCGTAGAACACGTCGTCGGCGGCGTCGTGCTGGGCCCAGTAGGAGGCCTCGCCGAAGCTCAGCTCGTGGGACGCCCACGGGTGCTGCTCGCCGGTGGTGAGCACCAGGATCTCGCCGGGTGCGCGCCCGGTGTCGAGGAGGAGGTCGACGGTCTCCTCGGCCGCGTCGAGCGCTCCTTGCTCGGGCGCGGGGATGAGCTGGATCTGGGCGGCGCCGGAGGCGGGGCCGCCCGGGTCGGAGACGGCGGGGGTGACGGGCGCAGCCGGCTGGTTCGCAGCCGCGGGGGCCGCGGTGCCGACGGGGCCGTGCTGGGTGCCACCGGCGGAAGCGGAGGCGGCACCGACGGCGGCGGGGACTGCCCTCGGCGGGCCGGGGCGCGGCGCGGCGGGCCGGGGCGGGCGAGGGACAGGACGGGGGGTCGACGCACTCCGGCCGCTGGTCGGAGCAGTGCGGGGACCCGGGACGCTCTCGTGAATCTGAGGCTCCTCGGGGGTGAGAGGCATGAGTTGATGTCTATCAAACGCGCACCGAATGCGCAGCGGGGGGTGGGTGCCGGATCAGAAATCGAAACCGAGTTGTTCCCCTGCGTCTTCCGTGGCGCGGACCTTCTTCAGGTGCTGCCAGCGCGGCAGCGTGTCCAGGTAGGACCACGTGAGCCGGTGCAGCGGCGTCGGTCCCCACTCCTCGAGTGCTGAGCGGTGGACCGGCGACGGATAACCGGCGTTGTCGGCGAAGGCGAACGGCGAGTAATCCGCGCCGAGTTCGGCCATCTGTCGGTCACGGTGCACCTTGGCGATCACCGACGCGGCCGCGACCGCCACGCACGACTGGTCGCCCTTGATCACCGTACGGACCCGCCACGGCCCGCCGTTGCCGAGGTAGTTGTGCTTGCCGTCGAGGATCACGGCCTCGGGCGGCTCGGGAAGCCCGTCCAGGGCGCGCAGCGCGGCCAGCCGCAGGGCGGCGGTCATCCCCAGCTCGTCGATCTCCTCGCAGGAGGCCTGGCCGAGCGCGTACGACGTCACCCAGCCGGTGAGCACGGCGGCCAGCCGGGTGCGGCGCAGGGGTGTGATGAGTTTGGAGTCGGTGAGGCCCTCGGGCGGGCGCCGCAGGCCCGTGACGGACGCGCACACGGTGACCGGTCCGGCCCAGGCGCCACGGCCCACCTCGTCGATGCCTGCGACGGTCTTCACGCCGAGCGTGGCGCGCATCGAGCGTTCGACGGTGTGGGTGGGTGGTGGCTGGACCATGGCGGGGACCAGCCTACTCGCCGTCCGCGCGGCGCTTCCACGGGGTGTTCAGGACACCGTGGCCCAGTCGGGCAGGGCTTCGGTCCGCTCGGTCCACAGGGCCGGGGGTTCGCCTCCGGGGGACGCGGCGACGATGCCGCCGACGATGGCGCACGTGGTGTCCACGTCGCCGCCCGCCTTGGCGGTGGTCCAGAACGCCTGCCGGTAGTCGCCGAGATGGCGGGCGGCGGCCCACAGGGCGAAGGGCACGGTGTCGTGGGCGCTGGTCCGCCGTCCGCAGCCGAGCACGGCCGCGACGGTGCCGACGTCCGCGTAGTCCAGCATGTCGCCGGCCCGCCGGACACCGGCCTGGACGGCGCTGCGCGGCACCAGCTCGACGACGGCGCCGAGCAGGTCGGCGGGGTCCGGCGGACCCTCCGGGTCCGCGGCGAGGGCGGCTGCCGCGGCGACGGCCATCGCGCCGGCCACCGCCTCGCGGTGCTGGTGCGTGGTGTAGGCGGAGATCTCGGCCTGGTGGGTGGCCTGGACGGGGTCGCCCGCGTACCAGGCGCCGAGCGGCGGGATCCGCATCGCGGCGCCGTTCCCCCACGACCCCTGGCCGTTGAAGAGGGCGGCGGCCAGCTCGCGCCAGTCGGCGCCCTCCTGCCGGATGAGTCGCAGCATGCGCCCCACGGCAGGGCCGTAGCCGCGGTCGAAGTCGTGGTGCTCGGCGAAGGAGGCCGCGAGGGCGTCCTGGTCGATCCGCCCGTGGGCGAGGAGGACAGCGACGACCGAGCAGGCCATCTCGGTGTCGTCGGTCCACTGCCACGTTCCGGGCGGAAGTTCGCCGTTCTGCAGCGCGGAGTAGTGGGCGGGGACGAAGAACTGCGAGCCGAGGGCGTCGCCCACGGCCAGGCCGCGCAGGCTGCCGAGCGCGCGGGCGGCCCGCGCGGAGAAGGAGGTGTGAGCCGTCATGACGTCGAAAACTCTGACATCGCACCTGTTCCGGGTCAATCTCCTTGTGCCGAAACTCACCCGCCTCACGGATTTCTCCGGCCCCGCACGGCCGCGGCAGGTCCGCGAACCGCGGCACCGCGCTCAGACACCGCGCTCAGATGTCGCCGCCGCCCGGCTGCTCCGGGGTGCACCAGCGCTCGAAGGGCCGGTCCAGGCTGTAGCTGCCGGACGCCCCGAGGACCAGCATCCGCGTCTCGGCATTGTCCGGGTTGGACAGGGCCTCGAAGTCCTGGACCGTCCAGTGGAACCAGCGCATGCAGAAGAGCCGCATGGTCAGCCCGTGGGTGACGAGCAGGACGTTCGGAGGGAAGTCGTCCTTGTCGAAGGCGCGGTAGAGGGTTTCGAGGAAGGCTCCGACGCGGTCGTGGACGTCCGCGCCGCTCTCCCCCATCGCGAAGCGGTAGAAGAAGTGCCCGTAGGCGTCGCGCGCCTTGCGCTGCCGGTGGATGTCCTCGATGTCCTGCCAGTTGCCCCAGTCCTGCTCGCGCAGCCGCGGTTCCTCCCTCGCCTGGGTGAGCCGCGGGTCCAGGCCGAGGGCGCGGTAGGTGTGCCACGTACGGCGGTAGGGGGACACGAAGGCCTGGACTCGCTCGTCGCCGAACAGCTCCCGCAGCCGCGCCCCGGCCTCGGTGGCCTGGCGCAGGCCCTTCTCGGTCAGCTCCAGGGCGTGGTCCGGCACCCGTTCGTAGATGGTGTCGTCGTAGTTGCCCTGGGACTCACCATGCCGGATGAGCACGATACGGCGAGGACGTCCCATACCGATCACCCTATGGTGCGATCCGGCCTCCGGCGTGCCGGGACCCGGTGACGGGCGCGCGTGGCGCGGTCAGGCCGACGTGACGGTCCACTGCGGCACCACGTCGACGACGTCGCCCGCCACGGACAGCACGTCGGCGTCCAGGTCGGCCCGCTGGGACAGCCGGGCCACCGCGCCCTCGCGGTATTTCCCGTGCTCGGTCGCCGAATCCCACGCCGAGAGCGTCAGGAAGTCGCCGTCCGCCCCCTCGGCGAAGACACCGCGCAGCATCCCGGGAGACCCCGCCATGGCGGGGTTCCAGACCCGCTCCTGCATCTGGACGAAGTGGGCCACCCGGTCCGGGCGCACCTTGCACAGCGCCACCCGGAGCAGGTCGGCGTCGGAGAAGCGTGGCTCGAACCCGACCTTGACTTCCAGCCGGTGGTCGAAGGTCCGCGCCGCGAGCATCTCGTACGTGCCCGCCTGCGCGGACGCCATCTCCTCGTGCGGACCGGCCATGAAGGCGTCGTAGGAGCGCTGCCCGTCCCAGAAGGCGAAGAGATGGGCCACCCCGGGCTGCGAGCGGCTCCAGCCGCCGCCCTGCCCGTGGAATCCCGGGCGGTTCCTGAGCGCCGCCCATCCGCGCTGACCCCGGTCGAAACCGTCCCGGTCGAGGACGCCGCAGCGTATCCACTTCACCAACACCGCGCCATCGTAGTGGCGCGCGGCCGCTGATTCGTCCCGCTCGGCCGTACCCGTCCGGACGCGAGCAGGGGTGGGGACACGGCTCCGGGCCGTTTCCCCACCCCTGTCACACGCGAAACCCGCCGGTCGGCGGTTCAGCCGATCGTGCGATCCGCCGGATCAGCTGCAGCCGCTCGTCGAGCCGCAGCCCTCGCACAGGTAGCAGCTGCCCGCGCGGCGCATCTTCGTACCGCAGGAGAAGCACAGCGGGGCGTCGGCGTTGAGGCCGAGCTGGATCTCCAGCAGTTCGGTCGAGTTGTGCGCCTCCTTGGGCGCCGGCGCGGCCTCGGCCGGCTTGGCGACGCTCAGCGGCGCACGGGGCTCGATCTGCCGCGGCGCGGACTGGGCCAGGCCCTCGACGTCCACGTCGTCGTCCTCGGCCGCCTCGTACGAGCCGGTGTCCAGGTGCCGCTGCCGCTCGGAAGCGGAGTGGATGCCGAGCGCGGAACGGGTCTCGAAGGGCAGGAAGTCCAGCGCGAGGCGGCGGAAGATGTAGTCGACGATCGACTGCGCCATCCGCACGTCCGGGTCGTCCGTGAGGCCGGCCGGCTCGAAGCGCATGTTGGTGAACTTCGAGACGTACGTCTCCAGCGGCACGCCGTACTGCATGCCCACGGACACCGCGATGGAGAAGGCGTCCATCATGCCCGCGAGGGTCGAACCCTGCTTGGACATCTTCAGGAAGACCTCGCCGAGGCCGTCGTCCGGGTAGGAGTTCGCCGTCATGTAGCCCTCGGCGCCGCCCACGGTGAAGGACGTCGTGATGCCCGGACGGCCCTTGGGAAGCCGCTTGCGCACCGGGCGGTACTCCACGACCTTCTCGGTCGCCGCGGGCGCGGAGACGGGCGTCTCGGCCTTCGCCTCGTCCTTCTTCTTCGCCGACAGGGGCTGGCCGACCTTGCAGTTGTCGCGGTAGATCGCGAGCGCCTTCAGGCCGAGCTTCCAACCCTCGTAGTAGACCTCCTCGACCTCCTCGACGGTGGCCGTCTCCGGCAGGTTCACGGTCTTGGAGATCGCGCCGGACAGGAAGGGCTGCGCGGCGGCCATCATCCGCACGTGGCCCATCGCCGAGATCGCCCGCTCGCCCATGGCGCAGTCGAAGACCTCGTAGTGCTCCTGCTTGAGACCGGGCGCGTCCACGACGTTGCCGTGCTCGGAGATGTGGGCGACGATCGCCTCGATCTGCTCGGACTGGTAGCCGAGGCGGCGCAGCGCGGTCGGGACGGTGTTGTTCACGATCTGCATCGAGCCGCCGCCGACGAGCTTCTTGAACTTCACCAGCGCCAGGTCCGGCTCGACGCCGGTGGTGTCACAGTCCATCATCAGGCCGATGGTGCCGGTCGGCGCGAGCACCGACGCCTGGGCGTTGCGGAAGCCGTTCTTCTCACCGAGGCGCACGACGTCCTGCCATGCCTCGGTCGCCGCGGCCCACACCGGGGTGTCCAGGTCGTCCACCCGGCGGGCGGCGCCGTTGGCGTCGGAGTGCTGCTTCATGACGCGCTTGTGGGCGTCGGCGTTGCGGGCGTAGCCGTCGTACGGGCCGACGACCGCGGCCAGCTCCGCGGACCGCTTGTAGGACGTACCGGTCATCAGCGAGGTGATGGCGCCGGCCAGCGCGCGCCCGCCGTCGGAGTCGTACGCGTGGCCGGTCGCCATCAGCAGGGCGCCGAGGTTGGCGTAGCCGATGCCGAGCTGGCGGAACGCGCGGGTGGTCTCGCCGATCTTCTCCGTCGGGAAGTCGGCGAAGCAGATCGAGATGTCCATCGCGGTGATGACCAGCTCGACGACCTTGGCGAAGCGCTCGACGTCGAAGGACTGGCTGCCCCGGCCGTCGTCCCGCAGGAACTTCAGCAGATTCAGCGACGCCAGGTTGCAGCTGGAGTTGTCCAGGTGCATGTACTCGCTGCACGGGTTGGACGCGGTGATGCGCCCGGTCTCCGGCGAGGTGTGCCACTGGTTGATCGTGTCGTCGTACTGGATGCCGGGGTCGGCACACGCCCAGGCGGCCTCGGCGAGCTTGCGGAAGAGCGACCGCGCGTCGACCTGCTCGATGACCTCGCCGGTCATCCGCGCGCGCAGGCCGAAGGCCGATCCCGCCTCGTAGGCCTTCATGAACTCGTCGTTCACCCGGACGGAGTTGTTGGCGTTCTGGTACTGGACGGACGTGATGTCGTCGCCGCCCAGGTCCATGTCGAAGCCCGCGTCGCGCAGGGCGCGGATCTTCTCCTCCTCCTTCACCTTGGTCTCGATGAAGGCCTCGACGTCCGGGTGGTCGACGTCCAGTACGACCATCTTGGCGGCGCGGCGGGTGGCACCGCCCGACTTGATCGTGCCGGCCGACGCGTCGGCGCCGCGCATGAAGGAGACCGGGCCCGAGGCGTTCCCGCCGGAGGACAGCAGTTCCTTGGAGGAGCGGATACGGGACAGGTTCAGGCCCGCGCCGGAACCGCCCTTGAAGATCATTCCTTCTTCCTTGTACCAGTCGAGAATCGACTCCATGGAGTCGTCGACGGACAGGATGAAGCAGGCGGAGACCTGCTGGGGCTGGGCGGTGCCCACGTTGAACCAGACCGGCGAGTTGAAGCTGAAGACCTGGTGCAGGAGCGCGTAGCTCAGCTCGTGCTCGAAGATCTCCGCGTCCTCGGGGGAGGCGAAGTAACCGTGCTGCTCACCGGCCTTGCGGTAGGTGAGCACGACACGGTCGATCAGCTGGCGCAGGCTCTTCTCGCGCTGCGGGCTGCCCACCGCGCCACGGAAGTACTTGCTGGTGACGATGTTGACCGCGTTCACCGACCAGAAGCCGGGGAATTCGACACCACGCTGCTCGAAGTTGATCGAACCGTCGCGCCAGTTGGTCATGACGACGTCACGGTGCTCCCACTCCACCTCGTCGTACGGATGCACGCCGGGTGTGGTGTGGATGCGCTCCATGCGCAGCCCCTTGCCTGCTTTGGACCCCTTGGTGCGGGAACCGCGTGCCGGGCCGCTCGTCGTCTCTGTCATGCCGCCTCCCTATACGGGCAAAAACGCCCTGATGTGCCCGGATCTTCCCCGCGGCACGGTGATGTCGATGACCTCGGCGCACACGGCGCTCCGGCGGGTACTGCTGTGTCCTGCGCGCCGCTCAGTCGGCGGCGGAAGCGGGCGCGGGGACGCCGAGGTCCTCGTCGAGTCCGCCAGGAGTGGTGGGTGGCAGCTGCTCGCGCAGCTCCGTGATGGCCCTCTCGAAGTCCTCGAGCGAGTCGAAGGCGCGGTAGACCGAGGCGAACCGCAGATATGCGACGAGGTCGAGGTCCTGGAGCGGACCGAGTATGGCCAGTCCCACGTCGTGGGTCGACAGCTCCGCGCTGCCGGTGGCCCTGACCGCCTCCTCGACACGCTGCCCGAGCTGGGCGAGGGCGTCCTCGGTGACGGGGCGGCCCTGGCAGGCCTTGCGCACGCCGGCGATGACCTTGCTGCGACTGAAGGGCTCGGTGACACCGCTGCGCTTGATCACCATCAGTGACGCCGTCTCCACCGTGGTGAAGCGGCGGCCGCAGTCCGGACACTGGCGGCGCCGGCGGATCGACGATCCGTCGTCCGTGGTGCGGCTGTCGACGACACGGCTGTCGGAGTGCCGGCAGAAGGGGCAGTGCATCGTTCCTACTCCCTCCCTCGCTCCATGGTGAGCGCGCACGACGACGAGGCTTCCGCAGCGTCGTACGACCCCGTGGAGCAGCCCCAAGCATAGGCGATTCACCGGGCGTTGACCTCTGGGGGCCGTCGACCGGACCACAACCGGTGGTGGTGGAACCCTATCCAACCACTAGATGTTGGTCCGGCGCATCTGACCCCTCCCTTTAGCGCGTGTCGCGCCGCACACGGCGGGGGCGGCCGTCGTGCGCATACCGGGGCAGCACGGGGAAGGTGGTGACACACTGGAAAGCGGCGCCGCCCGAGCGTCACCGCACCGCACACGGACGGCGGACGGACCGGTATCGGCGGCGCGGCGAGCGGGCCCAGGGGAAGCAGCCGAGCACTCGCGCGCCCCTTCGGGAATCGAACTTCCCTTCGATCATTACACCCGGTACCTTGATCACGTCAGCGGATTTATGCAAATTCACTCGAACGTGTGTTTGGCGCAACCTTTCGAAACCCACTACCGTTGTACTAACTGCCCGCGGCTGGGAAGCGGGCCTCCCGCACTTCACGCGGTGGGAGAACATCTCGAAAGGGGCCGCCGTGACCACCGCCGCAGAGAGCGCCACAGCGACATTGACCGCGCATGACCGCTCCCCGGATCGAATCGGCCCGTTGGACGTGATGAACGAAGAGAACAGCCCGAAGCCCGCGCGATCGCTCCCCGGACGGCCCCCGGGTATTCGCGCCGACAGCTCCGGTCTCACCGAACGCCAGCGCAGGGTCATCGACGTCATCAGGGATTCGGTCCAGCGCCGCGGATACCCGCCGTCCATGCGGGAAATCGGCCAGGCCGTAGGCCTGTCCAGCACCTCCTCGGTCGCCCACCAGCTGATGGCGCTGGAGCGGAAGGGCTTCCTGCGGCGCGACCCGCACCGGCCCAGGGCGTACGAAGTACGCGCCTCCGACGCCGGACACCCGCAGCCCACCGACACCTCGGGCAAGCCGTCGGCCTCCTACGTCCCGCTCGTCGGCCGGATCGCGGCAGGCGGGCCGATCCTCGCCGAGGAGTCGGTGGAGGACGTCTTCCCGCTGCCCCGCCAGCTCGTGGGCGACGGTGAGCTGTTCGTGCTCAAGGTGGTCGGCGACTCCATGATCGAGGCGGCCATCTGCGACGGCGACTGGGTCACCGTGCGCCGCCAGCCCGTCGCCGAGAACGGCGACATCGTGGCGGCCATGCTCGACGGCGAGGCCACGGTCAAGCGATTCAAGCGGGACAACGGCCACGTCTGGCTGCTGCCGCACAACGCCGCCTACCAGCCCATCCCCGGTGACGAGGCCACCATCCTGGGCAAGGTCGTGGCGGTGCTGCGCCGGGTCTGACGCCACGGGTCCGCCGCGCGCCCCGGAAACCGTACGGCGGTTCCGGGGCCGGACCCGTTCTCCCGCGGGCCCGAAGGCTCAGACCTTGGCGGCCGCGTCGATGGCGGCGAGCGAGCGGCGGACCTGGTTGCGGTCCGTCGTGTACCAGAGGTCCGGCATGGAAGCCCGCAGGAAGCCGCCGTAACGGGCGTTGGCGAGCCGCGGGTCCAGCACGGCGACGACACCCCGGTCGCCCGAGGCCCTGATCAGCCGCCCGGCGCCCTGCGCCATCAGCAGCGCCGCATGCGTGGCGGCCACCGCCATGAAACCGTTCCCGCCGTGCTCCTCGACCGACTTCTGCCGCGCGCTCATCAGCGGGTCGTCCGGGCGTGGGAACGGGATCCGGTCCATGACCACCAGTTGGCAGTTGACTCCCGGCACGTCCACGCCCTGCCACAGCGACAGGGTGCCGAACAGGCACGTCTCCGCGTCCTCCGCGAAGGTCCTGATCAGCTCGCCGAGCGTCTCCTCGCCCTGGAGCAGGACGGGGTTCTTCAGCCGGTCCCGCATCGCCTCCGCGGCGGCCTGGGCGCCGCGCATCGAGGAGAACAGCCCGAGCGTACGACCGCCGGCGGCCTCGATCAGCTCGGCCAGCTCGTCCAGCATGTCGGCCCGGCCGGCGTCCCGGCCCGGGGCGGACAGGTGCTTGGCCACATAGAGGATGCCCTGCTTGCGGTAGTCGAAGGGCGACCCGACGTCGATGCCCTTCCAGGGCGCCTGCTCCTCGACCGCGGTGCCCTCCTTGGCCAGGCCGAGGGACGCCGCGACGCCGTTGAAGTCGCCGCCCAGCTTGAGGGTGGCCGAGGTGAGGACGACCGAGCGCTCGGTGAAGAGCTTCTCGCGCAGCAGGCCGGACACATTGAGCGGGGCGACGCGCAGCGAGGCGCCGTAGCGGTCGTGCCGGTCGCACCAGACCACGTCGTACTCGGAGGCGGTCACGAGCCGCTCGCTCACCTCGTGCACGTTCTCCACGGCGGCCAGGGCCTGCTTGCGCACCGCGTCCTCGTCCTGGACGGACTTGTCACGCGTCTCCCCCAGCGAGGTGATCACCAGGCGGCAGGCGTCGCGCAGCGCCGCCAGGACGTACAGCAGATCCTCCGGGATCGGCTCCAGGCGGCCCGGCAGAGCCAGCTCCATGACCCGCTCGAAGCCCTCGGAGGCGCTCATCAGCGCGTCCGCCGCCTTCTCGTTGACCAGCCGGGCGGCGCGCTTCACCGCGCGGTTGACACTGCCGGGGGTGAGCTCGCCGGTGGCGACGCCGGTGACGCGGGAGACGAGTTCGTGCGCCTCGTCGATGATCAGCACCTCGTGGCTCGGCAGCACCGGGGTGCCCTCGATGGCGTCGATCGCCAGCAGCGCGTGATTGGTCACCACCACGTCCGCCAGCTTGGCGCGCTCGCGGGCGGCCTCGGCGAAGCACTCCGCGCCGTACGCGCACTTGGTGGCGCCGAGGCATTCGCGTGAGCTGACCGACACCTGGCCCCACGCACGGTCCGAGACGCCGGGGGTCAGACCGTCTCGGTCGCCGGTCTCCGTCTCGTCGGCCCAGTCCCGCATACGGAGCAGGTCCTGGCCGAGCTTGCTGGTCGGCGCGGCGGCCTCGAAGGGGTCGAAGAGGCCCTCTTCGTCGTCCTGCGGCACACCTTCGTGCAGGCGGTGCAGGCACAGGTAGTTCGACCGTCCCTTGAGCATCGCGAACTGCGGCTCGCGGCGCAGCAGCGGACGCAGGGCGGTGACCGTCCGCGGGAGGTCGCGCTCGACGAGCTGGCGCTGGAGCGCGAGGGTGGCCGTGGCCACTACCACCCGGTCGCCGTGGGCGAGCGCGGGCACCAGATACCCGAGGGACTTGCCGGTCCCGGTGCCGGCCTGGACGAGCAGATGCGACTTGTCGTCCACGGCGGCGGCGACGGCCTCGGCCATGGTGACCTGACCGGCCCGCTCCACCCCGCCGACGGCGGTGACGGCGGCGTGCAGCAGGTCGGTGAGCGCGGGTGGTGGCGTGTCAGTCATAGGAGGGCCAGCCTAAGGGCAGCCACCGACAACGCCGTCCGGAAGCGCTCAGCCGGTCATCCGCGGGTCCGCTCCCGTCCCGCGGTGCTAATTTCTGGTCGCATGCCGTTCGAGCGTCGCCTGACTCTGGACACCTCAGCCGCGGAGTACGTGATCGACGTCGCCAACGTCGTGCGCGAACCGGCCCTCGGCGGGGAGCGTGCCGCGGACCTGGGCAGGCTCGCGGGGCTCCTCGACGCGCTGGCCGGCTTCGCCCGCGACCCGGCCGTCCAGGTCTACGCCATCACCGACCGGTCGCTGCTCACGGACGGCCGCCTCACCGCGGCCGAACGGCAGGACCTGAACCGGTGGTACGCGGACGGCATGCTGGAGGTGCTGCCCCGCGCGGACGACCGCATCCTGGAGCTGGCCGACGCCCTCGGCCTGCGCGTGGTCAGCGCAGACAACTTCCTGGACTTCCACCGCGCCTATCCCTGGATACCCGGCGACCGCGACCGCTTCCTGCGCCCGGTGCTCCTCCCCGACGGGCGGATCGGGGTGCGCCCGCGCGTCATGCCCGTGCCCGAGGAGTGGCAGGTCTCGCGCAAGGAGGAGGAAGGGCTGCTGCTCCAGGCAGGGGTCGTGCGCCGCTGGGAGCACTCGGCGGCGCACCGCGCGGTGCTGAGCCGCGAGTGGCGGTGCCCGGAGCCCGGCTGCCCGCTGTTCGGGTCCGCCGACCGGCCCGGCACCGCGCTGCCGCGCCGCCGCAAGGACCGGGTGCTGTGCCCGACCCACGGCCTGCCGCTCACCGACACCGGTCCGCGCCGCCCGCGCGCCCAGGTGAAGGTCGTGCTGGACGGGACGGTACGCGGCCGTTTCATGGTGACCGAGGGCGACCCGGTGACGGTGGGCCGGGCGCCCGCGGGCGGCGGGGTTGCGCTGGGCGCCTGGATCGACGACACCGCGGTCGACTCGGTGAGCCGCAGCCACGTCGTGCTCGCCTACGACGGCAGGACGCTGAGCGTGCTCGACGAACGCAGCGCCAACGGGACCCGGGTACGGCGCCGGCTGCCCGGCAACGACACGGAGGAGCCGCTGCCGCACGGTGTCGTGCGCGCCCTGCGCAGAGGTGAGTCGGTGGTGCTGCACGAACGGCTGGAACTCTTGCCGAGCGGGCGACAGTTCGTCTTCGAGGAGGACCCGACGGACGGTACGGTCGGACCGCGGGACGGCGCCGCGCTCGCGGAACCCACCATGATGCGGCTGCCGTTGCACGACATCGACGGAACGGGGTGCGCGTGACGGGCGAGGTGGCTGTCGGCACGGTCCTCAACGGCCGCTACCGGCTGGAGGAACTGCTGGGCGGCGGCGGTTTCGGCCAGGTCTTCGCGGCCGTCGACCAGAGCCTGGGGCGCCGGGTCGCGGTGAAGGTGCTCATGCTGCGCACCGAGTGGGCGGAGATCGAGCGCAGCGAACGGCAGGGGCGCTTCCGCCGGGAGGCCGTCGCCGCGGCCGCGCTGAGCCATCCCAACGTGGCGACGATCCACGACGCGGGCGAGCACCAGGGACGGCCTTTTCTCGTCATGGAGTTGCTCGCCGGCACGGATTTCCGGCGGGTGCTGCTGGACCGCGGCGGGCTGCCGGTGCCGGATGTCATCGCCTATGGTGCGCAGATCTGCTCGGGGCTGCAGCATGCGCACGAACGCGGTCTGGTGCACCGCGACATCAAACCCGAGAATCTGATGCTGCTGCCGGACGGTGTCGTCAAAATCTGTGACTTCGGTCTGGTCACCCACCGGGACTCCGACGCGACGCGCTACACCGAACCGCAGGCGCTGCTGGGATCGCCGCCGTATTTCGCCCCCGAGCAGGCGCAGGGCGGAGAGGTCACCGCCCGGTCGGACCTCTATTCGCTGGGCTGCGTGCTGTACGCCATGCTCGCCGAGGGCCCGCCCTTCACCGCGGGGAATTACATCGGCTACGCATATCTCCACGTGCACGAGGAACCCGAGCCGATCGTCCGCCGCAGGCCCGAGGTCCCCGCGGAACTGGCCCGCCTGGTGCACCAGTTGCTGGCCAAGAAACCCGCCGACCGGCCGTCGGGCGCGGCCGAGGTCGCCGAGCGGCTGCGTGCCATGATGCGGCCCGCGGCGCTGCGGCGGACGCCCACCGCCCTCGACCGCGGGGCCCGCCACCTGGTCTGGACGCTGATCGAGGAGGGCGAGGCACTGCTGTCCGCCGGACGCTTCCACGAGGCCGACGAGCGGTACTGGCAGGCCCGCCAGCAGGTCGTGCGCCAGGGCGCGGACAATGAACCGGCGTCCTTTGCCGCGCTTTTCGGCCGGGCCCGCGCTCTGGAGGGCCTGAACGGCGTGCAGGCCGCGCGCCGGCAGTTCGAGGAGGTGGCGGAGAGCGCCGCGGCGGCCCTGGGCGCCGACCATCCGCTGGCCCGCTGCACCGCCGCCTACGCCTCGGTCAGGGCGGCGCGCTGACCGGTCAGGGCAGCACGTTGACGTGCACGTCCGCGGCGAGCCGGAAGGTGTCGCCGGGCCGCAGGGGCGTGGCCTCGTTGGGTGTGAGGCGGTAACCGCGCACAAAGGTGCCGTTGGTGGAGTCCTCGTCGGTGATCCAGGCCGAGCCGTCCGTCTCGACGCCCACCCAGGCGTGGACTCGGGAGAGGTTGTCCCGCCGGGCGAGGAAGGTGACGGCCGGGCACAGCTGCGGGTCGCGGCCGAGCCGGATCGAGTAGCCGGCCGCCACCTCGACGATCTCCCCGTCGGGGAAGTGCAGGCGCATGACGTGCAGGGCGACGTCGCGACGGGTGCCGGCCGGGCGGGGCGGGGTCCCGGGGACGACGCTGATGACGCGGGTGTGCTCGGTGTCCTCGGCGTCGAGGTCGGCGGCGCCGTCCGCCTCCCCGACCGCCGTCACGGAGCGGCTGCCGCGCCCCGCGGGGCGCGGCCGCCCCGGCCTGGCGGGCGGGGGGGGGCGGCCGCCCCCGGGGGGGGGGCGGCAGCCGCTCCGTGACGGCGGTCGGGGAGGCGGACGGCGCGGCCGCGGCATGTGCGGACGCCATCAGCGCGAAGGGCACGAAGCAGCCCTGGCACACCAGTTGTCCGGCGAACGAACCAGGCGTGCCGCATTCGGGGCAGGATCCGACGCCCGTTTCCTCGCGCATCCGCCCCTCACCTCTCCGCGGTACGACCGTGCGGCGATCGTATCTTCCGCGCGCGGGGTGCCGCGGCCCGTCGTCAGAGCGCGTACAGCGGATTGGGCACCGTGCCGTGCACGGCGGCGTGCGGGCGCTGGGCCCGGTCCCGGTAACCGTCGAGGTGCAGCCGGTTGCGGTTGAGACACAGCCGGTCGATGCGCGGGGTGAGCAGGTCGAAGGCGGCGAAGCGCTCCTTGAGTTCGGGGAAGCGGTCGTGGTGGCGGACGATCTCGTCGCGTACCAGCTGCCAGAACTCGGGCTCGGGCACCCCGAGCTGCTCCTCGCACAGCGGTGCCAGGTAGCGCAGCACCCCGACGAAGAGCCCGGAGTGGATGAACTGGGTCAGGAAGGCGGGCTTCTCCGTCAGCAGCACCGACCTGACCTCGCCGGGCATGGCGGCGTGCTCGGGGAGCGTCTCCGCGCTGACGTTGACGTCGTCGACGAAGTCCTTGACCGCGAGCCGCACCGGGATGTCGTGCTCGTCGAAGACCACGATGGCGTTCTCCCCGTGCGGCGAGAAGACCGTGCCGTAGCGGTAGAGGAAGTGCAGCAGCGGTGGCAGCAGTGCGCCGAACAGATGCCGCAGCCAGACGGCGGGGGCCAGCCCGGAGCGCTCGACCAGCTCCGCGGTGAAGGACCGGCCGTCCGGGTCGGTGTACAGCAGCGCGGCCAGCGTACGGGCGTGCTCCCCGGCCTCCAGGTACGCGGTGAGCGGCTCACGCCAGATGCAGCCCAGCAGTTCGCGGTACTGGTACGGCACGGTGGGCAGCCGGTCGAACTGCGGGTGCGCCACCGACACGGAGGCGACCTCGCCGAGCAGGATGACCCGCGTCTCGTCCCGCAGAAACGAATCGCCCGACCGCAGCCCCTCCACCCACGCGGTGACGGCGGGCGCGGCGAGGGTCCGTTCGGTGGGCAGCCCGCGCCACACCAGGGTGTTCAGCACCGACAGCGGCAGCTTGACCGTACGCCGCTGCGGACGGCTGGCGTTGAGGAACGTCCGGACGGACTGCTGCGGCACCCGCAGGTCGTTGTCGGTGCCCAGGTGCATGATGGATCCGTCGGCGATCGCGGGCGCGAAGAGCGGCAGGACGACGTTCTCCCACTGCCAGGGGTGCACGGGCAGCAGGAGGTGGTCGGCCGGGTTGCGGTTGCGATCGGCGATGGCGTGGTGGAAGGCGTCGAGGGTGGGCGGCGGGAGCTCGTCCGCGTAGAGCAGATCGGGGGTGGCCAGGGTGTCGACACCGCGGTACCGGGCGAGGCTGTGGTGGACGGCGATCCACGGCAGCCGGTGCTGTCTGCGGCTCTCGGGGGCCCAGCGCGCCGCGTCGGCGTCGGAGAATCCGATACGCCCCTTGTTGGCGACGAGCCAGGGGTGCCCGGTCTGGTGCCCTTCCAGCTCGGCGTAGTCGAGGTCGGCCAGCTCCGCGGCGGAGAGCGCTTCGGCGTCGATCCGCTGGTCGGCGCGCAGGGTCGTGAGGATCTCGCGCATCAGGTGCCCGGTGGTGTCCCCGCTGAGCCCGAGCACACTCTCGTGGGCGTGGCTGAGGAAGTGCAGCGGGTCGCCGCTCGGGCCGATGCTTCCCGGGTCCACCTGCCAACTGCCGTACGCGCCCCGGCGGGCCTGGAAGCGGTAGGTCAGCGTGTCGCTGAGCGGCAGCCGGTAGGCGGTCGGCCCCGCGGCGGGGTCGGGCTCGGGTGCGATCACCTCCTCGTAGGCGAATTCGGCGAGCATCTTCGCCAGCAGTCGCCGGGCCGCTCGCTGCCAGGCTGCGGCGTCGGAGGGCGGGGAGGTGGTGATCACGATGGACTCCTGCGGGGCCGGTTGCCGACGGGACGAGACGGGACGGATCGAGGGGTGAGGGGGCGGGCGGAGGTCAGAGCACGCGCCGCAGCGCACGGTCGCGGACCATGAGGGCGGCCCGTTTGCCGGGCAGGGAGAGCTCCGCCGACAGCCGGAAACCGGCGCCGAGGAAGGCGGCGACGGACGCGGTGTTGCGGATGTCCGGTTCCGCGACGACGCGGGTGCAGCCGGGGCGGTGCTGCAGGATCAGGTCGGCGACCGCCTTGATCAGGGTGCCGCCCAGACCGCGCCCGCGATCGGCGCCGCCGCCGATGAGCAGATGGACGCCGGTGTCCTGCGGCCGAGCCGGGTAGTGCCGTGCCAGCGGGTCCAGATCGGCGCGGTAGACCTCCCAGTAGCTCATCGCCCGGCCGTCGAGCAGGCCGAGGCACGGGACGCTGCGCCCGTCGCCGAAGGTCTGCGCCGCGATGTGCCGCCGGGTCAGCGCCGCTTCTCCCGCCAGCTCCCAGAACTCGGCGACCGCCGGGTCGTTCATCCATCCGCTGACCAGGGCCAGGTCACGGTCGGCGTGGGCGGGCACGAGACGGAAGGCCCCCGCGGGGGTGTCGGCCCCGGCCCACTCCGCGACGCGGCCGACGAGGGCGCAGCCGCGGGCCGTCGGCGGACCGGCGGCGTGGGCGGCGACGCCGGCGGACGTGGCCGGACCGCCCTTCCCGGGGACGCCGGGCAGGGCGAGGAAGTCCGGTGGCAGCCTCAGGTCCAGGGTGTCCTCGGTATCGGAGTCCGCTGGTGGCACGGTGGCTCCTCCTCTCCTCGGCAGCCCGGCCGCCGCGCGCTCAGGCGGCCAGCGGGTTGGGCACGGTGACGTACACCGACTGCGTGTCGACCGGCCCGACGAGTTCGTCCATGCCGTGCAGCCGGGTCAGCAGGTTTGCCTTGCAGCGCAGTTCCCGGCTGCTCAGCAGCCGCTCGGGAAGACCGCTGCGGCCGGCGCCGTCGTGCTCCGCGGCCACTGCGGTGAGGAAGCGGCGAAAGGCGGCGAGGAGCACGCGCTCGTCGGCCAGCTGCTGCGACCCGAGGGCGCCGACCAGCCCGAAGACGTTGTTGATGCCGACGTAGTAGGCGAGGCGTTCGTCGGCGACCTCGTCGGCCACGAAGGTGTCGCTCTCCGCCCCGATGCCGGGCAGCCGCGCCTCCAGGTCCGCGCGGTGCGAGCGGCGGAAGTAGTAGCCCTGGTTGTCACGGTAGCGCCCTCCGCGGGGCCAGCCGTCGGCGTCCAGCAGCACCAGCGTGTTCTGCTGGTGGGCCTCCAGGGCGATGCCCGCCTCCCCGTCCAGCCACAGCAGCGGACGCACCACCGCGTCGAGGTAGCGCAGGAACCACTCGGTGGCGACCGCGTGCACGGGTCGCCCGGTGCGCGCGGCCAGGCGGTCGACGGTGCGGGCCAGCCGGGACCGCAGCACGAGGGAGGAGCCGTCCGCGGGCCAGGGGCGCGGCGCGGCCAGGCCCGCGAGGCAGTGCGCCCGGTCGCCGGGGCCGAAGGGGTTGTGCCGCAGGACGACGTCGAGTCCCGGCACGGGTGCGCCGTCCGGGGAGTCGACGGCGAGCCAGGCGGGGTCGCGGACGATGTCGAAGCCGGGGTGGACGGCGTGCCACCGGGCGGCGAGACCGCTGCGCAGCAGCCGGTGGACCTCGGTACCCCGGAGGAGTTCCTTGCGCAGGTTCTCCCGCCGCGAGTTGGTGATGCGCACCCCGAGCGACAGCTTGAGCATCGCGGGCGCGTCGGGGCGGTAGACGGTGCGGACCGAGGAGGTGGGGTGCCACGGGTCCCCGTGCGGGCCGAGATCGCGGAGCAGCCCGGCGTCGAAGAGGGCCTGCACGCCCGGCCGGTGGCGGATGTCGCGGGCCTGCCACGGGTGCAGCGGCAGCAGGGCGGCGCCACCGGAGGCGGGCGGCTGCGGCCCGGCGAGGGAGCCGATCAGGTCGACGGCACCGATGGGCCGTCCGCCCTCGGTCCAGGCGGAGTCGGTGGCGAGCACGGAGGCGTCGACGGCGAGCCAGTGCAGGCGGAAGGAGCCGCGTGTCTCCGGGGAGTAGGCGGCGCATTCGGCGTCGCCGAGCCCTTCGCGGCTCTTGGGCGCCGGGTGCATGGAGTGCCCGAAGACCAGGGCCTGCTCGGAGTCGAGGAAGGGCAGCTCGGGGTCGTCGGACGAGGCGGACCGGCCCGGTGCGCGCCGTTCGGTGACGAACGCGGCGGTACGGCGGACCGAGTCGGCCACCCGCGCGACCAGGTCGGCGGTTTCCGCGGGCTCGCCGCCGCCTTCCCGGGCGAGCAGCGCGGCCAGGCCGACGGCGGTCAGCGCGGGGCCCCCGGCGGCCGGGCGGACGGGGCCGAAGCGGTGGTGGCCGGTCGGCGACCAGTGGCGGACCGCCGCGCGGGCCTCGGTTCCGCTGGCTGGCATTGGGATCCGCAGTTCGGCGCCCGCGGGGGCGGGCAGCCGGCGTTCGCGGACCCAGCAGCGCAGCAGGTTGTCGGTGCCCGCGGCGTCGGCGACGGCGTAGGCGTCGGGGTGGTGCAGCGGGTCGGGTCCGGTCTGCGCCGCGGGTGCGGCCGTGTCCGGGAGCGGCGAGCGCGGGAACGGCACGGTGGTCGGCTCGGCCGCGTGGGCCGTGCCGGATTCTGCGGGGGCGGTCATACGGGGGCTCCACTGGTGACGGCCGCGGGGCTGCGGAGGGTGCGGGGGGCCTGCGTCATGCGGCCGCGCCCGGTACGGCGGCGCGGGCAGCTTCGAGGGCTCCGGCGAGGCGGTCGAGTACGGCCTCGGCCTGCTCGTCGGTGATGGTCAGCGGGGGCAGCAGCCGGATGACGCTGCCGTGCCTGCCGCCCAGCTCGACGATCAGGCCGCGCCGCAGGGCCTCCTGCTGGACGGCGGCCGCCAGGTGCGGCGCGGCGGGCAGGGCGCCGTGGTCGTCGGGCTCCGCGGCGGTGTCGACGAGTTCCACGCCGATCATCAGGCCGCGGCCGCGTACGTCGCCGATGCACGGGTGGTGGGCGGCCAGCTCGCGCAGCGAGCGGAGCATCCGGGTGCCGAGGGAGTCGGCGCGGGCGTGCAGGGCGTTGCGCCGCACGAAGCGCAGCGTCGCGGTGCCCGCGGCCATGGCCAGCTGGTTGCCGCGGAAGGTCCCGGCGTGGGCGCCGGGCAGCCAGCCGTCCATCTCCTCGCGGTAGACGATGACGGCGAGCGGCAGGCTGCCGCCGATGGCCTTGGACAGCACCATCACGTCCGGCACGATGCCGCTGCGTTCCACGGCCCAGAAGGTGCCGGTCCGGCCGACGCCGGTCTGCACCTCGTCCACGATCAGCGGGATGCCGCGCTCCGCGGTGATCTGCCGCATCCGCCGCAGCCAGCCGTCGGGCGCGGGGACGACCCCGCCCTCGCCCTGCACCGCCTCCAGCAGCATCGCGGCGGGCGCCTGCACGCCCCCCTTCGGGTCGTCCAGCAGGTGGGCGGTCCAGCGCGCGGCGAGTTCGGCGCCGCGGTCACCGCCGACACCGAACGGGCAGCGGTAGTCGTACGGGTACGGCAGCCGGGTGACCTGCGTGTCGGGCCCGCGTACGGCCGCGCGTACCGCGGTGTCGCCGGTCGCGGCCAGGGCCGCCGACGTCATGCCGTGGTAGGCGCCGGAGAAGGCCAGCAGCCCGTCGTGGCCGGTGGCGATCCTGGCGAGCTTGATGGCCGCCTCGACCGCGTCCGTCCCGGCCGGGCCGCAGAACTGGATGCGCCCGTGCTCCGCGAGCTCCCGCGGCAGGGTGTCGAACAGGGCGGTGGTGAAGTCGTCCTTCACCGGGGTCGCCAGGTCGAGGACGTGCAGCGGCGCTCCCGAGTCGAGGACGCCCCTGATGGCTTCGAGCACCACGGGGTGGTTGTGGCCCAGCG
The DNA here is from genome assembly GCF_044332905.1 of Streptomyces sp. NPDC021224. NCBI lineage: Bacteria > Bacillati > Actinomycetota > Actinomycetes > Kitasatosporales > Streptomycetaceae > Streptomyces > Streptomyces sp. NPDC021224. The sequence goes on along the minus strand of NZ_JBIRPW010000003.1, from coordinate 47,468 downwards.
CGAGCGTGCCCGCCCCCGACAGGCAGTCCAGGTAGCGGCGGCCGTCCGCGCCCTCCACCGTCATCCCGCGGGCGCGGACCGGGACGACGGGCAGGGCGCGCGCGTACGTCCGGGCCGCCGACTCGCGCTGCGCCTGTCTGCGCAGGATCCCCTCGGCGGCGGTGAAGTCGTCGGCCGGCGCCGTGAGCTGTCCCGGCACGCTGGAAATGGCCGCCACGCGCTGTCTCCTCCGACTCGCCTGCTGTTCGGTCGTCCCCCTTCCGTACTAACGACGCGGTGACGGACCGATCACGGCCCGCACTCAGATCTTTCCCGGCGGGAACCGTCCGGCGCGGGGTGACCGTCCCTCACACCGGTGGCCTGTCCGAGGCGCCACCCGTGCCGGACGTGCGACGATCCTCCGGCACGCCGACTCCGCAGGGGGCTCACGTTCATGTCATCGATAGGCCGGCCGTTCCTGGCAGTCGCAGCAACCGTGGTGCTCGTCGCCACGGCGGCGGCGTGCGATTCGTCGGACGACGGGGGCGACAACAAGCCCACACCCGCCCGGACGGTGACGGCCAAGCAGAAACTCGACCTCTCCCTCCCCACCGGGCTTCCCACCAGCGTCTCCGACCTCAAGAAGTGGGAGGAGGCGTACAAGCGCGGCGCCTGGAAGAACTGGGACAAGGCCCAATGGCTGCGCAAGGCGGCCGACTTCGTCAATCCGGTGATCGACGGGCTGTGGAACGACGACCGGATGAAGGGCGCCGACCCCGGTGACAAGAACGTCCCGGCCGACGTCCCCGCCGACCAGGGGCAGACGGACCGGACGCCGACCCCGGTGATCGCCAAGTCCGTGGCCACGCCCTACCACCGCAATGCCCCCGACGTCGGGAAGCTGTTCTTCGACAGCCCCAAGGGGTCGATGGTCTGCTCGGCGACCGTGATCCAGGACCCGGCGCACCCCGGCAAGTCCAACCTGGTGTGGACGGCGGGCCACTGCGTGCACGCGGGGGCGGACGGCGGCTGGTACCGCAACATCGCCTTCGTGCCCGCCTACAACGACCAGGGGCAGAGCGCGGCGGCGCTGAAGGGGGCCAAGCGGGACGTGCTCGCGCCCTACGGGGTCTTCTGGGCCGACGGCGCGGCCACCTCGCAGCAGTGGATCGACACCGGCGCCGAGGAGGGCGGCAGCGGGTCGCCGTACGACTTCGCGGTGCTGCACGTGACTCCGGAGAAGGGCGGCAAGTCCCTCGAGGAGACGGTCGGCTCGGCCGTGCCGGTGTGGTTCGACGCCCCGGCGACGGCTCAGGTCGGCACGCTGGACGCATGGGGCTACCCCGCGGCCCCGCCGTACGACGGCCAGCGGATGTACAACTGCGCGGACAAGCCGGGACGTCTGTCGCTGGACTCCGCGCAGCCGACCGAATACCGCATCGGCTGCACCATGACGGCCGGTTCGTCGGGCGGCGGCTGGTTCGCCACGAAGCCCGACGGGACGACGGCGCTGGTCAGCAACACCTCGATCGGCCCGGTGACGGCGACCTGGCTGGCGGGCCCGCGGCTGGGCGCGGACGCCAAGAAGGTCTACGACTCGGTGGTCGCCAAGTTCAGCTGAGACGGCGGACGGCGGAAGGGTAAGGGGCGCGTCACCATGGTGACGCGCCCCTTACACGTTGCCCTTGTGCGGAGGCACCCGGCCGGGCGGCGGGCACCGCCCGGCTCAGTGCTGGACGGCGAGGGCGAACGGAGCGAGCTCCGCGGCCAGTTCCTCGTGGACCCGTACCTTGATCAGCGTTCCGTCGCCGGTGTGCTCCTCGGAGAGGACCTCACCACCGGCGTGGACACGCGAGACCAGGCCGCCGTGGGTGTACGGCACCAGGGCCTCCACCTCGACGTCAGGGCGCGGCAGTTCGTCGTCGATCATCTCCAGCAGCTCGGCGATGCCCCGGCCCGTACGGGCCGAGACCGCGATGGCGTGCTTCTCGTTGCGCAGCAGACGCTGGAGCACCAGCGGGTCGGCCGCGTCCGCCTTGTTGACCACGACGATCTCCGGCACGTCGAGCGCGCCCACGTCGCGGAACACCTCGCGGACCGCCGCCAGCTGCTCCTCGGGCGCCGGATGCGACCCGTCGACCACGTGCAGGATCAGGTCGGCGTCGGCGACCTCCTCCATCGTGGAGCGGAAAGCCTCCACCAGGTGGTGGGGCAGATGCCGGACGAACCCGACGGTGTCGGCGAGGGTGTAGAGCCGCCCGCCGGGCGTCTCCGCACGGCGTACGGTCGGGTCGAGGGTGGCGAACAGCGAGTTCTCCACCAGGACGCCCGCACCGGTGAGCCGGTTGAGCAGCGACGACTTGCCCGCGTTGGTGTAGCCGGCGATCGCCACCGACGGCACCTTGTGACGCCGGCGTTCCTGGCGCTTGAGGTCGCGGCTGGTCTTCATCTCCGCGATCTCCCGGCGCATCTTCGCCATCTTCTCGCGGATGCGCCGCCGGTCGGTCTCGATCTTGGTCTCACCGGGACCACGGGTGGCCATGCCGCCGCCGGACGAGCCGGAGCCGCCACCACCCATCTGCCGCGACAGCGACTGGCCCCAGCCGCGCAGCCTCGGCAGCATGTACTGCATCTGCGCGAGCGAGACCTGCGCCTTGCCCTCTCGGGACTTGGCGTGCTGGGCGAAGATGTCCAGGATCAGCGCCGTCCGGTCGACGACCTTGACCTTGACCACGTCTTCGAGGTGGATGAGCTGGCCGGGGCTGAGCTCACCGTCGCACACGACGGTGTCCGCGCCGCTTTCGAGCACGATGTCCCGCAGCTCGTTGGCCTTGCCGGAGCCGATGTACGTGGCCGGGTCCGGCTTGTCGCGACGCTGGACGACACCGTCCAGGACGAGGGCGCCCGCGGTCTCGGCGAGCGCCGCCAGCTCCGCGAGGGAATTCTCGGCGTCGTGCACCGTTCCGGAGGTCCACACCCCGACGAGCACCACGCGCTCCAGGCGGAGCTGCCGGTACTCGACCTCGGTGACGTCCTCCAGCTCGGTGGAGAGCCCGACGACCCGGCGCAGCGAGGCACGGTCGTCACGGTCGAGCTGATCGCCGTCCCGCTCTCCGTCGATCCGCGCGCTCCAGGCGACGTCCTCCTCCATCAGGGCGTCGGCCCGACGGCTTTCGGCGAGGCGCTGGCGATCGTTCGTGGAGGAAGAAAAAGAGGAGGTCATCTGATCCTTTGGTAGCGCGGTTGTGGGTCGGGCACGCGTACGTGCCGTCATTACGATGGTCGCACGCCCGGCCCTCGCGGTCACGCGGGTTTCCCGGCACGGGCACCGCGGGACGATCACTCGCACGAGTGACACGGATCGAGGGTTAGGTCCCCGGCGCACACGGGCATTCACTCAGAGTAATCGAATGAGGCCGTCGATGATCGGCGGCCGCTCCGGGTGAAGGGGTGGGCGCGGTGAGCGACGGGGGACGCACGTGTGGGTGCGGCGAGGCTGACGGTGGCGGGATCCGGTCCCGGTCAGCCGCGCCGGGTGGTGACGGAGGGGCGGGACCGGTAGACGTCGTAGACGCCCGGCACCGCCCGCATGGCGCGCATCAGCCCGGCCAGGGCGCCGGGATCGGGCAGTTCCACGGTGTAGGTGTGCCGCACCCTGAGTTCCTGCGGAGGCTCCACCGCGGCCGAGACGATGCCGACCCCCTCGGCGGCGATGGCCTCGGTCAGGTCCGCCAGCAGCCTGGGCCTGCTCAGCGCCTCCGCCAGCACGGTGGCCCGGTAGCCGCCGGCCGGAGTGCCGTCGCGCCACCCGACCGGTACGGGCCTGCGGCCGGCCGCGGCCATCCGCGCGGTGGAGGGGCATTCGGCACGGTGGACGGTCACGGTGCCGCCCCGGATGACGAAGCCCGTCACCGCGTCGGGCGGGACGGGCGTACAGCAGCGGGCCAGCCGGACCGTGGCACCGGGCAGGTCGGCGACCGCCACCGGCAGCTCGGGCCGCGGGCCGGACACCTCCTTGGCCGGGCGCAGGGCGGGCAGCGCCGCGGGCTGTTCGTCGTCGGCAGGGGCCGGGTGCAAGGCCAGCCAGCGGGTGATCGCGATACGGGCCGCGGGCGTGGCGGCGTGGTCGAGCCAGTCGGCACCGGGGCGCGAGGTCGCCGCGTCGTCCAGCAGCAGTTGCAGGCTGTCACCGTCCTGCAGTCGCGTGCTCAGTGGCGCCAGCCGGCCGTTGACCCGTACGCCGATACATCGGTGACCGTCCTCGCCGTGCACGGCGTAGGCGGCGTCGACGCAGCTGGCGCCGGCGGGCAGCCGGACCGTGCCCGAGGCGTCGGGGCCGTCGGCGGTGAAGACCGTGATCTCCCGGTCCTGCGCCAGGTCGTCGCGCAGCGCCGTCCAGAAGATGTCCGAGTCGGGGGCGTCGCGCTGCCACTCCAGCAGCCGGGCGAGCCATCCGGGCCGCGACAGGTCCACGTTGCCCCACGCCTCGGCGGCGGGCGCCGGCGCCTCCCCGGAGCGCGATGCGGCGGCGCCCGGGGCCCGGGTGTCGGTGCCACCGGAGGAACGTGGCTGCTCCGCGGGGGCGGGGGTGTGGCCGAGAGCGATCACCCCGGTCTCGGCGACCCGGTGCATCTGCCGGGTGCGGACCAGGACCTCGGCGATCCGCCCCTGGGCGTCGGCGACCGCGGTGTGCAGGGACTGGTAGAGGTTGAACTTGGGAGCGGCGATGAAGTCCTTGAACTCGGCGATGACCGGGGTGAAGCAGGTATGCAGCTCGCCGAGCACCGCGTAGCAGTCGGCGGGTTCCCCGACCAGCACGAGCAGCCGTCCAAAGTCACCGCTGTCCAGCTCCGTCCCGCCGCGTTTGAGCAGCAGCCGGTGCACCGAGACGGCGTGCCGCGGCCTGATGGCCACCTCCGCCGCGATGTCCGCCTCGCGCAGCACCTTGCGCAGGTCCTCGGCGATCACGGCCAGCAGGTCCGGCCGCTCGGCGTTGGCGGCCATCATGGCCCGGGTGCGGGCGTATTCCGCGGGGTGCAGGATCGCGAAGACCCGGTCCTCCAGCTCCGTCTTGAGCGCCTGGACGCCGAGCCGCTCGGCGAGCGGGATGAGGACGTCCCGGGTGACGCGGGCGATCCTGGCCTGCTTGTCGGGGCGCATCACCCCGAGGGTGCGGACGTTGTGCAGCCGGTCGGCCAGCTTGATGGCCATCACCCGCACGTCGCTGCCGGTCGCGACGAGCATCTTGCGGAAGGTCTCCGACTCGGCCGCGGCCCCGTAGTCGACCTTCTCCAGCTTGGTGACGCCGTCGACGAGATGCGTGACCTCGGCGCCGAACTCGGCGTGCACCTGATCCAGCGTCACCTCGGTGTCCTCGACCGTGTCGTGCAGCAGCGACGCCGTCAACGTGGTGGTCTCGGCGCCGAGTTCGGCCAGGATGAGGGTGACGGCGAGCGGGTGGGTGATGTACGGCTCACCGCTCTTGCGCATCTGCCCGCGGTGCGAGGACTCGGCGAGCACATACGCGCGGCGCAGCGTCTCGATCGCCTCGGAGCCGGCCTGCGGGTGCCGGGCGCGGTGGACCTTGATGAGGTGCTCGATGGCACCGGGCAGCCGGTCCCGGGGACCCGGGCCGAGCAGGGCGGCCCGTCCCAGCCTGCGCAGATCGATGCGCCGCAGGCCGCGTCGCGGGATCTCGGCGGCCTGCCCGGCATCCACCGCGTTGTCTGCGCTCATCGACACCTCCGGCAGCATGGACCGGCTGCGGAAGCCTCGCACGACCCGCGGGGCCGCGCCGGTGATTGATGCTACCGAGCCCACCACGTGCGGCTGCCGCGCTCTCGCCGAGAGTGATCCCCGTCACCCGTTCGAGGGATGGTGTACGGGGATTCCCGGCGGAATGTGCCCCGCGGTGCAAGCGGCCCGTGCGATCAGGCCGAGGGGATTCCCGCCACCAGGGCGGCTTCGGCGACGCCCTCGGCGACGACGACCGCGGGACCGGTCATCTCGATCCGCCCGTCGGTGTTCTCGGTGATCACCAGCTGCCCGCCGGGGACGTCCACGGTGTACGTGACCGGGCGGCCCGTCCGCGCCGGGTCGAGGCCGTCACGGCGGGCCGCGGCGACCATCACGGCGCAGGCGCCCGTACCGCAGGAGCGGGTCTCGCCCGAGCCGCGCTCGTGGACGCGCATGGCCACGTGGCGGGGGCCGCGGTCGACGACGAACTCCACGTTGGTGCCGGTGGGATAGGCCTCGGCGGGCGCGACGCCGGGTGCCCGGTAGAGGTCGCCCGCCTCGTCGAGGTCGGCCACGAAGACGACCGCGTGCGGGTTGCCCATGTTGACGTTGAGCGCCGGCCAGGTACGGCTGCCGACCGTGACCGTGACGTCCCCTCCGGGGAAGGCGGCACGGCCCATGCCTACGGTGACCTCACCGGGCACGCCGTCGCCGCCGTCCTTGGCGATGTGGACCTGCCGCAGCCCGGCGCGGGTGGCGACGGTCAGGTCACCGGCCTCGGCGAGGCCCGCACGCTGCAGGTACCGCGCGAAGACCCGCACGCCGTTGCCGCACATCTCGGCGACGCTGCCGTCGCTGTTGCGGTAGTCCATGAACCACTCGGCGCGGTCGGCGAGGGCCGCCGCCTCGGGGTGGGCGGCCGAGCGCACCACCCGCAGCAGGCCGTCTCCGCCGATCCCGGCTCGCCGGTCGCACAGCCGTGCCACCTGGGCCGCGGACAGGTCGAGCAGGCCGTCCGGGTCGGGGACGATCACGAAGTCGTTCTCGGTCCCGTGGCCCTTGAGGAAGTTCAGGGGGGCGGTGTCGTGCCGTGCGTCTGTCACATCTTCGATCGTACGCGGCCGGTCCCGGAAGGGCGGTCGCGGCCGGTCGGGGCCGGTCAGCGCAGCCGGGCGACGCGCCAGACGGCGAGCAGGGCCAGCAGGACGACCGCCACGGCGTAACCGGCGACGTAGCGCCAGTCCACCCGGGTGCCCGAGCCGCGCACAGGCAGTCCCGGCAAGGTGTAGCCGACCCGGAGGGCGGCCGTCAGGCCCCAGCCTGCCGAGCACCCGCACAGCAGCAGGCCGAGCATCGCGACGACGGGTCCGGCGTCGCCGGACTCGAAGGCGAGCGGGAAGGCGAACATCAGCGAACCGGCCACAGCGAGCGCGACGATCGGCGCGAGCTGCCAGATCCGCAGCCGCCGCTGCGGGCGCAGTTCGCGGAAGGACTGGCCGCCGTCGAGCGACAGCGCCGGGTCGATGACCGCCATCGGATCGAGGAGATCCATGGGGTCGCCCAGCGGCTCCAACGGCGGGGGCTCGTCCAGCCGTTCGGCCGGTTCCGTCCCGCCGGACGGGACGCCGTTGGCGCCCTGTGACACATGTGACTCGTAGGAGTCCGCTGTCGAATCGCGCCCCTGGGGGGTGTCGCGTGGGCCGAGTGCCATCGCCACGCGCCCTCCCGAGTCTCCGACACCGTAGCTGGATGCTTGATGATGGCACGCCCGGAGGGCTCCTCCCGGACGCCGGGGCGTCCCGATGCCATCACGTGATCAGGCTGTGACCGCTTCCCCGAGCAACGTCAGCGCGCGGTCGGCGAGTTCCGCTCCCTGAGCCGTGAGCCAGTGCACACGGTGGTCCCGGCGGAACCACGAGTCCTGCCGCCGCGCGAAACGTTTCGTGGCTCGGGCGGTCTCGGCGCGCGCCTCGTCCTCGGTGCACTCCCCCGCGAACGCGGCCAGCACCTGTTGGTAGCCGAGCGCGCGCGAGGCGGTACGGCCCTCGCGCAGCCCGGCGGCCTCCAGCGCGCGGACCTCCGCCACCAGTCCCTCGTCCCACATCCGGTCCACCCGCCGCACGATGCGCTCGTCGAGCACGGGGCGGGGCACGTCCACGCCGATCTGCACGGTGTCGTAGACCGCCTCCTGCGACTCGGTGCCGGGCAGGCTCGCGGTGAAGGGGCGGCCGGTGATCTCGACGACTTCGAGGGCGCGCACGATACGGCGCCCGTTGCTGGGCAGGATGAGCCGGGCGGCCTCCGGATCGGCGGCGGCGAGGCGGGCGTGCAGCGGGCCGGGGCCTTCCTCCGCCAGCTCGGCCTCCAGCCGGGCCCGTACCGCCGCGTCGGTGCCGGGGAACTCCAGCGGATCGATCACGGCGCGCACGTACAGCCCCGAACCGCCCACCAGCACCGGGACGCGGCCCGCCGCGTGCAGGCGGTCGATCTCGGCGCGGGCGAGCCGCTGGTAGTCCGCGACGTTGGCGGCCTGTGTCACGTCCCAGATGTCCAGCAGGTGGTGGGGTACGCCCTGCCGGTCGGCGGTGGTCAGCTTGGCCGTTCCGATGTCCATGCCGCGGTAGAGCTGCATGGAGTCGGCGTTGATCACCTCGCCGCCCCATTCCCTGGCGAGCGCGACGCCGAGGTCGGACTTTCCGGCCGCGGTGGGACCGACGACGGTGATCACACGGTTCTTCACCCGGCGATTCTCCCAAACAACCGGCGTGCCCGGTCGCGGTCCGGCGGTCCGCCCGGCGGCGCCCGCCCCGGGGCGCGGGTATGGTCGAAGGACGGGGAGGGCGTTTTGCGCCGCTCGGCCCGCTTTGCACCATCGGTGCCGCGAAGCGGCGGAGCCACCGCCCTCATCGCTCAGCGTCCAGGGAAGGTGCCTGATGAGCTTCATGGACACGTTGAAGGACAAGCTCGGCATGGCCAGGGGCAAGGCCGGGGATCTTGCCCGGCAGCACGGCGACAAGGTCGAGTCGGGGATCGACAAGGCCGCGCAGATGGCCGACTCGAAGACCGGCGGGAAGTACTCGGACAAGATCGGCTCGGGGGCCGACAAGGCCAAGAGCGCCACCCAGAACCTCGGTGGCAAGGGCGGCGCGGGCGGCCAGTCCGGTCAGGCGGGCCCGTCCGGTCAGGGAGACCGGCCCGGCCAGTCCTGAGAGCCCGCAGACCCTGAGGGCTCTGCCTCCGTCCTGACGGCCCGGCCGGTCCTGGCAGGATCCGCCGCTCCCCCGGGCGCCCGTCTCGCCCGCCCGGGTGCCGCCCCGGACCGGACAGCCGCGGAATTCCACCTTCCGCGGCTCGTCCACGCCCACCGGTGTTGCCGTCGGTCCGGCGCGGGCTCAGGTCCAGCAGGCGACGAAGTACCCGACGCCGTAGGGTGCGGCCTCGTGGAGCAGCCGGCCGTCCAGGCCCGCATCCGCGGCGGCCCCGGCCAGCACCTGCCAGGGTGCGCGGCCCGCCACCCGCAGCTCGGCGGCGAGCGCCGCGTCGAGCCCCGCCAGGGTGCCGGTGTCCGCGGTGTCCAGTGCGGCCGACACCGCGGCGTCGAAGCCCTCGGCGCGCTCGTCCAGATAGCCGGGCGCCTTGACCGTCCGGCACGCGCTGCCGTCGCCCATGACCAGCAGCGCGACCCGCTCCGCGGACGCGGCGAGCGCCCTGCCCTCGGCGGCGCAGCGTCCCGCGTCCAGCGCTTCCCCGACGGCCAGCCCGGTCGTCTCCCCCGAGTTCCAGCCGCGCAGCAGCCAGGCGGCCACCGCGAGCGACGGCGGCAGGGGCGCTGCGCCGGAGGTGGCGCCGCCCGGCTCGTCCGTGGCCGCGGAGGGCCGCCCGAGCCGTACGTCGAGCGCGACGCCGAAGGGGCGGAAGTCCCCGTGTGCGCCGGACGCAAGGGTGCGGCTTTCCGTTCCCTCCTCGGGCCCGACCACCACCAGCCGGTCGGGCAGTGCGGCGGCCAGCAGCCCGACGGCGTCCGCGCAGGCGTCCCGCAGCGCGTCCAGCTCGGGTGCGGCACCGGCCGCCACCTCGGGGACCAGCAGCGGCGGACAGGGGCAGACGGCGGCGGCGACCAGCATGATCGACACCTTACCGCCGGGCACCGACAGGGAGCCCGGACCGCGTCAGCAGACGGAGCAGCCGCCCGCGGCAGCGGCGGGCACGGCCGACGGGGCACCGACCGCGGGCATGCCGAGCATGACACCGGCCGGGGCCTGCGCGGCAGCCGCGGTGCGGCGTTCCCAGGCGTCCCCGGCACGCGTGCGGCGCACGGCCTGCGCGGGGCGCTCGGCGAGCAGGTGGTGCGGCGCGGCGTAGGTGATCTCGACGGTGACCATGTCACCGGGCCTGACCTGCTGTCCCTCGGGGCGCTGGAAGTGCACGAGGCGGTTGTCGGGCGCGCGGCCGGACAGCCGCCGGGTGGCCTCGTCCTTGCGGCCCTCGCCCTCGGCGACGAGCACCTCCAGGGTGCGGCCGACCTGCTTCTTGTTCTCCTCCCAGGAGATCTCCTCCTGGAGCGCCACCAGGCGCTCGTAGCGCTCCTGGACGACGGCCTTGGGGATCTGCCCGTCCATGTCGGCCGCGGGGGTGCCGGGGCGCTTGCTGTACTGGAAGGTGAAGGCCTGGGCGAAGCGTGCCTCGCGGACGACGTGCAGGGTCTGCTCGAAGTCCTCCTCGGTCTCGCCGGGGAAGCCCACGATGATGTCGGTGGTGATGGCGGCGTCCGGCATGGCGGCACGCACCTTCTCGATGATGCCCAGGTAGCGGTCCTGCCGGTAGGAGCGGCGCATCGCCCGCAGCACCTGGTCGGAGCCCGACTGGAGCGGCATGTGCAGCTGGTGCATCACGTTCGGCGTCCCGGCCATGGCCGCGATGACGTCGTCGGTGAAGTCCCGCGGGTGCGGTGAGGTGAAGCGGATCCGCTCCAGGCCCTCGACCGCTCCGGTGGCCCGCAGCAGTTTGCCGAAGGCCTCGCGGTCGCCGATGTCGGAGCCGTACGCGTTGACGTTCTGGCCGAGCAGCGTGACCTCGATCACGCCCTCGGCGACGAGCGCCTCGACCTCGGCGAGGACGTCACCGGGGCGCCGGTCCTTCTCCTTGCCGCGCAGCGCGGGCACGATGCAGAAGGTGCAGGTGTTGTTGCAGCCCACGGAGATGGCCACCCACGCGGCATAGGCCGACTCGCGGCGCGAGGGCAGCGTCGAGGGGAAGGTCTCCAGCGACTCGGCGATCTCCACCTGCGCCTCGTCCGCGATCCGGGCGCGCTCCAGCAGCACCGGCAGCTGTCCGATGTTGTGGGTGCCGAAGACGACGTCGACCCAGGGCGCGCGCTTCACGATCGTGTCGCGGTCCTTCTGCGCCAGACAGCCGCCGACGGCGATCTGCATGCCGGGCCGGGCGGCCTTCTTCGGCACGAGCTGGCCCAGATTGCCGTAGAGCCGGTTGTCGGCGTTCTCCCGCACCGCACAGGTGTTGAAGACGACGACGTCCGCCCCGTCCGAGCCCTCGGGCGCCCGGACGTACCCGGCGTCCTCCAGCAGGCCGGACAGCCGCTCGGAGTCGTGGACGTTCATCTGGCACCCGTAGGTGCGGACCTCGTAAGTACGCGCGCTCATAACAATGACCCAGAGTACGTGCTTTCCCCGCCGCCTCGCCTCCGGCTTGTGGACAACTCCCGGCCACCGGGCGGCCGCCCTTCCCCGCACCGCTGCCGCCTGGCAGGATCGCGGGCCATGGACCGTCGTGTGCTTCGCCTGCTCCGGCCGCAGGGCCGCCGGGCCAGGCTGTGGCGGTACGTCCAGGGTTCGCTGGGCGCGGCCCTTGCGCTGGCGCTGCTGGCGTGGTGGCTGGTGCCGTCGGACGGCCCGTCGTACCCGCACCGGCCGGTGTCCTTCGCGACGGGTGTCGCCAACGGCGTCTACGAGAAGTACGGGATGCTGCTGCAGGGCGACCTGCGGACGGCGCTGCCCGGGGTTCAGGTCACGCTGGAGCACACCGAGGGCTCGGTCGACAACATCAAGCGCGTCGCGTCCGGCCGTTCGGACTTCACGATCGCCGCCGCCGACGCGGTGGCCAGCTACAACGGGCCCGGCAAGTCGCGGCTGCGCGCCGTCGCCCGGCTCTACGACGATTACATGCAGCTGATCGTGCCGCGCGACTCCCCGGTCCGGTCGATCCGGGACCTGCGCGGCATGACGGTCGGGATCGGCCAGGCCGACTCCGGCGTCAGCCTCATCACCCACCGGCTCTTCCAGGCCGCGGGCATGGACATAGACAAGGACGTCACCGCGGTGCCGGTCGGCATCGACGAGGCGCCCGCCATGCTGCTCGGCGGCAGGCTCGACGCGTTCTTCTGGTCCGGCGGGCTGCCGACGGCCGCCGTCACGGCCATGGCCACGCCGGTGGCGCGGATCAGGCTGGTCCAGCTCGGTGACATGGTGGCGTCGCTGCACGCGCTGGGGCCGGAGATGGCGTACTACCGCCAGGCGGCGATGCCTGCCGACGCGTATCCCTCGGCGCAGGACAGCAAGGCCGTGCCCACCGTCGCCGTGCCCAATCTGCTGATCACCACCGACCGCGCGGACGCCGGGCTGGTCGAGCGACTGACCCGGGCGGTGATCGACAGCCGGGACGCGATCGGCACCGTGGTGCACGCGGCCCAACTGGTGGACCTGCGCACCGCCGTCTTCACCGACCCGCTGCCCCTCCATCAGGGCGCCATACGCTACTACCGCTCGGTGAAGCCCTGAGGCGCCGCGTCAGGACTCCGGAGCCGTCCGCGGCACGGTGAGCGTGACCCGGAGGCCGGTCGGCTCGTGGTGCCCGTACGCGATGGCGCCGCCGCCCTGGCGCAGCAATGACCGTGCGATCGACAGGCCGAGCCCGGAGCCCTGCACGTTCTGATGCCGCGGGCTGCGCCAGAAGCGGTCACCGACCCTCGCCAGTTCCTCGTCGGCCAGACCCGGTCCGCCGTCGGCGACCACGACGGCGGCCGCGTCCTCGCCCGCCTCGACCACGACGCCGACCTCGCCTCCTGCCGGGGTGAACTTGATCGCGTTGTCCAGCACGGCGTCCAGCGCGCTGGACAGGGCCACGGCGTCCGCCCAGCCGGTCACCGCCGGGCCGTCCGGCGGCGGCCCGGCGAAGTCCAGCCCGACCTGTGCCCGGTCGGCCACCGGGCGCCACGCGGCCGTACGCGTACGGACCAGGGCCGCCACGTCGATCACCTGCGGGTGGCCTCCCGAGCTCTCGGCGACGGCCAGGCCCAGCAGGTCGTCGAGCACCTGGGCCAGCCGGTGACCCTCCTCCTTGACCGCGTCGGCCTCGGTGTGGCCCTCGGGCAGTTCCAGGCCCAGCAGCTCGATCCGCAGCAGCAGCGCGGAGAGCGGGTTGCGCAGCTGGTGCGAGGCGTCGGCGACGAAGGCTCGCTGCTGGTCGAGCACCGCCTCGACGTTGTCGGCCATCTCGTTGAACGAACGGACCAGCCGGCGTAGTTCGGGCGGCCCGCCGGTCGCCCGGACCCTGGACTTCATCCGACCGGTGGCGATGTCATGAGTGACGCGGTCCAGCTTCGCGACCGGCAGCAGCACCCAGGCGGTCAGCCGCACCGCGCAGAGCACGGCGATGACCATGGCGGCGAGTTCCCCCGCGGCGAGCAGCATCCAGCCGTGCAGGATGCGCGAGCGCAGGGCGCCGGTCGGGGAATCGGTCACGACGACCGCCACGACGTCGCCGTCCCGCACGATCGGCGACGCGATGGCCAGCCGCCGGTGCTGCCACGGCCAGACCTGCGCCGGGTCGTGGGCGCGGCGGCCCAGCAGCGCCGACTCGTAGGCGTCGTAGAGCTCGCCCTCGGCGGGCAGCCGCCACTTCGCGGGCGCCTCGGCCATGGCGGTGCTGTCGCGGTAGAAGACCCCGGCGCTGATGCCGTACAGCTGCTGGTAGCGGACGAGTTCCGTGCGCAGCGTGTGCAGCCTCTCGCCGTCCACGCTGTCGACCATCGACTGCTCCTCGTTCCGCGCGGTCACGAACTGGGCCAGCGCCGCGAAGCGCGTGGTGTCGTCGATCCGGTCGACGACGACACGCTGCTGCTGGGCGGCCGCCTGGCTGACGGCGAGCGGGATGCCGAGGGCCAGCAGAACGCCTGCCATCAGCACGATGAGCAGCGGGAGCAGTCGGGTGCGCACGGTGGGAGATCTGCTTCGCGGGGCGGCTCAGCCGGCGGGCGGGACGACGAGCCGGTAGCCCACGCCGCGCACCGTCTCGATCATGGCCGGGACACGGAGCTTGGACCGCAGGGACGCCACATGGACCTCCAGGGTGCGCCCTGTGCCCTCCCACGCGGTCCGCCACACCTCGCTGATGATCTGCTCCCGGCGGAAGACCACCCCGGGGTGCCCGGCGAGCAGGGCCAGCAGGTCGAACTCCTTGCGGGTCAGCACCACCGCCGCGCCCTCGACGGTGACGCTGCGGGTGGCCGGTTCGATGGCCATGGGGCCCAGTTGCAGCCGGGTACGCGCCGCGGGAGGTGCGGCGGCCTGCGCGGCGCCGCCCGCGCCGTGGGCCGGCGGCGGTGAGCCGGCGCCCTCCGGGCGCAGCGGCGGGCGGCGGCTGACGGCATGGATGCGGGCGAGCAGCTCGCCGGTGTCGTACGGCTTGACGACGTAGTCGTCGGCGCCCAGGTTGAGGCCGTGGATGCGGGAGCGGACGTCCGCGCGGGCGGTCACCATGATCACCGGTGTGGCCGTCCTGCGCCGGATCCTGCTGCACACCTCGAAGCCGTCCTGGTCGGGCAGGCCGAGGTCGAGCAGGACGCAGTCGAACGCCGGTCCGCCGTCCGGCAGCAGGGCCTGGATCGCCTCCTCGCCGCTGCGCGCGTGCCTGACGTCGAAACCGTGCTTGCCGAGGAGCGCCGAGACGGCCGCGGCAACCCGGTCGTCGTCCTCCACCAGCAGCAGCCGCATCTGTGCCACTCCTCCTTCTGTCGCCCGCCGGTCCGGCGGGGCCCCGGCGTGCCGGGGCGGGCGACGCCCGGCGGCAGGGTACGCGCCGGTTCGCTTCCGCTTCTGCTTTGTCACGGCATCCACCCCGATCCGGCGGGGGTGAGTCAAGGGGGTACCGGCTCGTGGTGCGGACCGTTACCGACCCGGTACGCGTCCCACGCGCCACCCGATGTGCGCCGGTGCGCCCGCTGTGCCGCGCTCGCACCGCGCCGACGTGCGACTGTCGCTTGACGTGGGCAGGCGCAGTGAGTTGCATACGCTTTGTGACCGCACTCCTTCCCGGGACCGCTGAGTGGATCCGGTGATCGTCGCGGGGGCAGGCCCGGTCGGCCTGACCCTCGCCCTCGCGCTGGCCCGCCGCGACGTCCCCGTCATCCTGCTGGACGAGGCGGAGGTGATCGCCGACGCCGAGGGGCTGCGGCGTTCGCGCACCGCCGTGCTCGGCCCGGCCGCGGCCGCCCTGGTCGAACGGCTGGGATACCCGGGCGTCCGGACCGAGGGCACGGCCTGGAGGGGCTGGCGCACGGTCCGCCGGCGCGCGGAGGTGGCACGGCTCGACTTCGGGGCGGACGACGCGCCCGTGCACATCGCCCAGCACCGGTTGGAGAACGGGCTGCGGCAGGCGCTGCTGGGCTGCGGCTCGGTCCGGATCGTGGCCGGCTGCCGGGTGGACGCGGTGGAGCAGGACGCGCGCGGTGTCACGGTGCACACCCGTGGCTCGCACGAGACGTGGTGGCGCGGCAGTTTCCTCGTGGGGTGCGACGGACCGCGGTCGACGGTCCGCAAACTGCTCGGGGTGCGCTTCCCCGGCCGCACGGCGGTGGACCGGCACGCCGTGGCGGTCGTACGCGCCGAGCTGCCCGAACCCGGTGTGGCGGTGCTGCACCGCGATCCGCCGGGCGCACCGGCCGGGCAGGAGGTGACGGCGCGGCCGCTGCCCGGGGGGCTGTGGCGGCTGGACTGGCTGCTGCCGGTGCAGGCCCGCGCGCTCACCCCGGACGCGCTGGTGGAACGGCTGCGCGGCACGCTCGCGGCGTGGTGCGGCAGCGTGGTGCCCTACGAGGTCGTCGGCTCGGCGGACTACACGGTGCACCAGCGGCTGGCCCGGCGGTGGCGGGTGCGCCGGGTGTTCCTGGCGGGCGATGCCGCCCACGTCATGGGGGCGCTGGGTGCGCAGAGCGTCGAGGAGGGTCTGCGGGACGCGGAGAACCTGTCCTGGAAGCTCGCCCTGGCGTGGCACGACGGTGCGTCCAAGGTGCTGCTGGACAGTTACGAGGCCGAGCGCCGCGGGGCGGTGGGGAGTCGGCTGCGGGCCACCGACCAGGCACTTCCGCTGCTGCGGGCGAGCGGGGCGTGGCAGACCGTCCGGCAGTCGCTGCTGTCGGGTTCCGCCCGCGGCCATGCGGAGATGCTGACCGACAGCCACCTGGGGCGGGGCGCTTCCGCCGGCTCCCGGGTCTACGCGCGCTCGCCGCTCGCGCTGCCCGCGGCGCGGTCGGGCAGCGGCAGGGCCGGCGCGTCGCCGCTGGTGGCCGGATGCGACACACCGCCGGGCGGCCGGGTCGACGACGTGCCCGTGACGGCGCTCGACGGCACGGTGGGACGTCTGCGGGACCGGCTGGGCCAGGGCCTCGTGGTCCTGCTGGTCGCGCCCGGCACCGGGGTGTGGGAGAGCAGGCACTGGCTGACGGCCGGGCTGATGCCGCGGCTGGCGTCGGCGGTCGCGGCGCTGCCCACCCCGGCCGAACTGCTGGTCACCGAGTCCTATCCGGGGGCGACGGCGCACACCGTGCTGCTCATCCGGCCGGATGGGCACCTGGTCACGGCGATGGTCGGATGCCGCCCCGCCGAGCTGTACTCGTACGCCGACCTGGCGCGCGGCGGCCCGCCGACGGCGGCGAGCGACGACACCGGCGAGGGTCCGGACGGCACGGACGACGGGGCGCCCGGCGCCGCGGGTGGCATGCCGCGGGACGGCTCGGCGGGCGCCCGGGTCAGCGGGCACACTCCGTAGAAGCCCTGCGGCTCACTCCCACGGATCCGGACCGCCGGAACCGTGCCAGGAGCCGGAGTCGTCGTCGGCGCTGTCGGCTTCCGCGGCGAGGGCGTCGCGCACCACCTTCAGCGCCAGGCCCTCGCCGTATCCCTTGCGCGCCAGCATGCCGGCCAGCCGCCGGATCCGCCGGTCGCGGTCCAGGCCGCGGGTGCCGGGCAGCCGACGCTGGACGAGGGCCCGGGCCGTCTCCTCCTCCTGCTCGGGATCGAGCAGGCCGACGGCCTCGGTGACCAGCTCGGCCTCCACTCCGCGGTGGCGCAGCTCCTGGGCGAGGGCCCGGCGGGCGAGGCCGCGCCCGCGGTGCCGGGACTCCACCCAGGCGTTGGCGAACGCCTGGTCGTCGATCAGCCCGACGTCCTGGAAGCGCTCCAGGACGCTCTCGGCCACTTCCTCGGGGATCTCCCGTTTGCGCAGGGCGTCGGCGAGTTGCTTGCGCGTACGGGGGCTCCCGGTGAGCAGGCGCAGGCACAGCACCCTTGCCTGCTCCTCGGGACTGAGCGGCGGCTCTTGCGAGGCCCTCGACTCGGAAGAGCCGCCGCGCTCCTGGGACCTGCCCGCCACGGCGTCAGGCCTTGGCTGCGGTGGCCTTGGTCGCCTTCTTCGGTGCAGGCACCTCGGCCTTGGCCGCCGCCTCGGCACCGGTCGGCTCCGCTCCCGGCTGGGCTTCCGGCGTGTCGGTCTTCCGCACGCCGACGCCCAGCTTCTCCTTGATCCGCTTCTCGATCTCGTCGGCCAGGTCCGGATTGTCCTTGAGGAAATTCCGGACGTTCTCCTTGCCCTGGCCGAGCTGGTCGCCCTCGTACGTGTACCAGGCGCCGGACTTGCGGACGAAGCCGTGATCGACGCCCATGTCGATCAGACCGCCCTCGCGGCTGATGCCCTGGCCGTAGAGGATGTCGAACTCGGCCTGCTTGAAGGGCGGCGCCACCTTGTTCTTGACGATCTTGCAGCGGGTGCGGTTGCCGACCGCCTCGGTGCCGTCCTTGAGCGTCTCGATCCGGCGGATGTCGATCCGGACGGAGGCGTAGAACTTCAGTGCGCGGCCACCGGTGGTGGTCTCCGGCGAGCCGAACATCACACCGATCTTCTCGCGCAGCTGGTTGATGAAGATGGCGGTGGTCTTGGACTGGTTGAGCGCGCTGGTGATCTTGCGGAGCGCCTGGCTCATGAGCCGGGCCTGGAGACCCACGTGCGAGTCGCCCATCTCGCCCTCGATCTCGGCCCGCGGCACGAGGGCTGCCACGGAGTCGATCACGATGAGATCGATCGCGCCCGAGCGGACCAGCATGTCCACGATCTCCAGCGCCTGCTCGCCGGTGTCCGGCTGGGACAGCAGCAGGTTGTCCGTGTCGACGCCGAGGGCCTTGGCGTACTCGGGGTCGAGGGCGTGCTCGGCGTCGACGAACGCCACCGTGCCGCCGGCCCGCTGGGCGTTGGCCACCGCGTGCAGCGTCAAGGTCGTCTTGCCGGAGGACTCGGGGCCGTAGATCTCCACGACCCGGCCGCGCGGCAGCCCGCCGACGCCGAGGGCCACGTCCAGGGCGGTCGACCCGGTGGAGATGACCTCGATGGGCTCATTCGGCCGGTCGCCCAGGCGCATGACCGCGCCCTTGCCGAACTGCCGTTCAATCTGTGCGAGCGCGGCGTCGAGCGCCTTGTCGCGGTCGTTTCCTGCCATGGGTTCCACCCGGGATGTCTGGTTCGATCGCTTCACGTCCACGACGCTAGCGCCTGCCACTGACAACGCGCCGGGAACGTCGCTCCGACCTGTGGATAACTTGGGCGGCCCCGGCCCGAAACCCGGGCCGGAATCCGTGCCGCCGGCGCGGAGAACCGGTCCCCGCTCATCCATCAGAATGGATGTTCGATTTTCGTGTCAAGCGACCCGCCGAGGGGCGTCCAGGCCGTCACAGCCGCGGATCGGTCACCTCGTAGCGTCGCACATAGGCCGAGAAGAAACCTTGCAGCGTGGCGGTCGCGGGGATGGCGATGAGCGCGCCCACCGCTCCGAGCAGGGCCGTTCCCGCGACGACGGAGCCGAAGGCGACCGCCGGGTGGATGTCCACGGTCCGCGCGGTGATGCGCGGCTGGAGCAGGTAGTTCTCGAACTGCTGGTAGACCACGACGAAGCAGAGCACCCACAGGGCGTCCCACGGATCCTCGGCGAACGCGATCAGGACCGGCAGCGCACCCGCGAGATAGGTGCCGACGGTCGGGATGAACTGCGAGACGAGGCCGACCCACACCCCGAGCGCGGGCGCGTAGGGCACGCCGAGGACCTGCAGCAGGATGTAGTGCGCGACACCGGAGATCACCGCCATCAGCGCGCGGGAGTACAGGTAGCCGCCGGTCTTGGCGACGGCGATGTCCCATGCGCGCAGCACCTCGGCCTGCCGGGCGGGCGGCAGCACGGAGCACAGCGCCCTGCGCAGCCGCGGGCCGTCGGCGGCGAAGTAGAAGGTGAACAACAGCACGGTGAAGAGCTGGAAAACCGTGCCGACGACGGTGGCCGACAGGCCCCACACACTGCTCGCCCCGTTCGCGAGGTAGGTGCGCACCCAGTCGGAGTGCAGGAAGTTCTCCCGCAGCCGTCCGGTGTCGAGGTGGGAGTGGAAGGTTTGGTTGATCCATGCCACGACGTCGTCCACGTACTGCGGCAGGTTGCGGACGATGGTGCCGATCTGGTCGACCAGCAGCGAACCCAGTGCGATCAGGAAGCCCGCGGAGGCGGCCAGGACCACGAGTATGACCAGGCCGGTGGCCAGACCGCGGCGCATCCCCCGGGTGGCCATCCAGTCCACCGCGGGCTCGATGGCCACCGCGCAGAAGAACGAGATCAGGACGTTGACCAGCAGCCCGACCAGCCGGCCGAAGACCCAGTGCGCGAACTGGTAGCAGGCCAGGAGGGCGAGGGCGAGCAGCAGCGCGCGGGGCAGCCAGCGGGGCATCCGGGCGCGCGGGCCGGACCGGCCGTGGTGGGGAGGGCCGGGAGGATCCGCCCCGCCGGTCGGCGGCTGGGCAGGAGGCGTGACCGGGTCGGGGGTGCCACCGGTTTCTGCCACGCGCCAAGTCTCGCCTCGCGTGACGGGAAAGTCCTGATATCAGGTCATTCGGCGCAGCACGGGACCCGGGGCGTGCCGCTGCCGGACGGGGCGGCCGCCGCGGATCCGCGAACCCGCTGCGGCCCGTGGCGGCCGACGGTCAGCGCCGGGCCGCGGGGACGTCCATCGCGGCGCACACCGCGCGCCAGACGTCCTTGGCCTCCCAGCCGTCCTCCAGCGCCTGGACCACGGTCCGTCCGCCCAGTTCCGACATCACGTGGTCGCGCGCGAAGGAGTCGGCGTAGGTCTCACCGAAGTGCGCGCGCATTCGTTCCCAGAAAATCGTCAGCCGCATGGCTGCAAGTATCGCGCGCAGCCAAATGGATCCCGCAGGCCGCCGCGGTCGTCGCCGCTCACAGCCTGCCCACCGCGCGCAGGGCGGCGGTGACTGCCACGGCCGCGCCGATCACCACCAGGAAGGGTGCCCTGAGCAGCAGTGCGACGCACGCTGCCGCGAGGCCGGCCGCCCGCGCGTCCACCGTGAGTCGCAGCTGGTCGGTACCGAACGTCTGGAGCGCGGTGAGTCCCGCCAGCAGCGCGATCGGTACCAGGGCCGCGAGCCGCCTGACCAGCGGGCGGTCCAGCATCCCGGCCGGTATCGACAGGCCCAGCAGTTTCACCGCGTAGCATCCGGCCGCCGTGACACCGATCGCCGCCCAGACGCCCGCCGAGCCGGTCATCGTGCCTCTCCGGTCATGGCAGAACCGGACGCCGGACCGCGGCCGCGCCTGCGTGCCGCCAGCACCAGCGGCGCCGCGAGTGCGGCGACCAGCACCGGCGCCCCGGCGGGGAGCACGGGCAGGCAGACCAGCGCGAGCAGCACGGCCAGCCCCGCCACCGCGCGCTCGGTACGCCCCTTGAGCATGGGGGCCAGCAGCGCGAGGAAGACGGCCGGACCGGCGGCGTCCAGCCCCCAGGCCGCCGGGTCGCCGAGCGCGGAGGCACCCAGCGCGCCGCCGAGGGTCGTCAGATTCCAGAGCGCGTACAGGCTCGCACCGGTCACGGTGAACCCGAGCCGGGCGCTCGCACGGTCCGGCTGGGCCAGGGCGACGGCCGACGTCTCGTCGATGACCCACTGCGCGGCGGCCGGACGCACCGCGCCGGGCAGACCCAGCAGCTGGGACAGGCGCAGTCCGTAGAAGGCGTTGCGGGCGCCGAGGAAGAGCGCGCTAGCGGCTGCCGCGAAGGGGTTGCCGCCCGCGCCGAGGGCGCCGACCAGGGCGAATTGCGAGGCGCCGGTGAAGACCAGCAGGGACAGGGCGCAGCTCTGGAGCACGCTGAGTCCGGCGCCCGTCGAGGTCACGCCGAAGGCGAAGCCGGAAAGGCCCACGGCCACGCCGACGCCGAGGGCGTCGCGGACCACGCGGGAGCGAGGGGACGGCGGGCGTTCGGCCGCCTGGCCGGGTATCGGTGGTGCGATCACCGGTCCAGGCTAGGAAGTGGCAGCCGCCGGGTCTTGTACGTTCTTGCGCTCGCGCTGGTAGGCCCCCGGCGGCACGCCGACGATCCGCGTGAAGTGGCGGTTGAGGTGCGGCTGGTCGGTGAAGCCGACGGCGGACGCGGCCGCGGCGGGGGCGACACCGGCGTCAAGCAGCCGGCGGGCGGCCCTGACCCGTTCCCCGGTCAGCCAGGCGTGCGGTGGAAGTCCGTAGGCGGATCTGAAGGCCCGCAGCAGGGCGAAGGGGCTGGTCCCGAACTCGGCGGCGAGCGCTTCCAGGCCCGGCGGGTCCGGGAGGCGGCTGAGCAGCATCTCGCGGGCGCGGGCGGCGACGGTCCGGCCTCCGTCCGCGCCGCCGCGTACGGCCCCGGGAGCCGAGCCGTGCCGGGAGAGGAGCCGGGCGAGCAGCACGCGCAGGCAGGTGTCCGCCGCGAGCGCGTTGTCGCGCTCCGCGGCCGAGTGCACGTCGGCGATCATCCGGGCGGTGCCGGGGTCGTGCAGCACGGTCGTGGTGAAGGAGGGGGTGCCCTGCGGCAGCGACAGTTCCGCGGCCACCGCCGAGACCACCTGCGGCGCCGGGTAGAGGACGCGGTAGGCCCAGCCCTCCTCGGTCCCCGCGTACGCGGAGTGCGGGGTCTCGGGATTGATGAGGACGACACCTCCGGCCCCGGCACGCTCGGCCCCGCCGGGCAGGCCGATGCCCTCGACGCCGCTGGTGACCGCTGCGAGCACGAAACCGTCGTGCGCGTGGCGGGGAAAGGTGTGCCGGATGTAGCGGGCGCGCAGCAGGTCCACGCCGGGCAGCGCGGGGTGCTCCCAGTGCCTGGCCTGCTCGCCTCGCGTCATGAGGCCATTGTGACGTGCCCGCGCCAGGGGTTATCCACAGCTCGGGCGTCGTGCCCGGCGAGGTGTCGGTGCTGCGAGGCAGGATGGTGGCATGTCCGATCACCGCAGTCTCGACGCCTTCTCACCGGCCACCCGCGCGTGGTTCACCGGTGCGTTCAGCGAGCCCACCCCGGCGCAGGCCGGGGCGTGGACCGCCATCGCCGGGGGCTCCGACGTGCTGGTGGTCGCGCCCACGGGCTCCGGCAAGACACTCGCCGCCTTCCTCGCCGCGCTGGACCGGCTCGCCGCCACTCCCCCGCCGGCCGAGGCGCGCAAGCGCTGCCGGGTGCTCTACGTCTCGCCGCTGAAGGCTCTCGCGGTGGACGTCGAGCGCAATCTGCGCAGTCCCCTCGCGGGTCTGCGCCAGGAATCGGTGCGCCTCGGGCTCCCCGAGCCCGAGGTGCGGGTGGGGATCCGTTCGGGCGACACTCCGCCGGCGGAGCGGCGCGCGCTGGCCACCCGGCCGCCGGACATCCTCATCACCACGCCGGAGTCGCTGTTCCTGATGCTCACCTCCGCGGCGCGCGAGGCGCTGAGCGGGGTGGAGACGGTGATCCTGGACGAGGTGCACGCGGTCGCGGGCACGAAGCGCGGCGCTCACCTGGCCCTGTCCCTGGAGCGTCTTGACCAGCTGCTGGACCGCCCCGCCCGGCGGATCGGCCTGTCGGCGACCGTCCGCCCGGTGGACGAGATCGCCCGCTACCTGTCGCCGCAGCGCAGGGTGTCGATCGTCCAGCCGGCCTCGCGCAAGGAGTTCGCCCTCTCGGTGGTGGTGCCGGTGGAGGATCTGGCCGAGCTGGGCGGTTCGCCGGTCGCCGATGCCGCGGAGCACACCGGTCCGGCCGCGGGCCCGGCCGAGCGCCCGTCGATCTGGCCGCACGTGGAGGAGCGGATCGCCGATCTGGTCCAGGCCCACCGTTCGACGATCGTCTTCGCCAATTCGCGGCGGCTCGCGGAAAGGCTCTGCAACCGGCTCAACGAGATCGGCCACGAGCGGGCCGAGGGCGCCCCGCTCCCGGAGAATCCGTCGCCTGCCGAGATCATGGCCCAGTCCGGTGCCGCCCGCGGTGCGCCGCCGGTGCTCGCTCGCGCCCACCACGGATCGGTCTCCAAGGAGCAGCGGGCACTGGTCGAGGAGGACCTGAAGGCGGGCCGGCTGCCCGCGGTCGTCGCCACGTCCAGTCTGGAACTGGGCATCGACATGGGCGCGGTCGATCTGGTCGTACAGGTGGAGTCGCCGCCGTCCGTCGCCTCCGGACTCCAACGGGTCGGCCGCGCCGGACACCAGGTGGGCGCGGTGTCGAAGGGCGTGGTCTTCCCCAAGTACCGCGGTGACCTGGTGCAGTCCGCCGTGGTCACCGAGCGGATGCGGGAGGGGGCCATCGAGTCGCTGCGCGTCCCGTCCAACCCGCTGGACGTGCTGGCCCAGCAGATCGTCGCGATGACGGCGCTGGACACCTGGGACGTCGACGAGCTGCTGGCCGTGGTCCGGCGTGCGGCACCCTTCGCCTCCCTGCCCCACTCGGCGTACGTGGCGGTCCTCGACATGCTCGCCGGCCGCTACCCGTCCGACGCCTTCGCGGAACTGCGCCCGCGGCTGGTGTGGGACCGGGTGGCGAACACGCTGACCGGCCGCCCCGGGGCGCAACGGCTCGCCGTCACCTCCGGCGGCACGATCCCGGACCGCGGCCTGTTCGGGGTGTTCCTCGCGGGCTCCGACCCGAAGAAGGGCGGTGGCAGGGTCGGCGAGCTGGACGAGGAGATGGTCTACGAGTCCAGGGTCGGGGACGTCTTCACGCTGGGCACCACCTCCTGGCGGATCGAGGATATCACCCGGGACCGGGTCCTGGTGTCCCCGGCACCGGGAGTGCCGGGGAGGCTGCCCTTCTGGAAGGGGGACCAGCTCGGCCGGCCGCTCGAACTGGGCCGGGCGCTGGGCGCGTGGCTGCGCGAGGTGGGAGCGCTCGCCGAGGGCCCGGCACGTGAGCGGCTGACGGAGGCGGGCCTCGACACCTGGGCGGCGGACAACGTGCTGGCGTATCTCGCCGAACAGCGCCAGGCCTGCGGCCACGTGCCGGACGACCGGACGATCGTGGTCGAGCGCTTCCGCGACGAGCTGGGCGACTGGCGGGTGATCGTCCACTCCCCCTTCGGCGCGCAGGTCCACGCGCCTTGGGCGCTGGCGCTCGGGGCGCGGCTCCAGGAGAAGTACGGCCTGGACGTCCAGGCCATGCACGCCGACGACGGCATCGTGCTGCGGCTGCCGGACGCCGACCTGATGGGCCTGGATCTGCTGGACGTGGCGCCTGCCCGGCCCGGCGCCGAATTCGATCCCGAGCAGTCGCCCGTGGGCGCCGCCGACGTCGTCTTCGACAAGGGCGAGGTCGAACAGCTCGTGACGGACCAGGTCGGCGGATCGGCGCTGTTCGCCTCCCGTTTCCGGGAGTGCGCCGCACGCGCCCTGCTGCTTCCGCGCCGCAGCCCCGGCAAGCGGACCCCGCTGTGGCAGCAGCGGCAGCGGGCGTCGCAGCTGCTGGCGGTCGCCTCGGAGTTCGGGTCGTTCCCGATCGTGCTGGAGGCGGTGCGCGAGTGCCTGCAGGACGTCTTCGACGTACCCGGGCTCGTGGAGCTGATGGGCGACATCGAGGCCCGCCGGGTGCGGCTGGTCGAGGTCACGACCGGTGAACCCTCGCCCTTCGCCAGGTCGCTGCTGTTCGGCTACGTGGCGCAGTTCCTCTACGAAGGCGATTCGCCGCTGGCGGAGCGGCGGGCGGCGGCGCTCTCGCTGGATTCGCGGCTGCTCGCCGAACTGCTGGGCCAGGCCGAGCTGCGGGAGCTGCTCGACGCCGACGTGATGGCCGAGCTGGACCGCGAGTTGCAGTGGCTGACGGACGAGCGCCGGGTCAAGGACGCCGAGGGCGTGGCGGACCTGCTGCGGCTGCTCGGTCCGCTGACCTGGCCCGAGCTGGCCGCCAGGGGCGCCGAACCGGCCTGGGCGCACGACCTGGAATCCGCCAGGCGCGCCATCCGGGTACGGATCGCCGGAGTCGAGCACTGGGCGGCGGTCGAGGACGCCGGGCGGCTGCGGGACGCGCTCGGCACGGCCCTGCCGGTGGGCGTACCGGTGGCCTTCACCGAGCCGGTCAAGGATCCGCTGGGCGACCTGACGGCCCGCTACGCGCGCACGCACGGACCGTTCACCACGGCGGAGGCGGCAGCTCGGTTCGGGCTCGGGGCGGCCGTCGCGGACGGCGTGCTGCAGCGGCTGGCCGCGGCGGGCCGGGTGGTGCAGGGCGAGTTCCGCCCCGGCGGCGCGGGCCAGGAGTGGTGCGACGCGGCGGTGCTGCGCCGACTGCGCCGCAGGTCGCTCGCGGCGCTGCGGCAGGAGCTGGAGCCCGTTCCGCCCGCGACGCTGGGCGTCTTCCTGCCGCAGTGGCAGCACGTCGGCACCCACAGCCTGCGCGGCATGGACGGCCTGGCCCGGGCGGTCGAGCAGTTGCAGGGTGCGGCCGTACCCGCTTCCGCCCTGGAGAAGCTGGTCCTGCCCTCGCGCGTCAGCGGCTACACACCGGCGATGCTGGACGAGCTGACGGCCTCCGGGGAGATCCTCTGGGCGGGAGCGGGGGCGCTGCCCGGCAAGGACGGCTGGATCGCCCTCTACCCGGCCGACAGCGCCCCGCTGCTGCTGCCCCCGCCGCAGCCGCTGGAGCCGAGCCCCCTGCAGCATGCGGTGCTGGCGGCGCTGTCCGGCGGCTACGGGCTGTTCTTCCGGCAGATCGCCGACCACGTGCGCGCCGCGGGTCTTGAGGTGACCGAGCCGGAGCTGGCCGACGCGATCTGGGAGCTGGCCTGGTCGGGCCGGCTCACCAACGACACCCTCGCCCCGCTGCGGGCGCTGCTCGGTTCCGGGCGGACGGCCGGGGCGACCGCACACCGTGCGCCCCGGTCGGTCCCACGCGGCAGGTACAGCTCGCTCGCCGGGCGGGCGGCGCCCCGCGCCACGGCGTCGCGCAACGGCCCGCCCACGACAGCGGGCCGCTGGTCCCTGGTCCCCGCGCCCGAGCAGGATCCGACGCTGCGCGCGCACGCCCTGACGCACGCGCTGCTCGACCGGCACGGCGTCGTGACCAGGGGCGCGGTCGCGGCCGAGGGCGTGGAGGGCGGCTTCTCCGCGGCATACCGGGTGCTGGCGGCGCTGGAGGAGACGGGGCACGCCAGGCGCGGCTACGTGGTGGAGGGGCTGGGGGCTGCGCAGTTCGCGATGGAAGGAGCGGTGGACAGGCTGCGCGCGCTGAGCACGGTGCGTGAGCGCGCGGAGGAGGGTTCCGGCCATTCCCGCACGGTGGTGCTGGCGGCGGCGGATCCGGCGAATCCGTACGGTGCCGCTCTCCCCTGGCCCGAGCAGCCGCCGGGCGTCAGTCACCGGCCGGGCCGCAAGGCGGGTTCCCTGGTGGTGCTCACCGACGGGGAGCTGGCGCTCTACGTGGAGCGGGGCGGCAAGACGCTGCTGGCCTGGCCCGTGGACGAGATACGGGTGCAGGCCGCTGCCGACGCCCTGGCCCTCGCGGTGCGGGAGGGGGCGCTGGGCAAGCTCACGGTGGAGCGCACCAACGGCGAGCCCGCCCTGACCTCGCCTCTGGGCCGGGCTCTGGAGGCGGCCGGCTTCCACGCCACTCCCCGCGGGCTGCGCCTGCGGGACGGTTCCTAGCCCCGGACCCGCCGCCGGGCGGCCGGGCGCAGACCCCCGTCCGCCGGGCCCGCCGGTCCGGAGCCGCACGGCGGTACGGCCGCCGGTCGCCGGGTGGCCGCCGTAGGACCGGCGGTGCAGCACAGGACGTCGGGCGGCGCGGCCGGGCGGTCGCACAGCCGGGCGGTCGCGTGGGCGAGGCTCCGGGCCGCCGGACGAGGTGACCGGCACGGCATCGACGCGGTGACCGGCACGGCATCATGGAGGGGTGCCTGAAGGAGACACGGTCTGGCTGACCGCCCACCGGTTGCATGCCGCGCTGGCAGGGCACCCGCTGGTGCGCGCGGATCTGCGGGTGCCGCAGCTGGCCACCGTCGATCTGGCGGGGCGCCGCGTCCTGGAGGTCGTACCGCGCGGCAAGCACCTGATGACCCGGCTGGACGGCGACGCGACGCTGCACTCGCATCTGCGGATGGACGGCGCCTGGCACCTCTACGCGCCGGGTGAGCGCTGGCGGGGTGGGGCCGAGCACCAGGTGCGGGCTGTGCTGGAGACGGCGGAGCGGACGGCCGTCGGCTACCGGCTGCCGGTGCTGGCGCTGCTGGCCACCGCGGACGAGTCGCAGGTCGTGGGCCATCTGGGGCCGGATCTGCTCGGTCCTGGGTGGGATCCGGCGGAGGCGTTGCGGCGGCTGGCCGCGGAGCCGGAGCGGCCGGTGGGTGAGGCACTGCTGGACCAGCGCAATCTTGCCGGGATCGGCAACGTCTACGTGGCCGAGCTGTGCTTTCTGCGCGGGGTGACGCCGTGGACCCCGTTCGGGGAGGTACCGGGGCCGGAGAAGCTGGTGCTGCTGGCGAAGCGGCTGCTGGAGGCGAACAAGGCGCGCCCCGGCCATGTGACGACCGGGGACGCCCGGCGGGGCCGTACGCACTGGGTCTACGGCCGGGCGCACCGCCCGTGCCTGCGCTGCGGCACCCCCGTGCGCGGTGGCGAGCACGGGCCCGCCGACCAGCGGCGGGTGGCGTACTGGTGCCCGAAGTGCCAGCGCGGTCCCGTGCCCGGCGACGCGCCCTGAGGCCCGGACCGAGACCGGACCTCACCTGCGCCGCGCCGTCAGGCCTGCTCACCTGCGCCGGGCGCGGCCCGCGAGCGGTCGCCCCGGGAACGGGCGGCGCGGGTACGGCGGACGTGCGCGGGCACCGCGTGCAGCGGTATGAGGCCGAGGCCCCAGCCCCCCGCAGCGACCGCGCTCAGCCAGGGCAGCACCGGGGCCCGCCCTGCGGCGAGCCCCAGCACCGCCCCCCACCACAGCACTCCGCCGATCAGCCCGATCACACAGCGCAGCCGCCGCCTGCCGCGCGGGCACCTGTCCGAGGGGGAACCACCGGGCAGCGCCCCCGCAGGAGCGCCGACCGGCGAAAGAACGGCGGCGGCGGACGGCGGAGCAGGGAATTCCGGGAGTGCTCGAAGCGGTCGCATGGCCGCCTCCTTCCGACCCCGAGTGGACCCCGAGTACGCGAGCCCCCGATTCCCCGAGTCGATTCCCCGAGTCCGCGGGACACGGCCGCCCGTCGCAGCCGCCCGCGGTACGGGCCCGGCCGGACCTCCCGCAGGGGGCACCGACGGGTGACGGGCGCGGTCAGGAGCTGTTCTCGGCCTGGAACATCCAGTGGAACTTCTCCAGGTCCGCGGTGAGGCCGATGAGCAGGTCCTGGCTGACCGGGTCCGGGTCGGCGGTCACCTCGATGCGCTGGCGCATCCGCGTGATGACGGCGTGCAGCGCCGCCACCATGATCTCGACGACCTCGGTGTCCTTGACCCAGCCGTTGGTGACCGCGTCGATGCCGCTGGTCTTGGCGATCGTTCCGGCCCTGCCGTCCGCCGAGACACCGATCGCCGAGGCCCGCTCGGCCACGGTGTCGGAATGGGCGCGTGCGCTGTCCACCACCTCGTCGAGCTGGAGGTGGATGGAGCGGAAGCGCGGTCCCACCACGTTCCAGTGCACCTGCTTGGCCACCAGCGACAGGTCGAGGAGGTCGACCAGCGCGCCTTGGAGGGAATCCCCGACGACCTTGCGGTCCTGTTCGGACAGCGGACTCTTCACGACACTCATGCGGTTCTCCCAGCGGATGAACACGAAAGGGACGCCGTCGAATCCGGATCGGACCGGATTCGACCGCTTTCTGGTCCTCTCCGCCTACCCTGCCCTGCGTTTCCGAACACGGCAAAGGCAGATCCGCCGCCGGGCAGCTGCCCGGCGGCGGATCTGAGGAATACGAGGCCGACGTGACGCCGCCCTCCGGCCCGGAGGACGGGGTGACGGCCTCAGGCCGCGACGACGTCCACGGCCTCGGCGGACTTCTTCGGCGCCTTGATGGTGATCCGCTCGTCCGGCGTGGACGTGACGGAAGTGACCGACGTGACGGTACCGAGCAGCGGCCGCATGGGGGCGGTGGCGGACTCGGACGCCGCGGACTGCGCCAGCTCGGCGAGCGACAGATCGTCGCTGACCTCGCGCATCACTTCCGACATCGGGACGTCCAGAGCCTCGCAGATCGCGGAGAGCAGTTCGGAGGACGCCTCCTTCTGCCCCCGCTCGACCTCCGACAGATAGCCGAGCGAGACCCGGGCGGACGAGGAGACCTCACGCAGGGTGCGGCCCTGACGCTGGCGCTGCCGACGCAGCACGTCACCCAGCAGGCGACGGAGCAGAATCATCGGTGGCTCCCTCCTCGGATCGCGGTACCGCATCCTTCTCGCCCCACCGTACCGCCTCAGGCACTGGCCGTGCGGGGCGCGAAGTCGTGTTCACTCAGGGCTGCAAACATCGTCTCTCCCGCTCTTCTTCCCTTCCTGGGGCCGCCGAACGCACACCGGGCCGGTTATTCCGAGGACTTCCGCAGTGTCTCGGCCAGCAGATCGAGGACGGCCGCGACCGATGCGCGGCGGATCGCGGCGCGGTCCCCGGTGAGCCGCAGCGGAGCGACCTCGGCAGTCCCGTCCGGTCCGGCGACGGCCACGAACACAGTGCCCACCGGCTGCCCGTCCTGCGGGTCCGGCCCGGCGACCCCGGTGGTGGCGGCGCCCCAGTCCGCGCCGAGCAGGCGCCGTACGCCCTCGGCCATCTCCCGCGCGACCTGGGCGTCCACCGCGCCCCGCGCGGCGAGCAGTGTTCCGTCCACGCCCAGCAGCTGCTGCTTGAGGGGCGTCGCGTACGCCGTGACCGAGCCGCGGAAGCTCCGGGAGGCGCCTGCCACGCCCGTCAGCGCCGCGGCCAGCAGGCCCCCGGTCAGCGACTCCGCCACCGCGAGGGTCCGGCCCCGCTCCTCCAGGAGCCGCAGCACCTCCTCGGCCGTACCGGTCATCCGTCGTCCCCCGGCCGGTCCGCGGCCTCCGCGGAACCCGTACCGCCCGCCTCGGCCGTCCCGGCGGCGCCCGCGCCCGGTCCCGCCGCCGACTCCGCCGTACCGGGGTCCGTCGCGGCCACCGCCAGGCGTGCCGCCCGCTCGGCCGCGAGGCCCGCGCGCCGCAGGACGACGGCCTGCCGCACGTAGTCCAGTCCCGTCACGACGGTGAGCACCACCGCGGCGCCCATCAGCCATGCCCGCAGGCTGGCCAGCGGGCCGGTGAGCACCAGGATGTACATCCCCACGGCGACGCCCTGCGTGAGCGTCTTGAGCTTGCCGCCGCGGCTCGCCGGGATCACCCCGTGCCGGATCACCCAGAAGCGCATCAGCGTGATGCCCAGCTCCCGGAAGAGGATCACGGCGGTCACCCACCAGGGCAGGTCGCCGAGTGCCGACAGGCCGATGAGGGCGGCGCCCATGATGGCCTTGTCGGCGATCGGGTCGGCGATCTTGCCGAAGTCGGTGACCAGACCGTAGCGCCGGGCGAGCTCGCCGTCGAAGAGGTCGGTGATCATGGCGACGGCGAACGCCGCCCAGGCGAAGGAGCGCCACGCGGGGTCGTCGCCGCCGTCGTGCACGAGCAGCAGCACGAAGCCCGGCACGAGCACCAGCCGGGTCATCGTCAGCAGGTTGGCGATGTTCCACAGCCCCGCCTTGGCCACGGGCACACCGTCCGCGGCCGGGACGAGCAGTTCCTCGGGTGCCACCGTGGCCCCCGCCCGGCCCGCCCCGACGGCGGAGGCCCCGCCCGCGGCGGACGACGAGGAGGAGGGCGGTGTGGAGGCCGCCGGCGCGGGCGCTCCGCTCATCTGCCCACCGCCGCGCCCAGCGGCTCGGCCACCAGGTCGACGCCCTGCGACCCGGTGACCTTGGCCGTCACGAAGTCACCGAGCCGGATCCGCCCGCCGCCGGCGGCGGGGACGAGCAGGACCTGCCCGTCCGTCTCCGGCGCCTGGTGGTCGGCCCGCCCGGTGATCTCGCCGGTCTCCTCGTCCACGGCCTCGACGAGCACCTGGACGGTGTCCCCGACGCGCTCCTCGGCGCGCTGCGCGGTCAGCTCCTCGGCGAGCCGGGAGACGCGGGCCAGCCGGGCGGCGACCACGTCCTCGTCGAGCTTGCCGTCGAAGCCGGCGGCCTCGGTGCCCTCCTCGTCGGAGTAGCCGAACACGCCGATCGCGTCCAGGCGCGCGGCGCCGAGGAAGCGTTCCAGCTCGGCGAGGTCTTCCTCGCTCTCGCCGGGGAAACCGACGATGAAGTTGGACCGCACACCCGCCTGCGGCGCCTTGGCGCGGATGGTGGCGAGCAGGTCGAGGAAGCGCTCGGTGTCGCCGAAGCGCCGCATCGCGCGCAGCACGCCGGGGGCGGAGTGCTGGAAGGACAGGTCGAAGTAGGGCACCACGCCGGGCGTGGAGGTCAGTACGTCGATGAGCCCGGGGCGCAGCTCGGCAGGCTGGAGGTAGCTGACCCGGACGCGTTCGACGCCCTCGACCGCGGCGAGTTCCGGCAGCAGCGTCTCCAGCAGGCGGATGTCGCCCAGGTCCTTGCCGTACGAGGTGTTGTTCTCGCTCACCAGCATGACCTCGCGGACGCCCTCGCCCGCGAGCCAGCGGGTCTCGCCGAGGACGTCGGAGGGGCGGCGGGAGATGAACGAGCCGCGGAAGGACGGGATCGCGCAGAAGGTGCAGCGGCGGTCGCAGCCGGAGGCGAGCTTCACCGAGGCGACCGGTCCCGAGTCGAGCCGGCGCCGCAGCGGCGGGCGCGGCCCGGAGGCGGGGGCGACACCGGCGGGGAGGTCGGCGAGGTCCGCGGAGGGGCCGTCGGCGGCCTCCGCGATACCGCCGTCCGGGTGACCCTCTTGCGAGTGACCCGGCAGCGCCACGGTTGACGACTGGCGCTCGGCGGGACTGATCGGCAGCAGCTTGCGCCGGTCGCGCGGAGTGTGCGGGGCGTGGACGCCGCCGCCCAGGATGGTGCGCAGCCGGTCGGAGATGTCGGCGTAGTCGTCGAAGCCGAGGACGCCGTCTGCTTCGGGCAGCGCGTCGGCCAGCTCCTTGCCGTAGCGTTCCGCCATGCAGCCGACGGCGACGACGGCCTGGGTGCGGCCGTGCTCCTTGAGGTCGTTGGCTTCCAGCAGGGCGTCGACGGAGTCCTTCTTGGCAGCCTCGACGAAGCCGCAGGTGTTGACGACCGCCACGTCGGCGTCCGCGGCGTCCTCGACGAGCCGCCAGCCGTCCGCCGCCAGCCGTCCGGCGAGCTCTTCCGAGTCCACTTCGTTACGGGCGCATCCGAGCGTGACAAGGGCGACGGTACGGGGTTCGGGCATGCACTCAGACTACCCGCTGCCCTGTCGGACCCCTCCCGCCTCGTCGGTTACGGCCGGATCCCTTCCCCGGCACCGTACGGGCCCGGCGCGAGCGCCGCGGAAGCTCCCGACCTGCACCGGACCCGCGACCCGGCGTGCGCCGGACACCGGGGGGGCGCCGTACCCGCGGGTACGGCGGCACGTGTCGGCGGCGGTCAGCCCTGGGTCGGGTCGCCGGGGGTGTAGGTGAGCCGGACCACCTGGCCGCTGTCACCGGCCGGGCCGAGGTCCTTGCCGTTGACGAAGAGCTGCACCGCTCCGGCGTTGCCGACGATCAGCTTGATCTTCTTGTCGTCGGTGAAGGTCTGCGAGTCGCCCTTGAGGAGCGAGCCCTGGTAGAGCCGCTTGCCGTTGTGGTCGGTGGCCTGCACCCAGCTGGCGCCGTCCTCCGCGGTGATCTTGACGGTGACCTTGCCGGGGGGCGCCGCGGCGATGGCGCTGCCGGTCGGGTCGGGCGAGGGCGGCATGGTGCCCTGCGTCGTCTGCACGCTGGGGGTGGTGCTGGTACTGCTCGGGGTCGGCGGCGCGGGGTCGGCCTTGGGGGTCTTGCCGTCGTTTCCGCCGGTGAAGGCGGTGTAGCCGACGAAGCCGATCACGGCGACGATCGCGGCGACCATGGCGGCGGTCCAGTTGGGCCGGCGCGGCTCGGACTTGATGCGCTCGTTGGAGTAGACCGGGGCGACCGGGGTCGGCACGACCTCGGTGCCGTGCTCCGCCGCGTACTGCGCGATCAGCGGCTCGGGGTCGAGTCCCACGGCGCGGGCCAGCGTACGGATGTGGCCGCGGGCGTAGACGTCACCGCCGCAGCGCGAGAAGTCGTCCTGCTCGATCGACTGCACGATGGGGACGCGCACCCGGGTGACGGTGCTGACCTCGTCGACGGACAGTCCGGCGGCGATTCGGGCCTGGGCGAGGGCGTGACCGACCGAAGGCCGGTCTTCGGTGGGCGGGTTGCCGAGGGACACGAGGGCGCCTTTCGAACGTGCAGCCGCTGGGGGATCAGTCTAAGAGGGTGCCGAAACCGCGGGGCAAGCGGGCGGCGAAAATGTGTACGCCATCAGGATGCCGCCTTCCCTGCCGAAGTTGACGTACGAACAGATCAAACGGTTGCCCGAAGAATCCGATCGGTTTTCCGCCGCCACCGCGTGTCGCGGCGGGCCGCCGCCCGCGGACCACAGGTCCGCGGTGGCGCCTGCCCCGACCGTCCGGTCAGGCCCCGCCGCGGATCTCGGCCAGGACCCCGTCCAGTTCGTCCGCCTTCACCATCACGTCGCGCGCCTTCGACCCCTCGCTGGGACCGACGATGCCGCGCGACTCCATCAGGTCCATGAGCCTGCCCGCCTTGGCGAAGCCCACACGCAGCTTTCGCTGCAACATCGACGTCGAGCCGAACTGCGTGGAGACCACCAGCTCCGCGGCCTGGCACAGAAGGTCCAGGTCGTCGCCGATCTCCTCGTCGATCTCCTTCTTCGGCCCGCTGCCGACGGTGACGTCCGTACGGTAGGTCGGGGTGAGCTGCCCCTTGCAGTGGTCGACGACCTTGGCGACCTCGTCCTCGGTGACGAAGGCGCCCTGCATCCGGATCGGCTTGTTCGCGCCCATCGGCAGGAACAGGCTGTCACCCTTTCCGATCAGCTTCTCGGCACCGGGCTGGTCCAGGATGACCCGGCTGTCGGCGAGCGACGACGTCGCGAACGCCAGCCTCGAGGGCACGTTCGCCTTGATCAGCCCCGTCACGACGTCGACGCTGGGCCGCTGGGTGGCGAGCACCAGGTGGATGCCCGCCGCCCGGGCCAGCTGCGTGATCCGGACGATCGAGTCCTCGACGTCGCGCGGCGCGACCATCATCAGATCGGCCAGCTCGTCCACGATCACCAGCAGGTACGGGTACGGCGACAGCTCCCGCTCGCTGCCCTCCGGGGTCTTGGCGCGCCCCGAGCGCACGGCGGCGTTGAAGTCGTCGATGTGCCGGAAGCCGAACGCCGCCAGGTCGTCGTAGCGCAGGTCCATCTCGCGCACCACCCACTGCAGAGCCTCGGCGGCCCGCTTGGGGTTGGTGATGATCGGCGTGACCAGGTGCGGAATGCCCTCGTAGGCGGTCAGCTCGACGCGCTTGGGGTCGACCAGCACCATGCGCACCTCGTCCGGCGTCGCACGCGCCAGGACCGAGGTGATCAGGCAGTTGATGCACGAGGACTTGCCGGAGCCGGTCGCACCGGCCACCAGCACGTGCGGCATCTTCGCGAGGTTGGCCATCACATAGCCGCCCTCGACGTCCTTGCCGAGCGCCACCGTCATCGGATGGTCCTCACCCGCGGCGTCGGCCGAGCGCAGCACGTCGCCGAGGTTGACCATCTCGCGGTCGCTGTTCGGGATCTCGATGCCGACCGCGGACTTGCCGGGGATCGGGCTGATGATCCGCACATCGGGGCTGGCGACGGAGTAGGCGATGTTCTTGGCCAGCGCGGTGATCCGCTCGACCTTGACCGCCGCGCCCAGCTCCACCTCGTAACGGGTGACCGTCGGCCCGCGGGTGAAGCCGGTCACCACCGCGTCGACCTTGAACTCCTTGAAGACCTGGGTGAGCGCCGCCACCACCGCGTCGTTGGCGGCGCTGCGGGTACGGCCGGGGCCGCCGCGCTCCAGCAGGTCGAGCGACGGCAGCGCGTACGTGATGTCGCCGGAGAGCTGGAGCTGCTCGGCGCGCGGCGGCAGCGGCTCGCCCGCCTCGGCGCTCTGCTTGGTCAGGTCGGGCACGCCGTCCGAGCCGGTGTCCTCCTGCGCGCGGGCGGCGGGTACCGGCTTGCGCAGGTTGCTGGTCAGGTCGGCCACCAGCGGCGACGGCTGCAGGCCGTGCAGCACCGCGCCGTCCAGCGCAGCGGCCGCGGCGGCGGCCACGTCGACCGCGTCCGGCGCGTCCCCCTGCGCGGCGGGCAGCTCCTCGCTGCGGCGGCGCGGCCTGCGACGCGGCCGGGGCTCGTCCGCGGGCGGCTCGGCGGGCAGTCCCGCGGCCGGATCGGCGGACGTGTCGGCGCCCTCGCTCTCCATGTCGTACGGCTCGTCCCGCTTGGCCGCCCGCCGGGGCAGCCGGCGCACCGGCGACAGATCCTCGGGCTCGGCCGCGCCGGCCGCCTCGTCCTCGTCGAAGAACTCCTCCAGCGGTACGGCCTCGGGGTCCGGCGGCGCCGCGTACAGGCCGACCCTGGCGCCGGCGGCCCGCAGCCGCCGCGGCACGGCGTGCACCGGGGTGGCGGTGACGACGAGCAGCCCGAAGACGGTGACCAGCAGCAGCAGCGGCGCCGCCAGGAAACCGCCGACGGTGTAGACGAGCGGCGAGGCGGCGGCCCAGCCGATCAGGCCGCCGGCGTCGCGCAGCGCGGTGGCCCCGTCGCTCCGGGCGGGCGAGCCGCAGGCCACGTGGATCAGCCCGAGGATGCCGATGGCGAGGGCGGACAGGCCGATCACGATCCGGCCGTTGGCCTCGGGCTGCTCCGGGTGCCGCATGAGGCGTACCGCGACCGCGCCGAGCATGAGCGGCACCAGCAGGTCCAGCCGTCCGAAGGCGCCGGTGACCAGCAGCTCTACCAGGTCGCCGACGGGGCCGCGCAGATTCGACCAGGTCCCTGCGGCGACCACCAGGGTGAGACCCAGCAGCAGCAGGCCCAGGCCGTCCTTGCGGTGCGCGGGGTCGAGTCCGCGGGCACCGCGCCCTATGCTCCGGAAGATCGCGCCGACCGCGTGGGCGAGGCCCAGCCACAGCGCGCGGAACATCCGCAGGATGCCGCTGGTCGGCGACGGCGCCGGTTTCGGCGCGGGCTTGGGCGCCGCTGCCGCCTTCTTGGCGGGCGGTTTCGCGGCGCTCTTGGCCGCGGTCTTCTTCGCGGCGGGCTTCTTGGCCGCAGGCTTCGCCGGGGCTTTCTTGGCGGTGCCGGACGTACGTGAGGCCATGGTGCCGAGGTTACCGCCCTTGTGATCGGTGAACACGTGCCCCTGCGGATACGCCCGTTCGTGTCGGACGGTTCCCGCGGCCCCGTTGACCCGGCGTCAACCTCCGTTGCCACAGGGCCCCGGCGGCGCCGACGGCGCTACTCGCCGCCGGCGGACTGCCGTACGATCCCGCCGCCGCTGCCCGGGTCGAGCGCGTCCAGCGCGCGGCGCAGGCCGGTCAGCTTGCGCTCCAGGTGGGCCGCGGTGGCCACCGCGGCCGCGTCCGAGGACTCGCCCAGCTGCTTGCCCAGCGCCTCGGCCTGCTCCTCGACGGCGGCCAGCCGCGCGGACAGCTCGGCGAGCAGACCCGCGGGCTCCTTCGAGCCGTCCGAGCCCGTACCCGAGGGCGCGCCCTGCTCCAGTTGCAGCCGCAGCAGCGCGGCCTGCTCGCGCAGCTGGCAGTTCTTCATGTACAGGTCGACGAACACCGACACCTTGGCCCGCAGCACCCACGGGTCGAAGGGCTTCGAGATGTAGTCGACCGCGCCCGCCGCGTAACCCCGGAAGGTGTGGTGCGGGCCGTGGTTGATCGCGGTCAGGAAGATGATCGGGATGTCCCGTGTCCGCTCCCGCCGCTTGATGTGCGCCGCCGTCTCGAAGCCGTCCATGCCCGGCATCTGCACGTCGAGCAGGATCACCGCGAAATCATCGGTGAGCAGCGCTTTGAGCGCTTCCTCCCCGGACGATGCCCTGACCAGAGTCTGATCGAGCGCCGAGAGAATCGCCTCCAGCGCCAGCAGGTTCTCCGGCCGGTCATCGACCAGGAGGATCTTGGCCTTCTGCACCATGGCCCGCCCTCCTCGCCCCGGCATCACACCGGTCGCCGCCCCCAGGGACGACTCCGTCGCGCCGCCCGTCCTTGTGCCGGTCATGGTAGCCGCACCCCGCCGTTCGCCACACCCTGTCACCGTCACGTCACTCACCACGCACCGAAAACGCGGGCGGAGACGAGAAGGTTCCCTCATCCTCGCGCCCTCACACGTGTGAGGGACCCTCCGGTCGGAAAAAATTCAACTTTCTTGCTCAGCGTGAGTGCATCCACTGTTCCATGAGGCTGAGCAGGTGGTCGGTGTCCACCGGTTTCGCGACATAGTCCGAAGCTCCCGACTCGATGCTCTTCTCCCGGTCGCCCTTCATCGCCTTGGCCGTCAGCGCGATGATCGGCAGCCCGGCGAACTGCGGCATCTTGCGGATCGCCGTGGTCGTGGCGTATCCGTCCATCTCCGGCATCATGATGTCCATCAGCACGATCGCGATGTCGTCGTGCTGTTCCAGCACCTCGATGCCCTCACGGCCGTTCTCGGCATAGAGCACCGTCAGCCCGTGCTGCTCCAGGACGCTGGTGAGCGCGAAGACGTTGCGGATGTCGTCGTCGACGATGAGCACCTTCTCACCGTGGAATCCGCCGGTGAAGCGCGACTCCCCCGGCTCGCCGTGCTCCGCCCACTGCCCGGAAGCCGTCTCCTCGCCGCTCTCCACCGCGGCGGCGGGCTGCGCGGCCTGCAGGGCCGAGCGGCGGCGCAGCCGGGCCAGGCTGCTGCCGGGGCTGCGGGTACGGCCGCCCGCGGCGCCCTCCTGGTCGCCGGCGCCGGCCGGCAGCTGCGGGGTCGCCTGCGGGATGTCGGCGTCCCGGCCCAGGCTCAGCGGGAGGTACAGCGTGAAGGTCGAGCCGCGGCCCGGCTGGCTGTCGGCGTGGATCTCGCCGCCGAGCAGCCGGGCGATCTCGCGGCTGATCGACAGGCCCAGGCCCGTACCGCCGTAC
Organism: Streptomyces sp. NPDC021224; assembly: GCF_044332905.1. Lineage (NCBI taxonomy): Bacteria > Bacillati > Actinomycetota > Actinomycetes > Kitasatosporales > Streptomycetaceae > Streptomyces > Streptomyces sp. NPDC021224. The sequence continues at coordinate 9,021 of NZ_JBIRPW010000003.1, read as the reverse complement.
TTGCGGCTGGTCGTGCCGTCCGCCTGCTTGAACGCCTCGAAGATCACCCGCATCTTGCCGGCCGCGATGCCGATACCGGTGTCGGTGACCGAGAAGGCGATGAGCGGCTGGTCGGGGCTGCGCAGCGTGCCCGCCTCCAGCAGCTGCTCGCGGATCGACTGCGGCACCTCGCTGCCGGCCGGCCTGATCACCAGCTCCACCGAGCCGCTGTCGGTGAACTTGACCGCGTTCGACAGCAGGTTGCGCAGCACCTGCAGCAGCCGCTGCTCGTCGGTGTGCAGCGTCACCGGCAGCTCCGGCGAGACCCGCACCGAGAAGTCCAGGCCCTTCTCCGCCGTGAGCGGCCGGAAGGTGGCCTCCACGTAGTCGACGAGCTGCACCAGGGCGATACGTGTCGGCGAGACGTCCATCTTGCCCGCCTCGACCTTCGACAGGTCCAGGATGTCGTTGATCAGCTGCAGCAGGTCCGAACCGGCGCTGTGGATCGTCTCGGCAAATTCGACCTGCTTGGGCGACAGATTGCCGTCGCCGTTGTCGGCGAGCAGTTTCGCCAGGATGAGCAGCGAGTTCAGCGGGGTGCGCAGTTCGTGCGACATGTTGGCGAGGAATTCGGACTTGTAGCGCATCGAGACCGCGAGCTGTTCCGCCCGCTCCTCCAGGACCTGCCGGGCCTCTTCGATCTCGGTGTTCTTGACCTCGATGTCGCGGTTCTGCCGGGCCAGGAGTTCGGCCTTCTCCTCCAGTTCCGCGTTGGAGAGCTGCAGCGCGCGCTGCCGGTTCTCCAGTTCGCCCGACCGTTCCTGCAACTGCTCGGTCAGTTCCTGCGACTGCTTGAGCAGATACTCGGTCTTGGTGTTGACACTGATCGTGTTGACACTGATGGCGATGATGTCGGTGATCTGGTTGAGGAAGTCCTTCTGGATCTCCGTGAGCGGCTGGAAAGCCGCCAGTTCGATGACGCCGAGCACCCGGCCCTCGAACAGCACCGGCAGCACGATCACATGCGCCGGCGGTGCCTCGCCGAGCCCCGAGGTGATCTTCAGATAACCCGGCGGGACGTTCTCGATGAGAATCGGCCGCTTCTCCACCGCGGCCTGCCCGATGAGCCCCTCGCCGGGCAGGAAGACCGTCGACATGGCGCGGCGCGAGAATCCGTAGCTGCCGCGCAGCCGCAGCTCGTACTCCTCGCCGACCTCCGTGGTGTCCTCGGCGAGGTAGAAGGCGCCGTGCTGGGCGGAGACGACCGGTGTCAGCTCGCTCATGATCAGGGCGGCCACGTCGCCGAGGTCGCGGCGGCCCTGCATGAGGCCGGAGATACGGGCCAGGTTGCCCTTGAGCCAGTCCTGCTCCTTGTTGGCCAGCGTGGTCTCGCGCAGGCGCACGATCATCGTGTTGATGTAGTCCTGGAGCTCCAGGATCTCGCCCGCCGCGTCCACGTCGATGCGCAGGTTGAGGTCGCCGCGGGTCACCGCGGTGGCGACCTGGGCGATGTTGCGGACCTGGCTGGTCAGGTTGTTGGCCATCAGGTTCACCGACTCGGTGAGGTCCTTCCAGATGCCCGATACCCCGGGCACCCGGGCCTGGCCGCCGAGCCGTCCTTCCGTACCCACCTCGCGCGCGACCCGCGTGACCTCGTCACCGAAGGCGGAGAGCTGGCCGACCATCGTGTTGATGGTCGTCTTGAGCTCCAGGATCTCGCCGCGCGCGTCCACGTCGATCTTCTTGGACAGGTCGCCGCGCGCGACCGCCGTCGTCACCTGCGCGATCTGCCGCACCTGGCCCGTCAGGTTCGACGCCATGCCGTTGACGGACTCCGTCAGGTCCTTCCACGTCCCCGCGACGCCCGGGACGCGCGCCTGGCCGCCCAGGATGCCCTCGGTGCCCACCTCGCGGGCCACCCGGGTCACCTCGTCACCGAACGCCGACAGCGTGTCCACCATCGTGTTGATGGTCTCGGCGAGCTGCGCGACCTCGCCGCGCGCCTCGACGGTGATCTTCTTGGTCAGGTCTCCGTTGGCGACCGCGGTGGCCACCGAGGAGATCGACCGCACCTGGCCGGTCAGGTTGTTCGCCATCAGGTTGACGTTGTCGGTCAGGTCCTTCCAGATGCCCGACGCGTCCCGCACCCGGGCCTGGCCGCCGAGCTGGCCCTCGGTGCCGACCTCGCGGGCCACCCGGGTCACCTCGTCGCCGAACGCCGACAGCGTGTCCACCATGGTGTTCACCGTCGTGACCAGCGCGAGGATCTCGCCCTTGGCGTCGACGGTGATCTTCCGCGACAGGTCGCCCTGGGCGACCGCGTTGGTGACGTCGGCGATGTTGCGGACCTGGCTGGTCAGGTTGTTCGCCATGAAGTTGACGGACTGGGTCAGGTCCTTCCACGTCCCGCTGACGCCCTTGACCTCGGCCTGGCCGCCGAGGATGCCCTCGGTGCCCACCTCGCGCGCCACCCGCGTGACCTGCTCGGCGAAGGACGACAGCTGGTCCACCATCGTGTTGAGGGTGTTCTTCAGCTCCAGGATCTCGCCGCGCGCGTCCACGTCGATCTTCTGCGACAGGTCACCGCGGGCGACCGCGGTGGCGACCTGGGCGATGTTGCGGACCTGGGCCGTCAGGTTGCCGGCCATGAAGTTCACCGAGTCGGTGAGGTCGCGCCACACGCCGGCCACGCCCGGCACCTGTGCCTGACCGCCCAGCCGCCCGTCGGTGCCCACCTCGCGCGCCACCCGCGTGACCTGCTCGGCGAAGGACGACAGCTGGTCCACCATCGTGTTGATGGTGTTCTTCAGCTCCAGGATCTCGCCACGCGCGTCCACGTCGATCTTCTGCGACAGGTCACCGCGCGCCACCGCCGTCGTGACCTGGGCGATCTGCCGCACCTGAGAGGTCAGGTTGCCGGCCATGAAGTTGACGGAGTCGGTCAGGTCCTTCCACGTGCCGCTGACCCCGTCCACGCGGGCCTGGCCGCCGAGGCGCCCCTCCGTGCCCACGTCGGTGGCCATCCGCGTCACCTGGGCGGCGAACGAGCCGAGCTGGTCCACCATGCGGTTCACGGTGTTCTTCAGCTCCAGCATCTCGCCGGAGACGTCCACCGTGACCTTCTGCGACAGATCGCCGTTGGCGACCGCCGTCGTGACCTGGGCGATGTTGCGGACCTGCCCGGTCAGGTTGCGGAAGGCGGTGTTGACCGAATCCGTCAGGTCCTTCCACGTCCCCGCCGCACCCGGCACCTGCGCCTGACCGCCGAGGATGCCCTCGACGCCGACCTCGCGGGCCACCCGCGTCACCTCGGCGCCGAACGCCGACAGCTGGTCGACCATGGTGTTGACGGTGTTCTTCAGCTCCAGCATCTCGCCGGAGACGTCCACCGTGACCTTCTGCGACAGGTCACCGCCCGCGACCGCGGTCGTCACCTGCGCGATGTCCCGCACCTGGGCCGTCAGGTTGCGGAAAGCGGTGTTGACCGAATCGGTCAGGTCCTTCCACGTCCCCGCCGCACCCGGCACCTGCGCCTGACCGCCGAGCTGGCCCTCCGCGCCGATCTCCCCGGCGACGCGGGTGACCTCGTCGGCGAAGGTGCGCAGCGTCTCGGTCATCGCGTTGATCGTCTCGGCCAGCTGGGCGACCTCGCCGCGCGCGCCGATGGTGATCTTCTGCGTCAGGTCGCCGTTCGCGACCGCGGTCGTCACCTGCGCGATGTCGCGGACCTGGGCCGTCAGGTTGCCGGCCATCAGGTTCACCGAATCGGTGAGGTCCTTCCACACACCGGCCACGCCCGGCACCTGCGCCTGGCCGCCCAGCTCGCCCTCGGTGCCGACCTCGCGCGCGACCCGCGTCACCTCGGAGGAGAAGGACGAGAGCTGGTCCACCATCGTGTTGACGGTGTTCTTCAGCTCCAGCATCTCGCCGTCGACATGCACGGTCACCTTGCGTGACAGGTCACCCTTGAACACCGCGTTCGTCACGGTGGCGATGTCGCGCAGCTGCGCCGTCAGGCGGTACGCCATGGTGTTGACGGAGTCCGTCAGGTCCTTCCAGGACCCGGCCACCCCGCGCACCTTCGCCTGGCCGCCGAGCTTGCCCTCGGTGCCCACCTCACGGGCGACCCGGGTCACCTCGTCGGTGAAGGCCGACAGCTGGTCCACCAGGCCGTTGACGGTGCGGCCGACCTTCAGGAACTCGCCGCGCAGCGGGTGCCCGGTCCCGTCGGCGTTCTGCGCCCGCAGGTCCATGCGCTGTTCCAGGTCGCCCTCGGCCACCGCCGACAGCACCCGGCCCACCTCGGAGACGGGCCGCACCAGGTCGTCCACCAGCGCGTTCGACGCCTCGATCGCGGCCGCCCAGGCACCCTCGCAGGCCCCCGTCTCCAGCCGCTCGGTGAGTTTGCCCTCCCGGCCGACCACGCGGCGCACCCGGGCCAGCTCCCCGGTGAGGTGCTGGTTACGGTCGGCGACCTCGTTGAAGACGGCGGCCACCTCGGCCATCACCCCGTCGCCGGTCACCGTCAGCCGGCGGCGGAAGTTGCCGTCCCGCATCGCCGACAGCGCGGAGAGCAGCTTGGAGAGCGCGGCCGCGTCGACCTCTACGGTCCCGCCGGCCCGGGAACGCCCGTTCTTCGTACGCGTGACCGCGCCCCGCGCCGATGCGCCAGACTCCACCGTGTCCCTCCTGGAGGGTCGATCGACCTGCATGTACCCGAGTTGGGCCCCTCCAGTCTTCCACTTTCGTCTGCCGGGCCCGCAACATCCGGAGTAACCCGTGCGCAACAGAAGCGTTGACGCTAGGAGCCGTCGCCCCCCGTACACGCGGGTGCACGCCCCGCGTACGCCCCCCATCCGGCGCGGAACGTTCCGGTTTGACCACCCACGGGACGGCCGGAGCGCGACGCACTAGCCTTGCCTGATGGCAGGACGACGCGGCGTGCGCAGTCGGGCGACCGTACCCGGCACCCGCCCGCGGCGTCCGCGGGAGACCACCGAATCCGTCATGAGGAGATCCGTGATCACGGCTCGGGCAACGGCCAGCTTCGAACCGGTCGGCAGGTCCGTCGCCGTGGCCAGGGCGTTCGTACGCGACACACTGCACGGCTGGGGCTTCGCCGACGTGGTGGACGACGCCGTCGTCCTGACCAGCGAACTCGTGACCAACGCCGTCGTCCACGCGGGCACCGCCGCCGACGTACGCTGCCTGCGCTACGAGACAGCCGTACGCGTCGAGGTCGCCGACCACTACCCGGAACGCGAGGTGCCGCTCCAGGGACGCGGCCGCCCGCACCGCGACCCCGACCACGAAGGCGGTCGCGGACTGCTGCTGTGCGCCGCCCTCGCCAGCCGCTGGGGCGTGGAGTACACGGCCGCGGGCAAGCACGTCTGGTTCCAGCTCGACCTGCCCGAACGCCCCGCGGGGACGCGCTCGGCCGGCCCGCTGCTGGCCACCGCCGACCTCCCCGAGGCCGACGAGCGGGTCCGGGTGGCCGTCGTCCAGATCGACCGGCAGGGCGCCGTCACCCGCTGGAACGACGACGCGGCCGAGCTCTTCGGCCACCCCGCCGCCGACGTCGTCGGCAAGTCCCTCGCCGACCTCACCGCCTGGCCGCAGACCCCCGGCACCGGCCTCGGCCTCGCCGAGGCCCTCCAGCTCTCCCGCTGGGAAGGAACCTACGGGCTGCGCAACGGCGCCGGCCGCGTCGTGCCCGTCTACGGCTCGCACCTGCGCATCCGCGACAGCGCGGGCGAGCCCTCCACGGTGTGCCTGCTGGTGCGGGCCGAGGAGCGCGCGATCCTGGAGACACCCGCCCGCGGCTCCGCACCCTCCGAGCCCGGCCTGGTGCAGCGCGGCAAGAGCACCGACGCCTTCGAGGTCTTCATCGGCTCCCCCGCCCCCGACGACCTCGACGGCCTGCTCCAGCGCACCGTGGAACGCGCCCGCGACATGCTCGACGGTGACGCCGCTTACCTGCTGCTCGCCACCGACGACGAGACCGAACTCGAAGTCCGCGCCTCCACCGGTCTGCCCTCGGCCCGCCAGCGCTTCGCCCGCGTCCCCGTCGAGGCAGGGACCGGCCGCTACGGCAGCGCCCGCATGCCCGCCGTCCACGAGGACCTCACCGCCGTCCCCGGCGCCGTGCCCCTGCTGTCGGGGACGGGCATGCGCTCCGTCGTCACCGTGCCGCTCAAGGTCGAGGGCCGCCTCACCGGTTCGCTCGGCGTGGCCGCGGAGGCCCCGGGCCGCTACTCCAACCAGGAGGCGCTGCGGCTCCAGTTCGCCGCCGACCGCATCGCGCTGGCCGTCGAGAGCGCCCGGCTGACCGAACTGGAGCGGCTCCGCCGCGGCTCGCTGTCCTTCCTCGTCGAGGCCTCCGACCTGCTCGCCGGAACGCTGGAGCGCGACCAGACGCTGGCGCTCATGGCGCAGATGACCGTGCCCACGCTCGCCAGCTGGTGCGCCGTTTACACCATCGCCGAGCAGTCCGAACCGGAACTCGCCTTCGTCCTGCACGAGGACGAGGACCGCATCGACGGCATCAAGGCCCTGCTCTCCCAGGTCCGCCCGCCGGACCCCGACCCCACCCCCGGTGCCCGCGTCTGGACCGCGCCCTCCGACGCCGCCCACTCCAGCGCCCTGCGCGCCTCGCTGCGCAGCCTCGGCGTCGGCCCCAGCGGCGCGGCGACCCTCCCCGGCCGCCCGGTCAGCGCACCCGGTGTCGCCCTCGCCACGGCGGCCGCCGTCGGCGGCGAGACGGTCGTCCTGCCGCTGGTCGCCCGCAACCGCGTCATCGGCATGCTGACGCTCGGCAAACCCACTGACGAGCGCTTCCGCCAGGAGATCCTGGAACTGGCCGAGGATCTCTCCCGACGGGCCGCCCTCGCCCTGGACAACGCCCGCCTCTACAGCGAGCGCACCGCCATCAGCCAGGCCCTCCAGCGCAGCCTCCTTCCGCCGGAACTCCCGCGCGTCCCCGGTGTCGAGGTCGAGGTGGTCTACCGCGCCGCGGGCGAGGGCAACGAGGTCGGCGGCGACTTCTACGACCTCTTCCCCATCCGCGACGGCTGCTGGGGCTTCGCCATCGGCGACGTCTGCGGCACCGGCCCGGAAGCCGCCGCCGTCACGGGCCTGGCCCGGCACGCCCTGCGGCTCCTCGCCCGCGAGGGCTTCGGCGGCCCCGCCGTCCTGGAACGCCTCAACGCCGCCATCCTCGACGAAGGCGCCCGCAGCCGCTTCCTGACCCTCCTCTACGGCGAGCTGTGGCCGCAGCACGACGGCAGTGCGGTGCTGCGCATGGTCTGCGCGGGCCACCCGCTCCCGCTACGTCTGCGCCCCGACGGCTCGGTGGAACCCGCCGCCGAACCCCAGCCGCTGCTGGGCGTCATGGACGACCTGGAACTCGTCGAGCAGTCCGTGACCCTCGACCCGGGCGACGTCCTGCTGTGCGTCACGGACGGCGTGACCGAACGCCGCGAGGGCACCCGGATGCTCGGCGACGACGGCCTCGCGGACGTGCTCGCCACCTGCACCGGCCTCACCGCGGGCGCCGTCGCCGCCCGCATCCAGCGCGCGGTCGAACGCTTCGCCGCCGACGCCCCGTCCGACGACATGGCCATCCTGGCGATGCGCGTCCCGGCCCTCCCGCAGGACTGACCGCCGGGCGCTCCCAGTCCCCGGACAGCAGGAAGGCCTCCCGCTCGCAGCGGGAGGCCTTTCCTTGTCAGAGCCCCAATACGGAATCGAACCGTAGACCTTCTCCTTACCATGGAGACGCTCTACCGACTGAGCTATTGGGGCGCGTCGACGGGAAGATCGTAGCCCATGAACGGCTGTGCGGGAAACTCAGCCGTCCGCCCCGGACCCGGGCGTCTCCGACCGCCCGGCGGACCGGATCACATGAGCCCACCGAGCGCGTTGCAGGTGTCCGCGATGTGCGTCAACTCCCGCTGTGTGATGCCGGAATGCACCGGCAGCGACAGGGAATCGGCCGCCACCCGCTCGGTCTGGGGCAGCATGTCTCCCGACCGGTGCGCCGGCATCCGGTGCACGGGTACGGGCACACTCACCGTCGCCCGGACCCCACGCGCCGCCAGGGCGGCCGCGAAGGCGTCCCGGTCGGGCCGCCCGTTGCCCGGAACACGCACGGTGTAGCGGTGGTAGAGGTGGTGCGCCCCCGGCGCGGTGTAGGGCACGACCACGCCCTTCAACGCCGAGTCCAGGAACCGCGCGTGCGCCCGCCGCCGCGCCACCGCCCCTGCGTCGTCGGCGATTTCGCCCTCCTCCACGAGGGCCAGCGCCCGCCGCTCGGCCAGCTCCGTCAGCTCCGCCATGGGCGCCGGGTGTCCGAAGACGTGCACGGGCACGATGGCGGCGGTCCGGGACGTCAGACCGGCCTCGACCGCCTGTGGGTCGAGGCAGAACGTCCGCGGGTCTATGTCGGCGAAGACCGGTACGGCGCCGGCCAGCCGTACGGCATCGGCAGGCGCACCGGGCCCGAAGGACGGCACGATGACCTCGTCTCCGCCGCCTATGCCGAGTCCCACCAGCACGTCGCGCAGCGCGGCGGCCGTCGTGTCCGAAGCGATCCTGTGCCGCCGTCCGGCAGTCGTCATCTGCTGCACGTCTCCACACCTCCGCCAGTTCGGGACGTTCAGCGTCCTGGCGTGACGTGAACACCGGGTGACGGGCAACGAAAAAGGCCCCGGCCCACGAGACAAAGCTCGGGGCCGGGGCCTTCATCAATATTTGTTCGGCGGTGTCCTACTCTCCCACAGGGTCCCCCCTGCAGTACCATCGGCGCTGAAAGGCTTAGCTTCCGGGTTCGGAATGTAACCGGGCGTTTCCCTAACGCTATGACCACCGAAACACCATGAAACACACACCACAACCCACGGGATGAACCCGTACAGGGGATTGTGATGGCTGGTTGTTTCAGAACCACACAGTGGACGCGAGCAACTGAGGACAAGCCCTCGGCCTATTAGTACCGGTCAGCTCCACCCCTTACAGGGCTTCCACATCCGGCCTATCAACCCA